>DASYEV010000062.1:0-4773 GCA_036498835.1 Acidobacteriaceae bacterium | reverse complement strand
GCCGGTACCGAGATCCGAGTCAAGACCGAAAGACCGGAAGTTGCTATCGGCTTGACCGAAATGGCCAAAGGCTCATGGGTCGTGTTCGAGCTGCCGGGTTTCGCCAACGCGGCCTCCGGGAAGCAGCAGGACAGCATCGACGCCCTGCGTAAGGCGACCGAGACTTCGTATTTCAAGGGTCCAGATGCCGTTTGGGTGAAACTGGTAATCCCGACGGCCCCCAAGGGCGTTGGCAGGGATCAGTTTGGCCCGTCGGACACTCAAACCAGCATTACGGTAAGCCGATAAGCAAAACCGGACCATCGCCACGGACGGCAATGATCTGGAACTTCCGGAGATCAGGGCAGGAACCCGATCTCTCTCTGATGTTGAAGCACGCGGTCTGGGCGCTGGACTCCACCACGATCGATCTGTGCCTGTCGATGTTCGACTGGGCCGCCTTTCGCCGGGCCAAAGCGGCCGTCAAGCGGCACACGGTGCTGGATCTGCGCGGCAGCATTCCGACCTTCATGCACATCAGCGACGGCAAACTGCACGACGTCAACGCACTTGATCGGGTGGATTCGGACGCCAGTGCGTTCTATGTCATGGACAGCGACTATGTGGATCGACTGTACAGTTTCGTGGGGTCTTATCACGCCGGCGTACGTCGACCAACCATGTCCGCTCCAACGACCAGAATCGGTTGAAACCCGAGACGAACTCGCAATTCTCCCGATTGTCGCTGCCGCTCACGTCCGCGCGGACTCACACCGTATACTTAGCTTTGAGCGTGATCGCGAATAGCTCTCCGCATTAACGGAAGGAGTTCTTGTTATGTTCGGACTGACCGCACTGGAGCTTGCCAGGATCCAGTTCGGCTTTACCGTCTCCTTTCACATCATCTTTCCAGCCATCACGATCGGCCTGGGAAGCTACCTGGTAGTTCTCGAAGGGCTGTGGCTGTGGAGGAAGGACAACGTCTACCGTGATCTGTACCAGTTCTGGTCGCACGTGTTTGCCGTCAACTTTGCCATGGGCGTCGTCTCCGGGCTTGTCATGGCTTACGAGTTTGGCACCAACTGGAGCTACTTTTCCGCCTTCGCAGGAGGCGTTACCGGGCCGCTTCTTGCCTATGAGGTGCTCACCGCTTTCTTCCTCGAGGCAGGCTTCCTGGGCGTGATGTTGTTCGGGTGGAAGAAGGTAGGACCGAACCTGCATTTCTTCGCCACAATCATGGTGGCCACAGGCACCCTGATTTCCGCAACCTGGATCCTGGCCTCCAACAGCTGGATGCAAACGCCACAAGGGTTTCAGATCATCGGTGGCCGCATTGTGCCGGTCGACTGGCTGGCCGTTATCTTCAATCCGTCATTTCCGTACCGGCTAGTGCATATGACCGTCGCGGCGTATCTGGCGACCGCGCTTTTCGTCGGAGCGTCCGCCGCCTGGCATCTTCTCAAGGGTCAGGACAGCCCAGCCGTGCGCACGATGCTCTCGATGGCCATGTGGATGCTTCTCATCGTGGCACCGCTGCAGATCGAGATCGGGGATCAACACGGGCTTAACACGCTGAAATACCAGCCTGCGAAAATCGCAGCGATCGAGGGGCATTGGACCAATAAGCCGGGCGAGAGTGTTCCTTTGGTGCTGTTCGGGCTTCCGGACATGGCCGCAGAGACAACGCGGTACGCCCTGGAGGTCCCGCATGCGGGCAGTGTGATCCTGACCCACAGCTGGACCGGACGCATTCCGGGCCTCAAGGACTTTGCCCCTGAAGATCGACCGGACTCCACGGTAGTGTTCTGGACGTTCCGGCTGATGGTGGGACTTGCCTTCCTGATGGTCCTGCTGGGCCTTTGGGGCGCCTGGACACGCTTGCGCGGAATGCTTTACACGTGCCGACCTTTGTTGTGGTTTTCCGTGCTGATGGGGCCCGCCGGCCTGATTGCGATCCTTGCGGGGTGGATCACCACGGAGATGGGGCGACAGCCCTGGGTCGTGTACGGAGTAATGCGAACCCGCGATGCGGTTTCCAATCATTCCGTGCTCGCGCTTTCCGCATCCTTAAGCCTCTTCATCGTCGTCTACGTTGCCGTCTTCGGTACTGGCGTAAGTTACTTGCTCAAACTCGTGGCCGCAGGCCCCGATGCGCACGCTGCCGCTGAAGCGGACCATCTGAACAGGAAGCCCTCCCGGCCGCTGTCGGCGGCACCGGACGATATTGACCCATCCATTCTGTCCAACGATGAAGGGAGAGACTCCAATGGGCATTGACCTGCCGGTCATCTGGGCCCTCATCATCGCCTTCGGGATCATGATGTACGTCATCATGGACGGTTTCGACCTGGGCATCGGGATACTGTTTCCATTCGTGCGCAGCCGAGAAGACCGGGACACGATGGTCAACACCGTCGCACCCGTGTGGGATGGAAACGAGACATGGCTGGTCTTGGGTGGCGCCTGTCTCCTTGCCGCTTTCCCGCTCGCTTATTCTGTGGTCTTAAGCGCGCTGTACGTCCCGCTCATTCTCATGTTGGCGGGACTCATCTGGCGCGGGGTCGCATTTGAGTTTCGATTCAAAGCAACGGTTGCGCATCGTCCATTTTGGGACAAGGCATTTGCATGGGGCTCGTACATCGCTACCCTCTCACAGGGCGTAGCTCTCGGTGCCTTCATCAATGGCTTTCATGTCACCGGCGCGTCCTATCAAGGCGGCGAGTTCGATTGGCTCACTCCCTTCAGCATCTTTACAGGGCTAGGCCTTCTCGTCGCCTACGCGCTTCTCGGCAGTACCTGGCTGGTACTTAAAACCGAAGGCGACCTGCAACGCAGAATGATCACTGTCGCACGCCCTATCGCGATAGCTCTGCTGTGCGTGATCGGCGTCATCAGCGTGTGGACGCCACTTGCGCATCCCGCAATTGCCGCACGGTGGTTCACGGTGCCCGATCTGCTCTTCTTTCTCCCGGTACCACTTCTGGTGCTCGCGGCCACCTGGGGGTTGCTGCGAACTCTGTCACGCGAACCGCACGCCGGACCCTTCGTGTGCTCCTTGCTACTCCTCTTTCTGGGCTATACCGGACTGGGGATTAGCTTATGGCCGCATATCATTCCCCCCGACGTTACGATCCGAGAGGCGGCCGCCCCACCTCAGAGTATGGGCTTCATACTTGTTGGCGCCCTTTTAATCATCCCCTTCATTCTCGGCTACACGGCATGGGCCTACTATGTCTTCCGCGGCAAGGTTCGCTCGGGCGAGGGTTATCACGAATGACAGACCGGGCTGCAGGCACTCCCTTATGGCTGCGCCGCACCGGGTGGCTGGTCGCTATATGGGCGATAAGTGTTGCCGGGCTGGCTATCGTGGCTCTGGCTTTTCGCCTGCTGATGAAGTCGGCCGGCCTGACGGAATAGTGGCGCGCCGGTTCATTCATGCGACCATGCAACCTTACACGTAGCGTTGGGATAATGCCGGCTCTACCGAAGTGGAACTAAGGTCATGGGCTTTGCGGATTGTGAACTCTTGTGAAAGTGGAGTTGTGAGGCTCTCTGCATAGTTCTTCCGATGCTCCGCGCGGGAAGAATTCCACACATATAACGGTCGGCACGATATCGATCTCGGCTATCTGGCCGGTCTGCAGCCTGCGGAGTATCGAAAGCCGGCTAGTAGTATGGTAATCCCCCCGGAATATAGCTGAGGTCAGAAGTGGAATTTTCTCGTAATCTAACCCGAGGAGATTCCCGTGAAGAAATCGAAGTTCAGCGACAGCCAGATCATCGGCTACATCAAGCGCGCGGAGGTCGGAGAGCCAGTACCAGCCCTGTGCCGGGAGGGTGGCTTCAGTACCGCCACCTTCTATAAGTGGCGCTCCAAGTACGGCGGCATGGATGTATCCATGATGTCTCGGGTCAAGGAGCTGGAAGAGGAAAACCGGCGCCTGAAGAAGATGTACGCCGAGTCGCAGATGGACGCGGCGATCCTGAAGGAAGCTCTGGGAAAAAAATGGTGAGGCCATCTCAACGCCGTGAGATGGCCAGCTGGGCGGTGAAGGCGAAGGGCCGCAGCATCAATCGGGCGTGCGAGCTGTTTGGGCTCAGTCAGACATGCTATCGGTACCGGGCGAAGTTATCGGGCGAGAACGAGCAGATCGCTGATTGGCTGGTGCGCCTGACGCACAATCAACGCAACTGGGGCTTTGGTCTTTGTTACCTCTTCCTTCGCAACGTAAAGGGGTACATCTGGAACCACAAGCGGGTGTACCGCATTTACAGGCTTTTGGAGCTGAATCTGCGGATCAAACCGAAGCGCCGGCTGGTGCGCGAAGTTCCGCAGCCGCTGGCCGTTCCTGATGCAATCAATGAAGTGTGGTCGATGGACTTCATGCACGATCACTTGAGTGACGGACGCCAGTACCGGCTGTTCAATGTGCTCGACGATCACAACCGAGAAGGGCTCGGGATCGAAGTGGATCTGTCATTGCCCTCTGCTCGGGTGATCCGGTCATTGGAGCAAATCATCGAATGGCGCGGCCGGCCCAAGGCCATACGATGTGACAATGGACCTGAGTACCTCAGTGGCGCAATGCACGAATGGTCTGAGCGCACGGGGATCCGGATCGATTACATCCAGCCCGGAAAGCCACAGCAGAATGCTTACGTCGAGCGCTTCAATCGCACCGTGCGTTACGACTGGCTATCCCAGACACTGTTCGGATCGATCGAGGAAGTCCAGCAGGCCGCTACCCGATGGCTGTGGACGTACAACAACGAAAGACCGAACATGGGCCTTGG
>DASYEV010000061.1:0-31568 GCA_036498835.1 Acidobacteriaceae bacterium | reverse complement strand
CGCTGAATGGTCTCTTCCGCCAGGTCCGCGGCGAAACGGCCGGGATGCGGCTCGTTCACTTCTTCCAAGTCGATGGCGGTGAGACAGACGCCGTTCACGGCGATGCTGTCACCGACCTTCCAGCGTCCTGCGAGCTGGGGGGCGGAGACGATCAGCCGCGTCGCGCCGCTGCGCGGCTTCAGTGCGAGAACGGTTCCAGTGGTTTCGATCAGGCCGGTGAACATGAATCTAGGCTATCAGCCGGGAGGTCACAGGACCGGCTGCCAGGGATCGTGAAGGTAGCCGATGACCCGGGTGTCGTCCTGATCCGAATCATCGTCATGGGGAAAGCTCGCACGTGTGGCTGCGGTGAGCCTTTCTTCCAGTGTCTCGGCGGAGACATACTCCGCCGCAAACGGAATCGCACCTTCGCCCAGAACGGACTGGCTGCGGTACAGTACGACGCGATCCACGAGATCTGCCTCAAGGAAAGCAGCGTTCAAAGCAGACCCCGCTTCCAGCAGCACGCTGCGAATGTTGCGCTGATGCAGCGCCTGCAGAACGGCGTGGAGATCGAGGTGTTTCCCATCCGTAGCCAAGGGCACCCGAAGGACGGCAGCGCCGCATGCTCGTAATGCGGCTTCCCGGTCTTCCGAGGCCAGCGGCGAAGCCGCAATCAACACATCGCTCTCGACGCCTTGCAGCATGGCTGCTTCGGGAGGCAGGCGCAGTTGCGAGTCCAGGATCACGCGCAGCAGGGAACGCCGTCGAGGCAGGCCGGTGCGATCAGTCAGAGACGGGTTATCCGCCAGCACAGTGCCGATGCCCGTCACAATGGCATCCGAAGCGTGACGCAGTGACTGCACATCGGCACGCGCTGCTCTTCCCGTTAGCCAATGCGGCGCGACCCGTTCTCGCTGCCGGGGCGCAAGAAAGCCATCGCGCGAGATGGCTGCTTTGAGCGTGACAAAAGGGCGGCAATGCTGGATGGAAAATGCGAACGCATCATTCAAGCGCCTCGCGTCTTCGCCAATGCGCGATGCAGGGTCGGCGACCACCACCTCGATCCCCGCCCGCTGCAATTTTGCGAGACCCTGCCCGCGCACCAGCGGATTGGGGTCCATCGTGGCGACGACGCAGCGTCCGATGCCGACGGCAACCAGCCTATCGGCGCAGGGGCCGGTCCGGCCCTGGTGGGAGCACGGTTCCAGCGTGACGCAGGCCGTCGCTCTGTGAGGAGAGTGTCCTAGAGAGGCTGCCTGCTTGAGCGCGACAATCTCCGCGTGGTCCCGGTTGTCGTAGATGTGGGCGCCCTCACCCAGAATCTGGCCGTCACGCATCAGCACGCAGCCGACGGTGGGGTTGGGCGAAGCGAACGCCGCGGCATCGCGAGCTAAAGTCAGCGCCCTTTGTAGACCGCGTTCATCGTCCGGCAGGAGCTGCATACACCTTCAGGATAGACGGGCCGAACAGACATGCGCGCGATCTCCTGACGGGTGGGGACGTACTGCGTAATGCCGGGCGCTCCCGTATCGGTGAACTGTATCGGATGGTTGGAGGCTTGTTGGACGGAGGACGCGTGGCAGAAAGAGAAAAGAGCGGCAAAGAGACTGGCGAGAAAGGTGTGCATGGCCGTTGCCCGTATGCTGATTTTGCGAACTTCGTTCTCGGTCCAGAATCAGCGAATCCACAACAATTTGCGATGCGTCTTCGCGGGTACAAGGTGGCCCAACGACGTAGCAGTTTGCTCTGAACAGGGGAGAACGTGGTGACGTAGGTAATGGATGACAGGCACGAATGCCTCGCCAGCAGCGCCGCTCATTCGCTTCACCAGCACAACCCCCTCATGAGGGTCATCCTGACAGAGCGAAGCGAACGAAGGATCCCAGTATTTTGCACGTGGTGGCGAGCATGGGTCGGGTCGCTCCACTAGACATCCCAAAATACGGGGGTCCTTCGCCTACGGCTCAGGATGACCCTCGTTAGAAGTGAGGGTGAACCCGAGGCATCGGCAGGGGCACAGAAGCAGGTCTCTACGCTTCGGTCGAGATGACAGGGTTTGCGGGTTAGGAAAAGGGGCCTAGTCGATCAGCGAATCGACAAAATTCTCCGCGTCAAACGGCAGAATGTCGTCCATCTTTTCACCGACTCCGGCATACAGCACGGGCAGGCAAAGCTCACGGGCAATCGCCACGACGATGCCGCCCTTCGCCGTGCCATCGAGCTTGGTGAGCACGATGCCTGTCACGCGTGCAGCTTCGGTAAAGAGCCGCGCCTGTTGCAGGCCGTTCTGGCCCGTGGTGGCGTCCATCACCAGCAGTGTCTGGTGGGGAGCGCCGGGGAGGAGCTTCTCCGCCGTGCGCCGCATCTTGTCCAACTCCTTCATCAGGTCGGACTTGGTGTGCAGACGGCCCGCCGTATCCACGATCAGGACGTCGACCGCGCGAGCTTTTGCTGCGGTGAGTGCGTCGAATAAAGCGGCGGATGGGTCGCCGCCCTGCCGGGTCTTGATCAGGCTGACGCCTGAACGCTCCGACCAAACCTCAAGCTGCTCGATGGCGGCGGCACGGAAGGTGTCCGCGGCACACAGCAGGACGCTGCGGTCCTGCTTGCGGTAAAAGGCTGCGAGCTTGCCGGTCGTGGTGGTCTTTCCAGTGCCGTTCACGCCCACCATCATGATGACTTCCGGCGGCGCGGCGGGATGCTGAATGGGCCGCGCGACCGAGTCCAGAATGGCGCGGATTTCGGCCTTCAGCAGCCGCTTGAGCTCTGCACCGTCATGGATACCGTGGCGCAGAGCGCGGTCGCGCAGATTCGCAATGATCTCGTTCGTCGTGACCGAGCCGATGTCGGAGGCAAGCAGCGCGAACTCCAGCTCATCGAGTGAACTTTCGTCGATCTCGCGGGTTAGTGCGATCACGCTGGAAATGGAGCTGGACAGCGTCTCGCGCGTACGCGTGACCGCCTGCTTCATGCGATCGAAAAATCCGCGACGCTCCTGGGTGGTTTCAGCCGCCGGTGCAGGTTCTTCGGTTTCCTGTGCTTCAGGGGTTTTGTCGCGCTTGCCGAAAAGAGAAAAAGCCATCGTTTTTAGTTTAGTTGACTGAAGAGGAAACAGAGAACAGAGATCAGAGAACAGGGAACAGGGAACAGGGATCAGAGCCACAGGAACGGGTGGTTCATCCTTCGACTGCTTTCTCGTTGAAGGGCGGGGCCGATCTGGATTTCGCTACTCCGTGCGACCTGGGCGTGCCATCAGGTCGCGAATGGCATCCCGGGGCGCCTTGTCCTTGTGAAGGATTGCAGCCATCTGCTCCGTGATCGGCATTTCCACTCCGTAACGTGCCGCCAGACCAAGCGCTGCCGTGGTGCTGCGAACTCCTTCCGCGACCTTGCCGTTGAGGCCGGCAAGAATCTCCGGAAGCTTGCGCCCTTTGCCCAATTCAACGCCCACGGCGCGGTTACGTGAGAGACCGCCGGTGCAGGTGAGAACCAGGTCGCCGATTCCGGCAAGCCCGGCAAGGGTTTCGCGGCGGCCCCCGCATGCGATGGCGAGCCGCGTCATTTCCGCGATGCCCCGCGTGATCAGCGCGGCAGCTGAGTTGTTGCCCAGTTCGAGGCCTGCAACGACACCGGCTGCCAGGGCGATCACGTTTTTCAGCGCTCCGCCAAGCTCCGTTCCGGGCACATCTTCATTGCGGTAGACACGCAGGCTGGGCGAGGTGAAGTCGTCCTGCAGCCCCTTTCCGATTTGCGGATCGTCCATGGCGATGGTGATGGCCGTCGGCATCGCAGCAGCGACCTCCTGGGCAAAGGACGGGCCGCCTAATGTGCCGATGGGATTGTCGCAGTGCGCGGACATCACCTGCGACATGCGCAGGAAGGTTTTTTCCTCGATGCCTTTACTCGCGGAAAGCAGCACCTGTTTGTGCTGCAGAACCGGCGCGATCACCTTCATGGCCTCGCGCAGATGTTGCGAAGGCGTGACACAAAGAACGGTGTCGGTTCCCTGGACTGCCTGCTTCAGGTCGGAGGTCACCTTGACGTCGGCGGGAAGGACGAAGCCGGGCAGATAGCGGGTGTTCTCCCCGGTCTCTCTGAGCTCGTCCGCGTGAGCGGGGGAATGAGCCCACAGGCAAAGCTCGTGGCCTCCGCGGCGCGCGAGCGAAACGGCAAGCGCGGTACCCCAAGCACCCGCCCCAAGAACTGCGATACGGCTCATTCATCCACCTTCTTTTTCGAACCGAATTTGCTTTCCTTGCCTTGCATCAGCCGGCTGATATTGGCATGGTGCTTCACGATGATCAGCAACGGCAGAAACAACACATTGCCGACAAAGACCGGTGAACGATCCGGCATCAGCAGCAGGGCAAAGACCGGAATCATCAGGCAACCGACAATCGAAGCCAGTGAAACGATTCGCGTGATCAGCACAACCAGAATGAACACGCCTAGCGCGGCCACGGCGACCGGCCACGACAGCGCCAAGAAGACTCCGAGCGCGCTGGCGACTCCCTTGCCGCCCTTGAACTTGAGCCACACCGGAAACACGTGTCCGAGCACGGCGGCAACTGCCGCCAGCACCATCAGGTCCGAAGGGAAGCCGGGTGTGCCAGGCGCGAAGTGCTCTGCAATCTTCACCGCCGCGAATGCTTTGAGCAGGTCAAGCAGGAGCGTGAGAATGCCGAGACCCTTGGCCCCGGAGCGCACCACATTGGTCGCGCCGATGTTGCCGCTGCCGGTGTTGCGAATGTCTTCCTTACGGAAGAAACGTACCAGCAAGTACCCGAATGGAATCGAGCCGAGCAGGTAGGCCGTCGCCAGAATGAAAAACCACAACATCATGTCGTCCCGGTTGAGTGTAACCGAGAAGACGAGGGTTTAGGGATTAGGGTCTAGGGTTTAGAAAGCTTGGAATGTTGCCGGCCATTCATAGTGTTTCGTTATCTCCACTTTGTCCAAGGGCAAAACAAAGCAGCGGCACATCGTCGCCGCTCGTCGTCTTCTAAACCCTAGACCCTAATCCCTAAACCCTCGCTTCAAAGCAGCTTGCGCCGCAGCATCTCCAGCGCATGCTGCGTGGCCCACAGGCGATTGCGCTCGCGGTCGCCGCTCAGGTTGAATTGCCGGACTTCGGTGCCCTTGTCATCGGCGAGACCGATGTACATCAGCCCTACCGGCTTACCGGCATCCGGGCCCTCGCTTACCGCAGGGCCGGCTATACCCGTAATGCTGATCGCGAGATCGGCGCCGGTGCGCTGGCGAATCCCTTCCGCTAGCAACTGTGCCACGTCTTCGCTGATTGCGCCCTGGGTCTGAATCACGTCCGCGGGAACGCCGGCGAGCGTGGTTTTCATCTCGTTGGTATACGCAATCACGCCACCCGAGAAGCTGCGCGAAGCGTTGTCCACGGTCGTGAGCCGTTGGCCGAGCCAGCCTGCAGTGGCGCTTTCCGCCACGCTGAGCTTGAGGTCGCGCATCTCCAGCATCAGCAGCACAATTTCCTCGAGCGATTCACCGTGGGAGGAAAAGATGTCGTCTCCCATCTCGCGCTCCACCAGCTCCGCGACCTGGTCGACCCGTGCCTGGGCCTCTTCCATCGTCGGTTTCGCGCAGGTGAAGTGAAGCTGGATCTCGCCGGAGCCGGCCAGGATCGTGGTCTCTACATCGGTGAACGTTTTGTAAATGGGAGCGGTGCGCGCGTCGACCTGGCTTTCGGGGATCAGTGCCATGCGCAGCAGACGGCGCGCGAGCGCGCCTTTGGGAACGGCAGCTTCGAGCCTTGGGCGGCACTGTTCGTCGAACAAGGCATAGAGCTCTTTGGGCGGCCCGGGAAGCAGAACGACGATGCGGCGCCGGCCTTCGAAGTCGAGGTCAAGAAACTGCCCCGGGGCACTGCCGTTCCGGTTGGGCAGAAGGGTCGCGCCTTCGAGCAGCTCGGCCTGCTTCTCGTTGTTGGGCGGCATCGTCATTCTGCGCTCCGCAAAACGCTTGTACAGCGCGGCGATGATGTCGGGGTCTCGATGCAGTTCGCGGCCCGTGGCGGCGGCCACGCACTCGCGGGTCAGGTCATCTTCCGTGGGACCAAGGCCGCCGGAAAGCAGCATGATGTCGGCGCGGCGTAGCGCGATGCGCACAGCATCGGTAAGGTGCTGCGGGTTGTCGCCGATGATCGTTTTGAAAGCGACCGAAACCCCGAGCTCATTGAGCCCCGCAGTCAGGTACAGCGAGTTGGTGTCCTGGCGATGCGGCGTCAACATTTCCGAGCCAACCGCGATAATTTCAGCAATCATGTCGTGGAATTGGATGCTACCAGCGAGAGATCGATGGAGGATAGCGGCAGAAGCTGTTGCTTTTGCTGTTGCCTTTGCCTTTCTTGTTGTCATCCCCGCAGGGGATCTGCTGTTGCTCCTGCCCATGTCAAGGTTGACCCCCGGAACCGGGTGGCCCATCCTTTGCCGGTTTTTGGCAAAGGGTGGGGTATCGCGCGAAAGCGCGACCGCTCCTGCCCGTATCCTTGGAGGGTCCACTCGCATCGGCATCCCAAAAGCAGATCTCTCCGCTCCGGTCGAGATGACAGAGTTGTAGTGGAAAGCCGACAACAGCAGATCCCCTGTGGGGGTGGCAAACAAGAAGGCAAAACGCAGGGCGTCCGTGTAGGTCCCTACTTGATCCAGACGCCGCGCTTCGCATCATAGCGAGGCTGCCTGTACGTTTCCGCCGTCACCAGGGTTTCCACGGAAGGGCCCTTCGGCGGGCGCTTGATGCGGTCGAGATCGAGCTCGTACTGGCGCATCGCGAGTCCAATCTGGCCCTTGACCCGCGCGGCCATCTCCGCAAGCAGATCGCGGCTCTTGAGCGCTGCCTGCAGTGCGTCATCTCGAAGCTTCGCCAAGTCGGAGCAGGCTAGCGCCTGGTGATCGGCTTCCGCCGCGGCGATGTCCTGTTCGACCTGCTCAGTCTGCCAGAGCACATACGCCGTTTCGGCTTCGATAGCCTGGGCTCCGCTAAGGGCTTCGGGTGGGTCGAAGCCGTGGAGCATCCGTTGCAGGGTGCGATGGTCTTTGCGCAGAAAGGCATCGTTGGCCTGTGCCATCAGGCGCGTGCGGCGGCGTTCGTCAATGTCGTCGGCAGCGAAATCGGGGTGAATGCGTTTGGCAAGTTCGCGAAACAACACCCTGAGATCCAGCGCCGAAGCGGGTGCTGCCTCTTCGCCCGCGGCGTCCAGTAGTTCGTCCGCCTCGCTCCACTCTTCTTCGAACGATGCGTCGTCTGTCTGTTTCGAATGCAGGTCCGCGATGCGCTGGTTCCACTCGTCCAGTTGCTTGTACAGCAGGCCCACCTGCCGGATATAGCGGCCCTCAAAACTGAATAGCTGGCCTCGCAGGTTGCCGAGCGCAAGCTCTCTCGCAGTCAGGACAGAGCGCTTGGCGGCAAGACTCAGGCGCAGCCGCGACAGCTCCACTTCCGCGGGTGTCGGCTCCCGGAAAATTGCTGTGTTGCGGGGCGTCATACGTTGCTCGTGAGGGTTTTACGCGAGGAAAGCTTCAGGATGCTGAGATAGATCGCCGTGGCCATGGCGGAGGGTATCAGGGAGGCGGGAAAGAGGATCAGCGCCTGAGGATCGGTAAAAGTGGAATAGGCCGGACTTTTGCCCACAAATATCATGAACGCGAGAAACAAAGCGGCAAGAGCCGGCCCAATCAATGTTCCGCAGATCCCGATGAACCAGAGCCGCCAGCCTTCAGCGCGGCTGATGGACAGAACCAGAGGCAGAGCCAGCAGCCACCAGGGAAGAACTGTAGCGACCAGAAGCGCGAGCATGAACAATACCGTGAGGTAGACGGGCTGATCGGAATGGAACAGGTCATGGAATGTGTCCGGCGCAAGTGTCCAGGCAGCGCCATTAAAGATGATTCCTGCACACAACGCGCTTCCCAGCGCGAGCCCGGCCCGTTTCATTCGAGTCACAGAAGTGGCCGCCCCTCGATGCCGAGATCGACGTGGTACAGCGTGTTACCTGTCGCCAGAGCGGCGCAGCCGTCATCCAGGAAACACAGACCGACCAGATCGTTGCCGGAGATAAACAGCTCGGCGTCGTGACCGTCCGGCGCGATGCGGACAATGCCACGCCATCCGCCGAGCGATGCCGCAACATACACGTTGCCCTGAACATCGAGCGCCATCCCCTGCGGCCGGCCCAGGCCGTGGAAGAACATGCTGATCGTGCCATCGGGATCGATGGCATACAGCGGATGGCGTGAGAGCGTGCTGGGTGCGGAAACGAGCAGCGTGCCGTCGTCGCGGAAAGCCAGGTGGTAGGCCGCAA
Source organism: Acidobacteriaceae bacterium (assembly GCA_036498835.1). GTDB lineage: Bacteria > Acidobacteriota > Terriglobia > Terriglobales > Acidobacteriaceae > Granulicella. Next base: position 23,260 of record DASYEV010000061.1, on the reverse strand, counting down.
CCGAGGGCTCGAGCGTTGCAAAGACGAAAATCTGGCGGTCGGGATTGATCTTGAAAATGGTGCCGGAGCGGTCGCCGACGAAGAGGTTTCCTTCGCGGTCGAATGCGAGGCCCGTAGCGACACCCATGCCTTCGGCGAAGGTGGCGATTTCTCCCTCAGGCGAGATGCGATACACGGCGCCTTCGGCGCGCGAGCTGGCGTAAAGGAAACCCGCGGAATCGAAGGCCAGCGCGGACACGTTGAGCAGGTCGCGTACAAACGGCCGTACCTGCAGATCGGCGTCGATACGGAACACCGAAACCGGCACACGGTCGCCACGCGCACCTGAAACCATGGCGAAGATGTTGCCATTGCCATCGACGGCGGGATTGGAGATGAGGTGCAGATTTTCCGCCAGTGGCACACCGACGCTGGCATGGAGCACGTTGCTGATGTGGCCGTCGACTTCGAAGACCAGGTCGCTGGAGATGGCGCCTTCGGGCACGCGCACCGTGGCGCGATTGGCACGAGCCAGATCGAAGCTTGCGGCGGTTTCTCCAAAGCGGGCGGAGGGGAGTTGCTGGAGGTTGTCCGCGCGGGCCAGCAGGCGTGAACCGGTGACTTCAAAGCTGCCCCCTGGGATGGCGGCACGCGGTCTCAAACCATCGAGGCGAGGAGCCTGCGGGTTCGCGGCGGTGCGGTTGGAATGCAGCAGGCTCATGTATTCAGCCTAGCCTTCGTACCAAGTGAAGGCAAACGCAATCCATCAGCATGGACGAGGCGGCCGCTTCTTGATAAATTCAAGCCGCAGTTAAGTACGGCACCCCGGACCCATCGTGGATTGGGGCTTCCTGCTTAGAAAAACCGTGCAGCCACCAAACCCACCACCAGGGCGAGAATGCCGGCCCCGATGTCGTCCAGCATGATGCCTGTACCTTCCGGGAGTTGTTCAAGCTGGCGGATGGGCGGGGGCTTCAGGATGTCAAAAAGGCGAAACAGCAGGAACCCCAGAGCAGCGTGCTGCCAATCGGGGCGGATTGCGATCAGCGCTACAAGCTGACCGGCCACTTCGTCCACTACGACGAAGCCGGGATCCTCGCGGCCTGATTCACGCGCCACGAGCGTGGCGGCGGGAATGCCGATCAGGGTAACGGCAATAGCGGCGACGGCCGTTGCAATCGCCAGGGTGAGCATGGCGGGATGAAGCAGATGGGCGGCCCCATACCAAAGGAGCAGGGCAGCGGCGGAACCGTAGGTTCCTGGGCCAGGCTTCATCAAGCCTGCGCCGAAAAACGTGCCGACCAGCCACGCCCAGCGCGTTTTCTTTGTTGCGGTCAAAATAGCTAGTCCTCGGAGTTGCGGCGGCGTTCGGCGTTGAGCTGCGCTTGCTCGACTTCTTCGAGAAGCTCGGGATCGAGAACCGGTGAGCTCACGCGATAGTCACCCGAGGCCCAAGCTCCGAGGTCGAGAATGCGGCAACGGTCGGAACAGAAAGGCATATTGGGGGCGTCGAGAGCAACTTCCTTCTTGCAGATGGGGCACTTTAAAATTTTAGGCATCACGCTACTCGATGATTCTCGCGACGACATCGTAGTCGTGCGACTCGGTAATTTCCGCGCGATAGAAGGTGCCGGGAACAAGCTGCTCATGCGGACCGAAGTCGTTGATCAGCACCTTGCCATCGATTTCAGGCGCCTGGTCGAGCGTGCGTCCCTGCCATAGGAGTTCGGTTTCTTCCGACTCGCCTTCGACCAGGATGTCCACTTCGCGTCCAACCCACTTCGCCTTGGAGCGTTTGCTGATCTTTTGCTGCACGCTCATCAGCTTGCGGCGGCGTGCTTCGATGGTGCGCTTGGGAACTTTGTCTCCGAGATCGAATGCTTTGGCGCCTTCTTCGTCGGAATAGCTGAAGACACCCAGCCAGTCGATCTTCGCGGCCTGGACGAACTTCACAAGCTCGTCGAAATCGTCCTGTGTTTCTCCGGGGAAGCCGACGATGAAGCTGGTGCGCAGGACAAGTCCCGGCACGATGCTGCGCGCCTTGTCGATGATCTGCAGAAAACGGTCGGCGGTGCCGCCGCGCTTCATGCGGCGCAGGACGCTGGCGCTGGCATGCTGCAGGGGCACATCGAGATACTTCGCGATGTTGTCATGCCGGGCGATGGTTTCCAGCAGGCGTGTGGTGATCTTGTTGGGATAGGCGTACAGGAAGCGCAGCCACTTGAGCCCGGCAACCGGAGCGAGCGCTTCGAGCAGATCGGCCAGCTCAGGCCGGCGGAGCGAGTGATCTCCGTTGCCGCCATGCGTGGCGAATGGAATGGAGGGCGCAAGGTCTTCGCCGTAGCAGGTGGTGTCCTGCCCAATCAGCGTGATCTCGCGAACGCCCTGCGCGATCAGCGATTGCGCTTCCGCAACGATGGAGCCGATGGGCCGCGAACGGAACTTGCCGCGTAACTGCGGAATGATGCAGAAGCTGCAGGGATGGTCGCAGCCTTCCGCAATCTTGATGTACGCGGAAGCGCGCGGCGTGGTGAGGATGCGCGGCGTGTCCTCGGTGTAGAGATAGCTGGGAAGCTGCGCGTGCGCACCGTCCCATGCCTCGCGGGAGAACCGGCCGGCGGCCTCACGGGCGTCACCTTCAGGCCGCGAGCTTTGCTCCATGTGATCCACGGTTTCGCGTTGAACCTGGGGTGTGTCGGACTCGGGACGGGAGTGCTGATTGACCGAAGATGCCGCCCGGCGGATCTGTTCGCCCGTTTCGATCGCCGCAACTTGAGTAGACGAAAGCACGTTGAAGGGGGAATTGTTCGCGGCCTGCGCCGGGCGGCTCAGGCCCGCGGCTTCGAGAATGGCATCAAGCTCGCCGGTACCGACGACGGCATCGACTTCCGGGATGTTCTTTTGGATTTCGTCGCGATAGCGCTCAACCAGGCAGCCGGCGACGATCAAGCGTTTGGCCCGGCCTCCGTTGGCGATCTTGTGCTGCACCATTTCGAGGATGGTGTCCACGGATTCCTGTTTCGCGGAATCGATAAAGCTGCAGGTATTCACCACCAGCACGTCGGCCTCTTCGGCCTGCGGCGTCAATTCCGCTCCCCCGCGATGCAAAAGGCCCATCATGACCTCGCTGTCGACGAGATTCTTGGGGCAACCCAGGGAAATGAACCCTACCTTAGGGCGGGCCGTTTCGAGGTTTTCCGGGGTTTGAGGATCGAGCGTGGCGTGGAGGGTCACAACCTTCAATTTTATCAGGTTTTACGGGGTTCTGGAGAGGAGCGTGAGGCTGGCTGCCGGCATAGCGTGGGGCGTCCGTAAATCTCCGGGAATCGATGAAAGTTGTCGTTTCCGGGCCTGAAACAATCCGTAGCCCGACCGATTTCGTCTTGCTAGATAACGGCTGGTGGAGCAGACTCAGCGTAAGAGGTTCGTTCGATGGCAGTCGAAGATTCCGGTGATTGGAAACTCGTAGAGAAACATCCCCGCGCCATTCGCTGGATGCACTGGGTGAATTTTCCCGTGCTCGCGATCATGGTGTGGAGCGGGTTGTTGATCTACTGGGGCGACTCGATCCCGCCCTACCAGCACCCTCACGAGGTATACCGGGTTGGCATTGGTTCCTGGACGCTGTTTCGTTTGTTCCCGGACTGGTTCTGGAACTGGATGAACGCACCGTACCAGATCACCACCGGGCTGGGCTGGCATTTCCTGGTGATGTGGTTCTTTGCCCTGAACGGTATTGCGTATGTCGTGTTTCTGTTGGTGAGTGGTGAATGGCGGGTCCTGTGGCCGCATCGCCGGTCGTTCGCGGACGCGATCTGGGTGACACTCTACGACATGCACGTGCCCTTCGCGCGCCGCAAAGGCTTGCCGCCGCAGGGTAAGTACAACGGAGCGCAGCGCATTGCCTATACCGCCGTAGTGCTGATGGGCGCGGGCTCCTTGATGACCGGTCTGGCGATCTACAAGCCAACCCAGGCCCATTGGTTGACCACCATGTTTGGCGGCTACGAAATGGCCCGCTGGTTCCACTTCTGGCTGACGATGGGTTTCTGCGGCTTCTTCCTGGTGCATGTCGGGCAGGTCGTGCTGGCGGGATGGAACAACTTCCGCTCGATGGTGAGTGGATATGAGATTCAGCCAGCCCTGTTCGCAGCGGGGCCGGCGCAGATGCCGGTGCTGGTCGTAGCTGAGCCGATTCCGGAAAAGATCACGGAGGCCGGATCCATTCCCGAAACGATGACAGTGGCTGGTCCAACTCTTGAGAGGCAGGCGGTGAGTGAGTCAGCCGCGCGAGCGGAGACGATCACCGAGCCTACTCCGGACGTAACGCGTGTTGAGCCTGCTGAGGAACCTGAGCATGAGTGAGAACGAAAAGACGATTGCCAGCGGCGATGAGACAACGATCAAGCGCGCGAGCGCTCGCGCCACACGCCGCAGCTTTGTGGTGGGCGGCGCTGCGGCCGCGGCCGGGTACGGCTTGTGGAAGCTGATTGATTCCGGACGCATCATCGGGCGTCAACCGGTGGCGTTGCGCCGGACGTTCCAGACGGATGCCGCCATCGCTCGTGGTGTGTTCGATGAGCGGGGACTCGCGCCGGAGTATCCACTTGCGAAAGCCAAACCACTGCGCTTGAACGGCACCATCGGCATGGAGAAAACGCTGAAGCTGGATAGCTGGAGACTGCAACTGGCGGGCAGCGCCAATGACAAGGCTTCGCCACGCTATGTCCCCGATGTGACGGCGTGGGAGTACGAGTATGAAGGTGATGTTCAGGCCGACACGCAGGCGCTCGACGTAAAAAGTGCGCCGGGAAATTCGTTGGGACGGGACCAGTCGGCAACCAGCAAGACAGGCGCTACTGCCGCTACTGAATCCACAGAATCACTGGCGGACAAATTTAACAAGATGGCGCAGGCCGTGACTCACAAGCGGCATCAGGGCGATGCGGAAGCTGGACCTTCAGCAAGCGCTTTGAATATCGGTACTCCAGGTTTGCTGCTGACGATGGCCGATTTGATGAGCTTGCCCAGAGCGGAACACGTCTTCGAGTTCCACTGCATTGAAGGCTGGAGCGAGATTGTGCAATGGGGAGGCGTGCGCCTCAGGGATCTGCTTGAGATGTACCCGCCTGAAAAAGTGAATGGGCGTGAACCGAAGTACGTCTACATGGAGACGCCAGACGGAGATTACTACGGCGGCTATGATCTGGATGCAGCGCGGCATCCCCAAAGCCTGCTGGTAACCGAAATGGGCGGCCAACCGCTCACCCAGGAGCATGGCGCTCCGCTGCGTTTGTTCATGCCTTTGAAGTATGGCTACAAGAACCTGAAGCGGATTGGACTGATCGCGTATACCGACCAACGGCCTGACGATTACTGGACCAAGCTCGGATATGACTGGTACGCAGGCCTGTGATTACCGAGCGCTAAGGCGTAACCGGAATATCTATTCAATGGGTCATCCTGAGCCGCAGGCGAAGGATCCCCGTATTGCGGGATGCGTTGCACGCGACATCCTTCGGCAGAAGCATAGCCGTCATAAGGCCATTCATCCTTGCTGCCACAGACGGAATACTGGGATCCTTCGCGATGCTCAGGATGACCCCATTCAGGGGAATTCGCAGTCATCAAGTTTATTTGACCCGGTGACCTCTATTTCGCGAGTCAATCACATCCTGCTTGCTAGTTGATGTGCCGTGTCGCTGGCGACAGGGCTTCGATGGAAGGCTTGGGTTCTTCAGGCTGCCGTCTCGTCACCACAACACCATTGGTTTCAAAGTGTGTCACGCGGTGTCCGTAACCGTGACCATGGGAAATGGCCTTGCGCAGCAGCGTGATGTGGCGGCGTGACTCTTCCTGAAAATAGCGTGTTACTGCCCAGTCGTAGTCCACAACGAGGCTGTATGTGGCATCGCACTTGGGGCAATAGATGAAATCTTCCAGTGTCCGGTGGATCGTGGCGGGAGGTAGCGGGCCCTGGGGGTCTGTTCCGAGACGGATAGCTGCGATGATGTGCTGCATGAGATTGAGATTAGTTTAAAGCCGATTGGTTGCAAGGTCGTGCCAGCCGCGCGAAAGCGCGGCTTCTCCTGCGGGACCGATGGCGGCGATGCTTCTGATGGATGTACGTCTGTCGATAGCGCTTTACTCGATCGCAACCAAACTCCTTTGCGGTTGGCCCACTCATCGCGATGAAACCTGCGATGAATGGGGCACCCACAGAGGTGGCGGTCCAAGCAGTTCCGGTAACGGTGTAGACCGAAGAGGGGATGCTGAAGCCGTTTTCTCCCAATGAAAACGGCATCCTCTGCTGTTTAGGAGACCGCAGTATTACCGGAATTGCTTTGGAAGAAGACGAACAGCGGAACCTTTCCTACCAGATGTGAACGCGCTGATCCGGAGCGAGGTAAAGTTCCTGTCCTGGCCTGACATCGAAGGCCTTGTACCAGGCGTCGAGGTTGCGTACGGTGTCGGCGCGGTACTCTCCGGGCGAGTGGACGTCGGTGAGCACCTGCTGACGGAGTGCGGATTCCCGCGACTTGCCGGCCTCTGATTGCGCAAAGCCAAGGAAGAACTGTTGTTCGCCGGTGAGGCCGTTGACCACCGGTGCGGGTTTGCCGTGCAGTGACGCGAGCCATGCATCGTGGGCTGCCGTAATGCCGGCAAGATCGGCGATATTTTCGCCCAATGTCTGGTGCCCGTTGAGGTGAAGATCAGGGAAGGGAGCGTACGTGTCGTACTGTTTCGCCAGTGCTTCAATGGCTGCATCAAAATGTGCACGGTCGGAATCCGTCCACCAGTTGCGAACTTTGCCTTGTGAATCGAAGGCCGCGCCTTCGGAGTCGAAAGTGTGCGAAATCTCATGGCCGATGATGGTGCCGATGGCGCCATAGTTTGCCGCGTCGGTGGCCTTGGGATCGAAGAACGGTGGTCCAAAGATGGCGGCGGGGAAGTTCAGGCCGTTGTCGAGCGGAAGGTTCACCGCGTTGACGGTCTGCGGCGTCATCGTCCACTCTTTACGGTCGGTTGGCTTGCCGATCCGTGCAATCGCGTCGTGGTAGTCAAAAAGCGAAGCGCGGCGAAGGTTGCCAAGGAGATCGTCGGCCTTGATCTCAAGACCGGCATACGAACGCCAGTGGTCGGCGTAGCCGATACCGATTTGCAGCGTGCCGAGTTTGCGCAGCGCTTCAGCCTTGGTTGCGGGCGCCATCCATGTAACGGCCTCAAGACGGGCATGGAAAGCAACCAGAAGGTTGTGGACCATCTCTTCCACGCGGGCCTTGTCGGCGGGCGTAAAGTACTTCGCAGCATACATCTGGCCTACCGCGTCGCCGAGAATCTGGTTCACGAGAATGACGGCGCGCTGTTCGCGCGGACGCTGAACCTGAGCTCCGGTGAGAGTCTTCCCGGCAAAGTTGAAACGCTCATCCGCCATGGCCACGGAGATGCCCGGTGCGTACTGCTCCAACATGTGAAAGGCAAGGAAGTTTTTGAACGCCCCGATCGGGGTGGAAGCTGCCAGTTCGGCCTCGGCCTTCACCGCGCTCGGCTGCCACACGATGAAATCGGGCTGTTTGGCGAGGCCTGCTGCGGCAAAGAACCGTGTCCAGTCGAGCCCCGGTGCGTTCTTCGCGAAGTCCGCATTCGTCCAGACGTTGTTTGCCTTTTCGATATTCACGTTCTCGGTAAGGGAGAGATGCTTTTCCGCGATGGCCTTTTCGAGATCGAAGACCTGGGTTGCGCGGGCATCGGCGTTGTCATAGCCTGCCAGCCTGAACATGGCGGCGATGTGCTTTTTGTAGGCCTCGCGGATGGAGTTCATGCGCGGCGAATCGGTGAGGTAGTAGGCGCGGTCGGGCAGGAACAGGCCGCCCTGCATGAAGTACGCGGTGTAGTGGTTGGGGTCATTGAAGCCCGGCGCAACCCACAGGCCGAAGAGATTCTGGGTATGGAAGTTGGTGTTGTTCAGCGCATCGACATCGGCGCGCAGCGTTTCGCCCAGGCAGGTTGCGAGCTCGGCCCGGTCGTGAATGGCGTCGATGGATTGGAGGTGTGGCTTCAGGGCTGCCATGCCGTTGGCATTGATGGCCGCTTCGTCCATGTAGGACTTGTAGAGGTCGGCGATCTTACGTTTCTCCGTGCCCGGCGCGGCATTCGATTTGGCGGCTTCGTCAATGATGGCGGCAACGCGTTTGCTGACCGCGTCATTGAGATTCGCGAAGCCGGAGAAGCTGGTGCGGTCCGCCGGAATTTCCGTGCGCGCGAGATACGCGCCGTTGGCATAGAGGTAGAAGTTGTCCCCGGGTGCGATGGCCTTGTCCATGTTGGCGGGATGCACTCCGTGGGCGTCTGTCTGGGCGAAGGCAAACGTGGCGAGAGACAGGACGGCGACGGCAAGCGAGTGGGACAGATTCATGCGATGGGTCTCCGGTACTTCGTGCAGAGAGATTGTAGGAGCTTTTGGACAAAGTGGGCGAGTTTGCGGCCGTGGAACGAGTGGGAAGTCTGCCGGGGTGCCCCATTCATCGCGGCTTTATGCGATGAGTGGGCCAGTCGCGCAAAGCGCGACCGCTCCCGCTCATTTCAGTCAACCCACGCATAGGTATCATGCCGAACGTTGATCTCTTAGAGCAGTTCCGGTAATACTGTGGCCTCTCAAACAGCGGAGCATGCCGTTTTCATTGGGAGAAAACGGCTTCAGCACCCTCTCTTCGGTCTACACCATTACCGGAACTGCTTTAGCCACGGAAGTTCGTGCTCGCCCACCCATCGCGCCAAAAGCATGCGCGATGAATGGGGCACCCACGGGGGTGGCCATTCAGAAACTGCTCTTTTGCTTCGGGTCGAGATGACCAGGTTGTGATGGGGAAACCGTGAACACGAGTGCTACGGAAGCTTCGACGCCTCCGCAATCGGATCCCAGTTGTCAGTTCCACGCAGGAAATTCTTCGGCGCAAATGCTTCCGCTTCCTTTGTGGAAAGGATGTGTGCCCACGGTGCGCGCTCCTTCGGACGCCAGCCTTCGCCGCTGTTGTTGTATTCGGCGTAGAAGGCTTGAGGCGTGGCGTCATTCTTTCCCCACGCACTCCAACCTGCCGGATCAAGCCATCCCGGTAGCTCCGTGTTCATCACTACGACGCGGGAATAGACGCGCCATGGCCGCCCGAGGAAAAAGGCAAAGGGTGTGTTGCTTCTGCACTCGGGCGCATCATTGAGGCAGGACGCGACCGTGACCCGCGAATTGGTGATGATGTACCCGGTCATCTGATCCGGCGCCGTACGCGACTGCGCGGTGAGATAGCCGCGATGAAGCTCATGAATTTCGGAATGATCAAAGACTGCGGCGGCGTTGCCGAAAATGAAGTCCACGCCTCCCGCGATGTAACTGTCCACATAGTACTGCCGGCCATAATCCGCGAACAGGGTGTCCTGGTCGCCAAGAAAACGGCAGTGCTTGAAGATGGCCCGATCGGACCGTACCGAGATGGCGACCGCCTGGCCAGTGTTGCCGGCGGTGTTTTCAAAGGTGACGTTGTCGGCTTCAAAGCTCTCGCCGTTGATTTCGGCGGTTTCCGTAAAGAAGGTTCCACCGGCGGACTTGGCGTTTTGTGAGGCAGTAATCACCACGCCGCTGGGGTCTGTGCCGAGACCAAGGAGCGTCACCCGCGGGCGATTCTGGGTGACGTGGATGCGTTCGTGATACACGCCTGGAACGATGCTGATGATGATGCGGCCATGCGGCGCTTCCGGCGCATGGTCCAGCGCCTGCTGCACAGTCGTGAAGTCTGTGGTGCTGGCAATGCTGCCCGGCCCGGCCGGATCGACCTTGACGTGAACATCCTGGGAGAGGAGTGGGAGAGCGGCCAGCGTGAAAGCAGCGAGCGAGACGGCGGCGAAGCAGAGGCGCATGCGGGCAGAGTACTCGGGTGAGGGCGGGAACGGCAATGGAGCAGGTAAAGCATTTCTCTTGAAAGTGCACCCGAGGTCAAAAGCGAAGCCGTTTTCTTCCAGGGAAAACGGCCTTCTCAACCACGTACCGGAGGCACAGCATCATGAGAAAAGCCTTAAGACTATGCTGGTGAAGCATGCCTCGAAGTGTCAACGAAGAGTACGAAACCCGCAGGAGCGCGGCGCAAAGCGAATACGAGCAATGGCAACAGCGAAGCTCCACTTTCGTCCTGGCCTGCCTGCCGCTGCTGATCTATGGAGTCATCCTTGGTGCAAAGGCGTTTCGTGGCGACACCTCACACTGGTTGGCGTTTGCGATCACGTGGCTGGCCGCTGGAGCTGCCGGCGTCGGCTTGATGCATGCGCGCCGCCGGTCGAACGTTGGAATGCGGCGAGCAATCTTTTACGAGCAAGGGCTGGCGCGTCTGAATGGCGAGGTCACGCAGACCGGTCACACCGGTGAGGCCTATGCCCCACCCAATCATGTGTATGCTCGCGATCTGAATGTGATTGGCCCCCATTCGCTGTTCGGCATGCTGGCTATTACGCGCACCGCGCTGGGGCATGAAGCGCTCGCCGACAGCCTGTTGACGCTGCGGAGTGCGGATGAGGCCCGGTTGCAGCAGGGTGCGATCCAGGAGCTGACTTCCGCCTACGAGCTGCGTGAGCAAGTGGCGCTGCTGGGCCGTTCGGACTTTGAGCAGGTGCCGGCGGACAGCTTCGCGAATTGGCTGCGTGAAGAGCGCCGGCAAATCCCGCAGTGGCTGCAGCCGTTGTTGCTGGTCTCGAACGTCCTGTGGCTCGCGTTGCTCGTGGCCGGGTTTGTCGGGCATCTCGACCAACCTACCCTGCTGCGGAATGTAGCGGCGGCGCTTGCCCTGCAGGGTGCGTTATGCCTGAGTGTTCGCACGACCGTCCAGGAAGAACTGGATGGCGTGGAGCGGCTCGCGGGACAGGCGGCGATCGTGCGCAACGGCCTGCGTCTCCTGACCGCGGCAAAGTTTACGAGCGAGCACATGCTCGCACTGCAGAAGAGTGCCGAAGGTGACGACCGCGCCCTTGCGCGTTTGCAGCGCCTGCTGGCCTTGGAAGAGCAGCGTGCGAAAGAGTGGTACTACGCGCCGGCTTTGCTGCTAAGCGTCGGTACCCACACCGCGATAGGTTTGCAGCGCTGGAAGAGGCAGTATGCGGTTCCCATGCAGCGCTGGCTGCGCGCATGGAGCGAGTTCGATGCTCTGCTGGCATTGAGCACCTATGCCGTTGAGCATCCTGAGCATGTCTACGCGCGGTTTGAGAGTGCGCACGTGGAAAGCGCGGTATTTGTCGCCGAGGAGATGAAACATCCACTCCTGCCCGCGCATGAGGCCGTGGCCAACGACATCACACTCGACGCGCAAACCAGGTTTCTCCTGATCTCCGGTTCGAACATGGCCGGGAAATCGACGCTGCTGCGAGCCATGGGCGCCAATGCGGTGCTGGCGCTGGCGGGCCTGCCGGTACCGGCGAGATCGTTGCGGCTGGGAGCGGCGGGGATCGGTGCCTCGCTCGCGATTACGGATTCGCTGGCGGAACGCAAGTCGAAGTTCCTCGCGGAAGTTGAACGGCTGCGTGCGATCGTAGCGCTTGCGGAAAAAGAGCGCGCAGGCACGCTGTTCCTGATTGACGAAATTTTGAGTGGAACCAACTCGCTCGACCGCAAGGCCTCTGCGGAAGCAGTGTTGCTCTCGTTGCTGGAAGCAGGCGCCGTAGGCGCAATCTCAACCCATGACCTGACACTGACGGCGCTGGCTGAAATGCCCCAGGTACACGGACGCAATGTGCATATGGCGAGCCCCGATGAAGACGACCCACTGGGTTTCGACTACAAACTCAAAGACGGCGTGAACCAAACGACCAACGCGCTGGCGATCGTGCGCATGTTGGGTTTGGCTAAGAAGTAGAGTGCTAACAAGGAAAGTTTTTGCTTTTCTTGTTGTCATCCCCGTAGGGGATCTGCTTCTTCTCTACTTGACCCACCTTGTCATCTCGACCGGAGAAAGCGTAGCGGAGAGACCTGCACCGCTCCTGCCCATGCGTCCGCTTTCCGTCACAACCCTCTCACGAGGGTCATCCTGAAGAGCGAAGCGAATGAAGGATCCCAGTATTTTGCTGGTGGCGGCAAGGCGGTATCTTGAGTTTTCCGGAGCAGAATCGCAACCGACGCATCCCAAAATACCGGGATCCTTCGGCTGCGCCTCAGGATGACCCAAGTCTAAGAAATGTATCCGTTAAAACGTCGGCGGTTGCAAGTTATTCGCAGGTGAAAGCTTGTGTACGACCTACATGATCCAAACGGGGTCTCTACATCCCCTTCGCAAAACAAATCTGCTTAGATTTCCCAGCGCAACAACGTCGCGCCCACCGTAAAACCCGCACCGACGCTGGCCAGCAGAGTCAGTTCGCCCTTCTTCAAGCGGCCTTCATCCATCGCGGTCTGCATCGCCAGCGGGATGGTGGCGGCAGTCGTATTGCCGTAGCGGTCGATATTGATCACGACGCGATCTTCCGGCATCTTCAGGCGCTCTGCAGTAGACAGAATGATGCGCTTGTTAGCCTGATGCGGGATAAAGCAACCGAGGTCCTCGCCCGTCACACCATTGCGTGTGAGCACGGCTTCCGAAGCTTCCGCCATCTTGCGTACGGCAAACTTGTACACCGCCTGGCCATCCTGCTGAATGAAGTGCTGGCGCGCATCGACGGTTTCGTGGCTGGGTGGAAGCAGGCTGCCACCGGCCGGCATGCGGAGGCTTGGGCCTCCGGCGCCGTCAATCTCGTGCCAGAAGTCGATCAGGCCAATCTCGTCCTCCTCGCAGGGTTCAAGCAGCACTGCGCCCGCACCGTCGCCAAAAAGTATGCAGGTGGAGCGATCCGTGTAGTCCACGATCGCGCTCATCACATCAGCGCCGATCGCGAGAACTTTCTTATGCGCTCCGCTTTCGACCAGCTTGGCCGCGACCTGGAGAGCATAAGGGAAGCCTGAACAAGCGGCGGAAAGATCGAAACCCCATGCACCGGTTGCGCCAATTTTGTTCTGCACCAGGCAGGCGGTCGAGGGGAACAGCATGTCGGGTGTGACGGTCGCGACAATAATTGCGTCCACATCTGTGGCGGCAATACCGCGCTTGTCGAGGCAGAGCTGCGCGGCTTTTGCGGCGAGGTCGCTGGTCGCGACGCCCTTGTCCACGATGTGGCGCTCGCGGATACCGGTGCGCTCCACAATCCACTGGTTGTTGGTGGCGACCATCTTCTCGAGATCTTCATTGGTCAGCAGGCGTGGCGGAACATAAGCTCCGACGGATGAAATTTTTGCGCGCACGCTCTGTCTGGGATGCAATGTCAGACTCAACTCAGGTTTCCTCCACTTGATACGGCAGACGCCATCTTATCGCGTGCCGAGGCGAAAGGCCCAACAAGGGCACTCGGGATGCTACGCAGATTGAGATGGGAAAAGGAATATTCCGCACAAAGAAAAAGTACCGGGTTACCCTACTGCGCCCGTATCGACCCGTTACCGTTGCTTCCTTCCGGACCTGGCGGGGTTGGCGGGAATACGTCGCGTAGGACCCGGCACATAGGTAGTTTACCACCGTGGACTCATGCAAGGGTATCGGCACCATCGCATCAGGGAGTTTGCTCCAGGGTGTGCGGTAAGCGTTGCGTGCCCTGCAGATTCATGCCCCGCGACGAGCGGTACAGCCGCCAGATGCCAATGCCTGTGAACAGCAGGATGACTGTCCAAAGAACGATCAGGATAGGGGTTCCCCAGCGATCGGTGAAGGCTGTCCAGATGTGAAGAACCTGACGGCCATAGTGCACACCAAGCCATGCGGCGAGGGCATGGCGCAGGAAGCGGCTGGCTGTGAATGCGGTCATGAACTTGCGGCGCGACATATGCACCGCGCCCGCGACCAGCACAAACGGTGAAAGCGGCATGGGCGGCGGAAGGATCGCGGGAACAGCGACCGCGAGAATCGCGTGTTTTTCTACCCAACGGGTGATGCGGGTGAGCAAGGCGGGCCGGACATGCTTCTGCAAAAAGCCCAGCCCTCCCGCCTGTCCCACGGCGTGCGAAAAAAGTCCTCCGGCTGCGGAACCCAATGTCGCGATCAGCACCAGCAGGATGACATTGGCATGCTGAGCCGCGTAGACGACGATCATGACGTCGGTGACGCCGGGAATCGGCAGCGGCACAAAGGAACTGTCGACAACAGAAACAAGAAACAGGCCGACCATGCCGAGATGAAAAAAGAACGTGACCAGCGTATGGTGATGGTGCACTGAGCCCGCATGTTGCGCCGCCTGCACCAGCGCGAATGCGCGTGCGCCGGCAAGACTGGATTGGAACAAGGTGCGCATGCTGGTGATAAGACGCGGATGGCGCGCGGGTAGTCGCGCCGTTCAGTGGGTTTGTTTTTCGCTGGTGCGCTCAAGCAACTCGCTGCTACAGCAGGTTGAGATCGGGCAGCGGGGGAAGGATGCCGGTTTCCATGGCGAGCTTACGGAAAAGCACGATGGCCTGGAGGCATTCGGCATCGAGCGCGTAATGAATGTTGTGTGTCAGGTAGGTGTGGATCGTGGCGGCGGGTACTGGCAGCCGAGGTGTCCATTCACGTACCAGATCGTCGACATGCAACAGGCCGTGGTCCCGGCTGGCATTGAGATCGGCAACCAGTTGTTGTGACGAGATGCCTTCGCGTGGAAGGGATTCCGGCCGCACGGCCCACACTGCCGCAACCCAGGGCAGACTCGTATGTTCGCGCCACAGGGCGGCGATATCCAGCCACAGCAATGGGCTGCCATGCGCGGCTTCAATTTCCTGACGATGCTCGCGCGCGAGCAAGGCGGGATCTCCAATCAGCAGGGCTGCATCCGCGTTGGCGAGCATGGTGACCGGGTCCGCGGGTTGTTCCGTGAAGACCGGGGCGGCTCCATAGAAACGCTCGAAGAGAATGTGGGCATAGGCGATCGAGCTGCGAGAGGCCGTGTCGCCCGTGACGGTGCGGACTTGCTTGATGGCTTCGGCAACGGGCAGATTGCCCGGGTTTTTGACTAGCAGCAGGATGCTGCGTACATCGCTCAATGATGCGATCGCGCAGCCGGGAACGATCGCAAGCTCAGGAGTCAGCGAAGCAATGGGAATCAGTCCAAGATCGGATTTTCCGGAAAGGACCTCTGCGGCACACTGGGAAGGCGGCATGTAGCGCAGCGAATAGCGTTGTGCGAGTTCCGCGGCGAGCGGGGGGTGTTCAAGGTCCCACATCAGCGGGGCGGGGTTCAGGAAGTGGATGGCAGCAACCGCAAGGGACACGGTTTCTATTGTAATTTCGTGGGGCACAAGAGTTAAACTTGAAGAGAGGCCGGTATGCAGATCGATTTACCCACTGAACTTGAATCCGCAGTGAAGGCGCATGCAAATGCCCACGGGCTTTCTGTTGCGGGTTATGTGCGGAGCATTGTCGAACGCGACCTGACTTCCCTTGATCGCTTGCCCGACGCTCAACCCTTCAAAACCGGGCAGGGCAGTTTCGCAAAATACGGACAAGCCCCGAGCGCAGAAGAAATCGAAAGCAGCCGCTCCGAGATGTTCGAGACTTTCGGTGAACGGTTTTGACGGTTACGGGGGTCGCCGACACGCATACTGCTTTGTGGTATCTGTTCGGTGACGACCGGCTGTCGGCGGATGCCGCTGCTTTTGTGAACGAAGCCGCTCAGGCCCGTCAGAACATCGCGGTGTCTTCTATCACGCTTGCGGAGATCGTCTATCTCGTTGAGAAGGGACGGCTTCCTGTAGCAGTCTATGAGGATATAAAGAAGGCTCTCGCCGATCCTGAGCATGTTTTTATCGAAGCGGTCTTCACAAGCGAGATCGTGGATGCCATGCGCCGCGTCGCGAGAGCTGAAGTGCCGGATATGCCGGACCGTATGATTGCGGCAACCGCCCTCCATTTCAACGTTCCAGTGATGAGAGCAAATTCCCTGATGCCATGGAGTCGATAGGCGGTAGTGAAGGCCATTTTCCTTGGGAGAAAATGGCTTGAGCTGCTTCGCCTTCCTACACACCTTCAGGGAATTTGGATTAGCCGCGACCGAAAGATTCTCGCGAGTAATCTTCGCACCCTCTGGTAGGCCGGGGCGAGTGCGAGCGCCGCACGAGAAGATACCTTGTTTTGAAGGGAATCTCTGCACGGTGCGGTAGTATGCGAGTGCACCACGGAGAGAAAGTTGGCGCTTGAAAATCAGCAGGAAGAGGCTCGCCTCGGTTGGCTTGGCCTGGCGTTGACGCCACGCATGGGACCGGCACGATGTGCGCGTGCGGTTCAGCGCCTGGGTGGTGCGGAGCGCGTGTTTTCCGCTTCATTGACGGAGCTTGAAGGTGTCGGCATGCCTGCGGAAGCCGCGCAGTTTTGTTTCGATGGCCGGGCTCGCGAGGTTGCCATCAAGCAGGCTGAGCTTACCTCGGCTGCGGGTGCGGTGTTCGTGACGCCGGACGAAGAGAACTATCCCGCGAGGCTTCTGGAAATTTACGATCCGCCGGCAGTATTGTGGGTGCGCGGCGATGCGCGAATCCTGAACCGTGCGGCTCTCGCGGTTGTGGGTACGCGGCATCCTTCGCCGTACGGATCGGGCATGGCAGAAATGTTGAGCCGTGATCTCGCGCGGCGCGGTCTGGCGATCCTGAGCGGCATGGCTCGCGGTGTGGACACCTGTGCGCACAAGGGTGCGCTCGATGCCGGCGGCACGACGATCGCGGTGTGGGGAACGGGCGTCGATGTGATTTATCCCAAGGAAAACAAGAAGCTCGCCGAGCAGATCGTTGCGCAGGGCGGAGCCTTGGTCAGCGAATTCCCGTTGGGAACATTTCCAGCGCCGCAGAACTTCCCGATCCGGAACCGCACGCTCAGCGGCATGAGCATTGGCGTGCTGGTGGTCGAAGCGGCCGAATATTCCGGGACGCGGATTACCGCGCGTTGTGCGCTTGAGCAAGGGCGCGATGTGTACGCGGTGCCCGGCAATGCGACCAATCGCAACGCATGGGGACCGAATACGCTGATTAAGCAGGGCGCCAAACTGACCGCGACCTGGGAAGATGTTTGGGAAGATTTGCCCTCCCAGGTACGGGCGGATCTGGAGGTTCGGCAGGCGGCCGATGAATCTTCCGGGAGCGAAACTGCATCCTTATGGAGCGAATCGTCTCTGCCAACAGCTTCTTTGAGCGAGCACGGACGGCTGGTGATGGACGCTCTCCGGCAGGACGAGGCGCTGCAACTCGATGAATTGATTGAGTTGCTTGAGCCGAAAATGGTTTCTGGAGAAATATTTACGGCGCTTTTTGAGTTGGAGTTGGCTGGCCGCGTCCGGCAGATGCCGGGTAAAAACTATGTCCGCTGCTTCTAGAGCGGTTCTCTCTCCTGTTATCACCACGCAAGTGTGGAGAAACGCCGTTTCCCCCGAGAGAGAGTGTGTGGGTCCGACACGCTCGGTTCGCGATACATCTTGAGAGAAGCGCTTCTGAAACCGCTCTAGCAAATGGCCGGGAACGTACCGGGAAGCAGTCGCGTATCGTCCAAGAGAACAGTTTGTGACACGGTTGAGGGTTTGACTTGACCTCGGGACGGCGTGTTAGGGTGCAATGGAATTTGGAAAGCGGGAGAGCGGCAAGCGGCCTCTGCTCCCGGCAGGTATAGAAATGGGCAAGAATCTCGTGATCGTGGAATCGCCGGCCAAGGCGAAGACGATCAACAAATATCTCGGCAGCGACTATGTAGTGGAGGCCTCGATCGGCCACATCATGGACCTGCCCAAGAACGACATCGGCGTGGAGCTGAAGCATCGGACGTTTGAGCCGACGCTCATCGTGTCGCCTGGCAAGGAGAAGGTCGTCGACCGGCTGAAGAAGCTGGCCGCGAAGAGCGACGCTGTATTCCTGGCGCCTGACCCTGACCGCGAAGGCGAGGCCATCGCTGCGCACCTGAGAATGCAATTGCTGCCTGCGGTGAAGGGTAAGACGACCATCCAGCGCGTAACCTTTAATGAGATCACCAAGAAGGCGGTCAAGGCTGCGTTCGAACACACCCGTGACGTGGATGAAAATCTCGTTGATGCGCAGCAGACGCGGCGCGTTCTCGACCGCCTGGTGGGCTACCAGATCTCTCCGCTGCTTTGGGACAAGGTGAAGCGTGGACTCAGCGCGGGACGCGTGCAAACGGTCGCCCTGCGGCTGATTGTCGAACGTGAGCGCGAGATCGCCGCGTTCAATCCCGTGGAGTACTGGAATATTGATGCGGTCCTGACGCCCGGCAAGGGCGGGCAGGAGTTTACAGCCCGCATGGTCGGTGTGCAGGGAACGCCGGTTCGCGTCTCGAATGGCACGGATGCCGACGGCAAGGAACAGTTTCTGGCCAATGCGCTTCCCGACAAGGAGGCGGTCGACGAAGTCTTGTCGCAACTCGAAAAGGCAACCTGGCGCGTGCGCTCGGTTGAAAAGAAAGAGCGCCGCCAGAACCCCAGGCCTCCGTTCACCACCAGTCAGTTGCAGCAGCAGGCCGCCGGCCGGCTCGGGTTCAACGTGCGCCGCACCATGGGCGTGGCACAGCGGCTGTATGAAGGCATCGACATCGGCAATGAAGGTACCGTGGGTTTGATCACCTACATGCGTACCGATTCCACACGCATCAGTCCCGATGCAGTGAAGGAGATTCGCGACTACGTTGGCGCAAAATTCGGCGCGAAGTACCTGCCCGAAAAAGAGAATGTCTACAAGAGCAAGAAAGACGCTCAGGACGCGCACGAAGCCATTCGTCCGACCAACGTCAGCTTCGCACCCGCCGACATCCGCAAGTATCTGAGCGATGAGCAATACCGCCTGTACAAGCTGATCTGGGAGCGTGCGGTTTCCAGCCAGATGACGCCTGCGATTTCCGACCAGACGACCGTGGACATCGAGGCCAAAGCCGATCACACCTACGACTTCCGCACGACCGGAAGCATTCTTAAATTCGATGGCTTCCTGCGTTTCGAGGAAGACAACAAGAAGGCCCGCGCTGCGGCTGCCGCCAACGCGGTGCAGGACAAGAAGCAGAGTGCCGCAAGCGCCGACGGCGATGCGGAAGCTGAAGCGGCGAAGGATGCGACCAGCGAAGATGGTTCCGGCGATCGCCGCCTGCCTCAGTTGAACAATGGGCAGTCGCTGATCAAGGAAAAGATCGATGCCCAGCAGAAGTTCACCCAGCCTCCGCCACGTTTCAACGAAGCGAGCCTGGTGAAGACGCTGGAAGAAAAAGGCATCGGACGTCCGTCGACCTACGCGTCCATCATCACCACGATCCAGGAGCGCGATTACGTCAAGAAGATCGCGCAGAAGCTGGTGCCCACGGAGATGGGCATGGTGGTGACCGAACTCCTGGTTAAGAACTTCCCCTACATCTTTGAGACCGGCTATACGGCCCAGTTGGAAAGCGAACTGGATGATGTGGAAGAAGGCAAGGAGAAGTGGACCGATTTGCTCAAGGGCTTCTACGAGCACTTCGAAGAAGAGCTGAAGGTCGCCGAAAAGCAGATGGAAGACGTCAAGGCGATGGAGCAGGAAACCGACGAGGTCTGCGACAAATGCGGCGCGCCTTTATATCTGAAGTGGGGCAAGTTCGGCAGCTTCTATTCATGCTCGAACTTCACTAAGGAAAAGCCGATGCCGGTCAGCGCGGCGGCCTGGAAGAAAGATCCCAAGGCCGTGCTGGCGAAGGCGCATGACAAGTTCGGTCACGCCACCGTGCAGGTGCGTGGCGTGGACGAGAACGGCGAAGAACAGATTGTTGAAGTCACCGAACACGAGCGCGCCAAGCTCAAAGACGTATTGAAGGATGCGATGGCGAGCTGGAAGCGCGTGACCGTCGATCCGGCGAGCTGCGACTTCACCAAGGAAAACTTCGCGGCCAAGCCCGACCTGAGTTCGCCGGGTGCCCAGGACGCGGAGCAGGAAGAAGAGTTCTGCGATAACTGCGGGCGCACCATGGTGCTTCGCAATGGGCCGTGGGGACCCTTCATGGCCTGCCCCGGGTATAACGAAGATCCACCCTGCAAAACGATCCGGAAGCTGAACCAGAAGGTTCAGCAAAAGCCGCCGGTCCAGCTCGATGAGCCGTGTCCGAAATGCGGCAAGCCGCTGCTGCAGCGTGAAGGCCAGTACGGCGAGTTCATCGCCTGCTCCGGCTATCCGAAGTGCAAGTACGTGAAACAGGACCTGTTGGAAGTTCCCTGTCCGAAGTGTGGCGCGGAGATCGCGGCGAGGAAGAATCGCCGCGGCGACACCTTCTATGGCTGCACTCGGTATCCGAAGTGCGACTTCACCAGCAATCAGAAGCTGGTTCCGGGGCCGTGTCCCAAGTGCAATGCCAGCTACCTGGTGGAACACGCGAACAGTGAAGGCACATTCCTCGTGTGTCCGAACAACCACGAAATGCTGCCCAAACGGCGCGCGAAAAAAGGCGCGGCAGAGGAGCAGCCTGCCGGCAAGCCGTGCACGTATTCGAAGAAGATTGGGCCACCGAAGCCCAGCGATGAGCCTCGGGAATTGCGCAAGCCGAATCCCGAATCGACCCGGCCGGTTGTCGAAGCCGTGGCTTGAGGGCGAGGGTTTAGGGTCCAGGGATTAGGGATTAGGAAAATACGGTGGGAGTCGGTTTGCGCAGACAATCTCAGTCCTGGTTGCTCACGGTTGTGTGCCTCGCGCTTGCGAGCGCCATGGGATATGCGCAGGATTTGAAGCCCATGGCGGCGAATGCCAACCCGTCCTTCGATGTGGCCACCATCAAACCCGCCGACCCGGATGCTCATGGCCAGGGATTCCAAACCCGGGGCCGGCGTATTCATCTTGAGAACGAATCCGTTCAGAACATGCTCATGTTCGCCTACGGGATCCATCCCAAGCAGATCGTGAATGCTCCGGCCTGGTTCGCTACCGCGAGGTACAACGTGGATGGTGTGCCGGATGTTGAAGGTTATGCGAGCCTTAAGCAATTTCAGGGCATGGTGCAGAAGCTGCTTGCCGAGCGCTTCCATGTGACCTTCCACCATGACAGCCGCGAGCTTTCTGTCTACGCCGTACGGATTGGCAAGGGCGGGTCGAAGCTGGTGAAGTCCGCCCATGACCCCAGCGAGTTGCCGGATCAGACCGGCAACGGGCGCGAATGGCGCTTCACCAATAACTCCATGCATGATTTCGCCGGACTGATGCAGTCCATGGTGGACCGGCCCGTCGTGGATCAGACCGAGTTACCGGGGAAGTTTGACTTCCTGTTGAAGTGGACACCGAACGAAGCGCCGACCAGTGACCCCAACGCTCCTCCGGGAATCTTTACCGCCGTGCAGGAGCAGTTGGGACTCAAGCTGGAACCCGCCAGGAGCTCGGTGGATGTCCTGGTGATCGACCACGCTGAGCGGCCAACAGAGAACTGAGCTGGAGAGGACGGAAGCTGGGACCCATTTCTACACCGTTCTGTAGGAATGCCACGTGATGCTTTCCAATTCCAATAGAATGTGCTATAAACGACTAGGTGCCATTGAGTGGTAACCGGTGCCGGGCCGCTCCTGGAGCGCGAACGGGTGTAGAGTTGGGTCCCGTAAGTGATTGAATTCATTGGAAGGTGGATGATGGCGAAGGCAATTTGGAACGGACAGACGATCGCTGAAAGTGACAAGGTCGAAACAATTGAAGGGAATGTCTACTTCCCCGAAGAGACAGTGAACCGGGCATTTTTGCGCCCCAGTTCGACCAGTTCGACCTGCCCTTGGAAGGGCTCGGCGCGGTACTACACCGTGCTTGTAGACGGCCAGGAAAATCCCGATGCGGCTTGGTATTACCCCAATCCAAAGCCGGCAGCGCGCAGCGTGAAGCACCACGTGGCGTTCTGGCGCGGAGTGGAAGTCAGCGCGTAAGCCGCACCGCTTCTTGTAGTTAGGAAATCGCTCCCCGCGGGGAGCGATTTTTCATTGGGGAGACTCGGGTATTGGTGTTGCTTCCGCTGTGTGGACCGTGGTGGTGACGTGGGTGCGCTCGAAGTCCCGATTCTCCGCCGCGATCACGATCGTGCGGTTGAAGAAGAACAGCACCTTGATCTTGAACTCGGTGCCGAAGCTGACTGGAAACCACAGCTTGCCGTCCTGCGGAGCATAGACGACGGTAAAGCCCAGACCCGGCAGGTTGATGCCCAGCATCGTCCGCACGGCGAAAGGAATCTTGCGGGACATCGCGGTCCGCACCAGGATCGGCTGAAATTCGCTTGAGTCGATCCAGGCATCGCCCTTCCAACCGAAGTCGCTCTTGTCTTTAGGCGAAAACTCAATATGGTACGCATCGCGCCCATTCATGGGACCGCGGCCCAGCAGACGGAAGGTGTCTTCGGCCTGATTCTTACTGTTGAGCGGAAAGAGGTTCGCGGCGATGCCGTCCTTGGAGTTCCTGTTGGTGAGATTCTCGCGCATGTTTTCGACCAGGTCGCGGTCGGTGCTGTCGTCGCCAATCTCGATATCGACATCCTTCTCTTCTGGCTTCGTCTCGGTTTGGCCGGCGGCTTGTGTCGCTTTCGCTCGCTTCCTGGGCAGAGCGGTGTAGGTGACGTAACGGCCTTTCACCAGCAGACGTCCGTCAAGCTTGACGATCTTCTGTTCGGATCCCTTGTCGGAAGGTGTGACCCGCGAGTCGGTGGTCTCCTCGCACATGATCTTGCTGCCCTTGCGAGAGGTGACACGGGCATGCTGGACATACACGTAATGTGCCCGGTCAGCTTCCGCACGGTCCTGGTTGGCGGCAACCCGCGCCATGATGGCGTCTGCCGTCGGGGGAGGTTCTGCGGAAGCAGGGGGTTGCTGCGCGAATGCGCTGGAGCACAGTGAGGCAAGAAGAAGACAGGGAAGCTTGAGACCGGCACGCATGTTGATGGAGGTACGCGATTGCGCGAGATATTGTTCCGATCGAACTTGTGTGTAGAAATCAGGTGCTGCCCGGATGCAAGCGCTGAAGGCGCGACGCTATACCAGCCTAGGGCGAAGCCCTAGGTCCCCGACCATCTCAGAGAATTGAGGGCTGAAAGCCCGACCTATCACGGCGCACGATAGATCGGGCCTTCAGCCCTCCGTGGGTTGGTTGGACGCATACCTAGGGCTTCGCCCCATAAGCGTTTACTTAAGCACTTTTACCGAGTAGACATCGGGCGTATGCTGTCGGCATATGAAGCAGCCAAGCGAGGTCTTTGCGGAATTGGACGATTGGAGCATCCTGTCGTCTTTTTTACCTTCGGGA
>DASYEV010000060.1:0-131185 GCA_036498835.1 Acidobacteriaceae bacterium | reverse complement strand
CGTGGATGGAATCCCCGCCGGTGATGCATGGAGCTTTGAGCCCAAGTGGGATGGATTTCGCGCCATCATCTTTCGCGATGGCGACGACATCCACATCCAAAGCCGCGACACCAAGCCTCTGAACCGCTACTTTCCCGATCTCATTGAGCCGTTGAAAGCGCAGTTGCCGGAGCGCTGCGTGCTCGATGGAGAAGTGGTCATTGCCCACGATGGCGCGCTTGACTTCGATGCGCTGCAGCTTCGCATCCATCCCGCAGCATCGCGGGTTAAGATGCTGGCGGAACAGATGCCGGCGTCGGTGGTCTTTTTCGATCTGCTCGCGGTAGGCGACCGCAATCTGATGGGCGAGCCGTTCCGTGTGCGCCGTGCGGAGTTGGAGAAGCTACTGGAGAACGCAGCGCCACCACTGCACATCACGCCCGCCACGCAAGACCAGATTGTCGCGGAAGATTGGTTCCGCCGTTTTGAAGGTGCAGGTCTGGATGGTGTGATGGCCAAGCCTCTCGCCGGCGCGTATCTTCCGGACAAACGCACCATGCTGAAGGTGAAACATGAACGTGATTGTGACTGTGTCGTCGCGGGTTTTCGCTGGCACAAGAACGGTGAAGGGACGCTGATCGGGTCTCTGCTGCTGGGACTGTACAACGATGCCGGCGCGTTACAGCATGTGGGTGTGTGCTCGAGCTTCACCGCTGCAAAACGAGCGGAGCTGGTGAGCTTCCTGGCACCGTATCGTGAGAACGCGCTCGAAGGCCATCCGTGGGCCGGTTGGGCCGAGGCGGAAGCCCATGCAACAGGCCGCATGCCTGGCGGGCAGAGCCGCTGGTCGCAAGGGAAGGATCTGTCCTGGCAGCCGCTGCGTGCGGAGCTGGTCGTGGAAGTTGCCTATGAACACATGCAGGGTGATCGCTTCCGGCATATGGCTCAGTTCAGAAGGTGGCGCACGGACAAACCGCCCGCCGATTGCACGTATGCGCAACTCGAGGTTGTGGCGCCTCAGGAGTTGAGCGCTATATTTCCCGAAGCGCGCTGATAGCGTTTTTGTTTTCTGGTTGTCATCCCCACACCCCATTCGGGCAAAGAGACCGCCCGATGGGGACCCCGCCGTAGGGGATCTGCTGTTCCGGCCTTCCCACCACCACACTGTCATCTCGACCGGAGGCGCTTCCGCGCCGGAACGGAGAGACCTGCTTTTGCCCCTGCCCATGTTCGGGCGAGCATGACCTGACGGTCCTGAAAACTATGTGTCGGGCGTTTCCTCTTGTTTGGCCTCCTGCGCAGCACCCTCACGCCACGCACGTGTCGGATCATCGTCAGGATCTGGAGTCTCCTGTAATGGGCGCAGGTCTTCAGGTACGTGACGCAGGTTCACGCGAATGCGATACCAGATCATTGCGCTGCCACGCTGACGATCGACAAGCACATCATCTACAGCCAGGTGCTGCGCAGCTTCGGGATACTTCGCCTTCCATCGCGCGAGCCCCGCCAGCGCGGCTTCTTTTTCCTGGGAATGAGCGATGATCAGGAGCGGGAACTTTGGTGTGCGGCCTCGCCGTTTAGGTGGAGCAGCGTCCGCGTTGGTTTCGCCTGCGCTCGCCCCTTCGCCTGTTGTTGCGGCTGGCTCCGCGGACTTACTCTTCGCGCGCGTGGACTGCTTGCGGAAGCGATGCGCGCCAAAGCCTTCGTCCATCTGATCGCTGAAGCTTTTATCCGCCTTGGCTTTGGAAGGCTGCACACGTTTCGGCTCACCAGCCTGCTTGGCGAAATGAGGTGGCCAGGGAGCATCACCAAGACCCTCCGCTTCATCGCGTGCTGCTAATTCAAGCAAAGCATCCAGCGTTCCAATCGCGCTATCCATCTGCGCATGCGGATCGCCGATCTTCTCAAAGCGTGCAGGCATGGTGAACACCGTAAAGTCGCCGGGCTCGCATGCCTCGACCTCATCCCATGCGAGTGGCGCGGAAACACGAGCGTCCGGAAGCGGCCGCACGGAATACGCCGAAGCAGTGGTGCGGTCCTTCGCGTTCTGGTTGTAGTCGAGGAAGACTCCGTGGCGTTCTTCCTTCCACCACTTGGAACTGGCCAGCGCCGGCACGCGGCGCTCGACCGCACGGGATAGCGCCAACGCAGCGCGGCGGACTTCCGTGAAGCTCCAGCGCGGTTCAATACGGACGTTGATGTGGATGCCACGCGATCCGCTGGTCTTCACGAACGGCACCAGCTTCATGTCCTCCAACAACGCACGCACTTCCAGCGCAACCTTACGCACATCGTCCCAAACCACGCCCGGACCGGGATCGAGATCCACGCGCAGTTCGTCAGGATGATCGAGGTCGGCTGTCCGCACCGGGTGGGGATGCAGCTCAATGCAGCCGAGGTTGACGATCCACGCAAGTCCAGCGGCGTCATCGACGACTACTTCCTCGGCGGTGCGGCCGGAAGGGAAGGAGAGCGTTACCGTCCGCAGCCACTCCGGGCGATTGTCGGGCGCCCGCTTTTGATAAAAGGGCTCGGCCTCCGCTCCATTGACAAAGCGCTTCAGCACGATGGGCCGGTCGCGTATTCCCTGCAAAGCGCCGGGGGATACAGAAAGGTAATAGCGAACCAGGTCCAGCTTCGACACTTTGGTTTCTCGGGAAAAGTAGAGCTTGCCCGGATGCGTGACTCGCACATCCCGGCCCTCAATCTGAACTACTTCGACATCTTCCTCGCGGCTCACCGCAACAGGCTACACCGAAAACTGGTCACACGAGAGCCTAAAGTCTGGGCCAAATGCGCCGATATTCCGTGTCAAGTGATTGATTCTAAACATCTAACATCGAATACCTAACATCTAGTCCTGCGCTACACTAGATAGGAGAAGGTGACGACCAGCATGATCCCTCGCATCGCGATTCCCGTTCCCACCAGCAACGATCAGGCGTATAACCAGCGTTCCTGGCCTCACTATGCGGAAGCGGTCAGCCGGGCGGGTGGGGAGCCGGTCAGGGTTGAGTTAGCGCAGCCGGCGGATGAATTGAAAGCACTGATTGCAGAGTGTCAGGGAATTTGCCTGCCGGGTAGTCCGGCGGACGTAGATCCAGCGGTCTACGGCGCGGAGGTGGATCCGGCAAGCGCGGCGCCTGACGCGGCGCGCGAAGCTTGCGACTTCTTGCTGCTGGACGAGGCCCAGCATCTCGGCAAGCCTGTGCTCGCGATTTGCTTTGGTGTGCAGTCTCTGAATGCCTGGCGCGGCGGTCCGTTGGTCCAGGATTTGACACCGGTGCCGGTCAACCACTCTGCCGGCAGCAAGGTAGCTGTGGCACACACCGTTCTGGTGCCGCCGGAAAGTCTGCTGGGCGAGTTGATTTCGGCAACGCCGGAGCTTCAGATGGAGGCTCCTGCCACCGACGGATTTCTGCGGCTCCCGGTGAATACCAGCCATCACCAGGCGATAGCGTCTCCTGGAGAGGGCCTGCGCATTGTGGCCCGCTGCCCGGACGATGCGGTGATCGAGGCGGTGGAGAATGACCCTGCCTGGAAGCCGGATGTGGAGCTCTCGGGCAGGCCTCAGTTTCTGCTCGGCGTGCAGTGGCACCCCGAGCGGAGCTATGAGATCAGCGCAGCGTCGCGGGCGCTATTTGCGCGATTGGTTGCCGAAGCTTCGGCCTGGTCTGTAGACAGTGCAGCGAGAGATAGTTAGTGGCGGCGTTGGAGGGTTCTGAGCTCGCCAGGCTGCTGACGCCCTATTTGGATCCCCAGGGTGGGAAGGGCGCACAAGTGTCCACCGAGTTGCTCGGCAAGTTGGGCGAGTATCTGGACCTGCTCCTGCGCTGGAACGCGCGAACCAACCTGACCGCGATACGCGAGCCTGAGCAGATTGTGCAGCGACACTTTGGGGAAAGCCTGTTCGCGGGAGACGTGCTCAAGAGCAGGCTCCCTACTGGAGCGACGTTGCTGGATTTTGGCTCCGGGGCTGGATTCCCAGGAATTCCCGTGCAGCTGCTCCTGCCTGAAATTGCCGTTTGTCTGGCTGAATCTCAGGGAAAGAAGGCTTCATTCCTCCGAGAAGCTGTCCGAACTCTGGGTTTGAAGACCGAGGTCTGGGCGGGCAGGGTGGAAGATATGCCCGAGATGAGAAGGTTCGACTGCGTGGCGCTTCGGGCTGTCGATCATATGAATCTGGCCGTTTCCAGTGCGTGGGAGCGGATCGCTTCCGATGGATGGATGGCGATTCTGGGCACGGACGAGCCGGTGATGGGTTTCGATGCACCGGTGGAGGTGATCGCAATCCCTGGTGGGCATAGCCGTTTCCTGCAACTGTTTCGTCGCGGATAAAGGGCTGTGGAAGCATCATGTTCCACGTGGAACATTGCTCTCTTGCTTTCAAACACCAAATTGCTTGTAGTATCGGAAATGCCATGAAAACGTCGCGTGTTGCCGTTCTCTGCTGCTTTGCCGCCTTTGCCCTTCCAGCGTTCGCTACGCCGAACGACGATGTGGCGATCATTCGCCATTGTGGGCATCCCCTTCAGGACAAACGTGAAGTCAGCCAGGCGTCTGGAAAGTGGCAGCGCGACCTTTACTACGACAATGACGTCGTGTTCCATTTCCAGCCGGTAGGCGGGGGTTGGGATCTCACATCGGCGTGGGATAGGCATATCCCCTTGAGCCGCGAGGGGCTCGCCGCGAAGTTCCCTTGTGTGCGCGACGCTCTTGCGGAAGCTGCGGGAGCGAAGGATTCGGTTGCGGACCGAATGGATCCCACCATTGCGGTGCAGACGCGCGTTCCGCGAGAAGGTGGCACATTCGGTATTCCGCAGTTGTGGCTCATTCTTCTGCTCGGTGTCACCGTGGTGTTGGCCGTTCTGCTTCCGAACCGCCGCCGCCGTCCACCCGCCAACCGTCTTGAGCCCCGTACGCTCTCGCGGCAGCCTGACTACGAACGCCACAGCTCAGCTTCCCACCGGAAGGTCGAATAGCGTTCCACGTGGAACGCTGCTAGGCTAGGCAAATCTCCTCATGCTGTGATGTCGCAAGACAGTGGAGAAGGCCGCTTTCTTTCCCGAATGCGGCTGAGCGCTTTGCCTTCTCGCACACCTTTCAGGAGATTTGCTTCAACGTCCACACCCGCATGCCCGAACCCAACGCATCCAAAGTTCTTGCCATCGTCAACCAGAAAGGCGGCGTGGGTAAAACCACCACGGCCATCAACCTTTCCGCAGCACTCGCCCTCCAGGGCGTGCGCTGCCTGTTGATCGATATCGACCCCCAGGCCAACACCACGGGTGGCCTCGGCTTCCCACGCGATGACGAACGGGCTTCCGCCTACGATCTGCTCATGGGCAATGTCTCCGCGAGGGAGGCGATCGTCCCGACCAGTGTCGATCATCTTGAGCTGATTCCGGGCACCAAAAACATGGTTGGCGCCAACATCGAGCTGGTCGGTTCCGAAGGCCGCGAATACCGTCTGCGCGAGGCGCTGACCGAGATTCGTGACGACTACAGCTTCATCTTCCTGGATTGTCCGCCGGCGCTCGACTTCCTCACCCTGAATGCACTTACGGCAGCCGACGGCCTGCTGGTGCCCATGCAGGCGGAGTACTTCGCGCTCGAGGGGATTTCCGAACTCATCTCGACGCTGGACAAGGTGGCGGCCGCATTCAATCCGGGATTGTCGCTCGAAGGCATCGTGCTGTCGATGTTCGATGAACGCATGAATCTGTCGCAGCAGGTGCGCGAAAACCTGCGCAGCTTCTTTGATCGCAAGCTGTTTACGACCTCGATTCCCAGAAACATCCGGTTGGCCGAAGCGCCCAGCCATGGCATTCCGGCGGTGGTCTATGACCCCAAGAGCCGCGGCGCTGAAGCGTACTTCGATCTTTCCCAGGAACTGCTCGAACGGAACAACATGATCGCACCCAATCCGCGCCCAGGAAAGCGTAGCGTTATTGCGAATAGCAACGCATCAAGCGAGGACGAAGAGTAGGGCCGCTCCGGCGTGAAGAAAGATTTGCAGAGGAACCTAGCATGTTAATGAACAAAAATGATCCCAAGCGCCGAGCCTTAGGCAAAGGGCTGGAATCGCTTCTGCCGTCGAAGCCTGCCGCTCCGGTTGCTTCCCCTCCCCAGGCCGTTGTCCAGGCTGCGCCAGATGGGAAACCCTTCGAAATCGCCGTGGACCTGATTGATCGCAATCCCTTCCAGACTCGTACACAGTTTGATGAAGCCAAGCTTGCCGAGCTCGCTGCCTCCATTGCGGCTTCGGGCGTGGTGCAGCCGATCGTCGTTCGCAAAGGGGAAGGTGGCCGCTACACGCTGGTGACCGGCGAGCGGCGTCTGCTGGCCAGCAAGAAGGCGGGCAAGGAAACGATTCCAGCAGTCGTGCGTGAAGTCTCCGATGTGCAGGCGATGGAAATGACCATCGTCGAAAACCTGCAGCGTGCCGACTTGAACCCCATGGAACAGGCTCGCGCTTATCAGCGCCTGAGCCAGGAGTTCCAGATGACGCAGGAACAGATGGCGGTGCGTACCGGAAAAGAACGCGCTTCGGTCGCGAACTTTCTGCGCCTTTTGAAATTGCCTGCAGGCATTCAGCAGCACGTTGAAGCCGGCGAACTCACCTTCGGACATGCGCGGGCGCTGCTTGCACTTGAATCCCCGGAAAGCATCGCGGCAGCCGCGCAGAAAGTGCTGGCATTGCATCTCTCCGTGCGCTCGACCGAAAGCTATGTGCAAGGGTTGTTGAATCCTGAAGCCAAGCAGGACAAGGCAAAGGCCGTAGTTGTTCAGGATCCCAATGTGAAGGAAGCGCAGGAGCAGTTGCGCCGCTCGCTGGGACTAAAAGTCACGATTGAAGACAAGCGCGGCAAGGGAAAAGTGATCATCGAATACAGCGGCGTAGAAGACTTCGACGCAATTCTCACGGCCCTTGGGGATCACGGCGCAAAATAGCAACATCCCTATAGGAGCCATCACGACGGCCACCTTTTCCAGCGTCGAATTCAATCACAGCTTTGGCAAGGCTAAGAAAGCTGCAGCACGCGGACCGGTAGTCGTTACACACCGCGGCAAACCGTCGCATGTGCTGATGACCTTCGCGGACTACGTCAAGCTGACCCGCAAGGAGCCAAATGCTGCGGAAGCGTTAGGCATGCGCAACGGTGCAGAGATTGCGTTTGATCCGTCGCGCTCCCAGGAATTCGCGCGCGCAGCCGACCTTTCTTGATGGCCATATCGGCGGCAGAGACAAACCCTCCTTGTACTATCAGGTGAGATCACCCTTCGTTCATCCACGAGCACTCCCAGGCAGGAAAGGCACAGCCATGAAGCCATCGTTTCGTTGGGCCGCGCTATTTGTTTCGATCGCTGCTGCGTTCATCGCTGCGACCTCGATCGCAGTTGCTCAGCAGCCTGCGTATAAGCCTGCTGCCGGCCGTACCTTGTTGCGTGCCGGACATGTGATCGATGTTCATTCCGGCAAGGAACTCAGCTCGGAAACGGTGATCGTTACGGGTGACCGGATTACTGGCCTTGCGCCGACAGCCTCAACGCCAGCGCAAGCCGGTGATCGCGAAGTCGACCTCACCGCGTACACACTCCTGCCTGGCATGATTGACGTGCACACGCACCTCACGATGAGCGTGGATTTCGATCCCTACTTTGAGCTCTCGATGACGCCAGGCAAGGAAGCGATCCTGGGCGTGGAGAACGCGAAGACCACGCTCGAAGCGGGATTCACCAGTGTGCGCAATGTTGGCGCGAATGGCTTCACGGATGTCGCGCTGCGCGATGAGATCGACGCCGGCCATGTCCCCGGGCCGCACATGCAGGCCTCCGGCCCGGCGCTGGGCATCACCGGCGGGCACATGGATGAAAACCTGCTGCCGCAGCAATACCACGTGGTGGGCGAGGGCGTGGCCGACGGCGTCGCGGAAGTGCAGCACAAGGTTCGCGAGAACATCAAGTACGGCGCTGATCTCATCAAGATCGGCGCATCGGGCGGTGTGCTTTCGAAAGGCGACGATCCGCAGGCCAGCCAGTACACGCTCGAAGAGATGCAGGCGATTGTGGCGGACGCCCATCGTCTCGGCCGCAAAGTTGCCGCGCATGCGCATGGAGCGCAGGCGATTCTGTGGGCGACGCAGGCCGGCGTCGATTCCATCGAACACGGCAGCTACATCGACGATGCTTCCATCGCGGCGATGAAACAGCATGGCACCTACCTTGTGCCGACCAGTTATCTCTACGACTGGTATCGCCAATACGGTTCGCTGCCGGTGTTCTACAAACAGAAGATGATCGACGTGACTTCCGTCGCGCGCGCCAATCACAAGCGCGCCATCGCGGCCGGTGTGAAGGTGGCCATGGGCACGGATGCCGCGGTGTATCCGCACGGCCTGAATGCGCATGAGATCGAAGTCTATGTACACGAATACGGCATGTCGCCACTGGCCGCTCTGCAGAGTGCGACCGTGAATGCAGCCGACCTGATGGGATGGACCGCGAAAACCGGTTCGCTCGATGCCGGCAAGTGGGCGGATGTGATTGCGGTGAAGGGTGATCCCTTGCAGGACGTGCGGCTGCTGCAGCATGTGAGCTTCGTGATGAAGAGCGGAGTGATCTACAAGGACGAATTGCATCCCCAGGCGATCGATACACTGCAGCCTACAATCGGCGGATTTGAAACGGAGCGGGCTCACTGATGGGCGCTACAGCATTTGAATATCGTGCGCGGTACTGGATCCATGCGGTCATTTACGTCCTTGGCTTCTGGTCGCCATGGCTACAGCCGCTGGACATGCGGCGCGAATACACCTGGCAGGTCCTGATGAATGCAACCGCCCACCTGGGTTGGTTGAGCTTCAACGCGTCTGCCGTGACGTGGCTTGTTATCGCCACGGTATTTGCCGCGCTCGGTGCCTGGTTGCGCATCTGGGGCGCCGCCTACGTGAGCTCCAGTGTGGTGAAGTCCTCGGCAATGCATGGGGACACGCTGCTCGCGGATGGACCGTATCGCTATCTCCGCAATCCTCTGTACCTGGGTACGCTGCTGCATACCTTCGGCGTTGCGCTCATCATGCCGCCCAGCGGCGCGATCTTCACCATTGTTCTCATCTGGGTGATTCAGATCCGGTTGGCCATTGCCGAGGAACCATTTCTCATGGCTCGCTTTGGCGAGGCGTATCGCGAGTACGCTGCCCGGGTACCGCGCTTTCTTCCTTCACTCACGCCGCGCGTTCCGTCCGCGGGAACAACGCCGCACTGGTTGCAGTCGACGGTGGGTGAGATCTACATGGTTGGGGTTGTGGTCACGTTTGCCGTCTTCGGCTGGAGCTACAACGTGGAAACATTGATCCGCGGCGTGGTGATCTCGCTGGGTGTGTCCCTGATTGTGCGAGCGTTTCTTCCCAAGCCTGTCGAAGCCTAAACAAATCAGAAAATGAAAAGCCGGAGATGCATAGGCATCTCCGGCCCTTCACAGCTTGCGCCAAAACTACTTCTTGGGCGGAGCGATCGTGTCCTTCGCGACCTTGGCGACGCGGAACTTGACCACGGTCTTGGCCTTGATCTTGATGGCCTCGCCGGTCTGGGGGTTCCGACCCACGCGAGCCTTGCGCTCTGCCTTGACGAGCTTGCCGATGCCGGGAATGGTGAACTCGCCGTTCTTCTTGGTTTCCTTGACGGCAGTGTCAGCGAGCAGCGTGAAGAAGTTGCCGGCCTGCTTGCTGGTGACTTCCATCTTTTCGGCCATTGCGCGAATCAGTTGCGTTTTGGTCATACCCTTTGCCATTGTGTGTTGCTCCTTACGGTTTGAAATGTGAGCGTGGGTTTGATCACCCATCTCCCGCACCTTGATTGGCTTGAAACTACTAATCACCAGTGTTCATGCGGGTGCGGAGAAAACCGCGCCGAAATCAACATCAACCCTGCGGAAGGCGTTGTCAACCGAAATTATGCCGTTTCCACAGGTTTTTTACGGTTTTCTTCGGTTTTTGTGCCAATTTTGGGGCGGAAAGGTTAAAAGTCGTGGAAATCGCCCTTAAAACATCGCCTTGCGGCGCCTCGGCGCAGCCTCGCCGGGTGAGCCGAACATGGCCTCATCGAGTGCCAGCACCAGGGGTGCAGCCGTGCGGAATTGCCGGATTACCCGTTCCGCAAAGCGCGGTTCGAAAGCTTCTTCCGAGGGCGAGGAACACTGTACACCCCAGCGCCGGGCGCGCAACAGTTCCCCAGCGGGATGATCGGGTGGAAACCCCTTGGGCATGCGCGCAAGCGCACGTGCATCGATGGGTTCAAGCGCCACCTGTCCCTTACGCGCCCGGGTGACCTGTTTCAGCACCTTGCGGAAATGCTCATGGCGGTCCGCCATCGAGCGGCGAAGGGAGAGGAGTTGATCCGGCAGCGGCATAAACACGCCCATGGCGTAATGCACTTCCGCCGGCGAGATGTGCAGATAGAAGCCTGCTCCGGTCGTGCGCACCGCACTGCGGCGGCCGAACCATGCGGCAATGTGCCGTTTGTAAGGCCGTTTGTCCGCGCTGAATCGCGTGTCGCGATAGATACGCAGCATGGTCTTTCCAGGCGTGCGGATGTGATCGGGTGCGAACTCCGCCATGGCGAAGTTGACCTTCTCAATCAGTTCCAGCATCGGAGCCTTGAGCTCACGCTCATAGATATCGCGACGCGCTTCAAACCATGTGCGGTCGTTGTTGCGGGCGAGCCCGCGCAGGAACTTGATGGCTGAAGGGGAAAAGATACTCGGCATGCATTGTCGATGCTACGCGCAACGCGGGGTGGTATGCACCTCGCCAGGGAAGCTCCTCACGTTGCATCCGTTGTGTGATGGCCCCGTCCTTCCGTCTCACCACAACCCTTTCAAGTTGTCCCAACCGATCCGGTGAGACGTGCCTGACGGCTTGCAGACAATGCTCCCATGGCCAGACAACCGGCCGCGATCGCTGAGAACACCACCGGCGGGATCCCGAGGTAGCGCAGCGAAAGCACGAGGCCGATCACCTGCAGCGCGCACATGCCCCACGCGATCGCGCTCGTGTCGCTGACTCCACGGCGTGCCATCGAGGCCAGCCGCCATGCCATCCATGCGAAAAACAAATCGATGAACGTGATGAACAATCCCAGGCCGAGATAGAAGTTGCCATAGCTGAAGGTGGCGCCGCCCTCAGAGAAGTGGACATTGTTCATCGCCGACCAAACTGCCTGACCTTCCGCCGAAGTGGGGCGAAAAGTCAGGAAGCCGAACGTGTGACCGGCGGCGAACAGAAACAGGATGACGGCGCTTACGCGAAACCACAGGACAGGCTTCATTGGGTCTGCTCCGCTTTCGCTACGAACAATACCAACAGCCCGCCCCAGCCGCCGGGTTCCGTGTTGACCATGTCGCGCATCGCCGTGCAGGCCCCGCCGTGACGCTGGATGTTGCGATGCTCCAACTCGACCAGTGTCGTGCCGTCGTCTGCAGGAGTGAAGAGGACTTCAACCTCACTGCATTTGGAAAGGTCGGGCTCGAACTTCCATTCGGCGCTTACCTGCCATGCAAACATGAAGCGGTGCGGCGGCTCCCAGGCGAGTACCTGGCCCCAGGGGCAGTCGGTGCCGTCTTCCTGCTCGGTATAGATCGAGCCGCCGGGTTGGCCCTCGACCACGACACGCTTCATCGGCGAGCTGCCGATATGGTGCGAGCGCGGCCACCACGAATCCATCTCTTCGGTGAAGATGCGAAATGCACGCGCAGTGTCGGTGCGCACGCGAATGCTCTTGCGGACGGGCTCAAGAAATACCGGCGGCTCCATGGTTTCGTCGGTCGCGGTCTGTCGTTCCGGCATGGCGATCTACCTTCCTTCAGCTTCGAGCAAATTCCCTGATACTGCGGTTTCGATAGTTGGTGGTGAAGGCCGTTTTCCTTGAGAGAAAACGGCTTGAACGGTTTCCCTTCCTCTACTCCCTCAGGGAATTTGCTTTAGCTTGGAATGCTTCCAACGCGTCGTCCCAGAACGTATCCAGATACGCGCGCAGCGCTGCGAGTCCGCGCGGATCAATCCGGTAATAGCGCCGCGTCCCCATGGCTTCGTCGCGCACCAACTGGGCCTGCTTCAACACCCGCAAATGCTGCGATACAGCCGGGCGGCTGATGGGCAGTCCGCGGGCCAGTTCGCCCACAGGCAGCGGCCCTTTGCGGAGCCGTGCCAATAGCGCGCGGCGCGTGATGTCACCGAGAGCGTCGAGCTGGTGTTGTTGGTAAGCCTTCACTTACGGTAAGTTATTGCTTACCATTTGGTGTGTCAAGCGGAAAAGTAAAACGGTGGAGGCTTGTGGCCTCCACCGTGGGGTGAGTTGATTGCCAGCTGCTGTATTAGGGCTTGCCGGCATCCGGGACAATGGCATTGGGGTAGATGTTCGGCACCGGAGCGCTGAGCTTCTGTTCGTCTTCAGGATGCGGGAACGGCTTACGCGGCATCATTTCGTCGCGCTGGCTGGTGTTCCAGAGGAAGATGGCTTCGACGATCGCGCCCTGCTCCAGGTCGAACGGGTGCAGGCGATCCACGGTATCCATGTCGGAGTGGTGGGTGCGCGTCTCATAGTCCATCGGATCCTGAATGAACTGGAAGCCCGGCAAACCGACCGCGTCAAAAGCCAGGTGGTCGGTACCGCCGGTGTCGCGATAGCTGATGGTGCTGACGCCGAGATCATTCAGAGGAGCGATCCACTGCTTGAAGATGGGCCCGACCGCCCAGTTCTGCTGCGTGTATACGCCGCGGACCTTGCCGGTCCCGTTGTCGAGGTTGTAGTACGCATCGAGCTTCTCCCACTCCTTGGTGGTGGAGAGAGGACCGCGCGCACGTGCCATGAAGGCCGGGATATTGGGGTCCTGATTCGGCGCAGGAGCGAACTGGCCGAAGTGTTGCTTCACATAACCCAGCGAACCGAAGAGACCTTCCTCTTCACCGGACCACAATGCAATGCGAATCGTCCGGCGCGGCTGCACGCCCAACGCCTTCAGGATGCGGACGGCTTCCATCGCCATGATGGAGCCGGCACCGTTGTCGGTAGCGCCGGTACCGGAGATCCAGCTATCGAGATGGCCGCCAACCATGACCACTTCGTCCT
Organism: Acidobacteriaceae bacterium; assembly: GCA_036498835.1. Classification (GTDB taxonomy): domain Bacteria; phylum Acidobacteriota; class Terriglobia; order Terriglobales; family Acidobacteriaceae; genus Granulicella. Next base: position 118,078 of record DASYEV010000060.1, on the reverse strand, counting down.
TGAGCTTGGGGTCGGTGCCGGGGATCTCGGCAACCGTATCGAAGCCGTGTTCGTGGTCGCCGGTGAACTTGGTTTCGATGTTCACTTCGACGGTCACGGGAACGTGGGCGGTGGCCATGCGGGCGAGGCGGTTGTAGTGCTCGATCATCATCACCGCATTGGGGATGGTGACCTTGCTGGCCGCGACCTGCGCATTACGGCTGAGGTTGGCGCCGTTGTCGTCAAAGATAATGCCGGTACCACCGCCGCCGCCGGAGTCGCGGCTGGGCGTAATGACAGCGGCGACGCCTTCCTCCGTGAACATCTTCATGGCGCGCGTCCGAAGCTGGGTGAGGCGGGCACGCTCGGCGAGCAGTTGCTGGATGTTTGGCGGCGCGCCTGCACCGCGACGGTTGGTGGCGGCCGGGTAGCCTTCCATTTCCTTGAGCTCTTCATCGGTGTAGCGGTGGAAGAGCGGTTCGGTGATGTCGGGCGTGGGCCGCATGGCGCCCAGCAGAACGATCGCGCCCTTGAGTTTGCCCTGGAGCTTGTCGAGATCGGCGGCATCGCTCAGCGGAACGTAGACCACATTGCCGCTCACCGGGCCCGAGGTTGAAGGCGACCAGGGAGCGGCCTGCAGCCAGAGTGGTTCGGGATCGGGCGAAACCATGCGGGCCCAGGTATTGATCTGCTGCCAGCCCATACCGAAGTCGCCCCAGTCTTCCAGGTGCGCATTGCTCAGGCCGATCGCGGTGAGCGTGTCGCGGGTCCAGGCATTGGCCTTGGCCATGTTGGGCGAACCGGTCAGGCGCGGCCCAATGCCGTCCATCAAGGCTTCGCCAAACTGCATGACCTTGCTGTGCTGGAAGCCCTCGGTACGAATCCGCGAATACATGGTGAGGTCGATGTTTTCCGTGGCGGGCTGGGCGCCGTAGTAGGAAGGCACCTTTTTGGGGTTGTCGCCTTCGGCGGCAGCATCGGACTTCTTCTTCTGGAAGGCATGTGCGCTTGCGGCAACCATGGCGAAAAGTGCAATTGCCGCAGAGCTGCGGCGCAAAAAGGTACGGGCAGAGACAGTCATTGAACGGACTCCTGAGAGATGGTGGGACAACCGGAACCTATGGGGAGGTACACAGGATACGCCGAGCTGGCGCTCGGAGTCTCCAGAGGGGTTGTTCCCATCGGTACGGTCGAGTAGTTTCCCAATCAAGCGCGCCGCCGCCGCGGGGAACGGCTGGGACAGCTCTGGATTTAGATCTGTGTGCCCTTGCGCACCATGCGGCGTGCCCATTGGACGCCGAGGTAGGAAAGGGCCAAGGCCAGCACGATAACACCCACCGGAAACCCGATGCGTTTGTACGCGATCGCGTAATCCACGGTGTGGTGGCTGGTGGCCTGGTAGATCAGCAGTGCCACGATAGAAAGGAACGTTGTCGCAAAAAACGCGGCGAAACCCGTAGCGGTACCCATCAATAGCGATTGAAACCAGCCAAGATCACCCAGAGGGATGCCCAGAAGGACGCCATCGCGGCGGGCACGTTCTATGTCGTTTGCGCTTGCCATCTCAGCTAGAATAGTCGAATGGGCGAAGGGCTGCAGAGCGGACAGGCACGGGGGCCGCAACTTATACGTGCCGCGCAGGTTGCGCACGAGGCCGAAGTGCGGCAATCGGCCAACGGCGTACGTTTCGCTACCTACGGCGAAACGGGCGTGCCCGCGCCCGACCTTGATCGCATGCTCGAAGCCGTGCCCACGACGATCGTTGCCGCGCTCGAAAACAACACGTACTTTTTCGTGCCGCTGGCGATGCGCGAAGGCAGCGAGCCCGCCGGAGAGCCCAGGACGGTTCCCGACCAGCCCATGGTCGCCGGCGCCTACACGGATGAATACGGCGATGCCGCGATCTGCCACCGCAACGTTGAGCTCGGCAGCGGCCACCGCGGTGTGTTTATCTCCACCCGCCTGATGAGTGGCCGCTTTTTGCTGAGCTTTGAATTCTTCATCAATGTGGCCCACGCGTTTGTGGATCGTGCCGGGGTTTCGGAAGCGTTCGCCAACCTCGTCTGGCAGCAGGCCGTGGACAATGTGCGCGGTGAAACCAGCCAGGAAGCATGGGAATCGCGCAACCTGGCATTTGGCCGTCCCGCAAACGGAGAGCCGGAAGCCGCCAGCAGCCCACGCCGCAACCGCGCCTTTGCGCTTGCCGCAGGATCGTTCCCGGCGCAGGATGTTTCGCCTGCGGCGATTGACGAAAAGGAGCGCACCGCTTTTCTGGAGGCCGCATTTGCCGACGCCATTGCGATTTACCTGCTGTCGCTGGCATTGGACTTCGAATACGGCGAACTGCGTGAGCGCGAGTACCCGCTGTTGGCGCCAGCTGCACTGGCTGCAAGATTGCGCTTGATAAGCGAGTTGTTTCCGCCGAACCCGGGCTACGAGTTCGCGGTCCGTTATCGGCGCCGGGCGTAAGTTCTTGCTCGGCTAAGGCATTTCCCGTGAAGGTGTACCCCGGGGCAAAGATGTTGAAGTCGTTTTCCCCCAAAGAAAACGACCTTTTCAGCCGCTTCGGGAGGGCACGGCATCATGGGAAATGCTCTAAGAAGCCGAATCCCGCGTACCATGTCCGCCGAAACTCTCTTACCAGGGTCATCCTGAGCAACGCGAAGGATCCCAGTATTTTGCAAGTGGTGGCAGGATGCAACGGTCTTTCCTCAACCGCACGTCCTCGCTCACGATGCGTCCCGAAATACGGGGGTCCTTCGCCTGCGGCTCCTCATGACCGGGCTACTCAGGTGCCCGGTCATTTCATCCGTAACTCGCTGAAAGCGAGTCAGATTGCTCAGGATGACCCTTTCAAAATGTTGTGGCTTGCTGAAGCATGTAGTGGCTTACTGAAGAGCGGATAGGCACAACGCGTCCGACCCGCTGGCGCCGCAATCACTTTATCTGCGCAGCGCTTCCAACTCCTCGTAGAGCCCTTGCAGATACTCATTGGCCACATCGCGCAAACGGCTATCCCCGGCCAATAGATTTGTATGGCTGGCCTCTCTGCCCTGCGAGGGCAACACATCCTTCGCCTCCAGGCCGAAGTGGCGCGCTACACGCGAATGCGCCGCTCCGTTGTCCACACCGCGGTTGATCAACAATCCCTGAGAGTGCGTACGCACAGCGTCCAAAGACGCCCGATACATCGCGGTAAGTGCGCGTGCTGGATAGATCTCAGGGCGTTGGGGAAGCCAATCGCACAGTTCCAGGCGAAGCTCTTCAGGAGGAAGCAGCGATGGAATCGTCCACATCGGCGGGTTGCGCAGAATGGACTGGAGCCAGGCCACCGGCTCGTCGTAAAGAAAGATCCATGGTGTTTCCGGAAAAGCTTCGCGAAATAAGTCAATCGAGTGGATATGCCAGGGGTGCAGAAGCAGAAAGGAAGCCCGCTCCGCCGCCTGTGGCTGCCCCAGGGCTCCGGCCATCGCTCGCAGCCAAACCACTTGAGTGGAACGTGGCAGATTCGGAAGACCCAATCGCAAGAGGGAGTCGAGCGGTGTGGGCTGTGCGGCCACGCGGTTCTTGCCGTTGTTTGCAAGAAAACGGGCCAGCGCACGTGAGCCGCAATGTGCGGTGTGGAAGACGATGCCTCGCAGAGGCGCGGGAGGATGGTTCTCTACCCAGGCGGCCATGGCTTCGAGAGATGTTTCGCGGCGAAAGAGTTGATGAAAGGGCTTCGCCATCTGATCCTGCAAGGTTTGTTCGAACGAGGACTCCCGCAGCGGCTCGCGGCCTCGCAGCGTCCAGGCAATGCGCCGGCCACCCGCACGCACAACGACATCGGCAGGGAGCCATCCTTCGAGGTTCATAGCGGAACCACCCGGGCTTTCCATTCGCGGCGGTTCTCTCTGTAGACGGACTCAACTTCGTCCAGGCCAAAGTTGTAACCGCGAGCCTGACCGGCATCCACCACAGCCTGCAGCAGTTCCGGAGTATGGAGGATGGGTTCAAGGTTCGACTGAAGTTCCGCATCTTCGTACACGCGTTCGCGGAAGGCTCGGAATTCCGCGATGCCGCGTGGCTCGCAGGTTTCAGTGACAATCTCCTTCGCGGAGCGTTCGAGCAAAGCAAGTGCCCAATCGTTCACCTGCCCATCGATCACCAGGTGCACGCGATCGGTTTCACCACCGTTGTGAATGCGATGGGGCTGGGAGAAGTCGACGTACCATGCCTCCCCTTCGCGAAGCTTGAGCTGCCGGTTGGCGACGACGAACTCAAGCTGATCATTGGTTGCCATCGGGACGTGAATGCGAAGCTCGCCGCCGGCCAGCCCAAGGTCGGCGTCTATGTGCTCCCGCACGCGCGAACCAGCTTGCAGCCTCAGAAGCCGAACAGCCCTCAGAGGAAATTCGAAGGTCCGCACAACGGCTTGCAGATAAGGACATTGCTCCATGAGGGGTGTCTCGCGAAACGCGTCCGCCTCGGCGCCAGGGGCACTGATGTCATTACTGCGGCCGCTCAGGGAGCGAAGCGAGACGCTGCTCCACCGGCCCTGATAATCATTCTGATTGAAGTGCTCTGTCCATACCTCTTCGGGAATGCGGGCAAGATCTTCGTGGAGTCTCGCCGGCTCGAACGACATTGGCAATCTGGTCCACGGAATATTGCTCTGCACGGGACCTCCCAGACGTCTACCGTACCGCACTCATGGCGGCGCGGAACAGCTTTTCAAAGTCTCCGGCCACAGCCGGATCCTTCGCAGCGGTTTCGACGGCCTTTTGTGCTGAAGGCCGCGGGTAGCCGAGGTTGATCAGCGCACTGAGCACATCGTCGGCAGTCGCTCCCAGGGGTGCGGCCGCAGGCGATGTGGGCGCTCCCGCCATATCGTCAAGTTTGTCCTTGAGTTCGAGCACGACTCGTTCCGCCGTCTTCTTGCCGATGCCGGGGATCCGGGTGAGGGTGGCGTGATCCCCGCCACGGATGGCGCTGACCAGCCTGTCGGCGGAGATGCCGCTTAGAACGGTGATGGCAAGCTTGGGCCCGATGCCCGAGATCGTCAGCAGTTTTTCGAAGAGGCGTTTTTCCGCCAACTCCGCAAAGCCGAACAGGGAAAGCGCATCTTCGCGCACATGGGTATAGGCATGTAGAGCAGCGATGGCGCCTTCGTTGCCCAACTCGGTGAAGGTTGAGACCGAGATGGCAAGCTCATAGCCGACGCCATTGCATTCGATCACCACGGCGTTAGGCGACTTGCTGAGAATCTGTCCACGGATATGAGCAATCACAGTGGCGATTCTAAATCGACGAGCGCACAACCAATAGTTTCTAGGGAATCGGTTTTAGGGCCAACGGCCCGTTCTATACCAGCCTAGGCCGAAGGCCTAGGTAGACGGCAGGAAGAAGGACAGAGGGCTGAAAGCCCGACCTATCGTGGCACCACCATAGGTCGGGCTTTCAGCCCTCAATTCTTCAAACACCCTGTACTTGGGGATTCGCCCCAGGCTGGTATAGGGCGCGCCGTTGGCGCTTGGATCTCTGCGGAACACTACGCTTGGCGGGAACTACGTGTGAGTCAACGAACCACGCCATGTGGAACTTGTTTACTGATGATGCTCGGCGTAGGTCGCAGCGATGACGTTCCGCAACTGCTCGTTGAGCGTTTCGGCATCCTTGGTGGTGAGACCCACCGTGGGAATTGGTTCACCAACGATCAGCTTCAATCTCCGCGGCCACAGAGCGAGATGATGAATAGGCAGCAGTTCATAGGTGCCTACGATGGTCAGCGGCACCAACGGCATCTGGGCCTTGATGGCCATCCATGCCGCGCCCGCGGCGAATTCCTTCACCTGCCCTGATGCGCTGCGGCCGCCCTCCGGAAAGATCACCAGCGGCATGCCGCTTTGCAGCGTCTTGACGCCGCGCCCCAGGCTGATGACACCCGCGCGCGCGGAGCTCTGGTCGATGGCGACCTGGCCGGAGCGGTTCAGGTACCAGCCAACGAAGGGCACCTTCCATAAGGACGCCTTGGCTAGGATGCGGAATTGAAACGGCAGTTTCGCGAACAGCACAGGAGTGTCGTAGTAGCTGAGATGGTTGCTGGCATACACCGCAGTCTCATGCACGTGGAGCCGTTCGGCACCCTCGATACGGACGGGGGATAGCGCGATTCTCAACAGAGAACTTGCCCACACCCGTGCGATGTCGTGCTGCTGGCTGCCCGACTTGTCCCACAAGCCGCAGAGCAGCGAGAGCGAGCCAAAGAAGCCCGTGGAAAGCCCAATCAACGGCAGTTGAACAAGGTACGTGAGCCAGCGGTAGGCGAAGGGAACGTGCCTGGGCGCGGAAGGAGCGGCGGTTGTGTCCACCCCATCCTGCGACATCGTCTCGTTCACTTCAGGCATCCCGTTCATGCTACATGTCCCCGGCCAGGGCAAGAGCACGCAACTCGCCCACCAGGAAAACCGAACCTGTTGCGACGATGATGCCTTCGCGCGGAGTGAGGGCTTCGGCCTGCGCGAGCGCGCCCGGCACATGGGGTGCGGCATGGGCAGGCACGCCGAGCCTATGGGCTGCGGCCAGCAGATCGTCCGCGGTTGCGGCGCGCGGGTTCTGGATGGGCGCCAGAACCACATGGTCGTGCGCTCGTTCCGGATCGCCCGAGGTCGAATCGAAAAGCGGCAGCAGCACCTGCGCCATCTCGTCAATCTGTTTGTCGGCAAGGCAGGAAAATATCAGCGTGCGCGGCATGCTTTCCGGAATCTGCGCCAGCGCAGCCCGCAGCGCCCATGCTCCGGCCGGGTTGTGCGCGACATCGAGCAACAGAGGTGCATGGTTGCGATGGGACGGAATCCATTCCAGGCGTCCTGGCCAGACCGTGGCCTGTACTCCCTGCTCGATCGCGGCATTGGAGATAGCGAAGCCGTGATTGGTGCGAAGCTCGATCGCTGTGGCCACAGCCAGCGCGAGATTGCGTTGCTGGTGCTGGCCGCCGAGCGGCGAGTCGAGATGCAGAACCTCGCCGTCGAAGGCAATGTCGTAGCGATTGCGCGGCAGCGGCGAACCGGTTGCCGTATCGGGCTCGCCGGCAAAGCCTCTCGGCGGCAGGAAGCGAGCTGCATCGACGCCGCGCACACCGAGTTCAACCGCCCGTTCTCCGATCGCTGCGTTGGCTTCCGGATGTTGAGCCAGGGTGACCAGCACACCGTTCTCGCGCAGGATCCCGGCTTTCTCCCCAGCGATGGCGGCGATAGTGTTGCCCAGATAGTCCATGTGATCCAGCCCGATGTCGGTGATCACTGAGACTAGCGGCTCCACGGCGTTGGTTGCGTCCAGACGTCCGCCCAGACCGACTTCAAGCACCGCCAACTCGATGTGTTGTTCGGCAAAGAAGACGAAGGCAATGGCGGTCAGCAGCTCAAAAAAACTCGGCGGGTGGGGCAGAAGACCTTCGCCGACCAAGGTTGCCGCCGTATCGTCGACACGGGTAAAGATGCGGGCGAAATCGTCGTCGGGGATTTCCTGCAATCCATGGTTGCTGGATACACGGATGCGCTCGTTCACACGCAACAGGTGAGGCGAGGTATAGAGCGCCGTCCGCAAGCCTGCCGCTTCGGCAATGCTCGCGAGGGTGGCCGACGTGGAGCCTTTGCCATTGGTTCCGGCGATCAGGACGCTGGCAAACTCGCGCTGTGGATTGCCCAGCCGCTCGAGGAGAGCGCGGATGTGGTCAAGCGAAAATTTGCGAATGCCGCCCGGTCCTGCAAGCTTTCCGGTCCTCAGCTCGGGACCCATCCGTCCAAGTTTTTCAAGCACTTCGGTGTACTGCATTGCTTATCTTGAATCTCCCGTGATTACAACGTTGCGCGATGCAGAGAATTTCCGCATGCACCAGTGATAGGCTTCCCAGCATTCCGAGTAACTTGAAATCTGAACGTTGGAGTTACGACCACATGGGTGATTTCGGTATTTGCCTTGTATTTTGCAGCATCCTCATTGTCCCCTGCGTGATCGCGAAGTGGTCGGGTAGTAAAGAGAGTAGCGAGCCGTAACATTCGACCCGGCTTCTCCGCCGGTTATCAGATGGTCGTTGAGCCGGTTACGGTGCGTGCATGGCACATCCGGCCGGCGCCTCCGCGCAGTTGCAAGCCATCGCTGCGGCCTGCGAAGTAGCGCGCCGTGATATCTACCGCGCCTAAATCCTCCACAACTTCAAGCCCGGCTCCGGCCAGTTCCTTCGCCAGCCCTTGCGGGGTAAAGAACAATTGAAACGGCTCGCCTGCAAGCGCCACCCGCTCGCTAAGCGAATCGAGCATCAGGCGTTCTCTTTCAGACAAAACTTCCCGTGGCTGCGAGTAGTCGAAGACCGCGGCGCTGCCCGCCGGAAAGCTGCCAAGGATCTCCGTGGTGGCGCAAAATGCTTCCGACGTGAGGTAAGGCACGACGCCCAGCCATGCAGTTACCGTCGGCTGCTGAAAATCAAAACCCGCGACAGCCAACTCCTCCCGCAACGACTGGCGTTCGAAATCGACGGCCACAAACTGCATGCTCCCAGGGATGGCGATATCCGCGCCGCGAAGTTGCTCGCGCTTCCATGCCTGGGTTGCCGGATGGTCAATCTCGAAGACTTTTAAGCCGGGATAGGGATTGCGGTAGGCGAAGGTATCCAGACCCGCCCCGAGCACGAGGTACTGCGTCGTTCGCCTCTGCTGGATTCCAGCGGCCAGGACATCTTCCGCGAGCCGTGCCCGCGCCACCATCCAGGCTCGCATTCCAGCCGAGTAGGGCCGGCGCTCGCTGTCAGGGGTACGCTCAAGTTCCTTGCCGTGCTCCACGCCCAGGATGCGCACGGCCAGAGGGTCGTCGAACACCAGGGGGCGATGGTCGTGAAGCTGGTGCGCGGCACGGCGCAGGGCTACGCGCAGAGCGGTGCGGGATGGTTTGGCTTCGTGCATTGCCGGCTTTCGCTAAGCTTAGGCTGCGGCGCCGGCGTTCTTCATCCAGCCAATGGCATTGGCCAGATAGCCCTTGAGCTCGCGGCGCGGCACGACGGCATCCAGAAAGCCGTGCTGCAAAAGGAACTCGGAGCGCTGAAAGCCTTCAGGCAGTTTCTGGCGGATGGTCTGTTCGATGACGCGCGGGCCGGCAAATCCGATCAGCGCGCCCGGCTCGGCGATGTTCAGGTCGCCCAGCATAGCGAAGCTGGCCGTGACCCCGCCGGTTGTGGGGTCGGTCATGAGCGAGATGTACGGAATTTTGGCTTCATCCAGCTTCGCGAGGCCGGCGGAAATTTTGGCCAGCTGCATCAGGCTGGCAATGCCTTCCATCATGCGAGCTCCGCCCGAGGCGGAAACGATGATCAGGGGCTTGCGGGTGTCCAGCGAGCGATCTACTGCCCGGGCGATGGTTTCACCGACGACCGAGCCCATCGAACCGCCGATAAAGGCGTACTCCATTACGCTCAGGATGACATCATGTTCGGCAAGCTTGCCGACGGCGTTGATGATGGCATCGTTCAGGCCGGTCTTCTTCTGGGCCTGGGCCAGACGTTCCTTGTAGCGTTTCAGGTCGGAGAAGCTGAGGGGGTCGGTCGAGCGCAGCTCAAGGTCGACCAGTTCGTAGCCCGGGTCAAGCAGCAGGTCGATCCGCTGGCGGGCGTCGATTTTGAAGTGATACCCGCAGTTCGGGCAGACCTGCAGGTTGGCTTCGAGGTCGGCCTTCCAGATGATCTTGCCGCAGTTTGGGCATTTGGTCCAAAGTCCCTCGGTGCGGACTTCGTGATCCGGTGTCTGCACAATCTGGTGAGCTTCGCGCTTAAACCAACTCATGGGGTAAGGACTTCCTCCGGCCGCGGGGCCACCTCTGATTGTAGCGAAGCGGAAGGGTGACCTCGGGCGCAAACGTGTTTTCGCCGAAGCTACGCCCCAGAGCTACAGCCAGAACAAAAGCACGGGAGAAATGTTCTGGCCGTATTCTGTCCGTATGCGCTCGCTTCTCGCTCTGCTGCTCGCTGGTGCCGTCGTTTCCGGCTCCGCACAGTCCACGCCAGCGATCCATCGCCTGGACGGGAAGACCGTCTCGCAGGATGAGGCCATCCTGACGTCCTTTCATGAACTCGTCAAAGACCATGTGACCGGCGCGCAGATCGCCATTTTGAATCGAGGCAAGGTGGTGTGGACCTATGCCTACGGTTTTCGCGATGCGGAACATAAGCTGCCCATGACCACGGATACCAACATCTGGGCTGCCTCGATCACCAAGCCGGTGTTCGCTACCTGGGTGATGCACCTGGTGGAGCGGCATCAGTTCGATCTCGATAAACCCATTGCGCAGATTCTGCCCCGGCCCCTCAATACCTATGAGCCTTATAAGGTGTCGGGTGCGGAGATTGTGCGCGATCCGCAGTGGCAGCGAGTGACCCCGAGGACCCTGCTCGCGCACACCTCCGGTCTTGCGAACTTCGCTGACCTTGAGCCGGACAAGAAGCTTCACCTTCATTTCGCGCCGGGTTCCCGCTTCGCCTATTCCGGCGAAGGGCTGAACCTGCTGCAGTTCGCGATCGAAGAAACCCAGGGATCGTCCATTAGCGCGGGCATGCAGCATGACCTTTTCGCTCCGCTGGGCATGCGCCATACCGGCATGGTGTGGAGGCCCGAGTTCGACGCGGATGCGGCCCTGCGTTACGACGCGAAGGGTGGCTTGATCGGCGCAACGCATCGCGACAGGGCTCGCGGAGCGGGCTCGATGACGACCACGATCGACGATCTGGGGCGCTTCACCGAAGCTTTTCTTGGCAGCAAGATTCTGGCTCCGGCGACCCGCGCGCAGATGCTGACCTCGCAGGTGAATATACGGGCCGCCCACCAGTTTCCAACGCTGGACACGGCAACCAGTGAGGAGGGCGCCAAGGTTGGGCTTGCCTACGGCCTGGGTTGGGGTCTGCTCGCGAAAACACCTTACGGCGAGGCGTTCTTCAAAGAGGGTCATGGAGATGGCGCCGAGAACTACATGATCTGCTTTATCCGCAACTCCACCTGCATGATCCTGCTGACCAACAGCGACAATGGGGAACTTGCGTTCCGGCCTCTGCTGGAGCAACTCCTTGGTGACACCGTGACGCCATGGGAGTGGGAAGGCTATACCAGCGAGGCCATTCTGGCGAACTCCGAGCATAGCGCCGCAAACCAACACGGCCCAGCAAAGTAGAAACCAGGTTCGCATCGTGACCCATTCCCCCGAATCGCAGAAACACTCTGCCCTCGCAGTGTTCTTCGTGTTTCTGCGGCTGGGGTGCACCTCGTTTGGCGGACCGGTAGCGCACCTCGGCTACTTTCAGCGTGAATTCGTAGAACAGCGTGGATGGCTGACCGCGGACGCGTTCGGCGAGACTGTGGCGTTATCGCAATCTCTCCCCGGACCTGCGAGCAGCCAGCTTGGTTTTGCGATAGGCATGATGCGCGCGGGCGTCGTGGGAGGACTCGCAGCGTGGCTGGGATTTACGCTGCCGTCGGCGATGCTCATGCTTGCCTTTGCTTTTTGGGGTGACCGTCTGCAGAGCGCACGCGGCCAGGCCGTCCTCCACGGTCTTCAACTGGTCGCGGTGGCGGTCGTGGCGCAAGCCGTCCTCGCCATGCGGCGTCGATTGGCGCCCGATGTACGGCGCATGTTTGTGGCGGCCCTCTCCGCTGCGCTTGTCCTGCTGGTGCCTGCGAACTTTGCGACCGTTTTGGCCATCGTTCTAGGCGGCGTTCTGGGCAGGCTGTTTCTGAACACGGGGTCGCTCCTGCTGGAGGACAAACACCATCCACCGCTACGTAGTTTGCCAAGGTATATGGGGGCGATCTCCGCCGGCATCTTTGCCGCTCTACTGACCCTCGCGATTCTCCTTCGGTCCACCGCGCTCAGCGCGCAATCGCTGGCTGCGGCGATGTATCGGGTAGGTTCCTTTGTCTTTGGCGGTGGACACGTTGTTCTGCCATTGCTGGCGGGACAAGTTGTGACCAGAGGATGGCTCAGCGAGAACACCTTCCTCGTGGGTTACGGCGCGGCACAGGCACTTCCGGGACCCTTGTTTTCATTTGCAGCCTATGTGGGTGCCATGGTCCAGCCGAATCCGCATCCGGTGCTCTTCGCTCTCACGGCTCTGGTCGGTATTTTTATGCCGGGATTGTTGCTGATGACGGCGGCGCTGCCGTTCTGGGGAGAAGCGCGAAAGGCGCCGGGCTTCCGGTCATCGCTGGACGGGGTGAACGCCGCTACTGTGGGCGTTCTCTTCGCAGCTCTGGTGAGACCGGTACTCAGCAGCAGCGTGCATTCGCCCGGAGACCTGGTCCTTGCCGGAACCGGTTTCATGCTGCTTGCCTTGACCCGAATGCCGGCGTGGGTCCTGGTGATTGCAGTAGCCGCTGTCTGCTGGCTTCGCGCCGCACTGTAAGCGGGAATCCTTGAAGGAGAACCCGACCTTCCCTGCGCCGCCCAAAGCAAATTCCCTGAAGGTGTATAGCAAGCCGAAACTGCTCAAGTCGTTTTCTCTCAAGGAAAACGACCTTCATAGACTTCTATCGGCTCCATAGCATCAGGGAATTGCTCTAAAGGTAGGCACGACCAAACCGGCTTAAGCGGCGACAGGGATGGCTTCTGGGAACGGCGCGGAAGTGGAATTTTGGGAGGGCTCGCCCATGCACAGGCAGAACTCGCCTGCCGGGTGCGCGTATTCCGATTCCATGGCGTGGTGGTGTTTGCGCAGCACAGCCAGTACGGCGGCAAACTGCTGCGCACGTTCAACCGGAGTCTTGTAGGTCCAGTCGACCAGGAATCCCTGGCCGCACACGGCACACCGGATGTCACTGCCTGTATTCGAAACCCTGCACACGGTATTCATGGCTTGACTCCCCACGGGCTCGCGCCCTGCGGAGAGCGCTCACCGTCACTTCCTATGTGCAAACACTTCGGCGAGGCATTCAGTTGCGGAGATAGCTCGCCGGTGAACCGCCCTACAACTTCGGTATCGAACCTGGTTTCATAGACTGCAATGTCGGACTGGAAGGCTCGCCGCTACAACCTGTAGGCTCCAGCCATGGCCTGTAAGCTCACATCACCGGAACCACAACCCCTCCCTCCATGAAGACGGAACCGCACTTCAAGTCGAGCGACACAGTACGCGATATCGTCATCGGGCTTTCCGACGGCCTGACCGTGCCGTTTGCGCTGGCGGCGGGTTTGTCCGGTGCGGTGCCTTCGACCCGCCTCATTGTGCTGGCCGGACTGGCTGAGATTGCAGCGGGCTCCATCGCGATGGGTCTGGGTGGCTACCTGGCCGCCCGCGGCGATGCGCAGCACTATGCCAGCGAGCGCTTGCGCGAACAGCGTGAGGTGGTGACGCAGCCCCGTGACGAGGAAGAGGAGATCTACGAGATATTCACCAGGTACGGCGTTTCGCGTGAGGACGCCACACCGGTCCTGCGCTCGCTGCAGGGAAACCCCGAAGCCTATGTCGACTTCATGATGCGTTTCGAGTTGGGTTTGGAAGAGCCGGATCCACGCCGAGCCTGGGTATCCGCGACCACGATTGCGTTGTCGTATATCGTTGGCGGCATGGTGCCGCTCTTCCCCTACATCCTTCTGCCTCATCAGGCGGGGCTGGCGTTGCGCGTTTCAGTGGTCGTGACTTTGTTGGCGCTATTTCTTTTCGGGGCGGTGAAGGGCCGAGTTCTGGGCGCTGGCACATGGAAAAGCGCACTCCAGACGGCGGGAATCGGCGGCGTGGCCGCCGCTGCGGCATTTGGGCTGGCCAAACTGCTTAATAGTGGTGGCCTCTAGACCGCGCATTTATCCTTGATGTGTGAGTGAACTAATCAAAATCCAGCTTCCTGATGGATCAGTACGTGAGGTAGCCAAGGGCTCCTCGCCGCTGGACATCGCCAACAGCATTTCCCCGCGATTGGCCGCGGCAGTCGTCGTTGCGCGCATCCGCCCGCTGACCACTCCGGCCACTACGGAAACTGCTGAAAGCGAAGCGAAGGCTGAGCAGACCGAGGCGGCGATGTATGCCGGCCACGATCCTGCCGGCGAGCGGCTCGTCGATCTCAGTGCGCCACTCCACGAAGACGTTGCGCTGGAGCTCTTGAAAGAGAACGATGCAGCGTCCCTGCGGGTAGTACGTCATTCGGCGGCGCACGTGATGGCGACGGCGATCCTTGAGCTGTTTCCGGAAACCAAACTCGGCCACGGACCGGCAACCGACCACGGCTTCTTCTATGATGTCTACCGCGAGGTGCCGTTCACCGAAGCCGACCTCGCGGCGATCGAGCTGCGCATGGCGGATGTCGTCAAGCGCGATGAGCCGTTCGTGCGCGTGGAAGAGTCGCGCGAGAAGGGCCTCACGGATTATTCGGCGCAGGGTGAGTTCATGAAGGTGCACTTCATTGAACGCTTTACCAAAGCCGGCGATGAGATTTCGCTCTATAAGAACGGCAACTTCACCGACTTCTGCCGCGGTCCCCATGTCCCTTCCACGGGCCGCGTCAAAGCGTTCAAGGTGATGTCGATTGCCGGCGCGTACTGGCTGGGCAATGAAAACAACCAGCAGCTGCAGCGCATCTACGGCACGGCGTTCTTCAACGCGAAGGATCTCGAAGCGCACTTCAAGCACCTGGAAGAAATCAAGGCCCGCGACCATCGCGTACTGGGTAAGCAGCTTGACCTGTTCAGCATCCAGGAAGTTGCCGGCGCCGGTCTGATCTTCTGGCATCCCAAGGGCGGCCTCATCCGCAAGACCATGGAAGACTGGATGCGCGACGAATGCGTGCGCCGCGGATACCATCTGGTCTTTACGCCGCACATCATGCGCCGTGAGCTGTGGAAGATATCCGGTCACGAAGGTTTCTATGCGGACAACATGTATCCGCCCATGGAGCTGGACGACGCGGAATACAGGTTGAAGCCGATGAACTGCCCCGGCCACATCCTGATCTACAAGTCCACGCCCAAGAGCTATCGCGACCTCCCGCAACGCTACGCGGAACTCGGCAATGTGTACCGCTATGAGCGCAGCGGCACCATGCACGGTCTGCTGCGGGTGCGTGGCTTTACGCAGGATGATGCGCATGTCTTCTGCATGCCGGACCAGGTCGTCAGCGAGATCGAAGCCTGTCTCGACTTCGCCGAGGCGGTGCTGAAAACATTCGGGTTCAAAGAGTACCGTGTGGAGCTTTCGACACGCGATCCGAAACGCGCCTCGGAGTTTGTGGGCAGCGATGCCGACTGGGCGCACGCGGAAGGCGCGCTCAAGGACGTGCTCACACGGCGTGGACTGAGCTTCGAATCATTCCCTGGCGAGGCCGCATTCTACGGACCGAAGATCGACGTCAAGCTGGTCGATGTGCTGGGCCGTCTATGGCAGCTTTCCACCGTGCAGTTCGACTTCAACCTGCCCAAGCGTTTTGAGCTTGAGTACGTAGGCGAAGACGGAGAACGTCACCAGCCCGTCATGGTGCATCGTGCTCTCTTCGGATCAGTGGAGCGGTTCTTCGGTGTGCTGATCGAGCACTACGCAGGTTCCTTCCCCATGTGGCTGGCTCCGGTGCAGGTAGGCCTCGTGCCCATCTCGAATGAGAAGCACGTCGAGTATGCGCAGAAGGTGAAGCAGCAGCTTGAAGCCGCGGGCTTGCGCGTTGAGCTCGATGCTTCGAACGGCAAGATGCAGGGCAAGATCCGCGACTTCGGTCTGCAGAAGGTTCCGTTCATTCTGGTTGTCGGTGACAAGGAATCGCAGACAGACTCAGTCAGCGTGCGCGTGCGTGGCAAAGGGGATGAAGGCAGCGTAACCGTGGCCGACTTCCTCGCGCGTGCGCAGAAACTGGTGAGCGGATACGCGATGGAGTTGTAATTGCAGCACATCACGGTTGAGACAAAGATCGCAGCGCCGCCTGAGCGCTGCTTTCTTTTGTCGCTCAGTATCGACCTACATACGAAGAGCACCGCGAAAACACACGAGCAGGCCATCGCAGGTGTAACGCATGGACTGATTGGTCCGGGCGAGACGGTGACATGGCGTGGACGCCACTTCGGCCTGATGCTCACACAGACCACAAGAATCTCGCAGTATGAGCGCCCGGACCATTTCCAGGATGTGATGGTGGAAGGCGTGTTCCGCCGCTTTGATCATGACCACTTCTTCACGAAATTGGACGAAACCCAGACATTGATGCGGGACGACCTCGTTTTCGAAGCCCCGGTTGGTCCATTGGGAAAACTGGTGGAGATTCTTGTTTTAGGTGCTTACCTGAAGAAGTTTCTTCTACAACGCAATGAACTGATCCGGAGCGTCGCGGAATCCCAAAGCGGCGAATGGAAGTCCTACCTTGATTCCGAACCGGATTGAGGTTTGGAAAGCATTGAAGCCGCCGACTACAATTTGGAAAATGAGGGTGCGTCTGCAGAGAAACATAGGCATACTCGAAAGCATGGTTTCCCAGTTCCGCACCGAACACCACCTGATATCTGCCGCGCTGCAGCTCGGCGCAAAAAATGTGGCCGGGTGGTCGCGTGAGGAGACTGCGTTAGCCAAAAACGTAGCTCCGTATGGCGCCGCCGCAACAGGTCGACTACGGAAGCAAATCAAAGACGGCGCCGACCCGATCGGTGAAGCCTTTTGTTATCTCCGTTCTGCGGAAACACGCCGCGGCCAGGGGGCTACGTATACGCCACATCTCATCGCAGAAGCGATGGTTTCGTGGGCAGTGGCGAAAAAGTTCAGTCCTGCCCGGATTGTTGACCCTGGAGTGGGTTCAGCCCGATTTCTGATAGCCGCTGCAAAGAGCTTCCCACGGGCAAGCCTAGTGGGAATTGAAATTGACCCGTTGGCCGCAATGATGGCCCGGGCAAACCTCGCGGCCGCCGGCCTCGCTGATCGTTCCGAAATCATCTTAGGTGACTATCGCACCGCTGTGCTGCCGGCAATTGACGGGCGCACGCTATTCATAGGCAACCCGCCCTATGTACGGCATCACCAGCTCGACGCGACGGGTAAAGACTGGCTGACAACAGAAGCTAAAAGATTGGGTTTCTCGGCAAGCCAGCTTGCCGGTCTCCATGTCCACTTCTTCTTGGCAACCGTTCTCAAGGCGCGCAAGGATGACTTTGGAACTTTCATCACATCGGCCGAATGGCTCGACGTCAATTACGGGAGGCTGGTGCGTGAACTGTTTCTAAGCGACTTGGGTGGGCAGGGAATCACCGTTGTTGAACCTACTTCTCGCACCTTCACCGATGCGGCTACCACCGCGGCAATAACTCAATTTGTTATTGGTTCAAGATCGGAGAAGATCCGAATCAAGCGATCTTCGAGTGCCGCTCAAAAGAACGCTCTAACCGGTGGCCAATGGTTCCACCGCAATCGACTCGAAACGGAGAACCGCTGGTCCCATCTCACCACGAAAGTTCGAGAGCTACCCGAAGGGTACGTTGAACTCGGCGAGCTCTGCCGTGTTCATCGGGGTCAAGTCACAGGTGCTAACCGCGTATGGATTGCAGGGCCTCATAGCGAGATGCTGCCTGATTCAGTGCTCTATGCGACGATCACCCGTGCAAAAGAACTTTTTGCGGCTGGTGACGCGTTGAACGACACCTCGAAGTTGAAAGATGTTATTGATATTCCGGCCGATTTGTCCGTATTCGACAAGGAGGAGCGAAAGGTTGTTGATCGCTTTCTCAGAGTTGCTCGGTTAGCTGGCGCCGACGAGGGTTATATAGCCAAAAATCGCAAGGCTTGGTGGTCTGTGGGTCTTCGGTCGCCAGCCCCAATTCTCGCAACCTACATGGCGCGCAGGGTTCCCGCATTTGTCCGCAATCTCGCGGACGCTCGACACATTAACATCGCTCACGGCCTGTATCCGCGCGACCCACTGCCGACAGCAGCATTGGATCAACTTGCGCGATTCTTGTCCTCTTCGGTGTCGATGAAGGAAGGGCGAACGTATGCTGGAGGCCTAACGAAATTTGAGCCTCGCGAGATGGAGCGGCTTCTCGTACCCAGCCCTGAGCTCTTGGGGGCTATGCAGACAGCATGAGAACGCCTGAACGGTGGACTGACGAGGAACTAAATGAGGGTCTAACCAAGGCTAAGGATATCTTTCGTGAAGAACGAATGGAGGAGGCTCTCGAACCCTATTTATCGGCTTTCGACAGCTATCGGGGTGATGTCGAGGATCTGCTTGAAGCAAGCGTGGATCTGAGCCAACTCGATGAAACAGTCATTGATCTGCTCACGACCCCAGCTTTACAGGACGTATTTCGTTATCTCTCTGGACCGTTCATATCGAAAGATGATCTCAAAGTCTTGGCTGAAGCGTCCCTAGCGCCATCTGTGATTCGTAACAATCCCGCGATGGCAAAACGCATTCTTGAAGTGGTGAAAGTTGGGCTCGATCGTCGAAGGTTTCCGTGGGTGAATGAGGGGCGTCCTCCATCGGAGAGCGAAAAGAACGCCGCTATCGTCTCCTCAGCCGCTCTGATGGCCAATAGTAGGGTTAGCACCAATCGAAAAAACGAGAGTAAGGACCGACAAGAGGAAATGGTCCGGGACGCGTTATTGGCGCGAGGTTATAAACAAGTTCCTGCAGGCGTGATAAAGACACTAAGTTTGGCCCCGCAACCGGGAGAATTCTGCAGGGAAAGCCTGTTCGGTACTTCAAAAGCCGATTTCCTCGTAGGGCTTTGGGACACCAGGGTCATGGCTATCGAGTGTAAGGTATCGAACTCCGCGACAAATTCGGTCAAACGCCTAAACCATGAAGCCGCCGGTAAAGCTGAGAAATGGATACATGAGTTTGGGGCCCTCGGTGTGGTACCCGTTGCTGTCCTAAGCGGTGACTATAAACTGAACAATCTCAAAACCGCTCAAGCTCGCGGCCTAACCATCTACTGGGCTCATGACCTCACCCAAATGTTTAACTGGGTTGAAATCGACCGGCCACGTTCCTAACCATTCAGTACTATGGTCGGCTGCAAGACACCCTCTTGACCCCTTCTGCACGATGCAGGGGTCCAGCGATCGAAGAGCGGTTTCATAGAGGTTGGGACGGCATCGAAGCTCAGTATGCGTGATTTTGAGTGCGATCCCGTGGTCGAGTCCATCACCGTCAACGCGCCGATCGAGCGTTGCTGGGCGCTTTCGACGCGAGTGGAGCTGGTGCAGAAGACGCTGGGTATGCGGCTCGCCGGAGGGGTCACCCGCGGGCACATCACTGCAGACAGTCGTGTGCAATGGCGAGGTTGGAAGTTCGGTTTGCCGACGACGCATCATTCGCTGATCACTGCGTTCGAGCCACCCCATGCTGAACGCTCTCCGGAGCCGCACCTCGCGGCCTTCTTTCAGGACACGCAGGAGAGCGGACGGTTCGCCCGCTTCCGCCACGATCATGTCTTCACCCAGGCCACTCACGAAAACGTGCGGTCAGAAACTGTCATGTTGGATCGCATTTCCTTCGCATTGCCTTGGGGCATGCTGGGCCGCGTGATTGCGCAGAACATCATGGCCCCGCATATCCGGAAGCTTGCCCGGGAGCGCTTCGTGATGATCAAGGAGCTGGCGGAAGGTGAAGGATGGCGTGCATGGGTGGATGGCGACACCTCGCCGCCAGACCTTCCTTGAGCATCTCACTCAGGCGAGGTGCTTGCGATGAAAGCTGTGGTGCTGCACGAGTACGGTTCCCCAAAAAATCTAAGTATGAAGACACGAAAGAGCCTCATCCGGGGCCGGGTGAAGTCCAGGTGCGCGTGCTCGCGGCGAGCATCAATCCGATCGATCTCAAGATGCGGTCCGGAGCCGCCAAAGAGCGGTTTCCAGTGGAGTTTCCGGCCATCCTGGGCCGTGACGTCGCCGGCCTGGTGCAGAAAGTTGGAGAAGGCGTGGAAGGATTCGCGCAGGGTGACCGCGTGTTCGCACTCGCTTGGCATACCTATGCCGAATTCTGCACGGTGAAAGCTTCGGAGCTTGCCAGGATCCCCGAAGGTCTGGAGATTCCAGTGGCATCCACCGTGCCGCTGGTTTCCGTGACTGCGGATCAGTTGATCCATCAGGCGGCCGGCGTGCAGCAGGGGCAGACAGTAGTGCTGACCGGAGCGTTGGGCAGCGTGGGACGGTGCGCCATGTTCTGTGCTTTGGAAATTGGCGCCAAAGTGATTGCGGGCGTTCGCCGCAAACAGCTTGACGAAGCACGAGCCTTAGGAGCCATCGAAGCCATCGATATCGAAGACAAGAATGAACTTGTGAAGTTAGGCATCGTCGATGCGGTTGCGGACACTGTGGGTGGGGAAGCGGGAGCCGCTTTGCTGGCGAAGGTGAAACCCGGCGGCAATTTCGGCAGCCTGGTTGGACCGCCGCAGGGAGCTGCTCTCCATCCGCTGGTGCACGTGAACCCCATGATGGCGCACCCCGACGCAGCCGCCATGGTCCACTACGCAGAAGCGGTGCGAGACGGCAAGCTGAAGATACCGGTCGAACGCATGCTGCCATTGGCCGACGCCGCCGAAGCGCACTCGATCGCCGAAAAAGGTGGCGTGGGGAAGATCGTACTGCTCGCGTAGGGAGTGTGAAGTGTCACCCAATGAAAAGGCCAGACAGAAGTCTGGCCTTTCCTTCATAAGCAAGCAGTGCTGTTAACTGTTCGCTGTTAACTGTTCCCTGAACTCCTAGTACCTGTTTCGATTGCCGCCACCGCTGCGTGGACCACCACGGCCTCGCGGTCCACCACGACTCGGCCCACCACGCCCGCGGTCACGTCCGAAGCTTGGACGCTCTTCGGGAATGCGATAGCCTTCCGGGTACACCACCAGATGACGGCGCGGACCTTCGTCTGTGCTCTGGGTCTTCAGGCCGCTGTCCTGCATCAGCATGTGCAGCATCCGGCGTTCGCGCGAGTTCATGGGTGGGAAGTGGTAGGGCTCGCCGGTGTCGTCCACCGTATCGATCGCGAGATCGACCGACTTGCGCAGAGTTTCAGCCCGCTTGGCCTTGAAGCTATTGGCATCGAAGCTGACGCGGTCGTGATCTTCCGACTCCAGGTCGAGCATTTTGGCGCTGACATGCTCCAGCGCACGCAGAAGTTCTCCATCGTGGTCCAGAAGAAGATCGGCGTCCGGGCCCTTGCACTCGACGTAGATATCGCGCCGCTCCAACCCATCGGGGTCAGCGGCGCCCGCGCCGGCAGTGATCCGGAATTTCAGGCGAAAGCCACCTGTGGTGGTCAAGAGCCGCATGAAAGATGCTACTTTTTCTGCAGCTTGCGCTAGATCATCCATCGTTGGAACGTTCCTAAGTCAAAGAAATATGGTTGAAGCGGTTTCGGTAGTGCTTTGGCCTTGTGACGAGTGGAGAAGCCAATTTCCTTGAGAGAAACATGGTTTCGGCACCCTCTGTTCCGGTTACATCCTTACCGAAATCGCTGTGGCCGTACGAATACGGCATGGACAGTCTATCGGCGAACGAGCCGACTTGCACTATGCATCATCCTGCCACGATTGGGGAAGTCCGTTTTAGAGCATTTCCCATGATGCTGTGCCCTTCCCGAAGCGGCTGAAAAGGTCGTTTTCTTTAGGGAAAACGACTTCAACATCTTTGCCCCTGGGGTATACCTTCATGGGAAATGCTTTAGTCTGCCCCATGAAGACCCCTTCCGCTGCCAGAGTTCTGCTCCGTCACCCTAGCGGCGGCCTTGAATCGTCTTTCCGGAACCACCGGTAACCGCTTTGCGGCGGGCGCGCTTTGCGGCGAGCTCCTTCATTTCCTTACCCAGCGACGTACGGTTCATCACCAGCTGCTGCAGGATCATGATGAAGTTTCCGACCGTCCAGTAAATCGCGAGCCCCGAAGCGTAGTTCCAGGTAATGTACAGCGAAACCATGGGCATCATGATCGCCATCATGCGCTGCTGCTGGCGGTCGACGCCTGGTGAAGGCGTGTAGAACTGCACCAGGAAGGATGTCACCAGCAGGATGATCGGCAGGATGTGGTAGGGATCGGCTGCAGACAGATCATGCAGCCAGTACCAGTGAGCCTGCCGCAGTTCCACCACCTTGGTCATCATGGTGAAGAACGCGAATAGCAGGGGAAGCTGGACAAGGGACGGTACGCAACCGCCGAACATGCTTACCCCGTTGTCCTTCTGGAGCTGCATCACCTCGGCGTTCATCTGCGCCATCTTGGGATCGGTAGCCTTGGGGTTTTTGTACTTGGCCTTGATCTGGTCAATCTGCGGCTGCAGGCGTTGCATCTTCAACGCCGAGCGCATGGACTGTACGCGCAGCGGCAGAAGCACCAGGTTGATGAGCACCGTGAACCACACGATTGCCCAGCCCCATGAATAGTCATGAGGGCTGCCGACGGCCGGTGCGAGCAGCGAATGCACCGCCTGCAGGCCATAGAACAACCATTTGCCGATGATGCCCCAGAAGCCGAAATCCAGCAGGGGTTCCAGCGAGTCGCCACTGGACGTATGGACGTTCTTGAGAACCTGGATGCCCTTGGGGCCGACGAAGAGCCGAACCTTGTCGTAGCCGGAGAGATTACCGATCGCCACACCCAGGATGGGTACCGGTACGGGTTTGCTGCTGGACGACGCTGAGCCCTGACCTAGCCCCGTATGCCGCTGTACTTTGGCGACATCGATTTCGTTATGCAGAGTGGCGACGGTCGCTTCCGCCGGTTCGTCCGGCATAAACACCGCGGCGAAGTATTGGTCGCTGACGGCGGCAAAGTTGAAGGGGCCATTCAGCGTGGCTCCGCCCGAAACGCTCTTGGCGGAGATGTGTTCCGTTTTGCCATTGCTGTTGGTGTCGACCTGCGAGCCCGCGTAGGCTTGCTGGTTCTCCATGTCGCCGAGTGCGGCGGGCCAACTCAACAGCGCGCGAATGGGTGCGCCATCGCGCAGCACGGAGGCTTCCGCATGGATGACGTAGTCCGCGCCAAACGTGAAGGTCTTGTGGACCTTGATGTTGCCGGCTGAGTAGTCAAAGCTCAGCGTGGCCGGCGACTGCAGGTTTCCGGTAGCGGAAGGAACGTACAGAGCGTCCGCAAGGCTCTTGGTCACGCCACTGTCGTAGGTGTGCAGCGATAGTGGGTAGCCGAACTGTTTGGAAGCGCCGTCATGGACCATGTCGAGTGGCTTGCCGTCGTTGTCCTTGGTGTTTTTCAACACCCACGACCGGACTTCCGCTCCACGGTTCGAGAAGGTGATGCGGTACAGCTCGTTCTCGACCACGGTGGTTGACTCTGCGCCGGCCTGTACGGTCTGTACCGTCCGCACAGGGGTGGTGGCTGACGCCGCGGGAACGGTTGAGGACACCGGCGCGGTTCCCGCCGGTTGAGAAGCGCTTTGGGTGACCGCGGCGGGAGCACTGGGTGATTCGGTTTGCGGATTGCTTTTGCCGCGCCACAACTGCAGGCCGAGGAGAACACCGCCGAACACAATCAACATGACCAGGAAGGAGCGGTTGTCCTGGCTTCCGCCACCACCGCTGCCCTGGTTGGGATTACGAAACTCTGGCAAGAGAAATTCCTAACTTGGAGCGTTGCGTCGGTTACCCGGTTCAGTGCCGGTCATGGCTATACGGAGCGCGCAACATCTCACCATAATGATAAATGGTGGAACGCGCCCGCGTGGCGGCGGCGCATCCCGGGGAGGAGTGACCCGTTATGGCTTCCAAAGCAGACCCCGCCGCTATCTATCCCAAGCTGCGCGAGCACATGATGAACCTGCGCGTCCCGGGAATTTCGGCAGGCAGCGTGCATGCTGTCCTGATGGACTGGCCGATTCCGAAGGGCATGATCACCGTACTGGCGGGTGCGGACGGAGCGGCCAGCATTTATCTGAGCAGCGGCGGTGGGTTCATTGGCGGCGGCCAGAAGCCGGGAGTGCTGCAGGATTCCGCCAAGCGCGCCGTGGACCTGGCAACCGCCTTATTACCGGAAGCCGCACCTGTAGAATCACGCGACTTGCCGCCCGCAGGCACCGTGTACTTCTGGATCACCACGGGAGAGAGCGTGCGAAGAGTAGCAGCCCAGGAAGATGACCTGAAAAAGGGAAAGCCGCCAGCCAGTGCGCTGGGCGCCGCGATGCAGGCCATCATTACCGCCTACCGGCATCGGCACAGTACCTGAGGGGTCTAGGGTCAAGGGTTTAGAAGGCAGCAGCAGAAGAGAGCATAGGGGAAGTCCCGTTCTCTAAACCCTAAACCCTAATCCCTCGGCCCGTCAGGGCACAGGGTCCAAGCCGCCCTTGGCGAACGGATGGCAGCGTGCGAGCCGTCGTGCCGCGAGCCATGTACCTCGCAACCAGCCGTGTTTCACAACAGCGGCGAAGGCGTATTCACTGCAGGTTGGCAGGTATTTGCACTGCGATATGCCGAACCCATGCAGCAGAGGAGAGACTCCGCGTTTGTAGACGAAGAACAGCGCGGAAGCAACACGTTCACGGAAAGATCCGGTTGCGCTCGCCTCCGGCCCGGTCATTGTTGGTCGACTTTCGACTTGCCGGCTTTTGCGTCCCTGGCTTTGGATACGGCTCCCTGCGCCGATGCTCGCTCTACCGCAGCCTGCACAGCTCGGAATACGATGCCCACTTCGCGTTCAAGTGCGGCGAACTCCACCTCGCGGGCACTGCGCCGCGGGTGCAGAACCAGATCGACGGGGGCTTGCAGGAGTGGAAGATTCCGCTTCACCGCCTCGCGCATGCGGCGCTTGATGCGGTTGCGGTCCACAGCTTTACCCAGGGCTTTGGGAACCGTCAGCCCTACACGGGGCCCTGTGATTTCGAGAGGCAGGCGCGAAGGGCTAGGGGTGCGGCTGGCTGAGTCCGGGCTTGCGCCCGCCGCGGCGCGGAGTGCGTAAAAGTACGCCATCTGCTTCCCGAACTGCTTGCGGCCGTTTTTGTACACCAGTTGATAGTCGGCGTGTTTGCGTAGCCGGTGCGCCGTGTTGGGGTTGGCGGACATCAGAGCGATTTCCCTTATGCTGCCTGTGGTATGAAACGCCTGAGTGAAATCGCTGGAACGCTCAACCTTAGGAAGGCTCTTTGCTGGCGGGATCTTTCCCAGAGGGCTCTTTCCCGGAAGGGGTGTTCCCGGAGGCGTCCTGGGAGCTGGCCACAAATCCCGCGAGCTGGTCGGCAATGGAACGTGTGATCGGTGTCTGTTCACCGCCGGTGTGTTCAGTGGTGATGGTCTCGATCAGCGCGACCCAGGTTTCCATGGTTGCGGCTGTGTAGTGCCGCACGCCGCTAGGCACAACAAAGAACTCACCTGAACGCAGCAGCACGTCGCCGCCATCGGCGTCGGCGCGCCCAATGCGCAGTTCACCACGCAGGACGAGAAACATCTCGTCTTCATCGGCATGCGTGTGCCAGGGAAACTCTCCCTGCACACGCACTACTTTGATGTATTGGTCGTTGACCCTTCCCACCACCCGCGGAGACCAGAGCTCGGGGAGAGCGCCGCACGCGAGTTCGAGGGAGATCGGATGCTCTTGCATCGGGGAATCGATGTCCGTCGGAACGAGACTAGTCGCGGTAGCCGGCAGAGACCGCGATCTTGTGGCGGCCCTTGGCGCGGCGGCGGCTCAGCACAGCAGCGCCTGCCTTGGTCTTCATGCGGGTAAGAAAGCCGTGAACCTTGGAACGGCGGCGGCGGTTGGGTTGAAACGTGCGCTTGGGCATGGTCGTGTGTCCTATATGCGAACCGCTGACGATTCGGAAAGTGTTGGCTGCGCATGCCCCGCGGAATCAAGGGTCTGTGCTGGTTGCAACGCACCTGCTGCAGCAATTTCCAAGTATACCGGAGCTGAGGAAAACCGGCAATCGCAATTGCAATGGTCGTGCATCTTCCGTGCTACGAGCATTTTGTCGGCCAGCACCCACTCCAGATACGGCGTTGGGGTTATCCAGGAGAAGTTTCCCTGTGAGATCCAGCCAACCGGGCTCCGTACACGAAGACGGTTTTGTGCATGAGGACTTCAGAACATCTCTCACGCTGCTGTGCTCTCACGAAGCAATCGAAAAGGTTATTCTCTTTCTGGGAAAACGACTTCAACATCCTGCCTCTGCATCCACCTTCATGCGAAATGCATAGCACGATCGTGCGTGATACTCAAGACGGTTACGACACATTACTTCGACGCGACCACGGGCTGGATGTGACGAAAATCGGCACCGAAGTGGGATCGATTTCTGATTCTTCACAAGCTTTGGTGCAACTGAAAAATTTCTTTCCGGAATGCATCTTTGGTCTTCCAGTGGAGCCCATTTTGCGTGCTACTATCAACTCCGTTCTGTGAAGTCGTCAGGCTTCACATGTCAGAATTGCAAGGGCCGAAGATCTGCTTCATTCACCTTCGACGTTGACAAACGCCGGAGTTTTCAAAGCCAATCAGACTGCCGTTCTCCCGCAATTTTCCTCTGCGGGGGTAAGGACGTTTATTTGTCTTTTTTGTTCCATTTTGCTCGGATTCAGCTTTGCGCTCTATCACGTTTACAAAACTAAGGAAACGATCGATGTCATTTGTCCCGGTCCCGGCTGCGGTACTGAATCAATGGGTACGCATACTCGGTGCGCTTGAAAAAAAGATTAACCGTCAGAGCTTCGAAACATGGTTGAAGCCGACCCGCTTCTCGCACGTTGCGGATCGCACCTTGTATGTGCGCATCCCTTCGCCCGAGTTTCAGCACACCCTGGACCGATACACCGACCTCATCAGCGAAGCGATCGACAACCTGGGCCTGGAAATCGACCAGGTCATGTTCCAGGCGCCTGAGCCGCCGGCAGCCCGCGTGCGTGAGGACGGCGGTTTCGCCCCTCAGCCTACACACAGCGCCAACGCTCCCCGCAGCGGACGTTCCGCCAATGCTCCTGGCGGAGCCATCGGGCCTGAGCAGTCGCGGTTCGACTGGAACTCCGCCGCGCAACTCAACCCGCGCTACCAGTTCGACAGCTTCGTGATCGGCAGCGGCAACCAGTTTGCCCACGCGGCGGCGCAAGCCGTGGCCGAGCGTCCCTCCAAGGCCTACAACCCGCTGTTTATCTACGGCGGCGTGGGCATGGGCAAGACCCACCTGATGATGGCCATCGGCCACCAGGTCAAGCTGCGCCTCCCCCACGCGGCGATCAGCTATGTCTCGGGTGAAAAGTTCACCAACGAGATGATCAATAGCGTTCGCTACGACAAGATGACGACCTTCCGCGACAAGTATCGCGGCGTCGACGTGCTGCTCATCGACGACATCCAGTTCCTGGCCGGCAAGGAGCGCACGCAGGAAGAGTTCTTCCATACCTTCAATGCATTGCACGAGAGCATGAAGCAGATCGTGATCGCGTCGGACCGTCCTCCCAAGGAACTGGCAGACTTTGAAGATCGTCTGCGCTCGCGCTTTGAGTGGGGCCTGGTGGTCGACATCCAACCGCCCGATCTCGAAACCAAGGTGGCGATCCTGCAGCGCAAGGCCGAGTTGGAACACACGGTGCTGCCGACCGACGTTGCTCTGTTCATCGCAGGCAATGTGCGTACCAACGTGCGAGAGCTGGAAGGCGCGCTGGTGCGGTTGATCGCCTGGTGCTCCCTGCATGGCGTCGAGATCACGCTGCCCACCGCGCAGCAGTGCCTGAAGCAGTTCATCGATACGCAGGTGCGCAAGATCACGATTGAAGCCATTCAGCGCGCTGTGGCGGAAAGCTTCGGCATGCGGGTCGCGGAGCTGAAGCAGAAGAACAACTCGCGGCAGATTGTTGTGCCGCGGCAGATCGCGATGTACCTGGCCAAGCAGATGACGGAAGCGTCCTTGCCTGAAATCGGGCGGCAGTTTGGCGGCAAGCACCATACTACGGTGATGCACTCGATTGCAAAGATCGACGAGCAGCGCCGCCATGACAAGGATCTGAACCGTACCGTCAACAAGCTGATGGAGACGCTTGGGTAGGGACGAACGGGTGGATATTGTGTGCAAAGACCGCCTTCGGGCGGTTTTTGTTTGCATTCCGGGCTCCCGCATTACCAAAAAGAGCTACGGAAAAGTGCATCAATCGGCCGTTGACGCGAATCTCTTAACCTGACCTGATGGCTGCAGCGATTGCAATTGAATCTCCCTCCACGGTAGTAGCCGCGCCTGCGGTGCCGTGGCGGCCCCGCATCAACCCATGGATCGTCGCGATGACGGTAACGCTCGCAACGTTCATGGAGGTGCTCGACAGCTCCATTGCCAACGTTGCCCTGCCGCATATTGCCGGCGGGCTGGGCGCTACCCAGGATGAAGCGACCTGGGTCCTGACGGCATATCTCGTGGCCAATGCGGTGATTCTGCCCGCAGGCGCCTACATGACCACGTTCATCGGGCGCAAAAAGTTCTACATGATTTGCGTGGCGCTGTTCGGTATCAGTTCCGCCCTGTGCGGGCTCGCGCCGACTCTGCCGCTGCTTGTTTTCTTCCGCGTGCTGCAGGGCATCGGTGGCGGCGGCCTCGCCCCCAGTGAGCAGGCGATTCTGGCCGATACCTTTCCGCCGGAGAAACGCGGGCAGGCCTTTGCCATGTATGGCCTTGCCGTCGTGGTCGCGCCAGCCATTGGTCCCACGCTTGGCGGCTACATTACCGACAACTTCGATTGGCGTTGGATCTTTTATCTCAACATCCCGATCTGTCTTCTCTCGCTGTATCTCACGCATCGCATCGTGGAAGACCCGCCCTACGTACACAAGCAGGTTGCGGAAGCGCAGAAGGGCGGCATACGACTCGATTTCCTGGGCTTTGTGATGGTTGCGCTGACCTTCGGCTCGCTGGAGTTCGTGCTCGACAAGGGACAGGAAGACGATTGGTTCTCGTCGCATCTCATTACGTTTTTCGTTGTGTTGATGGTGGTCGCCTTCATTGGGCTGATCTGGTGGGAGCTCAAGCAGCTCCGCGACGGTCACCGTCCGCTGCTGAACCTTACGCTCTTCAAGCGCCGGCAGTTTGCGATCAGCTTCATCCTCATGTTCGTACTCGGGTTTTCTCTGTACGGCACGACGATCCTGATTCCGCAGTTCGTGCAGACGCTGCTGGGTTACACGGCTGAACTCGCCGGCAAGGTGCTCTCGCCCGCGGGCTTCATGATGATGGCCATGATGCCGATTGTCGGCGTGCTCTCCGGCAAGGTCGATCCGCGCAAGCTGATCGGTTACGGCTTCACCATGCTGACGCTCAGCCTGATCTACATGAGCAAGCTGAATCTCAACCTCAGCTACAGCCAGCTTGTGTTCATGCGCATGTTCCAGGCTTCGGGGCTCGCCTTCCTGTTTATCCCGATCAATACGATTGCGTACATCGGTGTGAAGCAGAGCGAAAACAATGATGTCTCAGGCCTGACCAACCTCGCCCGCAACATTGGTGGGTCGTGCGGAACGGCCTTTATGGCCACGATGCTCACACGCCGCATCGCGGCTCATGAAAGCATGATGGTCCGCTACCTCACGCCCGGCAGCGATGCGTTCAAAAGGCAGGTGGCAGCCTTTGCCGGCGCTTTCAAGCCTGGAAATGGGGCTGGTCCAGTCGGTGGCGGTCCTTATGGCGGCGCTTCGCAAGGTGCGATCCATCAGGGCATGGCCTTCGTCTACAACCAACTGCATCGCCAGGCCACGACGTTGTCTTACGTCGATATCATCGAGTACCTGTCGGTGTTCTGCGCCTGCATGATTCCACTGCTGTTCTTCATTCCCAAACCACCGAAGAACGCTTCAGCCAGCGCCGGCCACTAAAGCAAATTTCCTGAAGGCATCACTGCAGGAGAAACTACACGTACCGTTTTCTCTCAGGAAAACGAGCTCCGCTGCCGCTTCCCGTGCGGCAGAGGATCAGGAAAGTTTCTCCGGACGAATCCAACCGTCACTGCTTGGCAGGTGTTGGGGGGCGAGGTTGCAACGTGGGCTTCGCGTCGGGCTCATACAAGGGCGCATCCCGGATAGCACTTTCAGTGACCTGGGTAGTGCCCATACGTCCGTTCGCTATGTCGCGCACCGCGAAACGAATGCGTTCGGTTTTGGGCGGCACGCGAAACTGCAGTGTGACTGTGGATCGCAACGGCGCATCGGAACTGGAAGCCGCCGCCTCGGTCAGCTTCCATTCGCCAACCTTTGAATTCAGAGGAGCATTTCTTTTACCGAGTGCCGCGGCGGAGACGGCAACCTCCGCCTCCCGTTTGCCCGTCGCAGAATCGGTCCGCCACTGAAGATCGTCAGACTGGATATCCAGGACAAACCTGGTGGTCACCCCATCCTTCTCGTAGGCGTCCTTCACCCGTTCCACCTGCATCAAGGTGGCCTCGATCGCACTGAACGGCATGCCTTCAAAGGTAGCGATACTCAGGTCCGCCTGAAGCTGATGCTGAAAGTCCTTTTCGCCACCATATTGCAGCGCGTAGTAGCCTTCCTTGGTCAGGACCAGCCATTCGGGATGGTTTTTGACCGTGACTTTGAGCCTGCGGAGACTTCGGTCCAGATCGTGGTTGGAAGGCGAATAGCTCAAGGTGTAGTAGGTTGTGCCGTAGGTCTCGGAGCTCTGAATTTCACCGGCGACATCGTTGCCTCGCTTGAAGAGGCCGCCCGTGATGTGCACGTAACTTGAAAACCCGAAATCGCTTTCCGAAGGACCTCGACTCATGTTCGCGAGCGCCTGCGCAAGCGGATCGGAATTTGCCGCGCTCTCGGTCTGAAGGCCTGGTGTAATCAGATCCAGCGTAATGCGCGCGTCGACCAGCAGATCGGTCACCTCACGCACGTAGAGCAGGAATGGCGGCAGATCCCGGGCATTGATCGGCCTGCTGAGCGCCTGGCTGGGACCGCCGTAGCCGAGCCAGACAACGATCTTTCGACCGGGCTCCGCGCGTTCCGGCAACGCCAGAGCCCACATCGCCTGCAGGGAACCCTTGGTCAGCGTGCCATCACCCTGCCGTTGCTCAATGAAATCCCGATAAGGGGTGCCAAGCCCAGGATCCCGCCGCTCAACCTTGCGAATGAGCTCGTTGCGATTCCGCGTCGCGGTTGAGACGACCTGAAAACCGCTATGCGTCAGCGCCAGCACCTCTGTCGGCTGGAGTAGTTGTTCTGGCTGAGCCTGTAAATAGGCAAGCAACTGCCTGCGCATGTAGGTATAGTCGGCGAACTGATCCATCAAATTTTGCGTAGGGTTTTTCGTGCCGTGATAGGTGAAATTGAGTTCGTCAAGCACAACGATCAATCGCGGAACTTTACTACCTTCGTCACCGGCCGCAGACCCGCTATGTTCAGCCGCGGACTCGAAATAACGAATGGTCTGCGGCTTCTTGTCTTCCTCGATCTGGAAGTCGTCGCGGCCAAGGGGGACGTTGACGATCTGTCCCTTTTTGTCGAGCACTGTCGCGTCCAGCACCACGAGCTGGGTCGTCGTGTGCAGAGTTTCCGTGGAACCGGCGGGAGATGCTTCCTGCGCCGCTGCTATGCCGATGCCTGAAAGAACCAGTCCGGCCAATCCAATCCATTGCGCGATACCCATATCACCGTTCCGCCTGATTTGAGTTCACTTGAGCAGTTTCAGTAAAGGTGTAGACCGGAGAGCCGGGGTCCCCAGCGAGCACTCTTCGCTCGACTGGGGTGTAGAGAGGTGTTGAAGCCGTTTTCTCGCAATGAAAACGGGCTTCTCTACCGCCGAACCGGACCACAGTGTTTTACGGAACTACTTTAGATCATTGAATGATGACACCAAATGTCAGGACCAGTTGTTCAACCGAAGCCGATTCCGGTGACGGCATTGGTTCCATCATGAAACCTTCGCACGCTTTGCGGATCTGGGCCGCGGCTTTTCATCAGACGAGCCGGAAGCATCCAAAGCCGCAACCTGATGCCACAGCATGAGGGCGTTCTCCGTTCCGTATCCCAGCGCCGTGTTGTCAAAAATGACCCACGTTCCTGCGGGCGCCTTTACTCTTTCCGTGTCGATCTGCTTGGCGAAATCCTTCAGGAACGCGTTGCTGTAGGCCGAATAATACGTGCGCGGTGAGCCGTGCAGGCGCCAGTAACGCAGACCGTTCCACCCACCCGGTTTGCCAGCCAGAGGTGAGCCCTTGGCGGGATCCGCGGCGACGCGGGCAATCTCGAAGCTGCGTAATAGACGATCCACGTCCGGGGCGAACCAGCTCGCATGACGAGGCTCGCAGACGGCCAGGCCGAGATCAGATCCTTCCGCTGGATACAGCTCGCGGAAGGTAGTGAAGAATTCGTGGGCAACGCCTTCGTCGAAGGCGAGCTTGGGAGGAAGCTGGATCAGCAATGGGCCGAGCTTGGGAATCGGTCCGGCATTCAGGCCGAGTGCTTCCCCCAGAAACGTCTGTAGCAGGCCACCGCAGTCGATGAGCTTCGCCTGGTGGGTAATGGTCTTGGGTATCTTCACGGCGAAGCGAAAATTGTCGGGCGTGCAGGTTGCCCAACGCTCCCATGTCTTGCGCATGTGCGGGCGGTGGAAGCTGGAGTTGATCTCAACGCAGTTGAAGCCGGTGGCGCAGCGCGCGAGGTGCGAGCCTTCCGCGGGAAAGTAGTGCGCATGCTGCTTCGGTAGTGTCCAGCCTGCGGTGCCGATACGAAGAACAGGCGAGGAAGTCATGCTCTCTTCCATTCTAGTGAAGAGGAAAAGAACAATGCCCCGGCCGCGCTGGCCGGGGCATTGCTGAGTGGAACGGAAAAACTACTCGCTGCGAGTTTGCGGCACCGGGAACGGGTTCCGCTCTTCGAACTGCACCTGGTGCCAGTAGGGATAGGCGAGTGGCGTCTGGCTCGCGGCATCGAGCTTCGCAATCTGATCCGCGGTGAGCTCCCAGCCTGTGGCGTCGAGGTTGGCGCGAAGCTGTTTCTCATCGCGCGCCCCGATCACCAGCGTGGAGATGGTCGGCTGACGCAGCAGCCAGTTGAGCGCGATCTGGGGAACGGTTTTGCCAGTCTCCTTCGCCACTTCATCAATAGCGTCGACGACCTTGTAGACCAGCTCCCAGTCGGGTGTTGGACCCGCATCGACGACCGACTTGTTTTGCAGCCGGCTGTTTTCCGGCAGAGGCTGTCCGCGGCGGATCCTGCCGGTCAATCTCCCCCAACCCAACGGCGACCACACCAGCGCACCGACACCCTGGTCAACGGCCAGCGGCATCAATTCCCACTCATAATCGCGGCCCACAAGTGAGTAGTACACCTGGTGCCCGACATAGCGTGCCCAGCCATAGCGCTCGCTCGTGGAAAGCGACTTCATCAGGTGCCATCCCGAAAAATTCGAGCAGGCAATGTAACGAATCTTGCCTTGCTGAATGAAGTTGTCGAGCGTGCGCAACGTCTCTTCCACGGGTGTCGTCGCGTCGAAGGCATGCATGTGATAGACGTCGATATAGTCGGTGTTGAGCCGCCGCAGCGAGTTCTCGAGCGCCTCGGTGAGGTGATAACGCGAACTGCCGACATTGTTCGGGCCCACACTGCCGCCCCGGAAGGTGGCCTTGGTTCCGATCAGCACATCTTCGCGCTTGAGGTGGGCAACGGCTTTGCCGAGGACCTCTTCGCTCTTGCCATCGGAGTAGATGTCGGCCGTGTCGAAGAAATTGCAACCGGCTTCCATGCAGATGTCGATCAGGTGGCGGGCTTCTTCATCCTGGGTATTGCCCCAGGATGCAAAGAATTCATTGCCGGCGCCAAAAGTGCCGGTTCCAAAGCAGAGCTCGGGGACTTTCAAGCCGGAACGGCCAAGGGTGCGGTATTCCATAAGAACTCCAGTGAACAGGTGACAGCGAACAGTTAACAGAAAGGGACAGGGGTTTAGCGAGGGGCCGGATGTGTACTTGGATGCGAAGGGGACTCCGAACGGCTCGCGGGAAAATTCCGGGTTAAGCCAAGCTTCCTCGCGGCATCGTTGAGTGCGGCCTGGGTGCGGAAGAACGTGTGGTGCGGGTTGGAGTTGGGGTAGAAACGCTCCTCAATTTCGGCGTCGTCCACGGCGTCGTCCTTTCCATCATGAAACGGGTAGCCGAGATCCTGGAGCAGATGTAGAGAACCCTCGTCGCCGGAAGGATTTCCCGTATCGCCTACGATGGCGAAGGCCGTGCGTCCTGTGCGATGAGAATAGACAACCACGAAGTCGCCCACTCGGGCTCCACGCCGCCGGGCCCGGTCGCCAAGCACTACATAGTTGATCTTGCCGGCGTCGACATAGCGCAGCGGATCGCGTTCGTCGGGGTGAGTTTCATCCACGAACGTCGTTTGTGAGACGTAATAGCCGGGCGCCGGGTCTTTTGAACCCTGGATGACCGGGTGGTGTGGCGGCGCGTCCTCGGTGAGATAGCCGACGATCGGCGCGTGAAGATTGCCGAGCGTGTGGGCGTTACGTAAATAATCGAGCGTTTTCTTCCCGCGCGGCCCGTAGGCTGTCGGCGCGCCGTCGCAATCGACATCCATGCGCCGGGTCCTGAGGTCAAAGGATCGTAACGAGGTTTGTGCGGAGCCCGTGCCGGCCGTCATGCCGGCTGCCATGGCCAGCAGAACCAGCGCCCGCAGGCGGCGAAGCCAAGGTGCGACCGGACTGATACCCTTAACCCCGAGGATCTGCATGAGACGGTTGGTACTTTTTGGGCTCTTCGGATTTGGTTCGCTGCTTCCGCTCGCGGGAGTGGCGCAGAGCACCGCATCCGGAGATGCGTTCATCGAGTCGCGGCAAGCGGAAGTAACGCAACTGGGCAGCATGATCTACCACGCACATTTTGACGATGGCACATGGACTCACCGGCAGGTTGCGGTGTGCCCCGCGTTCACGCATCACGTGTTCGCGCACTACAACCATCAGAATAGCAACGGCCCCGTAGGCGAAGGAATGACGTTTCTCGCGGTGTACTCGCTGGATAGTACGCCCGCGCCGTCTCCGGATGAGCCCTGGAAAGGCGGTGTGATTCTGGTCCCGCTGCCTGCGGTGCATCAGGGCGAAGCCGTCAAGGTTACGGCAGAGCGTCCGGAAACCATGACATTGTTCAATCGGATCTGGAAGGACGAGCTCCGGCGTTCAGGAACACCGAATGCGTTTCCGCAATTGACATGGCAGGGATTGGCGGAGTGCTATGCGCGGCTGGCCAATGAGCAAACCCTGCCGGCGCAGAAGATCGGCAGCGACTCGACGATCGATTTCCGCTACATGCCGGTGCGCAGCCTCCTTGTACCGGTGCAGGGAACGGCGGACCATAAGCGATGGTTGTATCTGCGTATCGATCGACGGGGTGACGTTGTTGAATCAGTGGTGAAGGACGGTGTCCAACGCCCCGAAGCTGCCTCGGTCGCGACCGAAAACGCTCCAAACCCACCCGCTCCAACCCCAACCGTTCCGAACGCATCCGTGAAAGCTGTTCACGGCCATGCCGCCAAGAAAAGGCTTCCGGTGAACACAGTGGCTGGAACGGTCGACAGCAGTACCCTTCCTGCACGCACGGTGGCTGGCACAGTCGATGCGAACAGCCTCCCCGGACGTGCGGTGGCGGGGACGGTGGATGAAAATGGTCTTCCTGTGCTTCCCGCCCCGGGTGTCAAACATTAAAAGCGAAGCCAGCGGTTTCCCGTATCTAGGGGTAGGGAAACGGCCGCAGGTCAGGCTCCATCCAAACAACGCGCGCTTCCGTGGAAAACAACAGCGTTCGCGACCAGTAAGTCAGCAACCAGCCCGAGTCACCCAACGGTGAAGCAAGCAGCTCATTGCAGACCGCATAGAGCGGCAAGTAGGAACGTTCAGTGAGGAAAGCGCGTGCCGCGCGTGCTGAAGCCATGGTGATGGTCTCGTGATAGCCGCTGCTCGCAGTGTTCGCAACGCCGGTGGCTTCGTTGTAAGCGCGGATAAGTGGCGGCATCACGCTTGCGGCATCCGCCTCAGGCTGCAGGGCGAGCAGCCAAAGCGCAGCGGCGAAATGCGCCCTATGAGTCCATGCGGACTTGGGTAGCGTGCGGTCGCGGAGACCCTCGCCGATGGCGAAAATCTCCAGGTCTGAAGTGAATGGCGGACTGGGTGGCATGTACGGGCTCCTTACAAGGTGTTGCCGGCAGGCCAATGAAAAAGCCCGCCGGGTTGGCGGGCTTGCAGCGTGTGCTGGAAACTTTTCATTCCACGCGCACAGCAGCGAAGCCGCCACAAAGGGCCTGCTTTTGCTGCTGCATGGTATTGGAACGAAGATTCGACGTCACAAAATCAAAGTAGCACGGGAGCCTGAGCAGTTCCTACAGCTTCAGTCCTGCCTTTTGCAGCATGAGAAGGAATTGCCGCTGGGTGCGCATGTCCATCGATTCTGCAACCAGTTTGCCGTCGCGATCGAAAACAAAGGTCCGGGGAATGCCCTCCACATGGAACTCGTTTTCCACCTTACGGCCCGGGTCGAAGAGGATATCGAAGGCAGGTTTGCTGTTGCCGAACATCGTGTTGACCTTGATGAGTTCCTCATCCGTAATGGCAAGCACTTCAAGGCCCTGGGAAGCATAGTGCGCTTCGATCGCATTGAGGTCGGGTAGTTCCTTGCGGCATGGCGGGCACCATGTAGCCCAGAAATTGACGACGACAATCTTGCCACGGAGTTTGCTCAGCGTCTGCTTCTTGTTGTGGATGTCATACAGGGTGAAGTCCGCCTTGGCGACTTCCGCATCTTCCGCCGCGAGAGCCTCCGCCGCCTTCTTGAATTGAGGGGCGTCGATATCGGCGGTCATGCCTTCATACCGGACGAGGCTTGCCAGCTCCACATACGGCTCCGCAGGCTTGCCCTTCTCGGCGGGTTGCGGAGTCTCCGTGAGCGCCTGTGCCAGCGTGGTGGTTACCGCCTGCAGGTTTTCGCGGCCGGGATCGCCTTCGGTGGAGAGATGCGCCAGTCCCACAGCCAGTTGAACCTTGCGCTGGCTGGCGGGGAGCGCACGGATCTCCATCGCAATCAGGTTGGTCTGGTGGCCGCGTTCCGCGTCCGGCACCGCGCGAAGGCCGCGAATCTGCTTGGTGATATCCGCGTCGCTTGCGGTTGGAGTCTGTGCAGTGAGAGGAAGGGAGACAAGCAGGGAAAGCAGAAGTGAACAAGCGGAGATGCGGACCATGAAGACCTCAGGGTTGGAGGATGAGTTGGGCAGATTTTACTTGAAACGCGCAAGAACCCGCGCAAGCCATAGAGGTCAATAGGACGACAATGCTGCGGAAGGACTCCGAAATGCTGCAACGAGAAATAGCGTTATCACGTTATCGTGTTTGTTCGGGGATGGCCTCAGTGGGTTTAACTCCTCTGAAGACATGGGCACGTAGAAAGACTGGTTCCGAGCAACCTCAATCGGCATGCAAAGTAGAGCGGCAAAATTCGGGATTGGCGTGATGTGCTTCTTCGCGGTGCTCGCGCTGGGTGCCTGGGGAGCATGGCACTGGATCGTGCATCGCATTGAGGTCCGGGAGCGCCCTCCTCACCTCGTTGCTATGACTAACCCGCAACCAGCTCCCGATATGCGCTTTGAAACGCTGGACGGTCAGCAGCGTCATTTAAGCGACTACAAAGGCAAAGTCGTCGTCATGGATCTCTGGGGGACATGGTGCATTCAGTGCGTTGCGGAGATGCCCAGCATGCAACGGCTTTATGACCACTACCGCCGGGATCCTGACGTGCAGTTCCTGATCGTGTCCCGCCTGGATACACCGCAGAACGTCAGAGCCTACGCCCGGCGAGGGCATTTCGATCTTCCTTTCTTCGTCACGGAGGACTCGGACATTCCAGCGTCCATGCAACTGCATCAGTTCCCGTCAACGTTCGTGATCGACAAATACGGAAAGTTGACGAGCCAGCACGCTGGCGCGGCCGACTGGTCCGCGCCGGGTGTTGTGGCATTTCTTGACGATCTGAAGGGTCGCTAGGAATATTCGGCATTCCTCGGCGGCTATGGCATTTCCCATGACGGTGTATCCATGGCGAAGATGTTGAAGTCGTTTTCCCCAAAGAAAACGACATCTTCGGTTGCTTCGCGAGGGCACAGCATCATGGGAAATGCTCTAAAGCCGCGTTGCCAGCGCTGTACGTACGACGGGACTTTAGTCCCGTCCCTTCAGAGCGAGCGTTCTTCAGGCTTTCCCTGGACCCTAAACCCTATTCCCTAAACCCTGGAAGTTTTGTGCAGGCGGCCCGTAAGCCGAATTCTGTTTTAGACGATCATTCCTCTAGGCGGCGCATCGCTACGCCGCTCCAGCAACCTACCCGCAAGTTCCGGCATGCGCCTGCGCGCACAAGCTCTTCAACCTGAAACGCATCGGGCCGATGCGTGACCCCGCCCGAAGAGTGGCGATGGTCTCCCTGCCTATTTGGTCTTGCTCCGTGTGGGGTTTACCGTGCCGCCGTCATTGCTGCCGGCGCGGTGCGCTCTTACCGCACCTTTTCACCCTTACCACCGCTTGCGCGATGGCGGTTTGTTTTCTGTTGCACTGGCCGTCCCCATGCCTTAACGCGTGGGTCCCGGACGTTATCCGGCACACTGCCCTGCGGAGTTCGGACTTTCCTCCCCCGCTCGACGCCGAAACGCGAGCGGCAGCGATCATCCAGCCGCCTGCACAGAATCTAGGGTATAGGGAATAGGGTTTAGGGTCTAGGGAAAGGCCGTGCAAATGCTTCGCTTTGAAGGGGCGGGAGTTCAGTCCCGCCGTTACTGTCGCAACAGAAATGCGGCTTTAGCCGCTGAGGGACTGCGAAACAATCGATCGAATCTCTCCTCAGGAACGAACTAAACCTTGGGAGGATTCAGGGCGTTCCAGAAGGGTTCGGGTGTGGCGATGAACTGGATCGGGACTTCGTGGATGAAGGTCCGCAGCCACTCCGCGCAGTCGATCATGCCGCCTTGTTCGGAAAGCACATGGCCGATTACGATCAGGCCCTTCTTCGCTCCGGCGCGGATGGTGTCCTGCGCATACTCCACGGCTTCCCACTCGCGGGCTTCGCCACAAATCAGAACGTCGAGATCAGGTTGCGAGAACAGGCGAATTCCACCTTCACGGCTGAGATAGCCCCAGTTCGCGCGAACGCGATGGACGGGCAAGTTGGGGTCGCCGAGCACACGAATCGTGCGCGCATGTAGCTTCTCGGAGATCTGCTTTGCGAGCGCTGCCAGTGTGAGGCCGTCGAACGCGAGCTTCTTTGGGTCGGCGGGATCGACGACATTCTTCTGCCAGCCAAGCTGGTGCACCATGCCCTGCGCGATGCCGTCAGGGCGGTGTGAGTGCCAGTGGTCGTGGAAACGAAAGATCGTGATGTTGTGCGTCTTGCAGAAGTCCAGTTTGTAACGCAGCGTCGGGTCGTTGGCGATGTCGTCGGTGCGGTCTTCGTGAACATAGAACGTGGGCTCATGCGTGACGATGAAGTTCTTCCCCACCGCGGCGCAGTTCTCCACGGCCTCCAGCGTCGACATCATGGTGGTGGCGATTCCTCAAACCGGTGTCTCTGCCGAACCGGTAATAATGCGGTCGACGGTCTGTTCCCGCCACGGGACGCCTACATTGGCCTTGATGCGTGCGATGACATCCGCGGCGGTGAGCGGTGCAGGAGACTGCCCGAGCGCCACGGTTGAGGTAAAGGCAGCCGAGGCCGCCACGAATTCACGCCGCGTGAGTGGACTCATACGCTTATTCCAAGTGCTTTGTTTTGCTTACTCTCTATACCTTCGGTTCCCAACCCTTTTCGTATTCACGGTGGGTCATCGCGGCGGCTTTGGGGTCGCCGACGATGTTGCCATTGGCATCGAGTTTGAGATCGCGCTTGGTGAAATACGCGACGTTGGAAAGCTGCAGCATGGTGACCGCGACATTACCCTGGGCAACCGGCTGCCGCAGCGCTTCGCCGGTGCGGATGGCGGCGATCAGGTTAGCGAAATGGCGGTCGGTCATGCTGTCCGCGCCAACCGTGTCTGAAGAAGCTGTGGCGGCATGGGAAGGCGTCTTGTACGAGTCCACCATCTTGTCCTTGCCGTCATAGACCTCATAGCCGGCGCGATCGATCAGCACACTGCCGGTGGTTCCATGCACCATGACGCCGCGGTCGCGGTTGTAGGTGGTCTTGCCGTTGCAGCAGTCGCCCTTCCAGGTGATCAGCTTGTCGGCGTACTCGAAGCTGGTATCGAGCGTGTCGTAGAACTCCCAGTCGTCCTTGGCGGCATAGCGTCCGCCCGCGGCGGTCACGCGTTCCGGGTATTCCGCGCCGATGGCCCAGCGGGCCACGTCGACTTCATGCGTGCCGTTGTTCAATGTCTCGCCTGTGCCCCAGCGCTTGAACCAATGCCAGTTGTAGGGATGCACATTGTCCTTGTATGCGGTGCGCGGCGCGGGTCCCTGCCATAGGTCCCAGTCCAGTGTCGCCGGCACAGGAATCACTTTGCCGATGCCGATAGGCTTGCGCCGGTTGGTGTACCAGGTTTCCGCCCAGTAGGCACGCCCGATCAGGCCGGAGTGGATCTTGCCGACGATCTCAATGGTGTGCGGTGAGGAACGCTGCTGCGACCCCATCTGGCACTTGTGTCCATACTTCGCCGCGGCTTTCACCAGCATGGCGCCTTCGGCGGGATTGTAGGAGCAGGGTTTCTCGACGTACACATGCTTGCCCGCTTCCAGCGCAAGGATGGCCATGGGCGAATGCCAGTGGTCGGGCGTCGCGATGGTGACAACATCGACGTCTTTGGATGCCAGCGTCTTGCGAAAGTCCTTGTCGCTTTGCGGCTTATCGCCCATGGTCTTCGTCGCCTTGCCGGCGAAGCGATCGAGAATGACCGAATCGACGTCGCAGACATGGGTGAGGCGGGCATCGGCCTTGTTGGCCTGCAGCGAAGAAAGATGCGCGCCGGCGCGGCCGTTCAGGCCGATGACCGCGAAGTTGACGCGCTCATTCGCGCCCAGGATGGCGGCATAGCTTTTCGCGCTGAGGGTGGTGGCGGCTCCGGCGGCGGCAGCCGTGCGAAGAAAGGTGCGGCGGGAAAGCATAGGGGAAAACCTCCTGCGAAGAACGAATACGGCTTATGTTGCGCGGAAAGAGTGAGCCCGGAATTTTCTTATTCCGCAGTATCGTAGCCCAGGCCGCGCAGCACGCCGCGCATATAGGCAAAACTTTCCATCACGCCTGGCAGCGGGTTATCGGCGTTGATCTCGTATTCGAGATCGACAAAGCCGGCGTATTTCATCCGAATAAGCTGCTGAAAAATCTCGCGGACAGGGATGATGCCTTCGCCAACCGCGACCTGGCTGTCCTTGTCATTTGCCTTGGCCAGGTCCTTCATATGGATATCGAAAAGGCGTGGACCGGCGAGTTTCAGGGCTTCCACTGGATCGGTCCCCGCGCGCATGGTATGGCCCACGTCCACGCAGCAACCGATACGCGGATCCATCGACTTCACGGCCTTGAGTACGTCCACGGGGGAGGGGAACTCCGGCTCTTCGGGGCCATGGTTGTGGATGGCCATGCGGATGTTGTATTCCTTCACGAACTTTTCCGCCCGCGGCAGCGAAGCGTGTGTGGGAATGCAGATCATGGTGGTGATGCCCGCCGCCTTGCAGTATTCGAACTTGGCGCGCATGTCGTCGTCATTGTCTTTCTTGAGATCGACGTTTCCGGCGCCGGTGAGCTGAAAGCCGGCTTTGCGGTATGCGTCGGCCTGCTCGCGTGTTTTGTCGAGCGGCTTCATGGGGAGGTGCATGTCCTTGATGTTCAGGTAAGGCGTCCGAATCTGGTGAGCAAAGTCAATAAGGTGAGGAATATCGAACTTGCGGAACGTATAGGTCGCCAAACCGAGCTTGACGGGAGACTTCGGCAGCGGGGGCAATGCTGTTGGACGCGGGGCGGCAGCCTGCGCAAAGGCGGCAAGGCTTGACCCGGCGACAAGACCTGGTCCCACGGCGACACCGGCTGCAAGCGCGGCACTGTTAAGGAGAAACGAGCGGCGGGGAAGTTGAGCTTTCATGGCGAGGCCATGATAGGGCTGCGCAGCCTCTTTCGTCCAACCGGTTGTATGGAGGATTTAGGAAGGTTCCTGGCACCCGGTTGTTCTCTCCTTCCCTCACAGCTCTGTCATCTCGACCGAAGCGTCACAGCTTTACAGTGACGCGCAGTGGAGAGACCTGCTGCTGCAGCCCCTGCCCATGTCTTGGGTCCACCACGAATGGGTGCTCCCGCCCATGCATGGTGGGGAACAGGCCAGATTCCCGGCCCGGGGAACTACCGTGGGACAAACTGCGTAGAAAACGTTGCGGGAGACGTGTGTCCAGGCGTTTCCGGCGCTGGTAATGCTCTAGACTTGAAAGCGGTCTCCCCTGATGGAAACAAAGGAAGCATTTCGGATCGCGCTGCAGTCATTGTGGGCGAACAAACTGCGCACCGTGCTCACCCTGCTGGGTGTGATGATCGGTGTAGCGTCGGTGATTGCGGTCGTCACACTGGTCAATGGAGCCAATGTCTACGTCGCGACGAAGGTCAACCGCGTAGGTGCGGACGTATTCACCATTTCGCAGCGGCCCGCCATCATCACCAGCTACCAGGAGTTTGTTAAGTACGGCAAGCGCAAAATCATCACACTGGAGCAGTTTCACACGCTGCAGGAAGAGTGCACACTTTGCCAGGCGATGGGCGCCATGCAGTCCAGTACGGGCAAAGTGGTTTCGGGTACGCAGTCCAGCACCGATACCACCATCCGCGGCTACACCTGGCGTATGCCGGAAATGCAGAACCTGAACATTGTCGAAGGCCGCGGCATCACCCAGACTGACGAAGATCATGCGACGCCGGTCGCGATCGTGGGTTCGGACATCGTAGATAACCTGCTTTCCGGCGGAGATCCGATCGGCCGCGAGATTCGCGTGGACGGCGCCCCCTACACCGTCGTCGGTGTCGGCGAAAAGCAGGGCACCACGCTGGGGCAGAGTCAGGACAACTGGGTGGCTGTGCCATTGAGCGCCTACCAGAAGACCTACGGCACCATGAAGACTCTGCTGATCTATTCCAAAGCTGGAACCGGTGAAGCGGCGATGGAAGCGGCTACGGACCAGGCCAAGCAGATCATGCGCTCTCTGCGCCACGACGCCCCCGGCGCGGACGATAGCTTCACGCTTGAAACCAGTGACTCGCTCACCGGTCTGTGGAAGCAGATTTCCGGCGGCTTTGAAATGGTTGCGGTTGCGATTGCCGCCATTTCGCTAGTGGTCGGCGGCATCGTCATCATGAACATCATGCTGGTCAGCGTGACGGAGCGTACCCGCGAGATTGGGGTGCGTAAGGCGCTGGGAGCCCGGCGCAACGACATCATGATGCAGTTCCTGCTGGAGAGCGCCACCATGGCATTGATTGGCGGCGCCATTGGTGTGATGGGGGGCGTAGGGGTCGCGCAGGCTGTGACGTTCGCCCTCGGGTTTCCCTCAAGCCTTGCCGTGTGGAGCATTTTCGCGGGACTGGCCGTGGCCACCAGCGTCGGCATATTCTTTGGTGTGTATCCGGCCCGCAAGGCCGCCC
Source organism: Acidobacteriaceae bacterium (assembly GCA_036498835.1). Lineage (GTDB taxonomy): Bacteria > Acidobacteriota > Terriglobia > Terriglobales > Acidobacteriaceae > Granulicella. Next base: position 74,584 of record DASYEV010000060.1, on the reverse strand, counting down.
AGTTGGATCCGATCGTGGCGTTGAGGAGCGAGTTCTGATGCAGGCAGGCGCACAACGCGAATCCGTGAAAATGGCGCTGGAAACACTGCGCGCGAACAAGCTGCGCTCCAGCCTCACCATCCTGGGCATCGTCATCGGCGTGATGACCGTGATTGTGATTTCGTCGGTGATCAATGGGCTGAATGAAAATGTCTCCGGCCTGGTTTCGAAGTTCGGCACCAATGTGCTTTGGGTATTTCGTTTTGAGGCGATCGCAACCCGGCCCACGGCCGAGATGCTCGCGCGCAAGCAGCTCACCTATGACGACATGCTGGCGATGGGTGAGCTTCCGCACGTCACGGCAGCGGCGGGGTCCCTGCGTTACACCAATTTCCAGTTCGGCGCGGGTTCCGTGATTGCGAAGTGGGGTACCCACAAGGTCGAAAACGTTTCGATTGGCGGCGACACTCCCAACATCCGCGAAGTCAGCGACTGGGCTGTGAATGATGGACGCTTCTACACCCAGGCCGACGCCGACCGTGCCGCCGATGTTGTGGTTCTGGGCTACGACCTTGCACACGACCTGTTCGGCGATACGGAGCCCGTGGGTAAAGACATCACCGTGGAAGGGCGCAGCTTTACGGTGATTGGCACGCTCGACAAGCAGCCCAACGCGTTTGGCGGCGGAAAAAATCCGAACGACAACTATGCCTGGATGCCGGTCACTACCTTCCACAAGCTGCATCCGGAGGTCCTGGACTACTGGCTCAGCGTGAAGTTCGATGACCCGAAAAATCGTCCGATCGTTGAAGATGAGCTGCGCGACCTGCTGCGCCGCCGGCGCAAGGTGCGCAATGAGGCGGAAGACAACTTCGCCATCTTTGGCTCGGATTCCATTACCAAGATTTGGACGGAGATCACCGGCGGCCTGTTCGGTTTGATGTTCGGCCTTAGCGCCGTCGGCCTGATGGTGGGCGGTGTCGGTGTGATGAACATCATGCTGGTCAGCGTGACGGAACGCACCAAGGAAATAGGCGTGCGCAAAGCGATTGGCGCCTCAAGGCAGGTGATCCTTACCCAGTTCACGCTCGAGGCAGTCGTGCTGTGCGCCGTTGGCGGTTGTATCGGCATCCTGCTCGGATGTGGCATTTCCCTGCTGGTCAAGCTGGTGTTCTCATGCTCGATCAGTGCGGTCTGGCTCCTGGCAGCGCTGCTGTGCTCCTGCGCCATCGGTTTGGTCTTCGGGATTTACCCCGCGTGGAAAGCAGCGAATCTGGATCCCATCGAGGCGTTGCGGTACGAATAGCGAGGTTCTAGGTTCTAGGTACTAGGTACTAGGTTCTAGATTTCCTGATCCCTGATCCCTACTTCCTGTTCTCATACACTAGTTCCATGGATACCTTCGCCCTTGCGGTCGAAATTCTGGCTGCGCTATTGACTGTGAGCGGCATAGCGTATGGCTTGATTGCGCTTTGGGGAACGCGCGACTTCGTGCGCGGAGCGAAGAAGGGTGGCGGGGATACTGTCACACCCGGCCTCTCCATTCTGAAGCCGTTGAAGGGGACGGACCCGCGCATGTATGCGGGCTTTGTCAGCCACTGCCGGCAACAGTATGCGGGTGAGTGGGAGTTGTTGTTCGGCGTGGGCTCCATGGATGACGCTGCAGTCGCCGATGTGGCGCGATTGCGTGTGGAGTATCCCGAAGCGAATATCCGCCTGGTGGAGTGCGCGCAGCGGCTGGGGGCGAACGGTAAAGTCTCAACCCTGGCTCAACTGCTGCCTCATGCCAGCTTTGAGCACGTGGTGGTCAATGACAGCGACATCCTTGTCTCGCCGCGGTACTTCGCTCACATAGCTGCGGGCTTCGAGAATAAAAAAGTTGGGCTGGTCACCGCGCCATATCTTGGGCTTGCGAGTGCCGGCCTCTGGTCGCGTCTGGAAGCACTGGGCATTGCGACGGATTTTATGCCGGGTGTGCTGACCGCTCGCAAACTCGAGGGCGGTATACGGTTCGGCCTGGGTTCGACACTGGCGACGACCAAGACTGCGCTGGCGAGCATCGGCGGCTTCGAAGCCTTGGTCGAACAGCTTGCCGACGACTATGAGATGGGCGCGCGGCTGCACGCGGCCGGCTATCGTGTGGAACTGGCCCATGAAGTTGTGGCCACTACCGTGCCCGCGTATGGGCTGCGTGGATTCTGCGACCATCAGTTGCGCTGGGCGCGTTCGACGCGTGATTCACGGCGTGCCGGGTACCTGGGCCTGGGTGTTACGTATGTGCTGCCCTGGGCTCTGCTGGCGGTTGTCGCGAGCGGTGGGGCTCTATGGAGCGTGTCCTTGTTCAGTCTCGCGCTTCTGGTGCGTATCGCGGTGGCGCTAGCAGTTGGAGTCGGCGTTCTTCGCGATGGGCAGGTGCTGCGTGACTTGCTTCTGCTGCCCTTGCGCGATGCCTTCGGCCTGCTGTTCTGGGTATGGAGCTATGCAGGCGACACGATCGTGTGGCGCGGTGAACGTTTTCATCTGAAGCATGGTCAGATGGAGCGGGTGTGAACGCGGCGAAGGCGAGTTACGTTTGGGATTCTTTCCTCTCCACCACAACCCTGTCATCTCGACCGAAGGCGCTTTACCGCCGTAGCGGAGAGATCTGCTTTTGCTCCGGCCCATGCATGGGCCGGGGCAGCCCTCCGCGGCTAAAGCCGGATGTTTTTACGACGGTCTGATGTCCGGGCTGAAGCCCGGACCTACCGTATGGTGGTTGGCCGGCGACATGGGCAGGAGCGGAGAAGCAGGCCTCTCCGCTCCGCTTCGTTCCGGTCGAGATGACAGAGTGGTGGGGTGGGAAAGTAAATCCAGTCTTGAGAGATAAGGCGCCAACAATACCGCCCTACGGACGGGCGTCTTTGCTTACCCGCAGGTGCTCATCCAGATCGTCAACCTTATCCGCAATGGAATTCAGCTTGCGTGTCAGCGCCTGAATCTCCGACTCGGCGCGGCGATTGACATCATAGTCGAGCTCACTGCGAACGCGGTCCTTATGGTCCTGGCGGTTCTGGCTCATCATGATGACCGGCGCCTGGATCGCGGCCAGCATGGAGAGGAACAGGTTCAGCAGGATGAACGGATATGGATCCCACGCGCGGCCCCTGAGAATGATGTTGATCAGGGTGTACACGATGAGAGTAACTGCGAACGTGATGATGAACGCCCACGAACCGCCGAAGGAGGCGACTTTGTCCGCGATCTTCTGACCGTAGGTCTCGGTCTCGTCGATGACCTCGTTGGGATTGCGTCCCGCACGCAGGCGCACCAGGGTCTGCGTGGAATGAATTTCACGTGCGAGCACGGTGAGCATATCGAGCCCGGCTTGCGGCTTCTTGGTCAGCAGGATCTCAATGTCGTTGCGGTCGATCTCCACGCACGAGGTTTGCTCCGTCGCGACGGCGCTCGTCTGGTGCGGCACATTTTCGAGCATCGAAGCAAAACCGAAGAAGTCGCCATGGCGGGGTTCCGAAAAGAGGACTTCCTGCCCATCTTCGTCAAGCAGCGTGACGCTTACGGCGCCGTCCATGACCACAAAGGCGCGTACGCTGGCGTCGCCGGACTTATAGATGCGCTGGCGCGGAGCGAACTCGCGCAGCTCAACCTGGCTGGCGAGCACGGCTAGCTCCTCGTCATCGAGGAGCGAAAAAAGCGGAACGTGGCGGAGTTCTTGAGGATTACAGGACATATGGGGTCAGTTAACAGCGAACAGTTAACAGCGAACAGGGTCTGGAGCCTGAAACGCTAGTTACTGGGAAGCTGGTCTGCGGGCGATTGTAGACGCAGTTTGCTGATTTCGGGTGAATTATGGATTTGGCTGGTTACTAACGATCTCTTTGCCACCCGATCGCACCAGAACATAGACCGGGCCGGTCAGCGGGGGGAGGTCGCGCGGCTCGTCCGTGGTCGACTGCCAAAGGAAGATGCGCCGCGGGCCTGACCATTTCGCCGCGAAGGTTTGCGGGGTCTCGAAGATGGGCGGAGCGTCGGGGAAAAAGCTGCCGTACCAGAGGTTGGAACTGCGGCCCTCCAGGATATGGATGTCGTTCCGCTTCAGGTAAAAGCCCAGGGTCGAGCCCGATTCATATTCCCCGTGGATCGCGATCAGGTCTCCAGGCTGCACCTGGGGAGTGATTGCCTCCGCGAGCTGTGCCGAGGTAAGGACGGGTGCGAAGGTCCGTAAACCCATGTGGGCAGCGAGCAGGAAGCCGAACGCTCCGGCTGCGAGCGCGATCGTCGCGGCGTGTGGTTTTCCCTTCTTGCGAAAGATCAGGCTGACCAGCGGGCCCGCAAACAGACTCAGGGCGGCGATCCCAAGCGGCACCCGGAACAGGCCGAGCGCCTGGGCGTTCAGGTCGAGGAAATGCCCCATCGAAAGGGCATAGTCCCCCGGGTTCTGCGCGAGGAGTTGTGCGAGGTCGGTGTTGGGAGCAGGCGCCCTGGTATGAAGCAGGAACCATACGCTTGCCCCGGCAAAGGCCGTCCCGAGTCCCAGCAGAACGGCGGTGACGCGGAAATTGATGCGCCGTACTTTTTTCAGCAGAGGCGAATCGTCCGCAGCCGGCGCCTTCTTGTCCAAGGACAGCCATCCGCCGGCGATCAAGGCGAATGCAGGCAACGAGGGCAAAACGTAGTATTCCTGCCGCGTCGACAGCGAAAAAAATAGCAAAGGCAGAGCCGCCCACAGGATCAGAAGTAACTGGTTGCGGCTGACGTCGGGATGGTAGAGCGCCAGGATGCGCGGCGGAGTTCGCAGCCGAACCCATGCGGAGGAGGCCCACCGGCGCACCGGGATCGCCAGCACACGCGGCAGGAACGCGGACCACGGCATCAGCCACACCAGGCACAAGCCCCAGAAAAGCCAGAGCGGTGCGGTGTCATAGTCGCGAGGCACGCGCAGGTTCAGGTAACGCAGCACGTGCTCATTCATGAAATAGAACCAGAACCAGCCGCGCACATTGCCGTCACTCGGCATGGGCACCTGCCAGTGGCCGGCGATGAAATGGAAGGCCGCAGGGTGACCCTGCGTCGGATTCGCCAGCCCCGCGGCGATATGCCACGGCGCGGCGATCAGCAGGAAGACGAGTGTGGATGTTCCGGGATGGAGTTCGCGGAACCGGAGAAAAGCGCCGCGAACGCCACGCGTGAGCAGTAGATAGAGCGCCACAATGCCGAGCGGAAAGACAAGACCGATAAGCCCTTTTGTCAGAACGTTAAGGGCGCAGCTTCCCGCAAAGAGAAAACACCAGTTGCGGTTCCTGTGGCTGTCCCCCGGCACCGGATCTTCCGTTCGCCAGAAGGCATATAGCGCCAGTGTGAGCCAGAGGCACACCATGGCGTCCGGGATGGTGATGCGCGTAAAGATGAAAATGCCAAAACTTGAAAGCACGATCAGTGCGGCGTACAGGCCGGCGCGAGCCGAACCATACATGCGCCGCGCCAGGGCTTCGCAAAGCAGCGCGAGCGCGAGCACGCTGAACGCCAGCGGCAGCCGGGCCGCCGCCGCCAGCGTGTGCGGTGCAGTGGCTCCGAAGAGGCCAAACACCTTCATGCTCGCGGCCATCGACCAATACAGCAGGGGAGCCTTTTCGAGATAGCGGATTCCGTTGGCGTACAGCGTGACCGGGTCATGGCGCAGCAGCATTTCGCGCGCTACTTCGGAATGCACGGAGTCCGCGTCGTCCAGCAGCGCGGGCGTAAACAGCGTGAAGCTGCCATAGAACGCGAGCCACAACAGAGCAACGGCGAGCAGCGTGGAGCGTGGGCGCTGGGGAAGAGCGGGCATCAGGCTTCAGTGTATGTGGGAGCCCAGGTTGTCACTCGTGGACCCGTCCTCACCAACCTCACTCCAAACCGGAAGATGACTCGGAAGGAACGAACGGAAGAGCCCCGTCGCGTAAACTTCCTATCGGTGGCCGTATCCATGGGAAAGATGAAACCGATTGCCGCGGGACGCGCGCCGGAACTGGTGCAACTGGACGCCGTTGCCAAGCCGGGGCCGCCTGCGGAGATGATCTTCAGCGACTGGTATCCGGCGCTGCGAGCCGACAAGCTCAAGCGCGGTGACACGGCGCTAAGCACGCTGCTGGGCATTCCCATGCTGGTGGGCCGCAAGGCGGACGGCGCCATGTTCGCCATGCGTGACCTGTGTCCACATCGCGGCATCCCGCTGTCGGCGGGCTGGTTCGATGGTGAGACCGTACAGTGCAAATATCACGGCTGGCGGTTCGAGCCCTGCAGTGGCCGCTGCGAAGAAATTCCCTCACTCACTTCGCATGACAATCTTGTTCCGCAGAAAATCTACGCCAATTCGTTTCCGGTGCGCGAGCGCGATGGCTATGCCTGGGTCTATGTGCCTCCGGCCGGTGCGGGACGAGTGGTGGAAGAAGACGTGCTGCCTCCTGTACCAGAACTTCCGAAGTTTGGTGAGCGCTACCGCTCGGCGCACCTCCAGGCCGATCTGCCCTGCAATGTCGACCACGGGATCATCGGGCTGATGGATCCGGCGCATGGGCCGTTTGTGCACCAGGCGTGGTGGTGGCGCTCGGCAGCCAGCATCCACGAGAAGACCAAGAAGTTCGAGCCCATCCTTGATGAGGAACACGACGGTTTCAATGCCGGCTTCCGTATGAGCCCGCACGCGCCTTCCAGCAACTCCGCGCCTTACAAGCTTCTGGGCAAGCCGGTCACGACCATCGACTTCGTGTTGCCCAACCGGCGCTACGAAACCATCGTGGCCGATAAGAACGGCAAGCGGCGTTGGTTCTCCTCCATCACCACGGTCACTCCCGTCACACCGTCGACCTGCCGCATCGATGTGCTGGCCGCCTGGAACATCGGCTACTTCGTTCCGGGAGTAACGCCGCTGGTACGCTTCTTCGGCGCCAGGTTTGTCGGTCAGGACCAGCAGACGATGGTGGAGCAGGCACGCGGCCTGCGATCGAACCCCGGGCTGATGCTGATTGACGACGCCGATAAACCGGCGAAATGGTACTTCGCGTTGAAGCAGCGCAGGCTGACTGGAAAAGGTGAGCATCCGCTGCAAGTTCCGGTCGAGCTCCACTGGAGAAGCTGATGGCGCAAGCCAAATTACCAGGCGATCAGAATGAATGGAAAGCGCTTATGACTGGATACCTCTTCCGCAACGATGTGTCGGGACCGCGAGCAAAGAAAAGAAAATTACCCGTCAGGACATCCAGCATAGCGACAGGTATGTGGGAAGCCCGTACGCCTCACGATGTCGCTCGTGGCAAAGCGGATGAAGCTTCAATTCAGGAACTAGCTTAGAGTGTTCAGTTGGCCTTAAGCTTTATTTTAGTTAACTTTCGATCCTACAGGTATTCCTAATTAGGGAATGGAAATATCAGGGATGGGTAACCATTCTGCTGCCATGTTCGCTGAAGTTCTTCTTTTGGCTCAGACTATTTTAGAAAATCGGTCGAGGTCTGAGTAAATATCTTTACAAGAAATCACCCCCGACCTTACATTGCTTTGTCTGGATCGGGGCCCGAATAAGCGTCGCAATTTGAGTTGTCCGCTTTCGTCCGCCGGACGCTGCGGTGGAGCGTACGATGAGCACTCCGTTTCTGAGTTCGATGGTGCTGCTGTTGTTTTCTTGTGTTGCGCTGTGGCTTGTCCTTCGCAGGCGGACAGCCTCCGGCCGCCTCACCAGCGATCAGATAGGCGCGATTCTGGATGCTCTGCGCGACGCTGTGGTTGTCGTTGATAGTCAAAGCAATATCGTGCATATCAACCAAGCTGCGACCCAGTTGCTGGGATTGCAGCAACAGCCAATGTCGAAAGACGAGACTGCGCATACTTTCGAAGTCGCGTCTGCCGATGGCTCGATTCTTCCCCTGGAAATGTGGCCGGTGCAGCTCGCGCTCCGGGGGAGCTTTCTTGCAGGTATTGAATACCGGATCCGGCGCAAAAATGCGGAGTCGGCGGTTGTGGTCGAAATCACAACGGCAGCGTTACGAAACCACTCCGGCCGAGTGACTCACGTTGTGATCACACACCATGACGTTACCCATTCCAAGCAAGCGGACTTGATGCGGATCCGGCTTGCCGCCATCGTCGAATCTTCTGAGGATGCCATTATCGGGAAAGACGAGAAAGGTATCGTCACAAGCTGGAATGCCGCCGCGGAGAAGATTTTTGGATATACCGAAGAAGAAATGATCGGCACCTCCATCCGGCAACTGATCCCGGACGACAGACTGACCGAAGAAGACGAAATCCTGGGCCGGATCAAGCGTGGCAAGACGGTGGAACATATTGAAACCGTTCGAAGGACGAAAAGCGGGAAGATTATTCATGTCTCGCTAACGGTTTCACCGATACGTGACGATTCCGGCAGAGTAGTCGGCGCCTCCAAAATCGTACGCAACATTTCGGAGCGAAAGCAGCTGGAGCACCAGCTTCACCAAAGCCAGAAGATGGAAGCCATCGGCCAGCTGACCGGTGGCATCGCCCATGATTTCAATAACCTATTGGGCATCGTGATAGGAAACCTGGATCTGTTGGAGCGGCTTGAAACAGAGAACGCCGGGGTATTGAAAAGAGTCAGAACAGCGCAGAAGGCGGCCTTGCGAGGGGCAGATCTCACCAGGCGATTGCTGGCCTTCTCCAGCAGCGAGGATCTGAATCCAGCCACCATTAATCTGAACCACTCTGTGCGAAACGTCATGGAGTTAGCCTCGCGCGTGCTTGGACCGGAAATCAAAATCGTGCCCCACTTTGACGATAATCTGCCATCCGTGTTCGTCGACCTCAGTGGTCTGGAAAGCGCGCTGCTGAACCTGATGGTGAATGCCCGGGACGCCATGCCGCAAGGTGGCAAGCTGACGATTTCCAGTGAGTTGAAGTCTCTGGATGAAACGTACATCCCGGCGAAGATGGGCGAGTTGAAGCCCGGCAGCTATGTCGCAGTCTCGGTTTCCGATACAGGCACTGGAATGCCGCGAGAAGTGATGGACCGGGTCTTCGAACCCTTTTTTACAACCAAGCCACGCGGACGAGGAACCGGGTTGGGGCTGGCTATGGTGTATGGATTTTGTAAACAGTCGGGTGGAACCGCGCGAATCTACAGCGAGCCCGGACTGGGCACAACGGTAACGCTTTATCTCCCGTTGGCCGCGAACAGGCCTGTAGCTGCACAACCGCTGCAACAAACGACGCGGACCGGACGAGTATGCAACGTCCTCGTCGTGGACGACGAGGAAGACCTGCTGGAGATTGCCTTGTCCTATCTTGAAGACCTGGGGTGCAAAGCAATCCTGGCGGTGGATGGGTATGCCGCCGTGGAAATTCTGGAGACCCGGCAGGATATCGATCTGCTGATCACCGATATCGTCATGACCGCGGGCATGGACGGTGTCGACGTCGCCAAAAAGGCTCGTCAACTGTGTCCTGGCATCAGAATTATCTATTCCTCAGGTTTCCCCGCCGATGCGCTCGTGGAACGCAACATGACGCATCTGGACGGCCCTCTTTTGCACAAACCCTACCAGCGCAGCGAATTCAACGCCATCGTTGTGAAGACGCTTGCGGATGGGGACAAGCCGGGCCTTTAACCGGAGCAACGGAGCCGTCGTAGAGCGCCGCAAGGAAGGAAAGATGACGCAACAGAGGATTCTTGTCATCGATGACGATTCAGATTTTGGCGAACTCGTCTGTAGTGTCGGACGCAGGCTCGGGCACGTGTGCGTTTCCACCACCGAGCCTCGAACATTCTTCACTGCGCTCACCTCCGCGACAACAGTGATCGTGCTCGATCTGGTCATGCCTCACCAGGACGGAATTGAACTTCTGAGAAAGCTTGCGGAGCAGCACTGCGCGGCGCGAATCATCGTGACGAGCGGCATGGGCAGGCGAGTTGTAGAGACAGCCGAAGCCTTGGCGGCATCACTTGGACTGGAGATCGCGGGTTACCTTCTAAAACCGTTTCGAATCGAGGAACTGGAGTCTCTGCTGATCGATACACGCTCCGTTTCGTCAGCCAGGCGGCGGATCTACAGGGAGCTTACGTTTACGGACGACGAGCTTCACCAGGCGATGAGAGAGAAAGAGTTCATTCTTCATTACCAGCCGCAAATCGACCTCCGTTACGGAAACGTAGTGGGAGTCGAAGCTTTGGTGAGGTGGCAGCACCCGCGCCATGGATTGATCTATCCTGACTCGTTCCTCGGAAGATTGGAGTCGGCAAATCTCATCGATCAACTCGGAGTGGTTGTTTCGGAAATTGCCTTGAAAGAGATGCAATTTTTCGCATCGGTCCCGGGCGGCCCTCTCAGCATGTCCATCAATGTTTCAGCGGGCAGTCTGCTCGATTTGCACTTTCCGGATACGCTCCTCGCCTTGATGCAACGTTATGGCACTCCACCTGAGCGCTTAACCGTGGAGATCACCGAAAACCGTCTTGTCCAGGATCTTTCCACCACCCTGGATGTATTAAGCCGCTTGCGCATGAAGGGCTTTCAGCTTTCGATCGACGACTTTGGCATCGGTTACTCCATGATGCAGCAAATGCGCCAGATACCCGCGAATGAACTCAAGATAGACAAGTCGTTCATCTTGAAGAGCGAAACGAATGACTATGACCGGCTGCTCGTGCACAAGATGATTGAAATTGGCCAGGACCTTGGTATGCGTGTCGTCGCGGAAGGCGTATCGACGGAGGCGCAGTTGGAAATTGTGCAGCGCTTTCAATGCGACATCGCACAGGGATACCTTTTCAGCAAGCCGTTGCCGCTGGAGACCTTAAACAGGTGGCTGGTGGATTTCTCCGGAGACGGCAGAAAGAGGTACTGGTTCTCCGAGCCGTTTGAGCAGAGTCCTTCTTAGAGCATTTTCGGTAATACTGTGGTCCTCTTCGACAGCAGCGAAGGCCGTTTTCATTGGGAGAAAACGGCTTCAGCACACTCTCTTCGGTCTACACCATTACCGAACATGCCTTAGACCGTCGTCTCCCGCAACGCCTGCCGTAACAATTCACCGTCGCCTTCGAGTACGCGGCCATGGCCGGGCGCGAGGCGCCGGGCGGGAGCTTCTCTGGACATTGCGTTCAGCACCCGCTCGACGCTGGCTCGGGCTGTGGGCCTGTGCCATGTGCCGAAGTTGGGTAGAGGCCAGTACCAGGGACTCCAGCCGACGACATGGGGTGAGCCTCCGACAGTGACCATGGCGTCACCGGTGTAGAGTGTGCCGTCGCGTTCATCGAGAAAGCTGAAATGTCCCGGCGTGTGACCCGGCGAGGCAATGCAGCGCAACGAGCCGAAGAGCTCCCCGTCGGTCACAAGGTGGGTGGGGCGGGTTGTTGCGCCGGGGAAACTTCCTTTTACGGCGCAAGGTGGCTCGTCGAGAAAGATCTCGCGATTTTGCCGCGGCTTCGGCGGGAGCAGCGGAGCTTCGCGCTCACTGATGGCAACGTCGACCTGGCCGAGGAGATGGACGAGTTCGTCCAGCGAGCCAATGTGGTCGCCATGGGCATGCGTCAGCAGGATCCGGTTGATCTCTCCGCCGCCCGCCGATTCGCAGTGCCGTGCGGCATCGAGGATGGCCTCGCCGCTTTTGGACAGGCAGGTGTCGATCAGGGTGAACCCGTCGCTCTCGCGGACCAAATAGCAATTGAACAGGCCAAGGCGCGTGAGCTGCCAGGCGTGCGCCGAAATCTGTGTTGTTTTCACCGCAGTTACTCCAGCCGGTTGGATGCGAGCCGGTGGGTGCGGGTAGGTCGAGAGACTGCGAAACGGGACGTGAAGAAACGGACCGAAACGTGCAAGGCAGTGAAACGGCCGACAGCAGATACTCTCCGTTTTCCTGCCTCAAAGTCAGAAAGGCCATTTCCTGGGGAGAAAGGCTTCAGCATCTCTCTTCGGTCTACACCGCCACAGAAACTGCTTCAGAACGCGCGAACGTTTTCTTCCGTGACAAGGTCGTCCACGGAGATGTTGAGCGCGTGGCCCAGCTTGCGGAAGCCCTCGCGCCACTCCCGTGTCCAATAGCGGCTCTCGCTGCGGCGCAGCATGTCATTCCAGATGTTCTGGGCTTGCCACAGGTTGATATCCATGGGGATGGTGCGCAGTGTTTCCGCAACCGCCAGCGTTTCGTTCAGCACGGCAAGCGTTTGCGCCGTGGCGGCTGCTTCCAGCCGGATCATTGCGCGCTTCATACGCTTGTCGGCGACATAGCTGAGTTGCGCAGCTTCCAGGGCGACGTTGTCGATTTCCGCCCGGCGCAACAGGCGTCCGACTTCCGCGGTATCCAGCGTTTCGGCTTCGAGCGTCCGGCGCAGACCGGCATTAATTGCAAATCGCGCGGTCAGCGCCAGCGCCGGTGGAGCGGCCACATTGGATTCGGAGAGGAAGTGGAGCAGCGTCGCATGCTCTTCGTAAATCCGCATCAGCGACCCTTCCACTTCAGAAAGCGTCTGGTTGAGGATGCTTTGCAGAATGCGATGCTGTTCATCGGCGAAGAGCGAGGTCAGGGAATAGAGCGTACCGCCGAAAAAGGAATCGATGCTGCGGATAAGTTGTGGCAGATCGGCCCGGCGAATCCAGGTGCGAGCGGCGTCGTTGAACTTGTCCCACGAGGTTTCATCGCCAGGCAGGAAGCGGCGGACAGCGGCCGAAAGATTTTGATCGCCAAGATGCAGCACGGCGAAACAAATCTCTTCCGTTTCCTCCGTAATGCGCGAGCGCAGGGTTGCGCGCCCGATGGCGAAGCGGCCGCGGCCGGAGGTCAGCAGATCGTAGCTGTGACGCTGCACATCAAAACAGAAGAGCTCGCCTGAGTCCGGGTAGCTGCGGAACATGGAGCTGATGGCGTAATGCGCGCCCACGTGTTCGAGGTCCAGCAGAGCTCCGGTAACGAAGCGGCGGTACACAGCGGCGCCGTCTCCAATTTCAGGCACGTTGGACTTGGCACGCGCGAGCACCTTCAGGAAGTCGTCTTCCAGCGCCTCACCGGGCGGCCCAAAGAGCTTGGCGGCGAGTTGGAGCACACGTCCTGCATAGGCAATGATCTGTACCGTCTCGATGCCTGAGATCTCGTCAAAGAACCAGCCACAGCTCGTATACATCAACTGCGTATGGCGTTCGAGCTCGAGCAGTTCCAGTGCCGTCACGCGTTCGGCCGTTGTGAACTCGTGGGTGGCATGGGCGTTGAAAAAGCGTTCGGTGCTTTCCGAACTGCGATTTAACACGACCTCGATGTACGCATCACGCGCGGCCCAAAGGTCTTTGAAGAGTGGTCTTGCCACTTTCTCTGCCATGGGCGCGGTTCGATCGCGCAGCAGGTCGAGCGCTTCGCGCAGCGGCCCACGCCACTCCTGGTTCCATCCGGGCTTGCCGCCGTTGCAACCGCAGTTGGATCGCCAGCGTTCTATGCCGTGCGAACAACTCCAGGAGCTGTCGTCATTGACCTGGGCTTCCCACGCGGGTGGGAAGTTCGCGAGGAACTCGCCGTAATTGGTGAGTGTGGCGAGATGATTGTTCTCAATCCAATGCAGCGCATAGCTCAACGCCATTTCGCCGTGCTTGTGGTGGTGGCCATAGCTTTCACCGTCCGTCGCCACGTGAGCGAGTTGCGGCTCGGTATTGCCGTCCTGAAAACGGGAGGCGATGCGCTGACCGAATGCTTCACCGGAATCGAGCAGACCCTCGAATGCAATCGCGCGGGAGGGCGGGCCGTCGTAGAAGAAGATGGCGATGGAGCGGCCTTCATCCAGCCGGACAAGATAGGGGTGACTGGGATCGACGATGGCGTCCGGCGTTTCCTTCCACGGCCCAGGTTCAGACGCCACGCCGGCGGTTGTTGAGGATGGGGCAGCCTGCTCTGCAACCGGTTCCTGTGGGCTGGTGGCCGGATTGGCAGCCGCATTGGGCACCATCCTGCGGACGCGCGCGCATTGGCTGGGTGCGAGGATGGTGAACTTGATGCCTTCTTCCGCCAGCAGCTCGAGCACTCTGCGGGAAACGGCAGTCTCGGCAAGCCACATGCCTTCCGGCCTGCGTCCGAAACGATGCTCGAAATCCGCGATGCCCCAACGGATCTGGGTGCGGGCATCGCGCTCCGAAGCCAGGGGCATGATGATGTGGTTGTAAACCTGGGCGAGTGCGGAGCCGTGTCCGGAGTATCGCTCTGCGCTGGTGCGGTCGGCATCCTGGATCATGCGGTAGGTGCGAGGGGCGAAGGCTTCCAGCCAGGACAGCAGCGTAGGCCCGAAGTTGAAGCTCATGCGCGCGTAGTTGTTGACGATACGGATGATCTGGTTGCGCTTGTTCTGAATGCGCGATGCGCCGTTGGGCGCATAGCATTCGCTTGTGATGCGCTCGTTCCAGTCATGGTAAGGAGCTGCCGAATCTTGTACTTCCACAGTCTCGAGCCAGGGATTTTCACGTGGCGGCTGATAGAAGTGCCCATGCACGCACACATAGCGGTTGACGGGCTTTGCACCTACTGCGCGGCGTCTCGAATTGGAGCGTGGTTCAGTCATCGTCTACGATTCGATGCTAACGGAAGGAAGGTCCAGAGCAGTTTTCCTCATACTGAAACGTATGGACCGCCAGAGAAATGCCGTCCTCGCCGAAAAGGGCCGGCCGACGTCATTGTTTCTGCATAGCTTAAGGAAAATCGACGGGAGCTCCCCGGAATACGACTTGTCACATCGTGAGCGCGGCCGAGGGAGAAAAAGTCGCCTGCGATGGGTCGAACATGATAGCTTGCGGGAAACCCCAAGCAGAGACACTGAGGCCGCGATGCAAGCATTGAGTGTTGTTCGGAAGTGGGTCATGCTCATGCTTGCCTTACTGATAGTGGCAAGTTCCGCAGGCGCCCAGGAAAACGATGTTCCCGATTGGCAAAAAGCCGCCGGCGGCAAGATGTCGTTCGATGTTGTTTCCATTCATAAGGAAGATCTCGATACACCGATGCAGAACACCATCTGGATGATGGGGCCGGACGACTGGTACAAGCCGTCGGGCGGACGCTTCTCCGGCAATTTTGTCATGTATTCGTACATCTCCTTTGCCTACAAGCTGATGATGACGCGCGAGCAGTGGGACGTCATCCTCGCGCAGCTTCCGAAGTGGGTGCGGACGGATCGCTTTTCTATCCAGGCGCGCGGGCCCGCGGATGCGACCAAGGACCAGATGCGGCTGATGATGCAGTCACTCCTCGAAGAACGCTTCGGACTGAAGGTCCATTTTGTGACGCGGGATGAACCGGTGTTTGCCATGGTTCCCGTGAAGGAAGGCAAGCTGGGACCCAAACTGCATCCCCACAGCGAAGGTTTTCCGTGCGATAAAACGCCCCCCGATACTCCATCCAGCGATCCTCCGGCCGTATGGCCCAGGCGCTGCGATGTTTTTCAAACCTATGCCAGCGACAGTTGGACCATGGTGCTGGCGGCGCGGAATACCACGATGGATCTGATGGCCCAATCGCTTTCAACCTGGGGAGCGGTAGGTAAACCCATCGTCAACCGAACCGGGCTTAATGACCACTATGACTTCATCATTAAGTGGTTCTTTGAGTTCGATGGCGTCAAGCCGCCCAATGATAATGAAGCGCCTACGCCGCCCGCCTTTCGCGATGCTCTGCGAGACCAGCTTGGATTGAAGCTCGAACCGGCCAGGGCGCCGCTACGAGTGCTGGTGGTCGACCATATCGAGCAGCCATCAGCCAACTGACCGCGACGAGCGGAAAATATCAATGAAGATGAAGCGGTTTTGCCAGGAGCGAGGTGGGCAGGAGCGGTCGCGCGTCGCGCGATACCCCACCCTTCGACAAAGAAACTGTCGAAGGGTCGGCCACCCGCGTTGTGGTGTTACCTGCTTTGTTGGCTACCAGACGGAGCAGCGATCCTCACCGGAGCGCACCATCGGGTCGCCGGCTTTGCAGCTGAAGGCCTTTTGGAATTCGGGCATGTTGCTCAGCGGGCCAAGCACGCGATACTTCCCCGGCGGATGAGGGTCGGTGGCAACAGCAGTGCGTGCCGCTTCAGGACGCACCAGCGCTCCGCGCCATTGTGCTTCGGCAAGGAAGAACTGTTGATCCGGCGTGAAGCCGTCCACTGTAGGCTCAGGATCTTTGCCTTCGCGTGAGCGGTGGTAGGCGCGGTAGGCAAGGTTGACGCCGCCCAGATCGCCCAGCGCTTCTCCTGTAACCAGCTTGCCCTGCAGGTGCAGGCCGGGTTCGACGAAGTAGTTGTCGTACTGCCTGGTGGTGCAGGCCGTACGCGTCTGGAAGTTGCTGTAGTCCTCGTCGGTCCACCACTTTTCCAGGCGGCCGTCGGCGGCGAACTGTGCGCCTTCGTCGTCGACGCCATGCGAAATCTCGTGCCCGATGCTGACGCCGACAGCGCCATAGTTGATCGCGTCCAGGCCCTTGGGATCGAACCCGGGTGGCTGAAGATAGCCCGCGGGAACCACGACCTCATTCATGGCCGGGTTGTAATACGCGTTCATCGTCGGCGGCGTCATGTCCCAGCGGCCACGGTCGACCGGCCGGTTGATCTGCCGGAGGTCGTCACGCACCGCGTAGCGGTTGGTGCTGAGCACGTTTTCGAGGAAGGTGTCGCGGTTGATGGTAACGCCCGCGTAGTCCTTCCATTTGTCGGGATAGCCGATCTTGATATTCAGCGCGTTGACCTTTTCAAGCGCCTTGGCCTTGGTGGGTGCGGTCATCCAGTCGCGCGACTGGATGGAAAGCTTCAACTCATTCACGATGTTGACGGCCATCTGCCGGGCGCGGGCCTTGGCTTCGGGCGGAAGATAGCGGTCGACGTATTCGTGGCCCAGGGCTTCGCCCAGCATGCGGTCCGTCGAGATCACACAGCGCTGCCAGCGCGGCCGCTGTTCCTTCGCGCCGGTCAGCACCGTGCCGAAAAACGCGAAGTTCGCGTCCTCGAATTGTTGGGGAAGGAAAGCGGCTTGGGAGTTCAAGAGACGCCAGCGCAGGTAGGCGCGCCACTCGTCGTTGCTCGCGGAAAGAAGTAGCGCGTCAAAGGCCTGCACGAGCTTCGGTTGAGGAACGTTGACGTGGCCTTCGGTGGGAACGTTCAGCACCCGGAACTCTGCCGCCCAGTCGATGTGCGGCGCCAGGGTCTTCAGTTCGGCAAAGGTCATTGGGTGATCGACGGCTTTGGGGTCG
This sequence comes from Acidobacteriaceae bacterium, assembly GCA_036498835.1. GTDB lineage: Bacteria > Acidobacteriota > Terriglobia > Terriglobales > Acidobacteriaceae > Granulicella. The sequence continues at coordinate 57,412 of DASYEV010000060.1, read as the reverse complement.
CGCAACTCCACGCGGCTGAGCCGGGCTTGCGCCAGCGCGGTTTCGATCTTCATCACCGCGTCCACGGCTTTGGAAGCGTCCGCGTCGGAGTCGCCGGCAAGCACGAACATCTGGTGGACATAGGGCAGATATTTGTCGCGCACGCCTTTGAAACGAGGCTCTTCGCGCAGGTAGTAGTCGCGGTCCGGCATGGTGAGTCCGCCAACGTTGATCTCCGCAAGCATGTGCGTGGTGTTGTGGAGATCCTGCGATGCTGAGAGCGCCACCGGCGCGGGCAGGCCGATCGTCTGCAGGTTCACCATCTGCACGCCGATAGCCTTCGAGTCGCGAGCGCTGGCGATGGCGGCCAGCATGGGCTCCAGCGGCTTCAGGCCGCGGGCATCGATACGCTTGTCATCCATGCAGGCAGCGTAGAAATCGCCTGTCAATTGCCCAGGTGAGCCCTTGGTCATCGAAGTGGACTTTGCCGCATCGTCTTCGGCAATCGTGCGCAGCCGGGCACGGGTATCGTCCTGAGTCACCGAGCGGATCGCCCACGTGACCTGGATCGCCGGCATGGGATGCGTGGCGCGCCATTGCCCGTTCGCGTAGATATCGAAGTCGACACAAGGGTTGGCGGTGCGATCGATGTTTTCGACGGCTGCGCCACGTTGCTGGGCGATAGCGCCAAGGCTGAGTGCAAGGAACGAAGCTGCGACAGTGCGAGAGAAATGGTGCAAGCGTGTGCTCCTGAAGTGACAGTTGGACAATCTTACCCGGGCACAGAAGCGCGCAAAACGAGGATGGGACGAATCGACGCGTCGACTATTGCGAAACCCGCCATGGCGAGGTCGACTGCCAGCCATTGAGTTGCGTGATGGCCCAATCGTTCGACTTATCCGTGTGGCACGAGGTACATGGGTTGGGAATGCCCGACTGTTTCGTGGCTGCCGGCGAGATGAAACGGAAGGTATGGCTGCTGACGTAGTTGTCTTTGATCGTCTGCTCGATCTTTGGCATATGGCAGGCTACGCACTGGCTGCCGGCGCTGCCTTGTGCGTGATGTGTATGTTGTTCGATGGTTCCGTGAAGGCCTGCAGGATTTTCCGCGGTATGGCATGAGAGGCACAATTCGTTGCTCTTCATTTTGAGATTGGAAGGGTTCTGATCGCTGTGAACGTCATGGCAATCGAAGCAGCGCAACTGCCGGTGGTACATGTTGCTCTGCACGAAGTCGTTGCCTTGCATACGGTTTTTGTGCGCGGTCAGATCGGCGTACTGGTAAAAGTTGGTGACTCCGGGACGAAGCTCTTCAAGCTTCCAGTACTTCGCCAGGCGTTCCCCGGGCTGAAACCCTACCGGCCAGTCATAGTATTTGCCCTGGATAGGGTTGGTTAGAGGCTGACCCTGGGTGTGGCACTGCATGCAGGTATCGTTACCTGCGACATATTCAAGCCGGCTCGGGTTGACGATGTTTTGCCGTGTGGGATGGGCGACGTGTTCGCTCCCGGGTCCATGGCACTTTTCACAACCCACGTTCCATTCGGTCACCTGTTTGGTCGCAATGTTGTAATTCACCGAATGGCAGCCGTCGCAAAGCGGGCCTGTGGGGCGTTCCATGTTCGATTCGCCGTAGAAGGGTACCCACCAGTCCGTGCCCTTTTCCACGTGGAAGGGAAGCCACCGCTTCTTCGCGATGTCCCATTGCGCGGGGAGCACGAAGTAGTCGTCACCGATCTGTGTGAAATAGCGCTGCTTCCAACGGCTTCCATAGGTGAACGCAACCTGGCCAAGATCGAACGTTCGCACAGGATTGGCATGTGCGAAATCACCGAGAACTGCTTCAGGATGTTCCTTGGGGGAACGGACGACGTTGGCCATCCGCGTCTGTTTCCAGCCCTCGTAGGTTTTGGCATGGCATTTGGCGCAGGCGGATGAGCCAACGTAAGTGGCCTTGGCGGCCGCGGTCTGCGCGTGCATGGTTCCCGGCAGAACCAGGAGCGTCACGACACATGTCAGAGCGAGAAGGACATTGCCGGCGACGATCCCAGGAAGCAGCTTCATGCGACTTACTGTAGAGGCAAGCCGTGATGAAAGCTAGAGACCGGGTGGCTACTCCGGCTGGACGATCTTTCCCGCAGCCAGATCGCAGGCTCGCCACATGTACCAGCTCGCTACCGAGCGCCAAGGCGCCCACTTCTTCGCGCGGCGTTCCATCTGCGCGACCGTAGCCAGCAGATCGGGCGTCACCTTTTGCGTGGCCTTCAGGCCGAGGAAGGTGAGCGCAAAGCCTTTGCGTACGCCGTAGTCGGATACAGGCAGAATGTCCGGGCGTCCGAGGCGGAACATCAGCATCATCTCCACGGTCCAGCGGCCGATGCCGCGCACCTGCGTGAGGTGTTCGATGATTGCTTCATCGGACATCTTCCTGATCTTTGCCATGGTGGGTACGGTGCCGTCGAGCGTCTTGGCGGCAAGGTCGCGCAGCGCGAGCGCTTTGTTCGCGGACAGACCTGCACCGCGAAGCTGCTCGTTCGGCGCGTCGAGCAGTTCCTGCGGCGTTGGGTGGCGATGCTTCACAGGCTCGCGCGGATCGGACATATGAGCCAGCTCAGAGAAGCTGCGTAACAGACGCGCGTGAATGGTGGCGGCTGCTTTGCCGTGGAGCTGCTGATACACGATGGCTTCAGCCAGCGCTTCGAAGGGCGGCTGCTTACCGGCGATGCGCATGGTGAACGGGCCGGCTTTCTGGATCAGCTTGCCAAGTTTGGGATCGGCTGCGGAGAGCTGTGCGATGGCTTCGGCAGTGTCGTAAGGCGGAGCCTGAGTGCGCGCGCTGTGGGGGCTAGGCATGGAGATGACAGTGTGTCACGAGAGACGCAGGTCCCATCAGGAAATTGGGCTAAACAGGCGTAATACGGCTCAAAATGCGTGATAACAAAATACGTTTCCTAGTCCCTGAATCAAGTAAACTGAAGCTATGGTTGCTCGTCTCGAAAAAACGCAGAATGGATATGCGATTCCCTTGACGGCGGAGATGGTGGAAGCCCTTCAGCTTCGCGAAGGTGCGGCTGTTGAAGTGCTTCCGATTGCGGAGCAACGCCGTCCTGAAATCCGGTCCGCAACGACGGAAGAGGTGCTTCGCGCATTTGAAGAGACTCTTCCAGACCACGAAGCGGCGTATCGCGAACTAGCCAAGTGATCCAGGCAATTCTTGAAGTTGCAGATGTCGAGACTCTGCACCATGAACAGATTGTGCGTTTTGGGGGATCCCACGGCCTGCGTGACAGGAATCTTCTGGAATCGGCCGTCAAGCGTGCTTCGTTCAAAGCGTTTTACCAACCTGATGCTACGGTCGCAGCCGTCGCGGCTTCGCTCTCGTGGGGCCTTATCAAGAATCATGCCTTCATTGATGGGAACAAGCGCGTTGGGCTTGTTGCCGCGGTCGTTTTCCTGAAACTCAATGGCTATCGCATGACTGTGAGCATCCAAGAGCAAGTCGCAGAGGTACTACGAGTTGCTGCCAGCGAATCGAGTGAAGAGGAATGGACTGCATGGGTAGAGCGAAGCGTAGCTCCGATCGCCGGATGAACGGAGCTATCGCCACGCTCCAAGAATTGTGCCCATCAGCGTCAACGCAACAGTCAGGTATCCGCCATTGACCAGCACATAGCTCCAGGGCCGCTTCTCGAATAGCGCGACAATGCCAATGCCCATCAGCACCCAGCCGAATCCCGCGGCGAAGCCTGCCGCGGCGCCAAAGGCCATCGTGGTGCCCGGTGCGTTGAGGAACATGGCGAGGTTGAAGGCCATGATCAGGCTCAGCAGAAAACTGATCCCGAAGACTTTGGCGGGGTTCGTCTTGGGTGGTTCGGTGAAGCCGCAGGCGCGCATCCAGATCTTGCCGAACAGGAACGGCGCATACCAGAGACCTCCGACAACGAAAGCAGAGACCGTGGCGGCGAGAATCGCCCAGACATTGAGAGTGTGCATGTTCATGAGGTTCTGTGTCCTTTACTTCGCTGGAGTAGCTGCGGGTTGAGGGGCCTGGCCAAATTCCTTCTGCCAGTCGATGGGGCCCGTCACAAAGCGGCGATGGAGAGTCCCCAGCAACTGGGCGTTGCCGGCCATCAGGTATTCGTAGGCACGGTCCCACTCCGGCCCGCTCTGCCAGCCGGTTTGCGTCAGCCGCACCAGCGTGCCCTCGCCATGCGGCTCAAAGTGAAACACAGCGCGCGTGCGTTGCGCGCGGACGGTGGGAAAGCGGTCCGGCGCGAGCGCGGAGATCACCAACTCCTTTTCCGGAACGAAGCTCACGATCGTGCCTCCGCCGGTGCTGCCGGGAAACTTCACCAGCCAGTCTCCACCGGGACGCAGGTCGACAGAAGTCGAAGGCCCCAGCCATGTGCTGAGACCTTCCGTGGTGGTAAACGCCTGCCAGACAGCTGCGGGCGACGCGGGCACAGTCAGCTCCAGCACAATGGCGCGGTCTGAAGCAGGGGGAGGCTCCAGCGCAGTTGGCTGGCCGGTAACCGCGCCCACAAGAGAGGGAACGAGAAGGGCGAGAACAAGGATGAAAGTTTTCATGCGGCGCCTTTGTACTTGGTTGGTCGTTCAAGTAATAGGGGTGTAGGCTCACCTTGTCAAGAATTTTTCTGGAGAATTTCCATGGCCAAGACTGCGGTGGTTCCTTCGGGAGGGCCTGTGTTGATCGCGGGCAAGGGGCCGGCGACACGCGCGCGGCTCATCGATTCGGCGCGCTATTTGTTCTGGGAACGGGGATTTGCGGGTACCAGCATGGCCGACCTGCTGGCCCACGCCAAAGTCAATTCGGGCAGTTTCTATCACTTCTTCGATAGCAAGGAAGCGCTGTTGCGTGAGGTTCTCGAGGGCTATCTCCATGCCCTGCGCCCCATGGTGGTCGACCCCGCATTTGCAACGACTGACGAACCTGTCGAACGAATCTTTGCGATTCTCGCGGGGTATCGTGAGCGGATCTTGATGACCGACTCGAAGTACGGGTGTCCGCTCGGGCGTCTCGCCTTGGAAATCGATCCTGAAAACCGTCCCGCGCATAAGCTGATCGCGGAAAATTTTGGCGGCTGGATCGGCGCGGTGCGTGAATGTGTGGACGCCATGTCAGACCGGTTGCCTGCCGGAACCGACGCCGAGGCACTCGCCACTTATGTGCTGGCGGTCATGGAAGGCGGCGTGATGCTTTCACGGTCCTACGGCTCGGTGGAACCGTTCGACCGAACAATTTCGCAGCTTCGGGAACACTTCAGTTTGTTGCTTACCCATAAAAACGCAAAACTACAAGCGGTGTAGTTCAGTCTGCTTAGAAGGGCTTCCACGTGGACTGACAGGCGCGAGAAACCCGCTACGATCCACCGGATATCCTCAGGCTAATTCGGACCATTGTGGACGTAGTTTCCTGACTTGGTGCGTGCCGCCGGCGATAAGAATGAATGAATTCGGAACTTTCGAGTCATGCGCGGGCTAAACCCGGATACGATAATCGCGGAACGTTTCGAGTATCGGACGAGATGCTGGCAACGTGTCGCGATTCAGCGACATCTCGCTGATATACTCGATTTTTCACAGGTTCGTGTCGTTTAGCGACAACGCTAGTTGCAGGAAGTTCGTCAGCGGAATGTAAAACCGGGGCGCAGCCGGGACCGAGGGCGAGATGTGTTTTCAAACCCCTAAGTTGTCTTTTGACGCAGAGGAAGCAGGAACGCACTCATGGCGCAAGTTTTTGACCGCAGTTCGAACGCGCTGGCTCGTTTTAGCCTGGTGCTGACGGGCTTGATCGTCATCGCGCTCGGTGTGGCGCTGGACCAGTTGCAACGGTCGCCGTGGGTGACCAAGCAGGGTCAGCGTCCGGACCAGCCAGTACCGTTCAGCCATAAGCATCACGTGGAAGGCCTGGGTCTCCAGTGCCAGTACTGCCATGTGTCGGTGGAGAAGAGCTCGTATGCGGGTATTCCTCCAACCAAGACGTGCATGAACTGCCACTCGCAGATCTGGACGAACGCGCAGTTGCTTCAGCCGGTGCGCGACTCCTGGGCGACGGGCAAATCCATCCAGTGGATCCGCGTGCATGATCTGCCGGACTATGTGTTCTTCAATCACGAAATTCACGTGAACAAAGGCATCGGATGCGCGAGTTGTCACGGCCGCGTCGACGAGATGCCGTTGATGTACCAGGAAAATACGTTGCAGATGGAGTGGTGCTTGAATTGCCATCGCAACCCGGCGAACAACCTTCGTCCGACCTCCGAGATTTACAACATGGCCTGGGCCGGTGCTTCCAGCGATCATCCGGTCTGGTGCACGGATACGCGCAACACGGTGCGGACTGGAATCCCAACCGCACAGGGCGTGAGTTGCGTGACCAAGGACCCGAGCGGCGCCACCAGCGAGAACGGCATGCTGCCCACGAACTATCCGCAGGTCGCCCTGCTTCAAGCGCCCGGCGTCGTGAGCAACGAAGGCCCACCGCATCCGGGAGTTGCAGGCATGACGAAGTCGCAGTCCGGCACCGCACTTGATCCGCATGCAACTACAGGCGAAGGCCAGACGGTTTCCGATGTGGCCTTGATGCCGGCTCACTACACCAGGTTCACCAGTCAGACCGATCTCGGCCACTTCCTGATGGACAAGTACCACATCCGCACTGCCAATGAGCTTTCAAGCTGCGAGGTGTGCCACCGATGAACGAGACACGCATGGAGCAGCAGAACAGCGCAGACGTGGTGACTTCGATCAAGCCCGCGAAGATGACGCTCGCCGAAGTACGCGCGAAGCTTGAGGGCAAGACCGGAAAGCGTTTCTGGCAGAACCTGGACGAGTTGGCGGAGACGCCCGCCTTCCAGGAGATGGTGCACGAAGAGTTCCCGCGCCAGGCCGGCGCCGGCGAGTGGGTGGATTCAGTCAGCCGCCGCTCCTTCATGAAGGTGATGGGCGCGAGCTTCGCGCTGGCGGGTTTGACGGGATGCACCAAGCAGCCTGATGAACCGGTATTCCCTTACGTGAAGCAGCCGGAAGATCTGATTCTGGGCAAGCCGATGTATTTTGCAACGGCGCACCCTTTCCCCACCGGCGCAATTCCGCTGCTGGTGAAGTCCGATGCGTTCCGCCCCATCAAGCTGGAAGGCAATCCTGAGCACCCGATGTCCAAGGGCCGCCTGGATGCAATCACCCAGGGCTCGCTGCTCGATCTGTACGATCCCGATCGCTCGCAGCATGTGAAGTATCGCGGCGAAAACTCGGAATGGGGCAAGTTCCAGCAGGCCTTTGCCGGCGCAGTCGCCGCGACCAAGGACGGTTCCGGCGTCTACTTCCTGAGCGAGACGGTTACCTCGCCTACGCTGGCTGCCCAGTGGAAACAAGTGCAGGCCAAGTACCCCGCCGCCAAGCTGGTGCAGTATGACGCGGTGAACGGCGATGCAAGCCGCGCGGCATCCAAGGCAGCTTTCGGGGACTACCTCGATGCGCAGTACAAGCTTGAAGAAGCGGATGTGATTCTTGCGCTGGACGCGGATTTCCTGGGCGGCATTGCCTTCCCGGGCTTCCTGCCTCTGGCTGCGACGTATGCGGAGCGTCATCGCTACGAAGAAGGCAAGAAGATGAACCGGTTGTACGTCGTCGAAACCATGCCGACGGTGACCGGATACAAGGCGGAGCATCGTCTCCGTCTGAAGCCAAGCGAAGTCGACGCTCTCGCAAGTGCTCTTGCCGGCGGCGCTGGCGCATCGGTTTCCAATCCTGATGCCCAGAAGTTCATGACCGCAGTGCTGGACGACCTGAAGTCGACGGGCGGCAAGTGTGTCATTCTCGCCGGGCCGCAAAGCTCGGCTGCCTGTATCGCCGCGGCTCACGCGTTGAATGCGGGTATGGGAGCCGTCGGCAAAACGGTGGTCTACACCGAGTCGATTGCTCCTCTCCCATCCGAGCAGGGCGCGGATCTGAAGTCGCTGGTTGCCGACATGAATGCCGGCAAGGTGAAGTGGCTGGTGATGCTCGGAACCAACCCGATGTATAGCGCACCGGCGGACCTGGAGTTCGAGAAGGCATTCAGCAACGTGCCGAATTCCGTCCACCTTGGCTCGCATGTTGATGAAACGGGCTACATCTCGACGTGGCATCTCCCTAAGGCTCACTATCTCGAAGGTTGGTCGGATGCGCGTGCGTACGACGGCACCATTTCCATCATCCAGCCGATGATCGAGCCGCTGTATGGCGGTAAGAGCGCGCATGAAGTGCTGCTGACGCTGACCGACCCTTCCCAGAGCGCGTATGACGCAGTGGTTGCAAACGCGAAGACCTACATCAAGGGCGACTTCGCGCAGGGATGGAAGAAGGCTCTCCACGACGGTTGGGTCGATGGCACGGCGTTCGAAGCCAAGAGCACGGGTGCTCCCAAGGCGGCTGCGCCCAGCGTGGCTACACCCGGTGGGCAGTTGGAGATTCTGTTCAAGGCCGATCCTTCGCTGTATGACGGCCGCTATGCGGGCAACGGCTGGTTGCAGGAACTTCCCAAGCCGGTCACCAACCTGAGCTGGGACAATGCCGCGCTCATGAGCTATGACACCATGGCCAAGCTCGGCATTGAAGAGAACGATGCGATCGAGTTGGACCTGAATGGCCGCAAGGTGATCAGCCCTGTATTCGGTATTCCGGCTCATCCCAACGACTGCGTCACGGTGCACCTCGGTTTCGGCCGCACGCATGGTCCGGAGCGTGTGGGTCTGGGTGTGGGCTTCAATGCCTACCAGCTCCGCACGGCTGATTTGCCCCATCACTCCGCGAACCTCACGGTGACCAAAGGCAAGGGCACGTACGACATCTGCGTGACCAAGGTGCACAACATCGAGCACCGCGACTCGTTCGCGCAGCACGACCTGGAATTCCCCAAGGATGATAAGAAGGGTCTCTACTCGCTGGCTGGTCACGAAGCGATGGAGCGGTCGATCATCCGCTACGCGACTCTCGAAGAAGTGGAGCGCGACAAGGACTACACGCACCACGGCACCAAGGATGCGAACGGAAAGGCGACGGAGCACACCGTCGTCAACAAGATTGGATATAACCCGCAGGGTGAAGCGCCCAAGCATGAAGAAAGCTTCTTCCCGGATGCCTGGCGGTATGACCACCAGGATCCTTCGACGCGTGTCATCCAGAACAAGTGGGGCATGTCGATCGACCTCAACTCGTGTGTGGGCTGCAATGCCTGCATCGTGGCCTGCCAGGCGGAAAACAATATTCCTGTGGTTGGCCGCGAGCAGGTGAAGATCGGCCGCAACATGCAGTGGATTCGCGTGGACACCTACTTTGAAGGTGACCTCCACGCTCCCATGGCGCACTTCCAGCCCATGCTTTGCCAGCACTGCGAAAACGCGGGTTGCGAGCAGGTTTGCCCGGTAGGCGCCACGGTGCACACGCCTGAAGGCATCAACACCATGGTGTACAACCGCTGCGTCGGTACGCGTTACTGCTCCAATAACTGCGTGTACAAGGTGCGCCGGTTCAACTTCCTGCTGTACTCGGACTTCGATACCGAAAGCCTCAAGTTCCAGCGCAATCCGGATGTCAGCGTTCGTTCGCGCGGCGTGATGGAGAAGTGCAGCTACTGCATTCAGCGCATCGAGGCCGTAAAAATCGAAGCGGATAAGGCGAACCGCCCGATCAAGGACGGCGAAATCCTGACGGCCTGCCAGCAAACCTGTCCGACCGACGCGATTGTTTTTGGCAACCTCAACGATCCCACCAGCCGCGTGGCTAAGCGCAAGGCGGAAGAGCGCGATTACCAGGTGCTCGCCGATCTAAACTTCCGGCCGCGCACCACATACACGGCAGGCGTTATCAACCCGAACCCGAAGCTGGAGCTGGCATAAATGGCTACCCAAGGACCCATTCATGACCCGGAGATCGTCGATCCGATGATCGACCCGGTGACCGGCGAATACGCGGTCATCGCGCCGGGCCACAACTTCAGGAGTGTCACGCAGAAGATCGCGGGCATCGTGTTGACGGCCAACACGCCCATTGCGTGGTGGGGCGGTCTGTTCCTGGCCGGAACGCTGGTCATGGTCATGTTGACGGCCATCACCTGGCTGGTGATCCAGGGCGTTGGTATCTGGGGCGTCACCATCCCGGGCGCCTGGGGCTTCGCCATCATCAACTTTGTGTGGTGGATCGGTATCGGCCACGCCGGCACTTTGATCTCGGCCATTTTGTTGCTGTTCAAACAGCAATGGCGTAACTCGATCAACCGCTTCGCGGAAGCGATGACGATTTTCGCGGTGTGCTGCGCCGGCCTTTTCCCGGTGCTGCACGTTGGCCGTCCGTGGCTCGGGTACTGGCTGTTCCCCTACCCAAACACGATGAATATCTGGCCGCAGTTCCGTTCGCCGCTGGCCTGGGACGTCTTCGCGGTTTCCACGTACGCGACCATCTCGGTGGTGTTCTGGTACATCGGCATGGTGCCGGACTTTGGAACCTTGCGCGACCGTTCCAAACTTCCGATCGCCAAATATTTCTACGGCATGCTGGCGCTCGGCTGGCGCGGTTCAACACGGCACTGGATTCGCTATGAGTCGGCATCGCTTCTTCTCGCCGGCCTTTCCACACCGCTGGTTCTTTCGGTACACACCACCATCAGCTTCGACTTCGCGGTGGCGGCCATGGCGGGTTGGCATACCACCATCTTCCCGCCCTACTTCGTCGCCGGCGCTGTGTACTCAGGTTTTGCGATGGTGCTTACCCTGGCCATCCCGATCCGCAAGTTCTACAAGTTGGAAGACCTGGTGACCGTGCGTCACCTGGACAACATGGCGAAGGTCATGTTGGCCACGGGTTCCATCGTGGCTTACGGTTACGGCATGGAAGTTTTCATGAGCTGGTACTCGGCCAGCCACTGGGAATTCTTCATGATGTGGAACCGCATGTTCGGTCCCATGGGCTGGGCGTACTGGATGCTCATCCTGACCAACCTTGCCATTCCGCTCACCACGCTCTGGTTCCGCAAGGCGCGCACCAGTGTTACCTGGCTGTTCATCCTGAGCTTCATCGTGAATATCGGTATGTGGTTCGAGCGTTTCGTCATCGTTGTGACCTCGCTCTACCGCGACTACCTGCCTTCGAGTTGGGGCACCTACCGCGCGACCAAGTGGGACTACATGCTGTTCATCGGCACGTGGGGCTTCTTTACCTTCCTGTTCCTGCTGTTTGTGCGTCTTGCTCCGATGATCCCGATGTCGGAAATCAAGATGATCCTGCCGCAGACGAAGATCCGGCCGGGCGGCGCGAAAGCCGATGTTGTTGTCGAGGAGGCGCTCTAATGCCACCGGTTGAAGGAATCTACGGTCTGCTGGCGGAATTCGCCACGCCGAGCGAACTCGTTCACGCGACCGAGCTTGCGCACCGTGCGGGCTATCGCCGTATGGAGTGCTACACGCCGTACCCGGTGGAAGAAGCAGCCGAGGCGCTGCGCTTCCACAAGACGGGCGTGCCGGTCATGTGTTTGCTGGGCGGTTTGATGGGCTTGATCACGGGCTATGGCATGGAAGTGTGGATCAATGTGTGGGGCTATCCGCTGAACATCGCGGGCAGACCGCTATTCAGTTGGCCAGCATTCGTGATCCCCGGATACGAATGGACCATCCTGTTCGCGGGTTTGAGTGCGGCGTTTGGCATGCTCGCACAGAACGGCCTGCCCCAGCTCTATCACCCGCTCTTCAATGCGCCGAACTTCCGGGATGGCGCCCTCCAGGACAAGTTCTTCCTTTGCCTGGAAGCGCACGACCCGCAATTCTCGCCGGCTGAAACGCGGGCATTCCTGGAGCAGTTTTCTCCGATCTCTGTCATTGAGGTGGACCACTAATGCAGAGGCAGGGAACACGGAACACGAAACAGGGAACAGCGATGCGCGCAGTTCGAACAATCACCGGGGTTACGGCAATGGCAGCAACTTTAGTGCTGGCCGGCTGCCGTCAGGACATGCACGATCAGCCCAAGTTCTTTCCCCAGCGCGGCACCACGCTGTTTGAGGACGGGCGTTCCGCGCGGCCGCAGGTGGAAAATACCGTGGCGCGCAATCAACTGCATGAAGATGCCTATTTCTTCACCGGCATGCAGGATGGCAAGGAAGGCGATGGGCTTCCCTTCGCGCTGACTCCCGCCGTGATGGAGCGTGGGCAGGAACGTTTCAACATCTATTGCACGCCGTGTCATTCGCGTGTGGGCAATGGCGCCGGCATGATCGTGCAGCGCGGCTACCGCCCCGCCGGCAATTTCCATACCGACCGCCTGCGCGCTGCTCCGCTCGGACATTTCTTCGCTGTCATGACGAATGGTTATGGCGCGATGCCGGACTATGCCGCGCAACTGACCCCGGAAGACCGCTGGGCGATCACGGCCTACATCCGCGCGCTGCAGTTGAGCCAGAACGCCAAGCAGGGCGACGTGGCGCCTGGCCAGAACGTGCAGGACCTGAGCGAGATCCAGAAAAACACCGGGCTGGATAAGCTTCCCGAATGGACGCTGCCTCCAACCGCGGTTTACGGCACGCCCAACGGCGAAGACAATGGTATCCCACCGGCGGGCGTTCCCACCGGTTCAGGCGCGCACTCCGCAACCGCAGGTTCCGGAGCCCGCGCAACAAGCCCACCGCCGGCCGCACAGCCTGCGGGAGCAAAGCAGTAAAGGTTTTGAGGAAGATTTCTAGAACACTGAAGGCGACTGACGCATGGCACTAGAACACGAACATCACGACGCGCACGACCACTACGGCCCCAATGAGCTGCCGTCCGTGCTGACTGCGCCCGATGCGGTGCGGGTGTGGCGCACGCGCGCAATCGTTGTTGCCGCAGTCTTTGCTTTGATTTCGGCGATCTTTATCGTCACGGATCCGAATGGATGGAGCCACCTGCTGCGAGCCTGGTTGATGGGCTCCATGACCTGCTTCAACTTTGTTGGCGGCGCGCTGGCGCTCTTGATGGTGCAGTATCTTTCGGGCGGCAAGTGGGGCTTGATTCTCCGCCGGCCACTGGAAGCCATGACCCGGACCTGGTGGGCTGTTGCAATTATGTTTGTCCCAGTCCTGATCGGGATGAAGGCTCTCTATCAATGGGCCGCGTACAGCACCCCGGACCAGACCTGGACTGCGTACCAGCATGGTCTGATCACGCAGGAACAGCAACTCTGCATCAACCTTAAACACCTGATGTTGAATCCCACGGCGGCGTGGGGTCAATGGGCCATCGTGTTCGGTTTCATGGGCGGTTTGATCATGCTGCTCAATAGATGGTCAAAGAACCGGGAGGCCGATCCTGCCGCTGGATCGCCCGGGAGTTTCAACCGCTGGCGCGTGCTTTTTGAGAACGTCACCGGCCCTTGCCTGTTCCTCTACGTCGTTCTGATGACCGACTTTGTCATCGTCTTCCTAAAGTCGCTTGACGTGACGTGGTACTCCTCGGTTTATGGCCTGCAGTTCCTCGTTGCCCAGGGATACGCGGTGCTCGCGCTTGGCGTGCTCACACTGATCCTGCTTTCGAAATACGAGCCGATCAAGACCATGTTCCGGACTACGGAACAGCATGACATCGGCAAACTGATGTTCGCGTTCGTGATGCTGAACATCTACCTCACCTTTGCCGAGTTCCTCATCATCTGGTCGGGCAATATACCGGACGAAATTCCCTGGTACCTGAACCGTATCCATGGCGGCTGGTGGACGATCTGCTCGCTGGATGTGATCTGCCACTGGGTGATCCCGTTCTGCATCCTGCTGAGCCGGGACTTCAAGCGCTCCAAGTCACGGATGGTCTGGCTCTGCGTGTTCATGATCTTCGCCCGCCTGGTCGACATGTTCTGGTTGACGGAACCGAATTTCAAGGACGCAGCCGGCAACCTTCACCTCGCCGGAAATTTCAGCATCCTGGCCTACATCACGGTGCCGCTTGCGCTGGTTGCCGCATGGGTCGCGATTTACCTGACAGAACTCACCCGGCGGCCCGTGGTCGTCTTGAACGACCCGCATACCGCGGAAGTGCTGGAGCCTGAACATGCCCACTAGCGAAACCGAAGGACACGATATGGGAAAACCGGAGCACGTGCCGGCGCATCCGTCGCGGCAGCGTGACGATGAGCACCCAGGTTACGAAATCCAGGACGTCAACGTTGGTGGCATCATCACCTTCCTTGCCGGCCTGTCCGGATCGCTGGTGGTCTTCTTCTTCCTCTGCTGGGTTCTGGGTAAGGGGATCAACGCCGGTCTGGTGCACTCGGACGGTCAGCCCAATAAGTGGCAGACCAACATGTCGCAGATGGGCGGAGCTCTTCACGGCGAGAAGCATGAGGATCTGGCTTCAAACGGAAAGCTCGAACAAGAGAACCTCACTCGCGTAGCCAACGCATTCCCCGGACCCCGCCTGGAGACGGACGATGGCAATCAGGACACAGCCGACCTGCACGCCCATGAAGACCTCCTGCTGGATTACTACAGCCGGTCGCCGGAACTGCAGAATGGAGCCATCCGCATTCCCATCGCTCGCGCCATGGAGTTGATTGTTCAGCGCGGACTGGGTACGCCCACGGCTGCGGCGCAGCCCAGACAGTTGATGGCTGGAGAAAACGCCCCAACAGTTACGGCGCCTCTCACCGATGGATTTGCCCGTACCGGCTACGAATTGGACACGATTGAAGCTCGGGAGCAGAAGTTGGACTTGAGCAAGCCAGAGAAGTAAAAAGCCGCAAACAGGCATCAGGGAATAGGAAGGGCAAACAGCGTGAGCAGGATGAGCACAATTCGGAGGAATGGCAAGGCGAGCTCGATGCGTTTTGTTTCGGCGTGCGCTCTCGCATCCGCGCTGATTGCTCCTTCTTTGCTTTCTGCTCAGGTTTCCAGTTACGGCGACAAAAACGCCGGTGTAAATCAAGGAGATCAGCTCCCCCAGACCCTGCAAAAGGTCCAGGTTACGCAACATCTCAATGCCCAGCTTCCGTTGGATGCGACCTTTGTGGATGAAACCGGCAAGACCGTCAAGCTGGGTGACTACTTCGACGGCAAGCATCCGGCGATCGTCTCGATGGTGTACTACAACTGCCCCATGCTGTGCTCGGAAGAGATGGACGGCCTGGTCAGTGCGTTGTTGATGGTGCACCTGGTTCCTGGCAAAGATTTTCAGATCGTTGTGATGAGCATCGATCCGTCCGAGACACCGGCGCAGGCTGCGCAGTACAAGGCACGCTATGTGAAGCGTTACGGGCACCCTGAAACAGCGGACGGCTGGCACTTCCTGACCGGACAGAAGCCGGCGATCGATGCGGTCAGCGGTGCAACGGGATATGGCTACGTGCGGGTTCCGGGGCCGGATGGACAGTTGACGCAGTTCGCGCATGCGAGCTCGATTGAGATTGCCACGCCGCAGGGCCGGTTGGCGCAGTATTACCTGGGTGTGGAGTATTCGCCCAAGGACGTACTTCTGGGGCTGATCGACGCTTCAGGCAACAAGATCGGTTCGCCGGTCGCGAACATTTTGACTTACTGCTATCACTATGATCCGCAGACCAACAAGCACTCGTTGATTGTGGCGCGAGTCGTGCAGTTGGGCGGCATTGTGACGGTAGCCGGTTTGGGCGGCTTCATGTTTTTGATGTTCCGGAGAGACCTTCGTTTGGGTCGCAACTGGGGCGAAAAGCGGGACACACCACAACCGGATGATGACGACTACAACAACCGGCGGAATGGATAAAGGGTAACGATGGGTATCAGTCCAGTACTGTGGCAATTCCTGGTGAAGTGGCTGCACAATTCAGCCCTATTCCCGGCTGAAGCATCCACGATTGCGCCGTGGACGGACGCGCTGTACTTCTTTCTGCTGCTGATCTCAGCGGTCGGCATGGTACTGGTGCTTGCACTGGTCTTCGGCTTCTCGCTGCGCTACCGCCGCGAGAAGAATCCGGTGGCGACGCAGGTGGAAGGCTCTACGCTGCTGGAAGCAACGTGGACCATCATCCCGCTGGCGCTGTTCCTGGTGTGCTTCGTGTGGGGCGGCCTGCTCTACTTCCGCATCTACGATCCTCCGGCCGACGCCATGAACATCTACGTGGTCGGCAAGCAGTGGATGTGGAAAGCTGAGCATCCGGGTGGACAGCACGAAATCAACTCGCTGCACGTCCCCATGGGACGTCCGGTGCAGCTCACCATGATTTCGCAGGACGTGTTCCACAGCTTCTCGATTCCCGACTTCCGCGTGAAGCGTGAGGTTATCCCCGGCCGCTACACGACGGTCTGGTTCAATGCGACCACACCGGGAACCTATCACCTCTTTTGCACCCAGTACTGCGGTACGCAGCATTCGGGCATGATTGGCGAAGTCACCGTGCTGACCCCCGCGGACTATGAAAAGTGGCTGCAGCAGTCCAACAGCGGCATGAGCCTGGCGCAAAACGGCGAGCGCTTGTTCGCGAGCATGGGTTGCAATAGCTGCCACAGCGGCAACGCCGCGGCACGCGGACCAAGCCTTGCAGGTGTGTACGGTTCGAAGCTGACGCTGACCGACGGTAGCCAGGTCCTGGTGAACGACGCCTACTTGCGCGACGCCATCCTGAGCCCCAGCCAGCATATTACTGCCGGCTACGCGCCGCTGATGCCAACCTACCAGGGCCAGATCAGTGAAGACGGCTTGATCGATCTAGTGGAATACATCAAGAACATGCAGACGAATTACCGGGTGCAACAAACTCAGATGACTTCCGAGTCGAACCAGGCAGCGCCCACAACGCCCGCGCAGGGCACAACGGAACCACGGTGAAGCCATGAGCGCTACGAGTCACACTATCGTCAACCTGCCCGACCAGGCCACAGCCAAGTTGCCCAAGCGCAACTACATCAACAATGAGCACGGGCTCCTGAGTTGGCTGCTGACCGCTGATCACAAGCGGATCGCGATGCTGTACCTGATCTCGATCACGTTCTTCTTCTTTATCGGTGGCGCCTTCGCCGGCCTGATTCGCCTGGAGCTGCTGACGCCGCAGTCCGATCTGGTGGCCGCGGATACATACAACAAGTTCTTCACGATGCACGGCATCATCATGGTCTTCCTGTTCCTGGTGCCATCCGTGCCGGCGACCCTGGGGAACTTCCTGATCCCGATCATGGTCGGCGCAAAGGATCTGGCCTTCCCGAAGGTTAATCTTCTGAGCTGGTATCTGTACCTGATCGGTGGCGGTCTAACGCTCGCGGCTCTGGTGCTGGGCGGTGTCGATACGGGTTGGACATTCACCACGCCGCTGTCGACCCACTACCTGAACACGCATGTCATTACGGCAGCAACCGCGATCTTTGTGGCGGGTTTCAGTTCGATCTTTACGGGACTGAACTTCATCGTGACGATCCACCGTATGCGTGCACCAGGCATGACTTGGTTCCGTATGCCGCTGTTCTGCTGGTCGCACTATGCCGCTTCCATCCTGATGGTTCTCGGCACGCCTGTTCTGGCCATTTCGCTTGTGCTGGTTGCGCTGGAGCGTCTGGTCGGTATCGGCGTTTTCGATCCTGCCAAGGGCGGCGACCCGCTGCTCTTCCAGCATCTGTTCTGGTTCTATTCCCACCCCGCCGTCTACATCATGATTCTGCCGGGCATGGGCGTTATCTCTGAAGTGATCTCCACGTTCAGCCGCAAGCGCGTTTTCGGTTACACGGCCGTCGCGTTCAGCTCAGTGGCCATCGCTCTCTTCGGCTTCTTCGTCTGGGCGCACCACATGTTCATCATGGGTGTCTCGAACTACTCCGCCCTGGTCTTCAGCTTGCTGACCATGCTGGTCGCTGTGCCTTCAGCGATCAAGATTTTCAACTGGTCGTTCACGCTGCAAAAGGGCTCCATCACCTTTGAGACGCCGATGCTGTACGCCTTCGGCTTCATCGGACTGTTCACCATGGGCGGTTTGACCGGCGTGTTCCTTGGTTCGCTGGGCATGGACATCCACCTGACCGAAACGTACTTCATCGTTGCCCACTTCCACTTCGTGATGGTCGGCGGCATGCTGATGGCCTTCCTTTCCGGTATCCACTTCTGGTGGCCGAAAATGACCGGACGCATGTATCCGGAAAGCCTCTCGAAGCTTGCCGCGGTTACAACCTTCATCGGCTTCAACCTGACCTTCCTGCCGCAGTTCATCCTGGGTTACCTCGGCATGCCGCGCCGCTATGCGGCGTATCCGCCGGAGTACCAGGTGCTGAATGTGCTTTCGACAGCCGGCGCCACGGTACTGGGTGTGGGCTATATGCTTCCGCTGCTCTACCTGGGCTGGTCGCTGAAGTACGGTGCGATCGCGGGTGACAATCCCTGGCAGGCGACGGGCCTCGAGTGGCAGATTCAGTCACCGCCGCTTACCGAAAACTTCATCGAGACGCCGGTCATTGACTACGAGGCTTACGACTACGAGTGGCTGGAAAGAAAGCATAGCGAAGAGGTGACCACCGTTGGCTGACGCGATCGCTACCACACACCCGCACACCCACGAGACCGCGGTCCCGGCTGAGCACGAGCATGTGGTGTTGCCGCAGCACCGTCATCACTTCGAGACGGAAGAGCAGCAGCGTGAAGCCGGCAGCTTCGGCATGTGGCTGTTCCTGCTGACGGAAATCATGTTCTTCGGCGGGCTGTTCTTCGCCTACCTGCTCTACCGCAACTGGTATAACCCGGCATTCGTTGTGGCCTCCAACCAGTTGAGCGTGCCCCTGGGAACGTTCAATACGGCTGTGCTGATCACCTCCGGCTTCTTCATGGCCCTGGGCGTCTATGCAGCGGAAGTGCGCAAGCAGAGCATGCTGGTCTGGACTCTCATCCTGACGACACTTTTCGGTTGCGTCTTCCTTGGCGTGAAATATGTCGAGTATCACGAAAAGTGGGAGAAGCACCACGTTCCGGGCTTTGATTACAACATCAAGGAATTCGTGAACCCGCCCAAGGACGCCAGCGGAAATCTGCTGCAGCCCAAGCTGGAAGTCGACATGGCACAGAAGACCCAGGTGTTCTTCTTCCTGTACTTCGCCATGACCGGTATGCACGCGCTGCACATGATTATCGGTATCGGATTGTTGTTCTGGCTGATTTACAGGGCAAGGCGAGGGGACTTCACATCCGGGTACGTCGCTCCAATCGAAAACTTCGGTTTGTACTGGCACTTTGTGGACATTGTGTGGCTGTTCCTGTTCCCGCTGTTGTACTTGATCAACCGACATCCGATGAAGTAACCACGACAGCGCAGGGCAGGCGAAACGCAGCAAATAACCAGAGGGAAAGATGGCTCACCAGAACCCACATACCGACGTGAACGATCCGGTCAACGTTACGAACCCGGAGCACTCGCAGCACCACATCGTCACTCCGGTCCAATACGCGATGGTCTTTGGCACGCTCCTGGCTGGCACCGCGCTGACCGTGATTGCCGCCGACATCGATATGGGTGTCTTCAACCCAATCATTGCTCTGGGGATCGCCTGCACCAAGGCTGTGGTCGTCATCCTGTTCTTCATGCACGTGAAGTATCAGTCGCGCCTCATCAAGATGACTGTGGGCGCCGGCTTCTTTACGTTCCTCATTCTCGTCACCATGACCCTGAGCGACTACATCAGCCGCGCCTGGGGCCTCTGGTAGCAGGGGCGAGGGATCAGAGAACAGAGATCAGAGAATAGAGATCGGCTTGAGAAACCTGCGGTCACACCGCAGGTTTTCTTTTGGTGTTCGATGTCGCGAGAACTCCCGGGGGCCGCATTGAGCGGGTGGCCTATCCTTTGCAGCTTCTCGCAAAGGGTGGGGTATCGCGCGAAGCGCGACCGCTCCCGCGTACCAGGGATCGCGCTGCTGCTTACCTCCGAAAGCAAATCTCTCCGCTTCGGTCGAGATGACAGAGTGGGGGTGGATGAGCGAGCAGCAGGTTCTACGGCGAGCATCCATCGGACGGTCTGTGAGCGGAGGCAATCTATTCAGGGTGACAAACGTCATAGCACTTCGTTGACGGCCCTCACTGCCGTCTGCTCTGCGTTCGCGGCAAACTCAATCCTGTAAGCAAGAGAACTACAGGAGCCGCCCCCATGAGCGTTGCGACATTTTCAGAAGTTTCCGAAATTCCAGCCGCTGCGGCGATGGCGGACAGCGTTGCCTCGCTCCACAACATCACCAAGCGCTACCGCAACGGTGTGGTCGCACTGGACGGCCTTTCGCTCTCGCTCCGCCGGGGAGAGATCGTGGCCCTGCTGGGACCGAACGGCGCGGGCAAGTCGACGGCGGTCAAGCTGATGATGGGGCTCAGCGCGCCCACATCGGGTAGCGTCCGTATCTTCCAGGCCGATCCCCGCCATGCCTCGGCGCGGCTTCGTACCGGTGTGATGCTTCAGGTTGGCCGCGCCCCTGAAACTTTGCGGGTCCGTGAGCACCTCCAGATATTTCGCGGCTATTATTCGCAGCCGATGGCGTACGACGAGTTGGTGAAAATTGCCGGACTGCAGGGTATCGAAGAACGGCTCTTCGGTCAGTTGTCCGGCGGACAGAAGCAGCGCGTGTTGTTCGCGCTCGCCATTTCCGGCGACCCTGATCTGGTCTTTCTCGACGAGCCCACGGTCGGGCTCGATATCGAATCGCGCCGTGGAATGTGGTCGCAGATCCGCACTCTCGCATCCCGCGGAAAGACAGTGCTGCTGACGACGCACTACCTCGAAGAGGCCGACGCACTGGCCGGGCGCATCATCGTCATCAGCAAGGGACGCGTGGTGTGCGAAGGCACGCCCGCAGAGGTGAAGGCGATGGGCTCAGGCCTGCATGCTTCCAGCGGAACGCCTGGCGTCCCCGTAGCGGGCGTCAAGATCATTCGCTGTGTCACCACGCTGACCTCGGAACATCTGCTGGCAATCCCTGATGTGCAGCGCGTGGAAAGCGAAGGCGAACTCACGGTCGTCACAACCACCCAGCCTGAGGCCACGCTGCGCGAAATGCTCGCGTTGGATCTCAAGCTTTCAGGTCTCGAAGTCCAAAGCCCCGCCCTGGAAGACGCCTTCCTTGCTCTCACCGCGAGCCCTGACTAGCCGTCGACCGCAGTTCGCTCGCGGCTTGCTACTTCCTACTCGCTACTTCCTACTTCCTGCCCCACCGGAGCCCGCCATGTCCACCACGACTCTTCCGCTATTCGCCGCAGTACCGTCCGGCAGTCTCGCCCGCAGCGTGCGTATCTTCGTCACCGAAGCTCGTTATGAATTTCTCCGCGGCTTGCGCACGCGCACGTATTCGCTGTCCGTGATCGGTTTCCCGCTCATGTTCTATATTCTCTTCGGTCTGTTGATGAATCGCGGAGAGCACATTCATGGCATGGCGGTTGCCCGGTACCTGCTGGGTGGTTACGCGGTCTTCGGAGCGGTGAGCGCGGCGCTGTTCGGTGTCGGCGTTGGACTGGCCGCAGAGCTCAATGCCGGTTGGCTGGAGCTCAAGCGTGCCAGCCCGATGCCTCCGTTGGCCTATCTGTTGGCGAAGTGCACCATGGCGATGTGCTTCGGTCTCCTCATCGTGTGCATCCTCACCGGTGTTGGAATGGCGTTCGGCAGCGTCACGATGGAGCCTCTGGTCTTTGCCCGCATGCTGGGACTGACCGTGGTTGGCACCATTCCGTTCGCAAGCCTCGCGCTTCTACTGTCGCTGCTGGTGCCTGCAAATTCCGCGCCGGGTATCACCAACCTCATCAACCTGCCCATGAGCTTCCTGGCGGGCTTGTGGCTCCCCATTGAAATGTTGCCTAAGCCAATCCAGGCCATCGCGCCTGGGCTGCCGACCTATCACCTCGGGCAACTCATGCTCACGACCCTTGGCTTTCCTTCACGCGGCGCTACGATGGAGCACTGGATCTATCTGGCGGGCTTTACCGTGGTTTGCCTGGTGGCTGCGGGACTTGTCTTCCGCCGCATCGAAGGCAATGCCTGAAACCGTTCCTCGACAAAGCAAGCTGTTGGGTGCGACGGCAAAGCCTCGCACCCAATACTGATTAGGTCTAAACTTCACACACAGAAGGCGGGCGATGGGTATGTATGCCAAGGAAGAAAAACGCAAGATTGAACGCAGCGATTTTTTCTGGCTGGTTTATCTTGTGTTCTTTTTCATTGAGCCCATCGAGCACAGGTCCTGGGTTCTTTGGCTTGAAACACTGGTTTCGGTAGGCATCTTTGTGGGCTTGTACGTCAAGTTCCTCCGCTGCGGAACCCAACAGTTTCGAGTTCTGCTTCTGGTCTTGATGTATCTGCTCGGCGCTCTCAACTTCCCGCACAACGGTGGCGCGGTAGCTTTCTTCATTTATGTGGCTGCGCTGCTTCCGTTTGGTGTGAGTTCCGTTCCCTGGGTGTTTGCCGGGCTCGTTCTGGATCTTGCTTTGATGTCCGGCCAGGCTTACCTGCTCCATGCCAACCTCTATGGCTGGATGAGCACAGCCTTTTTCATCGTCGTAGTTGGTGGAAGTAACATCTTCTTCGCGCAGAAGGAACGCGCCGATCGCAAGCTGCACATGGCCCACGAGGAGATCGAAGCACTCGCGGCCTTAGCGGAACGGGAACGCATCGCACGCGACCTTCATGATGTGCTTGGCCACACACTCAGCGTGATCGTGCTCAAGGCGGAGCTCGCTGGGCGGCTTCTCGACGCCGGGTCCGAAACGTCCGCGACCAGAGCACGGGCTGAGATAGGCGACGTCGAACGCGCCGCGCGTACGGCGCTCACCGAAGTTCGCGAAGCCATTGGTGGATACCGGTCGAAGGGTCTGCTGGCGGAAATCGAAGCAGCGCGGCGCACGCTGGAAGCTGCCGGCGTCACGCTGGACTCCGACGCAGTTGCTGCGACAACCGCCGGCCTCAGCGCCTCCGAGGAGACCGTGCTCGCGCTTGCATTGCGTGAAGCCGTGACCAACATCGTGCGCCACGCGCAGGCCACGGAGTGCACTCTGCGCTTTGTTTCCAACCATGGGCACCGCCGCCTGGTTGTGGAAGACAATGGGCCCAATGCGGTCATTCATGAGGGCAATGGATTGAGGGGCATGCGCGAGCGGGTGGAGGCCTTGGGCGGACACGTGGAACTGGACCGGGGCCGCGGCACGCGCCTGCTTATCGAGCTTCCGCTCACTCCACAAGGCGCCGCCTCGTGAGCCCCGTGCCCGCATCCACGAAAGAGAGCAAAGCGGGCGCGGGCAAGATCCGCGTCATGCTCGCCGAAGATCAGACCATGCTGCGTGGAGCGCTGGCGGCCTTGCTTGAGCTCGAAAACGATATCCGCGTTGTGGGTCAGGCATCGAACGGCCGTGAAGCGCAGCGCCTGGCTCGCGAGCTGACCCCCGATATCGTAGTGACCGACATTGAAATGCCCGAGATGACGGGCCTGGAGTTCGCCGCGCTTCTCAAGGAGTCCGAATCGAAGTCCAGGGTGATTATCCTCACCACCTTCGCCCGGCCCGGATATCTGCGCCGCGCGCTGGAAGCTGGAGCCCGCGGCTATCTGCTCAAGGACCGGCCCGCGAGTGAATTGGCGGAAGCTATCCGCCGGGTGCATTCGGGTTTGCGAGCGGTCGATCCCGCACTGGCTGCAGAGGCGTGGAGCGCGGATGAAGATCCTCTGTCCGACCGCGAGCGCCAGATTCTCCAGCGTGCAGGCGACGGCCGCAGCTCCGCCGAGATTGCCGCCGAGCTTCGGCTTTCGGAAGGCACGGTGCGGAACTACCTTTCCGAAGCGATCGCAAAACTAGGCGCAGCGAATCGTGTGGACGCCGCCCGTATCGCCCGTGCCAGAGGGTGGCTGTAAGAAAGCAGTTAACAGCGAACAGTTAACAGGTAACAGTAGGTGTCAAGGGTTTTTTCACCACAACACTGTCGTCTCGACCGGAGCGAAGCGAAGTGGAGAGACCTGCTCCGAGTGCAGTTCCCGAGATGGGCAGGAGCGGTCGCGCTCTCGCGCGATACCCCACCCTTCAACGATGAAACTGTTGAAGGATGGGTCACCCGCGTATTTCAGCCTTCGTACTCTGAACCCGAGACCCTAAACCCTAGACCCTAACCCCTCGGTCCTGCGAGGCATTACCCTAATCTCTGGTCTCTAATCTCTGATCTCTGTTCTCCCGCCCCACCCATGTACATCGGCCGCCTCGCCCCATCGCCCACTGGCCTGCTTCATCTTGGCCACGCGCGCACTTTCTGGATTGCGTTTGAGCGCGCACGCGCGGCCAAGGGCATGCTCTGGCTGCGCGACGAGGATCTCGACCCGCAACGTTCTCAGCCCGAGTTTTCGCTTGCAATGAAGGAGGATTTGGAGTGGCTGGGTATCACCTGGCAGCACGAGCTGTGCCAGAGCGATCGCCTGCCCGCATACCGCCAGGCAATGCAGCAACTGTTGCGAGCCGGCTTGATCTACCCCTGCACCTGCAGCCGCCGGGATCTTCATCAGGCCACCCGCGCCCCGCATGAAGAGACGGACGACGAACCTATCTATCTCGGCACCTGCCGGCCACCGTCATCGCAACTGACGAGCGCGGATACGGATATGCTGTCGCAGCACAACTATCGGTTCCGGGTGCCAGATGGTGAAGTCATCGATTTCAACGACGGGCATGCGGGCCCGCAGGCGTTTACTTCCGGTTGCGACAGCACGGCCAACTTTGGAGACTTTCTCGTTTGGCGAAAGGATGGGCTGCCCAGCTACCAGCTCGCCTGTGTGGTTGACGATGCGTTCATGGGGATCACGGAAGTCGTTCGCGGACGTGACCTTTTGAAGTCCACCGCCCGCCAGATCCTGCTGCAGCGTGCTCTTTCGCTTCCGACACCGGCCTACTATCACTGCGATCTGATGCGTGATGCCGGCGGCGCGCGTCTTGCCAAGCGCCACGATGCGCTCAGTTTGCGCGCTCTGCGCGAGTCCGGGCTTAGTCCAGCCGATGTTCGCGCAAAGTTCTAAGAACTCTTTGCACGCGCATATCATGGAAATATGAGCCTTCCTGCCGTTGAATCGCCGCGTCTCATTACGGAAGAAGAAATCTCCACGCTTGTCGAACGCTTCTACGCCAAGGTTCGTCAGGACGAGGAGATTGGCCCCATCTTCAACAATGCGATTGAAAATTGGGATGCGCACCTGGCGCTACTCAAGGATTTCTGGTCGACGGTTCTGCGCACCACGGGACGCTACAAGGGCAATCCTCTACTGGCGCATTTTCCCTTGCCTATCGAGCCACGGTCGTTTGTACGCTGGCTCGCGCTGTTCGAAGAAACGGCGCGGGAAACTCTCCCCGCGCCGCTCTCTGCTCAAGTTGTTCGCCGTGCCGATGGCATCGCCGCCAATATGCAGCGAGTGCTTGCCGAACACCGCAACTGAAGCCGCGGTGTTCGACGCTATCCCTTACTGGAGATCGCCCCCATCATCCGGGACCGACCCGTCATCCGGTCCATTGGCCTGTGCAGCACGAATGACTTCTGCGTAGGGTTTGGTCTGGTAGTTCAACGGAGGTGTGCCACCCGCCAGGTAGCGCACAAAATAATCCCAGCGGCGGCGCATCATGTACTGGCTGGCTTCGCCGTAGCCGTGGTGCGCATTCGGGATCAGGATCAGATCGAAGTCCTTGTTGGCCTTGATCAGCGCATCCACAACCCCCAGCGTGTTGTTCGGTGGAACGTTATCGTCCATCGTTCCATGCGCCAGCAGCAGGTGGCCCTTCAGGTTCTTCGCATAGCCCGCGTTTGCCTGGGGATCGTAGTTGCTGACGCCCTTGTCGTTGATGACTTCGAGGCCGCCGTATTTCTCGTCCCAGTCATCTTCATAGTCGCGCTGATCGTGGTTGCCGCTTTCCGCGATGCCGACCTTGAAGAACTCGGGAAAGTGGAACAACGCGGAAGCTGTTGCATTGCCGCCGCCCGAGTGGCCCCAGATGCCGACGCGGTCAATGTCCATCCACGTGTTCCTGGCTCCCAGTTCCTTGATGCCTGCGACCTGGTCTGGAATCGTTGCTTCGCCCATGACTTCAGGTGACGAAGCGTGCGCATCGTGGAAGCTCTTGGAGCGCCAGGGCGTTCCCATGCCGTCGATGCACACCACGACGAAGCCGAGGTCGGCGAGTGCCTGGTTGTCGCCTTCGGAGGGCTGGAAGCTGCGTCCGCGGCAGGAGCCGGTCTGCGGCCCCGGATAGACGTAGTCCACCACCGGGTACTTCTTGCTTGCGTCGAAGAAGGTCGGCTTCCACAGGAAGCCGTAGAGCGGCGTCTTGCCGTCGCGTGCTTTCACCGTAATCGACTCCGGCGCTTTCCATCCAGTGGCCTGCAGGCGCGAGATATCCTGCTTCGCCAGCGTCACCAGCACCTTGCCGGTGTTGTCACGAAGCACCGCAACCTTGGGCGTCTGCATGGTCGAATAGACGTCGACAAACGTCTTGCCGTCCGGTGCGGGTGTGATCGCATGGTCGGCATCTTCCGGCGTCAGCAGTTGCTGACCGGTGCCATCGAAGTTGGCGCGATAGTAGTGGCTGAAGTAAGGATCGACGCCCTTCTCCTTGCCGGTTGCGATGAAGTAGATGACGCGGTTTTTCGTGTCAACGTTGAGCACCTGGTTCACGGGGCCGTCGCCATGGGTGACCGCGTTCTTCAGCTTGCCGGTGGTGGCGTCGTACAGGTACATCTGGCCCCAGTCGCTACGTTCGGAGTACCACAGGAACTCGTTGGTCTCAGGCAGATAGCGCCAGTTGACCTTGCCCTCTCCACTTTCGTAGTAAGTGGGAACATGCTCGTGGTAAACCTCATGAACCTCGCCGGTTTCAGTGTCCGCTATCTTCAGCCACTCATCCTTGTGATCGCGTGAGGTGGAAACGAAGGCGAGCTTCTTGCCGTCGTTGGAGAACTGCACATCATCCCAGCCGGAGCCGCCGCGGCAGCTCACGTCGTCGCACAAGGTGCTGCGGTGTTGGTCGGGTGGCATCTTCAGGCGCGTCATACGGCCGCTCTCCACATCGATCACCACGCGCTCGATCATGGTGATGTCCTTATCGCCGAGCAGCGGGTACTTCCAGGCATCCAGAACCGGATGGCGGTTTGTCACAGGTACGAGGTACATGTACCCGGTCTTGCGCTGATCCTGCTGGAAGGTCGCAATCTTCTTCGAGTCGGGCGACCACAGCACGATGGGAGCATCGGAATGGGTCCAGCCGGCGTTGTCCGTTGCGTAGCCGAAGTCCGTGACGCCATCAGTGGTCAACTGGCGCTCTTCGCCTGTCGCTTCCAAACGGATCCAGAGATTCCAGTCGCGAATGAACGCGGACATCGTCTTATCCGGCGAAAGATCGAACGGAGCGCGGCCGCGTCCCACGGGAGGTGTCGCCGGCGGAGGTGTGCGTGTGCCTGCCTGCCTGCCGGCCATCTGCGCGTTGCCGCCGGTCTGCGTGGCGCTCATGCCGGCGGGCGGCTGCGCATTGGGTTTCTGCTCCGGTTGCTGCACACGTGGCGTGGGCGGGGCTTCCAGCGTGCAGGCCGTTGCGGCCGCGTCGCAGTGATACTTGCCTCCACGTGTGGTCACGGCGAATCCGCCATTGCCTTCGGCGGCATAGGTCATGATGCCCAGGCGGTTGGCTTCAACCTTGCGCTTGGAGGCTTTGCTCAGCGCTTCCGCGAGCTTCGTATTGTCGAAGGCGGACGCCTGTGTCCCTTTTGCGGGGTCGGCGATCATATAGGCCGTGCCGCTGGCGCTGCCGTCGCGATAAAACACGCGCCCGTCAGGCAGATAGGTGACTCCTGCGACCGTGTGGTCGACCAGGGGAGTGACGTTGTAGCTCATCCAGCGTTCAGCCTGCGCATAGTCGTGCGCCGTGTACACCTGTTGAGCCGGAAGCGAACCGGCTGTAAACACAGCCGCAGCGGCGGCAGAGAACAACAAACGCGAAAGGGTTGACATGCGCGCCATTTTATCAACGCGGCGCGACCTTTCTCGAACTCTTCGTTGCAGTATTTCCGGACACAACGCGGCACGGCAGGATGCGGTGCCTTCCGCGCGCATACACTGTTTCACGATGCTGCTTGAACCTGCTCTTGAATCCGACTACCCCGACGTCATTGCCCTCATCAATCTCGCCTTTCGCGGAGGCGGTGAAATCGCAAGCTGGAACATTGAATCCGGCATTATTGAAGGCCAGCGCCTGAATGATTCCCTGCTGCGCGAGGATCTTGCCACGAAGCCGGATGCCCATCTCCTGGTACACAGGTCACCCGAGGGCGCCCTGCTGGGCACGGTCTGGCTGGAGCCCGCTGCGGAAGACGCATGGTATCTGGGCATGCTCTCCGTTCGTCCTGAACTGCAGAATCAGCAACTCGGGCGGCGCATGCTCGCGGCGTCAGAAGATTTTGCGCATGCGCATGGTGCGCAGCGCATCCGCATGACGGTCCTCAACGTCCGTGACGCTCTCCTGGAGTGGTATCTGCGCCGCGGCTACAACCTCACAGGTGAAACCAAACCGTTCCCGTATGGTGATGATCGGTTCGGCCGTCCACTGCGTGACGATCTGCA
The DNA here is from genome assembly GCA_036498835.1 of Acidobacteriaceae bacterium. Taxonomy (GTDB): domain Bacteria; phylum Acidobacteriota; class Terriglobia; order Terriglobales; family Acidobacteriaceae; genus Granulicella. The sequence goes on along the minus strand of DASYEV010000060.1, from coordinate 28,871 downwards.
TTTTCTGGTGCTGGAACGCAGCATCGCTGGATAGCAACATACCCCCCTTATCCATGGGTCTCCTGACCCTCGTGAAAAGTTGTCACTTGTCGCGAATGGACATCTTGGCAGGTCCTTACAGCTTGCGTAGATCCCGCTCGACTTGAATCTTTTCATGGGCAAGCAGTTGCAGCCCAGCTTCATCCCCGCGTCGTTGAGCTTCCGCGATTAGTGCTCGCAGTTCGCGCGATCGCCGTTCGAGACGGCGTTCGTTCAGCGTGTGCAAAGCATTCTCCACCTGTTCGTGGAGACTGCCGCGCGCTGCTTCGCTGGCTTCCGAGCTCTGATGGAGTGCGCTCGCCAGCAGCAGGCGTGAATCCACATCCGGCGCCGCATCCAATGGATTGTCCGGAGCTGGCGCATTGGCCAGCACTTCGATCACTACGGATGAAGGCAGTTCGCTGTACCAATCCGGGTTCGAGGAAAGTTGTTCCGCCGCCAGACGCCGGGCCGAGTCCGCCTCGGGCAGCACCAGCGCGCAAAGCAGGATGCGCTCAATCTCGGAAACAGCTTTGGGTTGTGGTGCGCGCACGCTCTCCAGGCGCTGTTGCGCTGCGTGCTTCAACTCCTGCCGCACAAGCGAACCGTCAATCCCAAGCTTCTGCGCCGCATTGATTGCAAAATCATCGCGTGCAATCGCATTGGGGATACGGCGGATATGGGGAAGCAGGAAATTCAGCGCATCGACTTTCGACTGCGGTGTGCGCGCCGCGGCAATTTTCTGGGCGCGCTCCATCAGAAAGTCCGCATGCCGCGGAGCGCGGTGTACCAGGCCGACATACTCCTGCATGCCGTGTTCGCGCACAAACTGATCGGGGTCCAGGCCTCCAGGCAGCGTCAGCACGCGCACGTCGAAACCTTCTTCAACGAGGATGGCAATGGTTTTCTCCGCGGCATTCATGCCTGCGCTGTCGGGATCGAAGTTCAACACCACGGTCTTGGTAAAGCGGCTCAGCAAGCGAACCTGGTGTTCGGTGAATGCGGTGCCGCTGGTCGCAACCACACTTTGCAGTCCGCCCATGAAGACGGAAATACAATCCATCTGCCCTTCCACCAGGAGAGCGCCGTTGTTGGCCTTGATGGCGGACTTGGCTTTGTCCAGGTTGAAGAGCATGTGGCCCTTGGTATAGAGCGGGGTTTCCGGCGAGTTCATGTACTTCGCGACAGTCTTGCCATCGGGCGTTGTCGTTTCCAGCGCACGCCCGGTAAATGCGATCGGCTTGCCGGCCTCATTGCAGATCGGGAACATCACACGTTTGCGGAATTTCGTATACATCGGTGCGCTGGAGTTCCCGTCTTCGACGTCTTTGAAGCTGAACAGACCGCTCGCGCGCAACACGTCTTCCGGGAAGAATTTCTGCAGCCGGTCGCGCATGTCGTTGAAGCTGTCCGGTGCGTATCCGATGCGGAAGGTTTTGACGGTTTCTTCCGTGATGCCCCGGCCGCTCATATATTCGCGTGCCCGAGCCGCTTCGGGCGAGCGCAAATTGCCCTGGAAATACTGGGTGGCAGCTTCATGGACTTCCAGAAGTTGCTTGCGCAAACCGGCTTCCCGGGCCTCGTGCGGTGAGTTGAACTCGCGCTGTGGCAGCGGAATGCCCATCTTGGTGGCGACCGTTCGTACCGCTTCAGGGAAGGTCACGCTTTCCATCTTCATCACGAACGTAAATACGTCGCCGTGTTCATGGCAGCCGAAGCAGTAATAGCTGGCCGTGCCCGGATACAGATAGAACGATCCCGACTTTTCTTTGTGAAACGGGCAAAGCGCTGACCAGTTGGCGCCGCTTTTACGCAGCTTGATGTAGTCGCCGACGATGCGCGCGATATCGGTCTGGGCCTTCACGAGTTGGGCAAAATTGTCGGCCATGGGACCTGGTTAAAGTCTAGCTGTTCAACGGTGCTCTTCGGTTCCATGCTCGCCTGTGCAATTCGTGTCTCGAAATCTGAGTAACTTTATCTGCGTAACTTTTTGAGAGGAAGGTTTGTGCACGGTGCCTTTTTCCGCTGTTCTGGGGAAACTACCGCTGTGCATTCGGGTTCCGATAGAGGCAGGCGGGCCACGGACATTCCGTAGCGCTTGAGCGAGGCACACTTTTAAAAACGCTCGCAGTACATGTGTTCCAGGAGAAAGAAATCATGAACGTCTCGAAGATATTTCGTGTTGGGTTGATGGCTGCGGCCTTTACCCTTCCCGCCGCTGCCGTGCTCACACCCCAGGCAAACGCTCAGCTTGTTGTGCAGATCGGTATTGCGCCTCCCGTGCTGCCCGTCTACACGCAGCCCATCTGCCCCGGCGATGGCTATCTCTGGACGCCCGGCTACTGGGCTTACGGTCCAACCGGGTACTTCTGGGTGCCGGGTGTCTGGGTGCAGCCTCCCAGCGCCGGTGTTCTCTGGACCCCAGCGTGGTGGGGCTGGGAAGGCGGTTTCTATCGCTTCCATGCCGGTTACTGGGGACCGCACGTCGGCTTCTATGGAGGCATCAACTACGGCTTTGGTTATGGGGGCGTAGGCTTTGGCGGCGGAGAATGGCGCGGCGGCAGGTTCTTCTACAACCGTTCCGTGGCCAATATCGATGTGGTGCACATTACGAATGTGTACAACCGCAACGTCATCGTGACCAACCGCAGCACTGTGGCCTTCAACGGAGGCAGGGGCGGCATTGTCGTGCGTCCAACCGCACTTGAGGTCGGCTACGAGCGCGAACGCCACTTCGAGCCGACGAGCAACCAACTCTCCCATCAGCAGTTCGCACAGAACACACCGGGTCAGCGCTTCAGCGAAAACCATGGCAACCCCATGGTGCGCGCAGCGGCTCAGCCGTCCTCGTTCCGTGCCGCGCCCAACAATCCGCAAGCGGCTGCGCGCCCGAACGTGAACGGCCGCGAGACCAACCAGGACCAGCGCATCGCGAACGGTCTTCGCTCCGGCCAGATGACGTCGGGTGAAGCTGCCCGCGCCGATCAGCGCCAGGCGCAGATCGATCGGCAGGTGCACAACGAGCGCGTGGCCAACGGCGGCACGCTCACCAACCAGCAGCGCCAGCAGGTCAACCGCGAGCAGAACGCCGCCAGCCAGCAGATCTATCGCGACAACCACAACGGCAACACGGTCGCGCCCAATGCGGTCGACAACCGTGAGGCCAACCAGCAGCAACGCACGGCGAATGGTCTGCGCTCCGGCCAGATGACCTCCGGCGAAGCAGCGCGTACCAATGCCAACCAGTCACACGTCGACCAGCAGGTTCACAACGACCGTGTGGGCAATGGTGGTGCCCTCAATGGGCAGCAGAGGCAGCAGGTCAACAACGAACAGAATCACAACAGCCAGCAAGTCCACAACGAAAACCACAACGCGAACCAGAACCATCCGCGGGAAGAGAAGCACTAAGCTTCATGCGTCGTTCGAATGGCCGGCATGCGCCGGCCATTCGCTTTTGTCGCATACAATCAATTGCCCAGAGGCCATTCATACTTGATTCGGCTTTAGCTCCGCGGGTGCCAACTACAATCAACGCATGCTTTCCGCAGCAGAGCGCGCCCGGCTAACGGTGATCCTTGTTGGTGCGCGCAACCCGCAAAATATTGGCGCCGCTGCCCGGGCAATGCAGGATTTTGGGTTCAGCGATCTTCGGGTTGTGAACGAGTTTGGCGCGCCCTTCGAAGCCGCACAGCTTGATGAGCACACACCAAAGTCGGCCGTAGGCGCCACCAGTGTCATGCAGGCGGCGCGCCGCTTTGACGCGCTTACGGATGCCCTTGCCGACTGCACGCTGCTGGTGGGCACCACGGCGATTGGCGGCCGCGAAATGCAGCGCGAGATTCTGCCGCTGCAACAGGTGTCGCCACGCATCATAGGAGCACTGCGGGAAGGCGTGGTCGAGACCTCTGTACCGCCGCGCGTGGCTTTACTGTTTGGTTCGGAAAAGACCGGCCTGACGAATGAGCAGTTGAGCCATTGTTCTCTGCTCACCACGATCCCAATGTTTGCACCGCTCTTGCCTACGGGCGAACCTGCGCGTCACCTCTCGATGAACCTTGGGCAGTCAGTCGCAGTCTGCCTGTATGAACTGGTGCGCGAAGGTTTTGAAGGGTCACGCGACATCCCAGTTCTTCACCAGGCCGGCGCCACTGCGGAAGATCGTGAACGCCTGACCCAGATGCTGCTGGATGCTATGCAGACCACAGGCTATACGCGCCGCTTCCCCGCGAATGCGCGTGAGCATGTGGTCAGGCAGCTCGTGCAGTCGCTGGGTTCCACGCACGATGAAGCGGCCACCTGGATGGGATTCTTTCGGCAAATCCTTCGCAAGGAGCCGTAACAGTTGAGCCAGGTCGTTGGCTGAGCCACCCACACGGGCGGCTCAGCTTGAGGGACATGCCCGCCTACTGCTTCATAAGCTTCGTTGGTAAGGAGCTACTTTGTCGTAGGCTTCTTCTTGACGGGCGTCGTGGGTTTGGCCGCGGGTGTCGCGAGCAGTTGAATGATCTTCGCGCCATTGGGGCTTCCCAGACCGGTGCAGGCATCCCATCCGGCGGCTGCTGTGAAACCTCCGTTGTTGCCGGAAGTGATGTCGCGAAAGGCCGCCTTGCCGGCAGTGGCATAGATCGCTGGGTTGATAAACCCGGCAGAATTTTTGTTCTGCGCATTGGCGAGTGCGATCAGCCCGGCCCACAAAGGAGCTACGGCACTGGTGCCGCCGATCGTCGAAGTCTGGCCATCGACACGGATGGTGTAGCCGCTATTGGGGTCGGCATCACCGGCGACGTCCGGCACACCGCGGCCGCCGGTTGTTCCGGTCGGTTTGGGGACCTTGGCGTCACTTTGCCAGGTGGGCAGCGCGAAAAATGCGCTGACACCGCCGCCGGTCGCACCTTCGTTGGAGGAAAGCTCATTCCACACGACCTCGCCGGTAATGGCGGACCCGGAACCGCTGAGCTTGGTGCCACCGCAGGCGAGCACGTGGGGACTGGAAGCAGGAAAATCCACGTGGTTGGTTTTTCCGGTCACGCCATCGGTAGAACCATCGTCGCCTGCGGCTACGGTAATTGTGACGCCCAAGGCAGCAGCACTTTGGCACGCTGCATCGAGCGCGTTCAATGACTGCGTGGTCCAGGTCGATTCAGGGCCTCCCCAACTGATCGACAAAATCTGGGGCTTGTTGGTGGTGTCGTGGATCGCCGTTGAGATGGCATCGATAAAACCCTGATCGGTGTTGGGAGCGAAATAGACCACGATCTTCGCGCCAGGCGCGACTGCGGCGCAGACCTCGATATCCAGCATCACTTCGCCGTCTGCGCCGTTCGCGTTTCCAGGTTTGTTGGCGCCCTTATCGACAGATACCGTCGTCACCGTGGGTGCAGGGAGGTTCAGTGTTTTGAAGTATGCGGTGAGGTCAGCGGCGCGGTACCCACCGCCCAATTCCAGGATGGCGATGGTCTGGCCAGTGGCTTTCGCCCCGGCGGGAAAGCCATAGAGCGCAGCAACCTGCACCGGCGTGTAGGAAACGCTGCCTGCGTGCGGTACCGCGGTCCGGCTATGCGGCTTGGCCTGAGGACGGTTGTCGAGGCCCAACACTGCAACAACATGCCCGGCAAGCTCTTCCGGAAGATACAAAGGTCCCTGGCGAACACGCAACGCACCGTCTCCCGTTTCCAGATTGGTGAGGGTGACTCCAAACGCTTTCTCCATTTCCTCGTGGCTGCCGGTGAGATGCAATGTGCGGTAGTGATCATCGGTGTGCGGCTGCTTCTCCACCTTGAGGTGGAACTCCGCGGCAAATGCGCGCACAGCCGCGAGCGAGGCTGGATCCGCTCCGTGCTTGTCTTCAAACTCTTCCCGCGACATGCGATGGTTAGGGTCGGTCAGCGCCGATTTACGGCGCACGATCACGGACACGGTGATCGTATCGCCGGTTGTGTGGTCGCCATTCGCCGCGACGGAATGGGACAGCAGTGTTTGAGGAGCGGAGGCATCGGAGAAAGGCGTGCGGTCACTGCCAGGAAGTGGAACGCGACGCTGCGTAGCAAAGTACGGTGTGGCCATGATGCTCCTCCAAAAAAGGATTGAGTTCGTTGCGGCAGGACCGCAGCATGCGGTGAGACGACTGTATCTCCGCGGGATGGGGATGGCTAGGCAAATTTGTTTGAGGTGACAGATTGAATGGAGAATGTGCGCGCTCTGCGCTGACGCAGGCAAAAGGCTGTTCCAATCGCGTTAGCGAACCGAGATCGACGTGCATGTGAAGCTTGGATGCATGGTCGCCTTTGATTCTCCGGGCGGCTGCTACATATATTCCACACCGTATTGCACAGGAATCTGAGTGAAAGCGATGCGGGTGGGGGCGCTCTCTCGTGCAGGCAGCATACCGGCGAAGTGCAAGGTCGAGTGGCCGTACTTGAGGTTCAACTTGTCCATCGTCGCGGAAAGCTGATTGCGATTGCCGGGCTCTTCAAAAAGCATCTTCTGCATTTCGTCTTCGGGGATCAGGTTGCGCAGCGTGACGCCCACGAAGAAGGGACGCTGGTGTTCGGCGTCGTTGGGCTGCTGGTTCCACATGCCCTGCAGCGCTTCGAGCAGTGAAAGCGTGTCCTGGCAGGGCCGGAAGCGCGCTTCCATACCCCACCCGGTCTGCTTGATGCCGCTGCTGTGCTGCTTGACCTTTTTCGACTGCGATTGCACGCGCGCCATTTCTTCCCGCGAGAGTGCGTATTTGACGGTGAGGCCGAGCGAGCCGGCAACAAACTTCTCCATGCGCAGACGCATGGCGGCCTTATGCAGGAGTTTGTGAGCCACCGCCCATGACCCCGCGGGTGTGCGATGCTCGGGGCCAAGGACGTGCGAATGCCCCAACGACTTTTGCACTTCGCTGGCCACGGGTGCACCGTCGTCGCCCGTGTCGTGCCCGCGCAGCCAGTGGTACAGGCGGTCTCCCCACACGGAATCCCACAGCTTGTGCATGCCGTTGCGGTCGCGCGCGAGCAGTTCCGCCATGGTGTGGATGCCTTTTGCATGGAGCCGCGCTTCGGTGCGGGCGCCAACGCCGGGCAGGTCACGCAGCTCAAGATGCGCGACAGCCCGCGGCAACTGCGAGGGCAGCAGACCGATCAGCCCATCGGGCTTCTGCATGTCGCTCGCGATCTTGGCCAGATAGCGGTTCGGCGCCATGCCGATGGAACATCGCAACGTCTCGCCGACATCGTCCTTGATCGCCTGCTTGATGGCCAGCGCGATCTGGCGCGCACGGGGCGGCTCGCGCTCGCGGCCCATCAACTGGCAAACCATTTCGTCGATGGAGGGTGTGTGCGCGACGGGGCATATGCGTTCGACCGCCGCGGCGATGTTGTGCGAGTACTCCGCGTACTGGGAGTGTGAGCCGTCGACGAGGATGATGCCGGGAATCTTCTGCCTGGCTTCGCCGACCTTGGTCAGCGTCTTCACGCCAAGCGCTTTGCACTCATAGCTGGCGGCGATGATGGTGCCGGTGTCGGCCATGGTGCCAACCACGGCTGTGGGTTTGCCTCTGTATTCGGGATGAAGCTGCTGTTCGACCGATGCGAAGAAGCTATTGAGATCGATATGCAGGAAGCCGAAGTGATCCTGGGCTCGCGGCAAAATTCCGGATTGGAGCGAGAGAGCCACGCTGTGCCTGCGTCTAGTTTATTCGCTTGTTCTTCGCCAAGCTAGAGAGATTGATCAGGCAAAGAGGATGAGCATAGGAAGTCGGGAACAAGCGGTGCTCATCATAGACGGAGGAACCCGATTCTCTCCAAGCTTCGCCCAAAGGATTCGGCGAATGTACGGCGATGCGGTCTGGAATTGTGACAGCCCCTTCAGCCAACGTGTGCGGAGGGACTAAGCGTGATATTTCAGGGTCAAAATGGAGCCTTGGCGACCCCGTAAGCTTGATCGCCGCTCCTATTGGGTATTCGCTAATCCTTCTCTAGATAGGTGACTTACGTATTGTGATATATTTCGCAAACTCATTTAGATTCAGGCTGATGTGAAGCGCTTAGCAATTTGTAACGTATTGCGATGCAATAGTTAGAGGCAGTGGACCCCTTCCCGCGCAGCACAAATCTTCAATCAATTCGTGACAATTAGTTGACATTTCGTCCCATGCTTGCAATATTGACGTAACTTACTCAACTCTTCCGCCCTTACAACACAACACCCAATTTGGGTGGTGAGGGTATTTGTGTCTTCAACGGCCAGTGCACTTTACAGCGAGCGCGTGTCATTCAGGTGTGCCCGATCGACATGGCGAAATTGGAATCGCATCTATGAAACCCGGCTTGAATTCCACGGAAATCAGGCCTTTCGTACGAAAGGTAAGAAGTAATGCAGAGGATGTCGAACTTTTTCCGAAGAGGTGTGACCGGCTTGGGTGTCCTGCTGGTCGCGATCATGTGCCTGACGTCTGCGGCCCAGGAAACGACTGGCGGCATTCAAGGTGTGGTCACTGATCCTTCCGGCGCGGTTGTGGCCGGAGCCAGTGTGACCGCGACAGGTGACAAGTTGATCCAACCCGCAAAGGCCACCACGGACAAACGGGGATATTACCGGCTTGACGCCCTTCCGCCAGGAACGTACTCCGTGGAAGTTGTTGGAGCTGGCATGAAGGCCAAACAAACCAACTTACGGCTCATTGCAGGGCAAGTCCCTAGTATCAACATCATCGTCTCGGCTGGAGCTGAGACTGTGATCGAAGTGAATGAAGCTGCGGCCCTCGTCGATGTGACACAGAGCAAGGTGGAGACAACCGTCACGAACGAAGTTCTGAATGAGATTCCGAAGGGACGATCCTTTGAATCCGTGATTCCATTCGCCCCTGGAGCACGTCAGGAGCCTCTGCAAAGCACAACCGGCGGCACACTCAATGGCAACCGCACCGGCGGCTTTCAGATTGACGGAGCCAGCGACAGCGAAAACGTATACACGTCGGAAGGCGTGAACGTTACTGGAATCGTCGGCGGTGGTGTTGGTTACAGCGTGCCGATGGAATTCGTTCAGGACGTCCAGGTCAAGAGCTCCAGCTTTGAAGCGGAGTTCGGCGGTGCAATGGGTGGCGTGGTCAACGTTATTCAGCAGAAGGGCGCGAATAACTGGCATGGTTCGATCTTTGGGTACTATCGGTCCAGCGCGTTGAATGCCAATGATCAATGCGCTCTATCGACGACCTGCGGCCTCCGTAAGGACCCCACAACCCTCAGCAACTCGACGACCCGTACCGATCAGGCGGCGCAGTACTACGTCGGCAAACAGGATCACTACCGCACGGTCAATCCAGGGTTCACGCTTGGCGGTCCCCTCTTCAAGGACAAGGTCTGGATGTTTGCCAGCTATGTTCCGGAGTTTTACCGGTTGCGTCGTGGAGCTACCTTCACTGGCACCAATCCGGGGCCCCGTTTGTTTTATGAAAGCCAGGACACCCACTACGGCTTTGCACGTTTCGACTACTCTCCAGTCAGCAAGCTCCGTCTCTTCGCCAGCTGGGAAAATCTCTATAGCAGGCTCACCGGAAGCAGCTTGCCTAACCCGGATAGCAAGACCGGTCAGCTTAACTCCAGCTCGACGACCGATCCGACCACCTTCCGTGCCGACACGGGCTCGGTAAGCCCCGCCGCTATCTACGCCTTCGGCGCCGATTACACGATCACATCACGCTTGTTGGCCAGTGTGCGATATGGCTATCTTTACAACGATTCCCAAGACCGCGGCAAAACGTCCGGTATCAAGGATGTTTTCGACACGAGTTCAGGCAATTCCACCACTGGTGTTACGGGTTTGGATGGCAGCCAGGTTCCCGTTGCCTACCGTCAGGTGGCTGGCTATACCAACATCGGCAACAATACCCAACAGCGGTTCAACATCCTTCAGCGGAAGACAATTTCCGGCGACCTTTCGTATGTGCATTCCGGCTGGTGGGGAACGCATAATTTCAAAGGCGGTTATTCCTACAACACAGTCTTTAATAACCTTCTCAGCTCGTATGTGACTGCATATCTCAATTTCGATTATGGCGCCGATTACACACCCGCAACATCGGCAACTGCCTGCGATGCGGTCATTGCGGCCAACGTCACCCAGTATGGCCCTTCCGCCGCTGGCCATTGCCGTGGTAACTACGGCTATTTCTATGTGAACGACTACTCGACCGGCGGTATTGCCCGCGGAAACAACTCGGGCCTCTACATCCAGGACGGCTGGACGGTTGGTCATACAGGCCTCTCGATCAATGCCGGTGTCCGGTTCGATAAGGAATACCTTCCCCCCTACAACCCCGGCGCCTCCAGCATCGGATTCGGATTCGATCAAAAGGTCGGCCCTCGTCTCGGCGTAGCCTATGACGTGTTGCACAATGGCAAGCTTAAAGTTTACGGAAGCTACGGCAGGTTTTACGACATCATCAAGTACTCCCTGCCCGCCGGCTCGTTTGGCGGTCAGTATTGGCACGAGTGCTTCTATGCCCTTGACGATCCCAACTATACGGCTGTGCAGCCGGGTAACAATTCGGATAAACATGCTTGTCCGACCAGTGGTGGAGCGATCGGTGTTACGGGCCGCTTCATCGAGAACGTGGATCTGCGCAAGAACATCATCAACACGCAGGATCCAGGTGTCGATCCGAATGTGAAGCCGATGGCTTCCCATGAGTTTGTGGCCGGCGCCGACTGGGCAATGCGACCAACCCTGTCCTTCTCGGCACGTTACTCACGCAAGCGCCTGGATAACACCATTGAAGATATTGGTGTGACCGATTCGCTAGGCTTCTACATCGGTAATCCGGGCCCCGGATATGGTGACCTCCTGCACCGTACGCTGTATGCAGACGGCTTCACGTCGCCGATCTGCGCGCAGTGCCCGGCTCAACCCAAGGCCATTCGCGAATACGACGGGCTGGAATTCCGTGTAACGAAAACCGGCGGGAATCACTTCTTCCTGACCGCTTTCTACACCTACAGTGCGTTGAGAGGAAACTATCCCGGTCTTACCAGCACCTTCAACACGGATGGCGGTGGTGGACGTCATTCACCTGACAACAATCGCTCCTTCGACCAACCTCAAATGCAGTTCGACGCCCACGGCAAGCCGTTTGGCGGCCCACTTCCGACTGATCGTCCAAACACGTTTGCGGCGTTCGGGTCATTTCGCCAAAAATGGTTTGGCGGAGAAACACAACTGGGTCTTTCGCAGGCGATCGAACAGGGCTCCCCGGTTAGCACGGCCTGGCCTACAGGTACATCGACATCTTCAGTCCAGTTTGTCGAAGACCAGAGCAACTGGGTACCAGTCACCCGGGCTACCGATGGCACCATCGTCGCCGGCACCCCTCAACACGGACGTCGCACGCCCGCTTACATTCAAACGGACGGCAGTCTGACTCACTATGTTCACATCAGCAAAGACCATGAAAATCGCCGATTCGGCGGCGAGATTAACGTGTCGAATCTGCTGGGACAACATTCCATCACGGGTTATACCGAAATCCCATTGACGGCTGCTGTCTATCCCTCAACTACGTCAAACCCCACTGGTTTTGACTTCAACGCAATGATGACTGGGTGGGACTATGTAGGTGTGAGTAACTCGGCGAAGCGCCTTGTTTCGAACACCTATGGCCTACCTAACCTGTTCCAGACGGGTCGTCAGGTCCGTCTGAAGGTTGCTTACGTTTTCTAACCCCGTAACAGAGACAACAGAGGGGCCGCGAAAGCGGCCCCTCTGTTTTGCTTATGGCTCACTTCATTTGCTGACGGTATGAAGCGGAATCATCTTTGGCCTGATCCTACGCAGGTTGAGTGAGGGCTCACTTCAAAAAGCTTGCCACCGCGTCCCGGTTACACAAAGGTAGCGAACGGCACCTGCACCAGCACGGCGAACGGTGCTACGTCCGCTCGCAAGAGTCTAGAGCAGTTCCGGCAATACTATGGTCTCCCAATCAGCGGAGAATGCGTTTTCATTGGGAGAAAACGGCTTCAGCACCCTCTCCACCCCAGTCGAGTAAAAAAGCACTCGCCGGGAATCCCGGCTCTTCGGTCTACACCATTACCGGAACTGCCCTATCGGCTCAGTGCCGCCTGGCGAACCCGTTCCAGACTGCGCGTCAGCTTCCCGTCAAGGTGGCGCACGCCTTCCAAGCAAATCTCCTGAAGGTGTAGATGAAGGCGAAAGAGTTCGGGTCGTTTTCTCCCAAGGAAACCGACCTCCTCCATCGCGTATCGGAACCACAGCAACAGGAGATTTGCTCCAACAACCCTGCGGTTCGCTGTCCTCAGCATCATGAGAAATGCCGTAAGGTACAGCGCGCCGGTCCCGCGCCAAAACAGGCCGGGGAGCGCGCGGCTTAATACGCTGCGGCTTTACTCGCCCAGCTTCAACGTGAAGTGAAAGTCCTTCTTGGTATCGAAGGAGCTGATGCTCTTGCTTTTGGAGCGCTTACCGTCCAACTCCGCCCATAATTCGTAGTCGGTGTCGGGCGAAAGCTGGCCGAAATGAAAGTAGCCCTGGTCGGTGGAGACGTAGCTTTTCACCGAAAGCGACTTGGTGTCCTTGAGATAAACAACCGCTCCCTTGACCGCCACGCCGTCTTTGTTCTCGACGGTGCCTTCGGTGATGCGCTGCACGGGACCGCGCTGCGCATGAGCCGGGAGTGCCTGTAGCACGGCAGCCGCGGGCAGAGCGAACGCAGCCGCCAGTACGCCTGACGCAATGCGTCTGCGCAGCGGGGTGGAATAGTTGGAGGTGGTGGCGCGGGGCCCTAGGGGACTATTCGTCCTCTTCTTCATCATCATCCGATTCATGCAGATCAGCCTCATCGTCATAACCTTCCTCGTCCACTGCAGCCAGTTCCAATGGATCGCTTGAGACGACTTCCAGATCTGTACCGCACTCGTCACACTGGATGACTTCGCCTTCTTCAACGTCGTCGACATCAACATCTATTGGATTGTCGCACTCCGGGCATACGACTGACATAAACCCTTCCTCCCTGCGATAGTTGTTTGCCGCCCTGTAGGATGGTGGCAGTGGCTGCCGGGCAGCTTTCCTAGTTCTAGCGGGACGCATGCGCCGCGTCAACACTCGGACGCAAAACGGTGCCCATCCGGTTTTCCGAGTCATGAGGAGATCAGCGAATGTACGCAGGAAAGATTGTCGGTGCGGCGGTGCTGGGTATGGCCGCGGTGTGCAGTGCGCAAGTGATGGTGAACGCGAATTCACTTCCCCCAGCGAAGCCGGATGCGCAGATTGCGGCGGCGATTGCGAAGATTTCGCCCACGAACGTGCAGGCGGATATCGCCAAGCTGGTCACATTCGGCACCCGCAACACGCTTTCCAGCATGGCGGCCGACCTTCCTCCCGGCCAGGGCATCAACGCTGCGGCGGACTGGATCGAATCCGAGTTCCAGGCGATTGCGTCGCAATGCGGCGGTTGTCTCGAAGTGAAGCGCGACACGTTTGAAGAGCCCGGCAGCACCGCGCGGGGCTCACGCATCACCAAGCCCACCAAGCTGACCAACGTGTATGCCATCCTGCACGGTACCGACAAGAACGCACCCTGGGTGCTGGTGACCGGGCACTACGATTCTCGGGCGACCGATGTTTCCGATGCACACGTGACCGCGCCCGGCGCGAATGACGATGCCAGCGGCACGGCAGTCTCGATCGAGTCCGCCCGCGCGCTTTCCAAGCTGAAGTTTCCGGGCACCATCGTGTTCCTTTCCGTCGCAGGCGAAGAGCAGGGCCTGAATGGCTCCAAGCACCTGGCGCATGTCGCCAGGGAGCAGGGCTGGCCGCTGGAGGCCGTGCTCAACAACGACATCGTGGGAGGCGACACCACGCCCGGCGAGACGATGCAGGACAAGACGGCGGTGCGGGTGTTCTCGGAAAGCGTTCCCGGCAATGCGACGCCGGAGCAGCAGCGCCAGATTCTGATGTTGGGTGCGGAGAATGATTCGCCCTCACGTCAACTCGCGCGGACCATTGCGGAGCTGTCGCCGGCTTATTTCGGTGCAGGGTTGAAGAAAGCACCCCCGGCCGCCCCCGGACACGCACGCAGCCACCTGGTGCAGGAGGTTCCGGCATTTCATCCGGTGCTGATCCTGCGCCGTGACCGCTACCTCCGTGGCGGCGACCACACCAGCTTCAACGGCGAAGGCTTTGCCGCTGTACGCTTCACCGAGTGGCGTGAGAATTTCGACCATCAGCACCAGACGGTGCGCACGGAAAATGGCAAGGAGTATGGCGACCTGTTGAAGTTCGTCGACTTCAACTATGTGGCCAACGTGGCGCGCATGAACTCCGCGGTTCTGGCCTCGCTGGCATCCGCTCCGGGCGAGCCTCAAAACGTGCACGTCCTGACTCGGTCTCTGGATAACAACACGGAACTCGCCTGGGAGGCTCCCGCCTATGCTCCGGCGGGCACGACCTACCAGATCGTCTGGCGTGAACCCACGGAGATGTTGTGGACGCATGCGCAAAGCGCCGGTACGGCAACGGAGATCAAGCTGAATGTAAGCAAGGACAACGTGCTGTTTGGCGTACGTGCGATGGATGCGGCGGGCCATTTCTCCTTGGCGGTTGCGCCGCTGCCTATGGGGCGCACCGCACCTGCGGCTGCGGCGGCTCCGCCGGCAGGTCAGTAAGGAGGCGCGCAGGTGGCGTTTCGTTCCAATGGTCCGGTAACCGTGACGTTTCCCCCGTTTCGGGGAGTGACGCGCACGATTGTTCTTGCGGCGATGGCCGTATTCGTGGCTTTCTTTATCGTTGGGTTCGTGCCTTCCCGCTTGGCTTCCGGACTGGCAAGCTGGCTGGCATTGGAACCATGGCTGGCGTTACGGCGGATGCCCTGGCAGCTGCTGACCTATGCGTTTCTGCCCATGGGCCTCCTTGGATCGGGGTTCGCCTGGTTTTCAATATGGGTCTTCGGGGCGCAGCTTGAAGACGAGCGCGGTTCACGCTGGTACGGCGAGTACTTTCTGGCAACGACGATTGGCGGCGCGCTGTCGGCGTCGCTGATCAGTCTGGTGCTCGGGGATCGTGTGCCGCAACTGGGACCGCACAGTGTGACTGCGGGACTCTGGCCCGCGGTCCTGGCGATCATGCTGGCCTTCGCGCGCTCCAACCCCGATGCCCAGGTGCGGATCTACATGGTCATCCCGATCAAGATCAAATACCTGGTGATGGCGTACCTGCTGGTCTATTTGTTGATGACGCTGTTCGGAGACCAGTTCAGCGCGATGACGGCTCTTTGCACGGCAGGCGTTGGCTTTCTGCATCTTCGCTACGCGCCTCGCCGGGGCCTGAAGTATGCGGGGACGGAATGGTGGTTCGGTCTGCGCAATGCGTATTACCGCTCCAGGCGGCGCCAGGCTGCGAAGAAGTTCACCGTCTATATGCGGAAGCAGGGCAAGGACGTAAGCATCGACGACAGCGGCCGCTATATGGACCCGAGTGGGAAACCGCGCGACCCCAACGACAAACGCTGGATGAATTAAAGCGGTTCCACCAACATCAATGCCCCACCAAATCGCCCGAGAAGGCGCGATGGGTGGGGCATTCGATTTCGTTGCCGGGTTAGGTGAGGTTCGCGATCTGTTCTTTTGCGGCGGCAAGAACTGCTGTTGCCTTATCGGCGCGGCCGATGCCTTCAGCGCGGATGATCTCGACCTCAGGAATGCCAAGGAACGCGAAAACCTGCTTAATATACTTCTCCTGGAAGTCGGCCGGCTCGTAGGGTGAGCCGGGGCCGTAGAGGCCGCCGCGGGTTGAAATCACGATGACGCGCCGGCCGCCCAGCAGACCTTCAGGCCCTGCGGAGCTGTAGCGGAACGTTACGCCGGGTACACACAACAGGTCGAACCACGCCTTGAGCTGGCTGGGAATTCCGAAGTTGTACATGGGTGCGCCGATCACGATGACATCCGCCGCTTGAAACTCCGCGAGGATTTCCTTGCCGGCTGCGAGCTCGTGCTTCTGTTCCGGCGTGCCGTCGGGCAAGTCCGCTCCGAAGAGGCGGAGGACAGCGGTATAGTGACGCAGCGGTTCGGCGACCAGATCGCGGTACACGACTTCCGCGCCGGGGTTCAGGGATTGCAGCCTCGCAACCGTTTCCTTGCTGAGGGGACGGCTGACGGATTTTTCTCCGGTCACGCTGGAGTCGATGTGCAGAATCTTCATTGCGATGTGGTTCCTTCCGTGGAGCGGGTTATGCGTTCTGCCAAGGGTTACTATAAGTAAGCAGCCGAACGCTGAGAAGCAGGTACTTTGCAGTAAGCGGTTCTCCGTGGGTAAGCGGCTGCTGCTTTACCAGGAGACATACGTGATGCCGAGACGTGTGCACAGGTCGCAAGATATCGCGGTGGGATGCGCCATGAGCGGGTTGCTGGAAACGCTGACCCGGCCGTGGACGCTTCACATCATCTGGCTGCTGAGCACCCATGGCCCAATGCGCTTCGGCGCGCTGCGCAGAACTGCCGAAGGCATTTCCGCCCGTGTGCTTGCGGTGCGCCTGCGCATGCTTGAAGAGAAGGGCTTTGTCACTCGCACCGTGAAACCTTCCAATCCTCCCGAAGTAACCTACAGCCCAACGCAGCGGTTGAAGGAGATGGAAGGCGTGATGGAGCATCTCACCCAGCTGAGCATCCAGTGGCAGAGCGAGGATGTACAGAAGGCTGTGGCGGCGTAGCCGGGAAGGTCCGCGAGACCTGTCCTTTCGTTCTCACCCGAACCCTGTCATCTCGACCGGAGCGTCACAGCCTTACAGTCACGCGTAGCAGAGAGATCTGCCCCTGCCCCTGCCACCGGTCAACCACGACACGGTAGGTCCGGTCTTTAGACCGGACATCAAGCGTCTGCAAAGCGAACGGCTTTAGCCGCGGGGAGCCCCCATGCACGGGCGGGAGCAACAGCAGATCTCTCCGCTACGGCGCTAAAGCGCCTCCGGTCGAGATGACAGGGTTGTGGTGATGTTGACGTGACAGATTCGTGGAAGCAGAAACAAACAGCAGATCCCCTGCGGGGATGACAACAAGAAAAGCAAGAACGCCGCCCCACCCTACTGCGGATAATTCGTCACCTTCGGTGTCACACGCGGCTGCATGGACGTAGCCCCGCCGGTGTTGTTGATGACGTTCTTGATCATGCCGTTGCGACCCAGGGCGACCGTGATCATGTCGTGAAAGCGAACGCCCGGCGTATCCGGCACCTCGATCGCGCGAGTGAGATTAACGTCGGGTCTCCGAAAGACACTGTAAATGCCCAAGCCCCAGGCCTCGTGCGTCTTGACGCTGTCCGCAACCTTGTAAGAGGCCCAACCGTCCGTCCCAGGCCCGCTGGTGTACACGTCCTGCGTGGGTGGGTCGTAGGGGATTTCCGACTGGTAGAAGTAGGTGCGGCCGCCGTTGCCATTCCACAGCACCTGGTACTGCTGGTGGTGCTCGACGAACAGGCCGTAGGCGGTGACGTTGTCTCCGTTGACGACGAGCCCGTTGCGGCTGAGGTTCTGGTCCCAACCCACGCCCCCACCGGGTCGTAGGCCGTGGTCGGCGCGCCATATCCAGGTGTGGTCGATCAGGGTGTCGCTGGAATTGACAGTGAGGTTGACGGTCGCTTTGCCGGGGCCGGCGCCGCCCACGCGGAAGAAAACGTCATGGAGTGAGATGGGGTCGGCCGCGTGCCGCGACTTGCTGCCGCTGGGGCCGACTTCGAGCAGCACGGGCGACTCCTTCTCGCCCGCGTCAAACAGCAAACCTGCGACGATGATGCCATCGGCATCCGCCGTAGTCATTGCTGCCGTGCCGTTGGTCGGCTTGAGCGTTGCAAAGCCCAGACCCAGCACGATGGTGCCGGGCCGTGTGATGTGGATGGGTTCGGTAAGCGAGTAGATGCCGGGCGTAAGCAGCAGGTGTTTGCCTTTGGCAAGCTCGGCATTGATGGTGGCCGCGGTGTCATGATCGGCGTGAGCGATGTAAAACCGGGTGAGTGGAATGGATTTGCCGGGCGTCGAGCCGGAGTGCCAGGTGATCCCGCTGGAATCTTTGGTGAGAGCAGGGACGCGGACACTCCACGCGCCGGACTTCGAGACTTCCAGGAACGGCTTCTCACGGATGATGGGAGTTTTCGCGATGGTGGTGTAAGGCGGGTCGGGCCAACTCTGTGCGGGAGCCTGCGGCACGCCCACGAACACCATGTTCCAGTTGTGCCCGGTCCAGCTTCCCCATTCGCTGTTGCGCGAGATCCATTGCTGCTGCGTTCCGGAGCCGACGTTACCGTCGACCAGCGTATCGGACATCCATCCGCCGCTGGCCCAGCCTTTGTTCAGGTTCAGCAGCATCCCGCCATGGACATGCATGCGGCGAAAGGCCACGGCTTGTGAGACGGCCCACAGCATATTGCCGCCGGTGGGCGTGACGGAAAAGCCTTCTGCGGAGCGCCAGAACGTGGTGGTGGCATTGTCGTTGCGCGAGGCGGGGTCCGAACGGACGTTGCCGGTAATGTGCACGGCATCCGGCGTTGCGCCCAGGCCCGCGGCTTCGGTGTAGAAGCCGATAGGGAGATCAAGCTTGTATTCGCCGGGCAGGAAGAAGATCGCGTTCCGCTCCGGTCCGAACTCGTTGTGCTGCTGCGTGGCGTAAATCTTGTCGATGGCCGCCTGCATTTCGGCGGTGGGCGTCGCGGGCGAAAAGACAAGAACGTTGGGGCCGAAGTCGGGCTGTTTCGGTTCTGCAGCGAACAGGTTGGCGGCCGAGACGACAAGAAGCGCGGACAGAAACGAGGTATACAAGCGGTTTAATTGCACGCGAACACGCTACGCGAAGAGATGTGTGTTTGTCAGGTGGGCAGTCGAAAAGGTTTCTATGTGGTCAATGCTTCAGCATAAGATCAGGGCCGGCGCAACGAGGATTCGGGTTTCCGGACACACTGACCATTTCGTAGCCACTACCGGTTTCGCGGATTGTGAAGAACGTCTTCGGCAAAGTTTGCGTGTCACCACCCGGTTTACCAACGACGAGGATGTTCCGCCTTGCATTCATCTGAACCTGATAAGTCTTGGCTTCGGCACAAGCGAGCACCGGACCGTTCGTGTGTTCAATGTAGGTTTCATGGCCGGCATGTGTCTTTTCATGCTCCTGCTGCGCGTAAAGGGTATGGGCGATCTGGAGTTTGGATCGTGCAGACATGGCTGTTTGCAGGACCGCTTCTTCCCAGGGGCTTTCGAGCCACTCGTCTACAAAGCCGCGACCGTTGACTGCGATCGGCTCGACGCGCTCCACGTGATCGCCCCGTACCCGATAGCGATAGACGGCGGTTCGTTCAAACTCCTCAGTTCCAAATCCGGCGACGTTGGTGCGGAACTCGAATGTATTTGGGCCAACAACCTTGAGTCGAATCGGGAAATCGCCGCGTGAGTATCCGCGATCGGCCTGCCAAACAACTCGGGCTGCGCCGGTACTGGAAGGCGCCAGGACGGCGATCCCGAAGCCGCTAAACCGGGAGGTACACCAGGGCGTGCCGTGAGCGACTACGGCACGCCAATCCTGCGGCGACGCGCCGGGAAGAATCGCGGTAACAAAGAAGTCGCCGAAACTCGTTGCCGTGTCATTTCCCGGCTTCTTCTCAGGAACCAGCGGCGCCGACCACCGCATGACACGTTGCCAGGAGTTTCCTTCCGGCTGATAAAGCAGGAGTTGGGAATCGGTTCCACACGGTTCGCTGGAACTGAGAACAACTTGCAGGATGCGTGGATCCGAGGAGGCTAGGGTTACCTCCACGGTGATGTCGTTGCCGAGCATGCCGGCGGTTGGCTTATCCGTGTCGTTATCGGGGCCAGGGGGTTTCTGACTCTCCCGGGTGCGAGACCTGATTGCCGGCAGCAACGCGGCGATCTTTTTCTGGAGAACGGCCGGCGTGGTGGTCAGGTCCTGGCAAGCGAGGACGGAATCTGAAGCTTTCGCAAGCCCATCCTTCAGACGTAGCAGCAGTCCGGTCGCTGCCGCAGGCACGCCTGAATCCATAGGCATGATTTTGTATTCGAGCGCTCGCGCTTGTAAGCGTTTGACTTCATCCGCAACACGCGCTCCTGACGCAGATGAGCATGTACTTTGCGCCGCAGCGCTCTTGAGCAGAAGAAAAGGAAGGATGGCAAGCAAGCACGCGTGCTTCATGCGCACAGCATAGCGCGAGTTCATGGAGCCTGTGGGATGACCGTTGATCTTCCGGATGCACGAGGAAGAAGCAGGAAAAAGGCGATCACTGCGGGAAGTATGAGAAAGACGAATCTTTCCAGAAAGAGTGGATGGTTGGGAACCTCGGCGAAAGCATCACCTAACGGATTGGGTATCCAAAGCTCAATGATCCCGAGGAGGACGTGAGCGCCCGCAATCGCGAGCATCAGGGAACGCCCCAAACGGGGAACCCATAGCCCGAGCAGGAGGCAGGGCAGGAAAAGAAGAAGCAGAATGTTGGTTGCTAATTCGCGAATACCTGTGGACAGAGCGTTGCCGCTCATGAAAAGCATGAGGATGGCCACGTAGAGCAGCAAACTGCCATATACCGCCAGCAAGGCATAGAGCGCACGCCACCATAGGGGTCTCGACGGTGGCGTGCGCATGGGCTTAGCTTCGATGCGTAATGCGCAGATTCAGTTCACGCATCTGCGCTTCGCTGACAGGTGTGGGGGCGTCAACCATCAGGTCGATGGCCTTGGCCGTCTTCGGGAATGCGATCACTTCGCGAAGTGACTGGGCGCCGGCAAGAATCATCACGATACGGTCGAGACCCAGTGCGATGCCACCGTGTGGAGGCGTGCCGTACTCCAGAGCATCGAGGAAGAAGCCGAAGCGTTCCTTGGCCTCTTCATCGCTCATGCCCAGGGTGCGGAAAATTTCCGCCTGCACGTCCTGGCGGTGGATACGGATGGAGCCCGAACCCAGCTCCGTGCCATTGAGCACAACGTCGTAAGCCAGCGCGCGTACGGAGCCCTTGTCGTCCCACAGCGCGCCGGACTTGATGTCCTCCTCGTGCGGCGAGGTGAAGGGATGGTGCGCGGCGTCCCAGGTCTTGCGCTCCTCGTTCCACTCGTACATGGGGAAGTCAGTGACCCACAGGAATTTGAAGTCAGCCGCGGTGCCGGCCGTCTCGAAGAGCTTGTGCTTGTCCGCATACTTCTTCGCAAGCTCGAGACGCAGCGCACCTACACGCTTCCAGATCCACTGCTTGTCGTAGTTCCACGCGGCAGGTGTACCCGGTTTGGGCGTGATGACGACCGCGAGGTCTTCGGTGGTGAAATTCTCTCCGCAGAAAACGATCTGTTCGGCAGTGAGCTTCGCGGCAATGGCTTCCGCGAGGGGCAAGAAGGCTTCATTGGTGCGAAGACGGGCGACATCGAGGAAGTCCAGGCCGCTGTCGCCGAAGCTCTTGCGGATTTCGTCTACCAAGGCGCGGCGCTGCGTACCGCTGAGTTGGCCGGCGCGAGGAATGGTGAAGCCCAGCACGGGTAGTGTCGGGTCGATCTTCAACGTTTCGCGCAGCTCAGGCGTCAGCTCTGCGGTTAGATCGACCATGGCCGGCAGGCGCATGTCCGGCTTGTCGATGCCGTATTTCGCGATGGCCTGGTCGTAGGTCATCTGCAGGAAGGATTCTGCCGGCAGCTCGATACCCGCGGCTGAGAATGCCGCACGCAGGAAGCCTTCGACGATCCGAAACACGGTTTCCTGCTTCGGAAAGGTCATTTCAAGATCGATCTGCGTGAACTCGGGCTGGCGGTCGGCGCGGAGATCTTCGTCGCGGAAGCAGCGCGCGACCTGGAAGTAGCGGTCGAAACCCGAGATCATCAGGATTTGTTTGAAGATCTGCGGCGACTGCGGCAGCGCATAGAAGCTGCCCGGATGAACGCGGGAAGGAACCAGGTAATCGCGCGCACCTTCGGGGGTCGAACGCGTCATGAACGGCGTCTCGATTTCGAGGAAGCCCTGATCGACGAGGTAATTGCGGATGGCCATCGCGACCCGGCTACGGACCGCGAAGTTCTTCTGCATCTCCACGCGGCGCAGGTCGAGATAGCGGTACTTCAACCGCACTTCTTCATTGGCGATGGCGTCTTCCGAGGGTGAGAACGGCGGTGTTTTGGCGTCGTTCAGCAGCAGAAGCTCGCGGCCCACGACTTCGATATCGCCCGTATCCATCTTGGGATTGCTCAGGCCTTCGCCGCGCTCGCGCACGGTGCCGGTCACGGCCACCACGAACTCGGGCCGCGCAGCTTCCGCCTTGGCGTGGGCTTCCGGGGAGACGGATTTATCGAGAACCACCTGGGTAATGCCGGTGCGGTCGCGCAGGTCGAGGAAGATAAGGTCGCCGTGGTCGCGGCGGCGGTTGACCCAGCCCATCAGGGTGACGGTCGCGCCGGAATCCGTGGAGCGCAGCTCGCCCAATTTGTGCGAGCGCTCGAGAGTGCCTAGAAAGTCCAATTTCACAGTCTTTCTATTGTACGAAAGTGAAGCAATCCATGTGTTTGGGTGACTCATATAAGGCACAATGGCGGCATGGCAGAAACTCCTCTGTTCACGCCCCGTGAAGCCGCGCGCATGCTGGGCATCAGCTACCCGACCATCAAGCAGTGGATTCTGGGCGGCAAACTGAAAACCGTAACAACGCCCGGCGGGCACCACCGCGTTACCCAGTCGGCCCTGCGGCCATTGCTGGCCAAGGACAAACAGAAGCCGGAACGCGAGTCCCGCGAACGCTTCCGCCGGGTTTCCGGGCGCAACCAGCTGGTGGGACGCGTGATGAGCGTGCGCGTTGAAGGCTTAATGGCGGAGGTTGTGCTGGAGGTGGAAGGCCAGCCGATCACGAGCATCATTACGGCGGAAGCGGCGAGAGAACTAGCCCTCAAGAAGGGCGATCTGGCCGCCGCGCTGATCAAGTCGACCGACGTGATGATCGAAAGGGTGGAGGAGCAGTTAACAGGGAACAGTTAGCAGCGAACAGTAAGGGTCGGCGGAAGCTCCGCACGGTTGCTCCTCTTTGCGTTGTTGCTTTTCTTTCTGTCATCCCCGTAGGGGATCTGCTGTCTTCGAACTAACCAAACTCCGTCATCACTCCGCTACGCTGCGCTTCGGTCGAGATGAGAGGGTATGGGCGGGAAGCGGCTGGCCGCACCCATCCTTCCGTCCAGTCAACAGCGCGTTGATTCTGTCTAACCGCTCATAGAGAGCGGCCGCAGACCCTCGCCGTGGGTACGGATAACGATTCAAATCGTGTAAATTCGAACACATGGAAAATCAGGCGAAGAGCTTTATCCTGCGTGTCGTTTCCGCGTGCGTTGTCCTGATTGTTGGTATGGGGTGGAGTGTTCCCGCTGCCGCACAGGTGCTGGGTGAATTGAAGGGAAGAGTCAGCGACCCATCGGGGGCGGCGATCGCCAATGCGGATGTGACGCTGACACTCACGGCGTCCGGCGTTTCTCAAAACACCAAAACCACCAGCGCCGGTCTTTACGTTTTCTCGCAGCTCACCTCAGGCATCTACCGGCTCCAGGTATCTGCCTCTGGGTTTGCGGCATTCGATCGCAGCGGCGTCACCATCACCACCGGCCAGACCGTACTGCTGGATGTAACGATGAAGGTGGGTTCGCAGGGTGAAATTCTGACTGTGACCGATGACGTTCCGCTCCTGCAGGCTTCCACCAGCGATATCGCAACGACGATTCCCGGAACCACTGTGGTGGCGCTGCCTCTGAATTCCCGCAATTTTGTCCAACTCGCACAACTTGTGCCGGGTGTGGAACTTCCACCGGGCACACTGCTTCCGCGCATCAACGGCGGCCGTCCGCGCACCAATGAGTATCTGTTCGACGGCATTTCCGCGCTGCAGCCCGAACCGGGGCAGGTAGCGTTTTTCCCCATCGTGGACGATATTGCTGAATTCACCGTCGAGGCTAACAATGTGCCCGCCGAGTTCGGCCGTTTCAACGGTGGAGTCGTGAACGTTTCCACCCGTTCCGGGTCGAACCATATTCATGGCAGTCTCTATGAGTTCTTTCGCAATGAAGATCTGAGCGCCCGCAACTACTTCGCATCCACGACAGCGCGCAAGCCGGAGTATCGCCGCAACCTGTATGGCGGCACACTTGGCGGTCCGGTGCTGCATGACAAGCTCTTTGTCTTCGGCGACTACCAGGGCATCAAGCAGCATATCGGCGTGACGCGTATTTCCACCGTGCCCACGGTTGCGGAACGTGCCGGCAATTTCTCCGGCGTTTCGAAGATTTACAACCCGGCGACCACGGTCACCACGGGTGGCTCGGTAGCGCGTACGGAGTTTCCCAACGACACGATCAACGTGCCTCTCGATCCGGCAGCGCAGGCTCTGCTGGCGCGCATTCCCTTGCCTACCGGTTCAGGTGCGGCCAACAATTACACTCGCACTGCGAATGACGATGACCATCAGAATCAACTCGACTTCCGCGTGGATGGAGCACGCGGGGTGCATGATCGCGCCTTCGCTCGCTACAGCTACTATCACGAAGTCGAAAACCCAGTGGCGCCGTTCCCTGATGGCTCTGGTTCCATCAGTGGGTCGATCATCGGCACCGGGAATGTGACAGGTCTGTCGCACATCCTGGGCCAGCAGATCGTGCTGAATGAGACGCACACCTTTTCGCCCAACGTGGTGAATGAGCTTCGCGTGGGCTATACACGGCGCGGCAATAAGCAGGTAGGCGCCGCGCTGAGTGCAACGGCTTCCAGTGCGCTGGGGATCCCGGGCATTCCCACCAACGCCGCATTCAATAATGTTCTGCCGCTGTTCACCTTCACCGGCTTCCAGCAACTGGGCGCGAACGCGAGCACGTCTTCCCGCTTTCAAACGTCTGTAAGCGAGATCGTGGAACAAATGCTGTGGACGCATGGCGCCCACGCCTTCAAGTTCGGCGGCGACCTGCGCCGCTATGAGCTGAATGCAATTTCACCTCCCAACCCGACCGGTTCGTTTGCCTTTACGACCACGGGCACAGACATTACCGGCGCCAACGGCGCGACCGGCGGCAATGCGTTTGCGAGCTTCCTGCTCGGCCAGGTGGACACGTTCTCCATCGATCTGCAGCAGCGCACCATTCGCCCGCGCGACTACATCCATGAGTTTTTCGGCCAGGATGACTGGCGTGTCTCGTCTAAGCTGACCTTGAATATCGGCGCCCGTTGGACGCTGCACATGCCCTCCACGGAAACGCATAACCAAGGCGCCGTGTTCAATCTGGGGACGCAGCAACTCGATTACCTGGGCGTGAATGGCTTCTCGCGTTCGGCTCGCCAACTGCACTGGGACAACGTAGCGCCTCGCGTCGGTTTCGCCTATTCCGTCGATCCGAAGACCGTGATCCGGTCAGGCTTTGGCATCGTGTTCATTGACCAGAGCGGCATTACGACTCCGTTTACGACGCCACAGTATCCATTCATCCAGAATGTGCAGCAGAAGACGACGGATGGGTATAACCGCGCATTTCTGCTTTCGAGCGGTCCATCCGTTGCTCCGGTGGGGCTGACTCCGGACGCGGGCCTCGGGCAGAGTGTATATACGGCTAATCGCAAGGCGGGATCCGGGTATGTTCAGCAATGGAACGTAGCTGTTCAGCGCTCGGTAACCACGAACCTGTCGTTTGAAGTGGCATATATCGGCTCGCACATCGTTCATGTGGGGATTCCGGACTCAAATCTGAATCAGCTCACAGCCGCCCAGTTGGCGACAGGCACGGCTCTAACGGCGAAGGTTGCGAATCCCTATTTCGGTCAGCTCCCGGTTTCGAGCCCTTTGGACACGCCGACGATCACCGCCGCGCAACTGCTGAAACCGTACCCGCGCTTTCAGAATGTGGCGACCTACCGCAATAACAGCGGCAACACCAACTACAACGCGATCGAAGCGAAAGCGGAAGAACGGCTGAGCCGCGGGCTTTCCTTCCTCGTCTCGTACACGCACTCCAAGCTAATTGACGATGCTTCCAGCGTGTTCTCTTCGACGGTGCTCTCCTCCCCGAACACATCGTCGCTCGTCGCCGCGGATACCTATCGGCCGTATCTTGAGCGCGACTCGTCGAGCGGAGACATGCCCAATGTGATGACGGTGAGTGCGACCTACGAGCTCGCGAAGTTCAAGGGGCACGGCGTGGCCACGGCGGTGCTGGGAGGGTGGCAGTTGAGCGGCATCTACACACTGCAGAGCGGCATGCCCGTTACGGTTACCCAGGGGACCAACAACAACAGCTTTGCGGGCATCGTGCTGCAAAGGCCCAACATTATCGCGAACCCGCAACTGCCTTCCAGCCAGAGGCCGGTGACGCATTTCTTCAATACCGCGGCGTTTGCCAATGCACCGCAGTTCACGTTTGGCAATGCTTCGCGCAATCCGGTTCGCGGCCCGGCGTATCGCGATCTCGACCTGGCGCTGGTGAAACATACCCATCTCGGCGAGCACACCGATGTGGAGTTGCGCGTGGAAATGTTCGACGTGACCAACACACCGGCCTTCTCCCAGCCGAATGGGTTGTTTGGTACGGCGGCGTTTGGAACCATCACCAGCACAACAACCGACCCGCGCGTGGCGCAGTTGGCCATACGGATTAGCCGCTAGGGGAATCGTTTTAGGAGCCGGTGCGCCGCCCTTTCACAGCGTCATCGGGCCAGGGCGGCGTCCATTTCCGTGCGATCAACACGACGTTGAGTGCGCTCAAATGCGCATGAAGAAAGGGCCAAAAGCCCTGACCGGCGGCTATCAATGAACGATTGGGGTCGTGTAAGTTCGGGACCATGGATATTCGGGCGAAGAGGAATATACTGCGTGTCTTTTCCGCGTGCGTCATCCTGATTGCCGGTGTCTGGAGTTTTCCGGCCGCGGCACAGGCGCTGGGTCAGTTGAAGGGAAGGATTACCGATTCTTCTGGAGCGCCGATTGCGGCTGCAGACATCACCCTGACCCTGACCGCGTCGGACGTTCCTCAGGCGGCCAAAACCACGAGCGCGGGCGAGTATGTGTTTTCACAGCTCACGCCTGGCATCTACAGTATTCACGTCTCGCATCCTCGCTTCGCACCCCTGGACCGCGAAGGCGTTACGGTGACTACTGGCCAGACCGTGCGGCTGGATATCACCCTCAAAGCTGTTGAAGCCGGCAAGCCAACGGCTGTACCGCATTCCCCGAATGTGTCTCTGGTGCTCGCTGCACACACCCTCGTCCATACCGCGCTTATTTCCCACAGCATGACGTATTGAGCAGGCTCCCCGCTTGGTGCGGCTAGATAGGGAATTTGTCCGGTAGGCAGTTGCAGGCCTCAGAAGCCTTGTGTTCGCGGATGTTCGAGACTTCGCAGCCATGCGAAGGATATCCAGACGACGTCGACGGCCATCGCGATACCGCCTCCGATCGCTGTATTCATAACGCGGAAATGCGCGGCCGCCGGCTGACTGAAGCCGCCGAAGCGAAACGAGTACACGATATACAGTGTGAGGAAGACGGAGAACAGCGCATAGTTCACGGCCTGCAGCGCGAATGTCGTCCACGCGCACACGATTACCAGCGCGAACACTATCCAGAGATGGAGCGCCGGCAGGTACATCGCACTGAGCGCAACAAGGGTAGCTCCTGTGACGGTGCCCAGCAGGCGAGCCGTGCCACGGCTCATGGTATTGGTCCATTCCGGACGCAGCACCAGGATGGCAGTCATCGGCGCCCAGTATCCATTGGGAAGATGGTGGCGGCGGTAAAAGAGTGTAGCCAGGACCAGCGTGATGGAAAGGCGTGCGACGTAGCTGAAGGTTTCCTTGGTGTGAACCTCGTGGACGGCGCGTCCCAGGTCCGCCCAGAGTTGGGACGCACGGTCGCGCAGGCGAACGAGAAACGGGTCCGAGTGTCGTGGGTGAGCGATGCGGTTGCGGCGATAGAAGCGAAACGTGATCGCGAAGACCAGCATCTGCAGCGCACCGCCCAGGATCACCATGGAGGCTCGGCCGACGGCGTAATGCACCCCGCCGGGAAAGCCGCTGGAGATGATGACGAACACGCCGCACTGCTGGCCGATCCAGCCGGGAGTGGGCCCTAGCTCGGCAAGCAGACCATAGTTCACGCTGGCGACGATGACCACCAGCACGGCCGCCCAGGTCCACTCCGCCGCATAGCTGCCGGCGAGCGTGGCGGACGCGATGCCGAGGGTGGTCAGACCCATGCTCAGCAGCGTTGAAGCCATGGCCTCATGAAAGACTGCGAATCCCACGGTGAAGGCAGCACCCGCCGCGATCGCTCCGGCGCTGGAATGGCCGCTGAAGTGACCGATGAGCAGAGCGATGGCGATGGCAAAGACGGATTGCAGCGCCCGGCGCGGAGCACGGTTCGCCCAGGGAAAGGCGACGGTGTCGACGGAAATGTCTTGAAGTTTGAACACTGCTGGAGGGTCGGATGCTCTCTGAGGATATAGCTGGCGAAGTTAACAGCGAACAGTTAACAGCGAACAGCGGTGGGGATGGTCTCTCATCTTCCGAAAACCGCATTAGCAGCTGTTGTTTTTCTGGTTGTCATCCCCGGAGGGGATCTGCTGTTCCGCGTGTCTAGGCAATCCCGTTGCTGTGGCAAGGAAGGGTAGCGTCAAGGACAGGACTACGCGTCCGGCCAGCGAAAATGCCCGCGCGCAGGGTGGTCATGAAACTCCGCCATATCGATCTCTTCGACTCCCCGGCCGATGTTGTGGACGATCACGGCCCCCGCCGGTGTCACAGAGCTCACGATGCCCACATGCGTAAGGCGTCCAAAGATCATCCAGGTCAGGCAGTCGCCCGCCCGCAGAGGTT
>DASYEV010000059.1:0-29400 GCA_036498835.1 Acidobacteriaceae bacterium | reverse complement strand
GCCGTCAGGCCTTTGAAGGAGCCGATGATCGCCGAGGTGGAGCTCTCGAGCTCCTTGGCCATCATGGCGACTTTTGCGTTCTTTTGTGCCTTGGTCAATGCCATGGTTTGATCCTTAGGTGCTAGGTTCCAGGTACTAGGTTCTAGCTGAATCTGTGGCCGTCCAGCGACTCTCGCCTTTAGCCGAAACTTTTGGGACTTGAGCAAATCTAGAACCTAGAACCTAGGACCTAGAACCTCTCGCCACTACGCCTTGCCAGCGATATCCGCCACGGCAGCCTCGAGCTCAATGCCCGGGCCCATCGTGGAGCTGAGAACGATGCGCTTGATGTACTTGCCCTTGGCAGCCGAAGGCTTCGCCTTGACCACGGAACTGATCACGGTCATGGCATTGTCCTGCAGCTTCTGCGGGTCAAATGAAAGCTTGCCCACCGGAACATGCACCAGCGCGGTCTTGTCGGCGCGGAACTCAACCTTACCGGCCTTGATTTCCTTGATGGCGCCGGCCACATCGGTGGTCACGGTGCCCGTCTTGGGGTTCGGCATCAGGCCGCGGGGGCCGAGCACCTTACCGAGACGGCCAACCGAGCGCATCATGTCGGGCGTGGCGATCAGGGCGTCGAAGGCAGTCCAGTTTTCCTTCTGGATCTTTTCAACCAGATCTTCACCGCCGACAAACTCAGCGCCGGCCGCTTCGGCTTCACGAACCTTATCGCCGGAGGCGATCACCGCGACAATCTTGGACTTACCGCCCAGACCGTGAGGAAGGACTACGGTACCGCGAACCATCTGGTCCGCGTGGCGGGTGTCGACACCGAGACGCAGAGTAAGGTCCACAGTCTCATCAAACTTGGCGTACTTCGCCTTCTGGAGCAACGGGATCGCGTCACCGATGCTGTACGGACGCGGTTCCACAAGCGCACGCGCCTTCGCAATATTCTTGGAAACTTTACGGGCCATCGATTGTCCTTGTCTCCCACCCCAGCTCCGGGCTTTGCCCTGGATCATGCAATGTTCCGCATGGGCGTGGTTCGACGGTTGCCGCGCAGAAAGCGCAGACAACCTTTCAAGTATGCAATGAGCAGTGGAAAACGTCAATAGAGACGGCGAACTTTCCACTTTTCGGGACGAGAACCCTGCTTACCGCCAATCGACTACGCCCAAATACGTCCCAACTCAAGAACGAACCCTTCGACCGGACCGTCGCCTTCAACAAAGCTGCTGCCTTCAATCATTTCGGCTTCGCGCCCGGGGCGATAGATCTCGACTGTCTTGCGGAGCGGATCAATCAACCACGCGAGTTGCACGCCATTGGCGGTCCAGGCGGCCATTTTCGCCTGCAAACCCGACAGACGGTCACTGGGGGAGCGCAGTTCAATGATGAAATCCGGCGAGATCGGGGCAAACACTTCCTGCTGGCTCAACGTAAGAGCGTTCCACCGTGACCACGCGATCCACGCTGCATCCGGGCTTCGCATCGATCCGTCCGGCAACGTGAAACCCGCGTTCGAATCAAAAGCCAGTCCAGAATTGGTTCGCTCTGCCCATTGCCCGAGTTGAACAATAATGAGCGTGTTTTTGTGGCTGGTACCACCCCCTGCCGGAGTCATTAGAAGAAGCTCTCCATTTGCGTCGCGCTCGACCCTAACCGTCTCATTCACCGCACAGAAGCGCAGCAGTTCCTCGTCCGTCATAGGCCGTTCAAGGCGAAGGCGGATAGGAAACTCGATTTCGGTAAGCGCGAGGTTCATCGTGGACAGTGTACGCTCCCGAGAAACACGGAATCACAGCAGTTAGATACACTGCTCCTGAGGACACGATTGAGCTTTTTCCGCAATATCTCCTGCTCCGCCAAACTTGCATGGACAATCGCTTTCGGGATCGTGGAGGTGGTGGTCAAGCGCCCCCGCACCCGCCCGGAACGTGCCGCATGGCTTAGCCGGGTTTGCCGGCGACTGCTGCGCAGGCTCGATTTCCAGGTCATCACCCACGGAACTGTGCCCATGTCGGGCTCGGTGGTTTGCAACCACCTGAGCTACATCGACATCATGGTGCACTCCTCCATACGCCCGTGCGTGTTCGTTTCCAAAGCCGAACTGCGCCAACAGCCGATCATCGGCTGGATGAGCATGATGGCAGGTACGGTTTACGTGGAGCGCGGTGCCGGAGGCAGTGCATCCAAAGCCGCCGAGGGTATGGCCAAAGGCTTCCGCGACCGCCTGCCGGTGACCTTCTTTCCCGAAGGCACCACGTTCGTCGGGGACGAGCCGGCCATGCCTTTTCGCAGCGGGCTGATCGCCGAGACCATGGCAGCCGGTGAGCCGTTAACTCCTTCTTTTCTTCGTTATGAGCTTGCCCCCCAGGACATTGCGCGGGGCAAAACCGTTCGCGACGATATCGCCTGGGGCCCGCAAGGCCTGATCTCCCACCTCTGGAATGTCATGGGTTTGCACGGTCTCCGCATCCATGTGCGCTTTGCGGAACACCCGGTTGTCTTCTCTGAAGCAGCCGAAGCCGACCGCAAAATTGCCGCGGAAGAAGCTCGTCAGGCCGTCTTAGCCGTGTACGACCAAAGTGTAAGTGCCGATAGACAAGGGTAACCGTCCGGGTACACGGAAGCGTCCAAGCCTAGGAATAGGTCTGGGTTAAGGCTTCCATACCTTAAGATGACGGAACGGCTCCCGGCATGACGGCCATCCTTATCCTCGTGATCGCGCTTCTCGCAGCGGCCTGCGGGATGCTGTTGTATCTGTACACAAACACGCGTGAAGCGTGCATTAACCTCAGCACCCGTCTACTTCAGTCGGAACGCCAGAACACCCAGGACCAGGATGCGCTGCGGCAACGGCGGCATCTGGACACCATCAAAGATGAGTTCATCTCCACGGTTTCTCACGAACTGCGGACCCCTCTCACCAGCATTCGCGGTGCGTTGGGGCTGCTGTCGGCCGGAATTATGGGGCAGATGGACGATAAAGCGCAGAATCTGCTGCGTATCGCCAGCAACAATACCGACCGCCTGGTACGGCTGATCAACGACATTCTCGATCTGGAGCGAATGGATTCCGGCCGGGCGCCGCTCAATATTCGCCGCTGTTCTCTCCCTGAGCTGGTGAAATCGGCCTCGGACACCATGGCTTCCATGGCTGATGGCGCAGGGGTCAAAATCCTGATCCTCGACGCCGAAGACGAAGCCAATCCGGAAGTCTTCGACGGGGACTCCGACCGTATCCTGCAGGTACTCTGCAACCTTCTTTCCAACGCCATCAAGTTTTCGCCTCGCGGTTCGGAGATCAAGGTCACCAGCCAATCCGACAACGAGACCCTGATGCTGCGCATTGAAGATCACGGCCGCGGCGTGCCGGCGGAGAAGCTGGAAAGTATCTTCGACCGCTTCAGCCAGGTTGACCCCGGGGATTCCAAACAAAAAGGCGGCACCGGCCTGGGTCTGGCAATTTCCCGCAGCATCCTTTCCCAGCATGGCGGCGCCATCTGGGCGGAGCGCAACGATGCCGGCGGCAACGACAACCCCGGCACAACCTTCCTGATCCGCATCCCGCGTGTGCGGGTGATGGCGGACGAACCACCGCCTTCCCCGGTGCGCATGCAGGGGGCGATCCTGGTGGTCGACGACGACGCTCTGGTGAGGCAGGTGGTAGCAGAACAGCTTCGCCGCCACGGCTACGACGTTCTGGAAACCGACCGCGGCGAGCAGGCCATCTATATCGCCGAACGGCAGCACGTGGAAGCCATTCTGCTCGACCTCTATATGCCCGGCTTATCCGGCTGGGAAACTCTGGAGCGTTTGAAACGGAATCCGAATACCGCGGAGATTCCGGTGGTTGTGTTGAGCGTTCTTTCCCCGGCTTCCCATCGCGCGGAAGGTCCCCATCTTCTTTCCACGGCGCAGGGCTGGGTGCAGAAACCGTTCAACGAAAGTTTGCTGCTGGCTGAACTTGGCCGTGTGCTTCACACCGGCGCGGGACCCGGCCGCATTCTGCTGGTAGAAGATGACGACGTGCTCGCCGACGTTGTCATCGCCGGTTTCCAGGATGGCGGACGCCAGGGCATGCAGATCGATCACGTGCATTCCCTGCAGGAAGCGCGGCGCTCCTGCGAAAAAGAACCACCCGACATCATGATTCTGGATCTCTCGCTACCCGACGGTGACGGCTTCACCCTGGTGCAGTGGCTTCGCGAGCAGCCCACGCTGCGCAAGCTTCCGCTGGTGGTGTACTCCGGCCGCGAAGTCAGCGCGGACGAAATGGAACAGCTCCGTCTTGGCCCCACCCAATTTTTGACCAAGACCCAGGTGCAGCCCGAGCACGTGGAAGAGCTTGTCCTCGCGATGGTACGTAACCTTCGTCATCCCACCTTGGAAGCACAGACAGTTTCGTAAGCTCGAAGCATTCTTAGAGTAAGTATGATGCGACGCATCCTGATCATCGACGACGAAGACGATATCCGCGAGGTGGCTCAACTCTCCCTGGAGTCCATAGCCGGCTGGCAGGTTTCTACCGCGCGCTCAGGCGCGGAAGGCATTGAGCGGGCCAAGGCGGACAAGCCGGACGCGATCCTGATGGATGTCATGATGCCTGCCATGGATGGGCCGACAACCTTCCGTGAAATGCAGAAACTGCCCGAAACCGCCGATATCCCGGTGGTGCTGCTGACCGCCAAGGTACAGGGTGTAGACCAGCGGCGTTTTGCGGGACTGGGCGTGGCCGCAGTGTTGTTTAAGCCGTTTGATCCTCTGACGTTGGCCGATCAGATGTCTTCCGCTCTAGGCTGGAGTTAGGCCCCATGAATGCCGCACAGGCTGAAAGCACTCGCAAGATGCTGGCTGGGTTATGGCAGCGCAATCTGCCCGTCGTGCGGGAACGTGTGGATGAAATGCAGCGCGCCGCAACCGCGGCGGCCGCTGGCGAATTGACACCCGAGGCGCGCGCCTCGGCAGGCAGCACCGCCCACAAACTGGCTGGCTCGCTGGGAATGTTCGGCTATCAACACGGAACCGAAATTGCCCGCCAACTGGAAGAGATGCTGGAAGCTACCGGCGAGATCAACGCCTCGAAGCTTGAAGAACTGACGCATGAGTTGCGACAGGAAGTGAAGCTTTAGGGAACGGTTAACAGCGAACAGTTAACAGTGGGGTTCCTCGCATTTTCAGCGGGCTTGCTGATCGCCTTTGCTTTTGACTGTTAACTGTTCGCTGTTAACTGTCCCCTGCCTTAATGCGTTACCGCCTCATGCACAATCCAGCGAGTCAGTTCCTGGCCTGCCGCGAAGTTCTGTTCGCCTAATGGAGTTTTGCGGCCGTCGGTGTACTCGTTGTAGATCCAGGGATCGACATTCGCATAGACCACACCGCGGCCTGGATAGGCCACCGCCATCAGCGCATCGCCGCCGTCGACGAGAATCGATTTCGCGGGCGCGGAAACGGTGATGGTGCACACTTCCTTCTCCAACCCGATGAAGTCATGGTGAAAGATGCCGCCCGTGCCTGAAGGCACTTTGACCAGCGTCGTCGAATAATCCGTACCCACTTCGCGATTACGCGTGACAGGGTTGTAGTGGATGCCGAAGCGGTCCGTCAGCAGATCAAGATGGGTCTGGTCGGCATGCTCGCTGTCGTTTTCCATCAGCACCAGCACACCGCCCGCTTTCACCCAGGCTTCAATCGCTTCCGCGCTGGCCTTGTCCATGTAATTCGGATTGGGATTCAACGCCGGGATGTCCGGCGACACAATGACGTAGACGTCCACATCCTTCAAATCTTCAGCACGCGGCGCGTGGTCAAGCACCTCAGTGCGCATGCCGTACTGCTGGAACATGCGGCCCCAGATGGAATACCCGCTGTTGGCGTCATCGTTCCACTTGTAGTGAAAGAGTTCCTGGCGCCCGTCGGCAGTCTTGCGTTTCTGCGAATTGAACCAGCCATCGACCAGCACGATCTTGCCCTTGGCACGCCGCAACAGTTCGCCTGCATGATCGCGCTGCTCGATTTCGCTGTGAGCCAGCAGGTAGACGCCCACGCCTTTCGCGTCGTTATCGCCAACAGCCTCGCCTACGTAGTACTCATAGGTTCCGCTGCGATACGGTTCACCACCCAGGCCGGAGACTTTCACCGTTCCGGTGAACGTGCCGTCGGATTTCACAAAGTGCGACTGGATGCCGCCCCAGCCACGCGAGACATTGGTCTCAAACGTCATAGGCAGCAGGTCGAGCCGAATCGCTTTAGCCAGGGAATAGACGAACATGCAGCTCGCGGATGCTTCAAGAAAATTGCCCTTCGCCGAGGCCTTGTCCATGACATCCCACCAGAGGCCGGTGACCGGATCCTGGTAATGCGCAACCGCGGTCAGTACCCGGCGGGTAGCCGCCTCCAGAGCGGCGCGCTGCGGATCACTCGCCGGCATGCGCTCCAACACTTCCACCAGAGCCATCGTGTACCAACCCATGGCACGAGACCAGATTTCCGGGCTTAACCCCGTATGCTTGTCCGCCCATCCCATCTTCTTCGAGGCATCCCAGCCGTGATGCAGCAGGCCTGTTTGACGGTCACGCATCTTCGCATCCATCAGGAGAAGCTGGTTGGCAATGCCCACCATGTCGCCCGGCTGGTCGAAGGTGCGAGCGTACATGGCCATGAAGGGCTCCGCCATATAGGCCCCGTCGAGCCACATTTGATCCGGATAAATCCCTTTGTGCCAGTACCCGCCCGCAGTGTTTTTGGGCTGGACCAGCACCTGGTCGTGCAGAAACTTCGCCGCTTTGTAATAGCGCTCCTGCTGCAGCACGCGATACAGCACGATGGCGCTGCGGCCCATCTCGATATCGTCGAGCGAATGCGCTCCTGACGGGAATGCGGCGCCTCCCTCCATGTGGATGACGCCGTCTTTATCCACTGAATGATCGACTGCGGCCTTGATGTAATTGAAAAGCCGTCCATCCCCGGTCACGCGCCACTCAGCCGCGACGCCATCCAGCAGGGTGCCTTCTTCATAGGCCCACTGGCCGGGCTTTTTGACCGTATCGATACGGCCCCCGGGCCATTGCGCCAGGACACGCTCCAGGACAGGATTCCCCGATACGCTGGGCGGCCGGGCTTCGTTACTGGCCTGGGTGGGAGCCTGGGGTTTCGCACTCACCGGGGCGGGCGCAGGGGTTTCGGGAACGCTGCCGGGCTCCTGCGCTTGTGCGGCCCCTAGTGCTGCTGTGAGCAGAAACACTCCAGCCCATGCCAACCGCCGCACTTCAAAGCTCATCTCGTTATCCCCTTTTTTCGACGCAACCAAGGATACCCGACCCAAGCGGTAGAGTTGCGCGAACCGGTGATGTTTCAGGAACTCATTCGGCGGCTCAACCCGTTCTAGGTCAGCACCGGCGCCTCTGTCCTGACGCCGTCGTCCACGCGCTTTCTGCCACCTTCTCCAAGCCACAGGCAAAGGCAGGTGAAAAGAAAGGCACATACTGCGAACTTGACGGCAATGGGTGCATTGGTTGGGGAAAGGAACGCCTCGAAGAGGCCGGCAACAATGAGCATCGGAATGGTTCCGGACACCAGTTGAACGGCTTCACTGCCGGCCAGAGCAATCGCATCCCGGCGGCGCAACATACCCGGGAAGAGGATGCCTGTCCCGAGACGCAACCCTGCGGCGCCCGAAAACGCGATGGCCGGCAACTCCAGCGCTCCATGCGATGCGACGAAGCTCCAAAGGCTGAGACTGAGGCCGTGTTGTGCGCACACTGAAGCAATCAACCCGATGGAAAAGCCGTTCTGCAATAGGAGGCGCAGAGTCCCCAGACCGGCGGCGATTCCCGTCGCGAAGGTCATGAAACAGACAAAAATGTTGTTCGTCATGATGGCCGAGGAGGCTTGTGGTTTCGCCGACAGGATACTGTCCGTCCACATGTGGTGGTTTTCAATTGTGTTCATCATCGCCGGACCGAGCCGTTGCGCAGCCCATCCCGGGTCCACTTTCGCCATCGCGGCTCCCACCAGGCCGGAGAAGATCAAAATGGCCGCGGATGCCGCCACATAGGGCCATAACCGCCGCAGAACGCGCGGGTAGCCGTGGAGCAGAAACTGCCAAAGTCCAGCAGCCGAAACGCGGTTACCGGAATACACATAGTTATGGGCGCGTCCGACCAGCCGGTTGAGATATTGCTCCAGCGAGCGCGACGCATGATCCGCGCGTGCGGAACTGAGGTCCGCGGCAGCCTGACGGTACAGCAGGCCAAGTTCACGCAGTTCCACCTGGCCCAGCGACTTCACGCCGTTGCGCTCGACCGTCTGGAGCAGCGTATCGAGCCGGTTCCAGTTATCCTTGCGAAGATCAATCCAGAGGTTCGAAATCATGTCGACGTTTGAGCGGCGCAACTATGCCGACCAGCTTAACATTGAAACCCCCGAACAGGTCGAACTGCAGTTCAACGTGGCTGGTATTGGAAGCCGCGGGGTTGCCCTTCTGCTCGATCACCTGATTCAGTTCGCCGTTATCCTTGCGTTTTTCTTTGGCCTGCTCTTCATGCTTTCGGGGGCGCGCGGCCGCGAGGCAGCGGCCGGCGGTGAGGAATTCAATACTGCGGCCAAATGGGGCGTCGCAATCGTCGTCCTTTTTTTCTTCTGTCTTATCGTTGGATATTTCGCATTGTTTGAAGCTTTCTGGCGTGGTCAGACCCCCGGGAAGAGGGTCATGAAGCTGCGGGTCATCAAGGACTCCGGGCGACAGATCACCCTGTTCGAAGCCCTGGCTCGCAACCTCCTTCGTTTTGTCGATGTTCTACCCAATTTCTACCTGGTTGGCGCCATCGTCATGGTGTGCAACAAGCGCAACAAACGGCTGGGAGACTTCGCGGCAGGCACCCTCGTGATTCACGACGTCCGCGAAGAACAACCGCTGCTTTATCAGACCAATTTGTCGCTGCCGCTGGCTTCGCAACCTTCACAGTTTGAGTTTCCAGGAAGCGGCCTCCAGGCCGTGTTTCCGGCGGACGCCATCGCCAAGCTGACCCCCAACGACTTGCAGCTCATTGACACATTCTTCGGTCGCGCTCTGGACCTGAGCCTGGAAGTCCGTGCAGGCATGGCACAACGTGTAGCCAACGGCCTGGCCGCAAAAATGGGCGTCGCCCTGCCGGAGGGAAATCCGGAACGCGCGCTGGAAGCCATTGCCATCCAGATGCGAGGCAGCGGCCGGCGCTTTTAAAGCAACTCTCTCACTCGGCGCGTAGCGCGTTCACGGGATTGACGGTTGCGGCTCTCCGCGAAGGCAGATAACACGCGAGCCAGGCAATCATCACCACCCCAGCGGTCGCCACCACGTAGGTTCCGGGATCCATCGGGCTTACATGGAACAACAGCGACGACATCAGCCGCATGGTGACAAACGATGCCGCCACACCGAAAACAGCGCCGATTGCAGCCAGCACCAAGCCCTGGCGCACAAAGAGCGAGGTCAACTGCCCTCGCTGCGCGCCCATAGCCATGCGAATCCCAACCTCGCGCGTGCGCTGGGAAACGGCATAGGCAATCACGCCATAGATTCCCACGATCCCCAGCAGCAGGGCCATCGCGCCCGCCACGCACAGCATGACCAGTGTGAAGGAAGTCCGCGCCATCGATTTCGCGTACAACTGCCCCACCGTCCGGGGATCGGCCAGCGGCAGGTTGGAATCGACAGACCAGACCGCGCGCTGCACCTCGCTGCTGAACGCGGCCGAGCCGGCGCGCGGAGAACGCACCACATAGGCCACCCCGCGAGTCACGGATTCCTTCTGGCTCTCGTAATTCGCGCGCAGAATCGGCCAGTACACCACGGTCGGGGGCTTTTCGTTCACGCCATCGTCGTACGTATTGGCCACCACACCGACAATCTGCCGCCATTCATCCTTGTTGCCAATTCGAACCTGCTTGCCCAGTGCATTGGCCGCATCATGCCAGTACTCTTTGGCCATATTCTCGGAGACCACCGCAACTGGCCGCTCGCCATACGTATCGTCCCAGGTCAGATCGCGGCCCGCAACCAGGGAAGTCCCGATGGTCTGGAAAAAACCGGGCGCGACGAACTTATGACGCCGGATCGGCGGAAGCTCGCCTTCCTTGTAGAAGCGGTCACGGGCAAACACCGGATCGTTGGACTGGTGGCCATCCAGGGGAACACCCACGGCATAGCTCACAGCAGAAACACCGGGAATTGCAGCCAGTTTGTTGGCGATCTCCTGCTGCATGCGCACCACGCCGGCACGGTTGGTCACCGGCACAGTGCTTTCGGGGATGTCGATGCGAAAGGTCTGCAGCGTGTCCGGATCCGTGAATCCCGGGTTGATGTGTGTCAGGGCAAGAAACGTGCGAATCATCAGCCCCGAACAGATCAGCAACACCAGAGCCAGCGCAACCTGCACCACCACCAGAGCTTTGCGCGCGCGATGGCGCTCACGGCCCTGGCTCAGCGCACGGCCGCCTTCACGCAGACTGCTCTGGACGCTCTGTCTCGCAAACCGAAGCACCGGAATCATGCCGATGAAGAGGCTGACAAGCAGTGTCAGCGCCGCGGTGAACAGCAACACCGGAACGTCGATACCAATCTCGTGCAGCCGTGGCAAGCCTGTAGGCGCCACGGCAACCAGGATGTGCAGCGCGCCAAAAGCCAGCAGCAGGCCGATCGCACTGCCCCACACGCCGAGGATTAAGCTCTCGGCAAACAAGGACGCTGCGATGCGTCCGCGCCCGGCTCCCAGCGCTGTGCAAACCGCAAGCTCCTGCCGGCGGCCTTCGACGCGCACCAGCAGCAGGTTGGCGACATTGGCGCACGCCACCAGAAGCACAACCACGATGGAACCCATGAGCACCCACAGCGTCTTGCCTATTTCGCCCACCACATCCTTCTTCAACGGACGCACGTCCGAACGAAAGTGGGCCGTTTCAAACAGCCCCAGGGTAAAACCTTCCGGCACGGCAAAACTCCGGTAGGTCACGGGGATCAGACGATCCAGCTCAGCGTTGACCTGGTCGATCGTGACGCCCGGTTTCATACGAGCCACAGCCTGATAGTTGAATTGACCCAGCTTCGTCGCCCCGCGGTCCAACTGTATGGGCTTGATCAGACCCGCATCCTCTTTCTGATCGAGAAAGTGGAAGTCCTGCGGCAACACACCCACAACTTCAACCGGCTTCCCATCCAGCGTGAGGGTGCGGCCCACCACCTGCGAGTTTCCGCCGAACTTCCGCTGCCAGTATCCATACGAAAGCAGCACGGTAGCCGCGGCTCCGGACGTATCGTCCTGCCGTGTGAACACACGGCCCAGGAGCGGTTTCACGCCCAGGATGGGCAACATACCGCTGCTTATCTGCAGGGCGCGCACATTTTCCGGCTGACCCGTGCCGGTCACGCTAACCGAGTCATTGTCGTACACAGCAATGTCCTCGAGCGTCGTGGCCTGCTCGCGATCGATGAAGTAATTCGAAGGTCCAAGACCAATATTGTCGAAACCGATGCCGGGCGCCTTGAGCCCAATGCCCACCAACCGTTCAGGCTCCAGATAGCTCAGCGGCTTCAGCAGCACACCTTCGACAACACTGAAGATCACGGTATTCGCGCCAATCCCGATGGCCAGGGTGATCAGCGTGATCGCGGTAAACAGGGGAGCCCTCACCAGCCTTCTGATCGCCAACCTGAGTTGCATCATGAAGAGCGCCATTCGCTTACCTCGCTGCAGTTGTATTGGGTCAACAGGGCCGGATGGACCACCGCAACCGGCATATACGCGCACACGGGCGCCGAAGTTCGACGGTGTCACACATTGCACGAAAATGATGAGCGGGAGGAACTTCAGCGGGGACGCAGCACGTCAGACGGCGCGCGCCAGTTCCGGCTCCAGAATCCTGCTGGCTGCGGAATCGATCCAGGTCTGGCCTTCTCCCAGCGCCGCGATACGGTCCGAAACACCGGCGTGTGCGGCAGCCGCCATGAGGCGGGGTAACGGCTCGGTCATCGGTTCACGGCCAAGACGGAAGGTGTTGTAGTGCATGGGAACCA
This sequence comes from Acidobacteriaceae bacterium, assembly GCA_036498835.1. GTDB lineage: Bacteria > Acidobacteriota > Terriglobia > Terriglobales > Acidobacteriaceae > Granulicella. The sequence continues at coordinate 17,360 of DASYEV010000059.1, read as the reverse complement.
TCACCTGGGCACGGAGATCGAGAAATGCTCGCAACGCCTCTTCGGGACTGGTGTGGACCGACCGATAGCTGTCCGGGTAATAAGCGCCGATCGGCAGCAGGGCAATCTCGGGCTGCAACCGGCGAGCAATGTCGCGGAACCCGTTGAAGTAGGCCGTATCGCCGGAATGGTAGATCGTAGGCGAATCCGGTGCTGCCAGTGTGTACCCGCCGAATCCACGATGCGTGTCACGGAACATGCGCGCCCCCCAATGCTTTGCGGGCGTGGCCGTTACAGTGACGGCGCCAAGTGTTGTCGATTCCCACCAGCGCAATGAGCGCACTTCACGGAAGCCGAGATCGCTGACCAGATCTTCCACACCGTTCGGAACAATGACCACTGGCGCCGGAAGCCCACGGCGGCGCATCTCCCGAACCACTGAGCGCAGGGACGGGCGATTGAGGTGGTCCATGTGCGCATGCGTCAGCAGGATCGCGTCCATCGCGGGAAGATCGCGCACCAATAATCCCGGACGCCGCTGTCGGCGCAGCACAACGAGCCGGGTGGCAAATACGGGGTCGACCAGCACGGAAAGACCACCGGTACGCAGCAGGAAGGACGAATGGCCGATAAAGGTAACGGCGGTATCCGCGGGCGCAACCGGCGCAAGTGGCTGAGGCTCACCGGCCAGCGGATTCTCGTGGCTTTCCCGGACCAGCCGCCAAAGCTGTCCCAGCTTTTTCACCCAGAACGGTGCTTCAAATCCCATGCGTCCAAACCCTCACTTCTGAGGCGCGCCATGGTTCCGGCGCTCCCTCTCCTTAGTTTCAGATGCCCGGCACACCCAAAGGTGGCAAACGAGCAGGACGCGATCCCCCAGCCCCATCTTCACTGCGACGCCATGGCCGCAGCATTTCAGCCCTGTCAAAAACCAGCGGACGGTTGGAAACGCGACATCTGCACTAGCCGCATCTGAAGAAAACAGGGCGCATGCGGTCGACATCTTTTCGCCCCGGGGAGCAGCGACGCCATGGAGGGAGCGCCGGACAGGATATCGAGCAATGTGCCCCTCGAACCGGGCAGCTCACAAACGGACAAGACCGATCACCGCATCGCCGACGTCAATCCGCTGGGGCAGCGCATCTGGGACGATGTGTCGCGTTCTCCGCTGCACAACCTGTGGAACTGCCGCGGCACATCCTTCAAAGTCATCCTGCAGCGCACCTTCAAATCGTTCATGGAAGACAACCTGCTCTCGCGCGCGGCCGAGCTTGGATACTACTTCCTCTTTGCCCTCTTCCCCATGCTGCTCAGCGCATCCAGCATCATCGGCCTGGCCGCGAAACGGGCGCATGTGGTCTATGCTGCGCTGCTGAATTATCTGTCCATCGTGATTCCGCACTCGGCCTTTCAGATGGTGATCGATACCTTCAACCAGACGGCCCAGGCTGCCACCGGCGCGAAAATCATCTTCGGCATTGTCGCGGCTTTATGGTCGGCGAGCGTGGGCTTCGGAGCCATCCAGGACACCGCCAACATCGTCTACAAGGTGAAAGAAACGCGGCCGTACTGGAAAGTGAAGCTGCAGGCGATTGCAGTCACGCTCCTTCTCAGCATCATCATTTCCCTCACGCTCGGTGTTCTGCTTTTTGCGGACTACCTGATCAAGCGGGCGCATTTACATCCTGCGCACCCCTACCTGGTGCTTGCGGGCACGATGCTGGTTCATATCGTCGCGTGGACCGGCGTTCTCGGCCTTCTGATGCTGTTGTTTGCCGTGATCTACTACTTCGCGCCGGACGTGCAGCGCAAGATCTGGAGTTGGCTGACTCCGGGCGCCGCGCTGGGGATTTTCGGCTGGCTCGCGGCTTCCATTGGCCTGCGTATCTATCTGCATTACTTCGACAGCTACACGGCCACCTATGGCTCCCTGGGCGCGGTGATCATTCTGCTGACGTGGTTTTACATCACCGGGCTGATGCTGCTGCTGGGTGCGGAAGTGAACTCCGAAATCGCAGCAGCGGTCGCCGAAAAGAAGCTGAAGGAACAAGGTGCGTTACCCGTGCAGGCAACCACCGATCCCGCTCATCCGATTGTGGATAGAACCTCGGCGCCAAAGACCGAGTCAGGCGTCGCATGAACACGGATGGAGAATCCACCTTAGAATCCTGTTGTGGCCGCCAGCTTCCGTTTTGAACATCGCGTTGAGTTTCTTCCCGAAGATGCGGAGACCATTCTGCGCGGCGTTCCCGCCGCCCCGGGTGTGTTCGCGTTGCGCGGTGAGCGCGAAAGCGACGAACCCTACCTGACCCGGGGAGCCGATCTGCGCCGCCGCATGCGCCGGCTACTGGCTTCTCCCGATGCCGTCGACGAGCAGGGCCGGCCGGTGCTTTCCAAACGCCTGAACCTGCGCGACCGCGTGCGCTGGATCGAGTGGACACGGACTGGCTCCGAATTTGAATCCACGCTGGTCCTCTACAAAGCCACCCGAGCCGCCTATGGCGCGGAGCAGGCACGTAAACGTCTGCGTCTGCACCCACCGTATGTCGTTCGCATCACCGCAACCCACGAACATCCCCGCGCCTACGTCACCAACCGTTTGAGCAGGAAGTCTCTTGCGGAGAGCTTTGGACCGTTTCCATCGCGCGCCGCCGCGGAACGCTATTGCGACGCGATGCTTGACCTCTTTCTGCTGCGCCGTTGCCATGAAGATCTGGAGGTCCATCCGGAGCATCCCGGCTGCGCCTATGGCGAGATGAAGAAATGCATGGCGCCCTGCAAAGCCGCCTGCACCGCGGAGGAGTATGCGAATGAATCGGCACGGGTGCTTGCGTTTCTGCGCACGCGTGGCGAGTCGATGCTCGCCGAGCTTGCACAAAAGCGCGAGGCCGCCAGCGAGGCCATGGACTTTGAAGGCGCAGCCTCCCTGCACAAACGCTGGGAGCAGGTGAAGGCAGCAGTCACCATCAGCGATGAAATCGTAGGACCGATCGCGAATCTGCGTGCACTGGTGCTGCAGGAAGCAGCGCCCTGGCAGCCGGCTCCTGACGAACCCGTACAGCGGGACGAAGCCGCGATCTTCCTCTTTCAGAGCGGATGCATTCACGGGCCGGAGCGTTTGTCGACGCTCGGCGTAAGGGCCGTCCGCGAACAAACCGCAGTGGGCAGTTCCCTCTTTGCCCAGCCTCTAATGCTGACCGCTGTTCCGGAAGACACACCATCCGCCAACCCCGAGGCGACGCTTCCCGAAGTGCCGCAAGTCCCGTCTGCGGCCATGCTCTCCCCGGAAGAACGCGCCAGGGCTCTCCTCGCAAAGCTCGAAGAAGATGCGCACAACACGGACGAGCCAGATCCCCAGGAACGCGGCGACTTCCTCGCTCTCTTCCGCCGCTGGTACTACCGGCCCGCCAAGCAACGTGCCGGCGAGCCTATTCTTCCGAATCCCGATGGCTCATGGCCGGTACGCAGGGTGTTGAACGCCGCGGCACGCGTCGTGCTTGGTCCACCGAAGGAAATGGAACCTGTACAGCGTGAAGCTGCAGCGGCTATGAAGACCAAGGTCATTCATCCCGGCCGTGAAGGTATCGAGAAGGTCGTACCGGTTTTACCCAAGCGGTCGCGGACACGTAAGGCGATCGTTCCCAATGACGTCATGGAGCCCTCAAGTTGAGTAAAAAGTCCTTCAAGACAGACCGAATCAAAGCTTGGCGCAGCGAGAAACTGAACGATTCCTTTCTCAAAACCTTGGATCGGATCGAACAACACGGTTGCGAAGTGTGGACGATAGCCCGTGACATCGTTACACCGTCTTTTTCCTACTCCGTAGGCGTCTATGACAACTGCGCACAACCGGAAATCATTACGATCGCTCTACCCGGTTCGGTTGCTCACCATGCGATCAATGAGGCGGTGCGGCGAATGCGTGCCGGAGATGATTTGTCCAGAGGGCGTCACCGGGACATCGTGGGCGATGTCGAAGTGGAGTTCCACCCTGTCGATCCCAAATGGCTGCATCACATCATGCTCCGGACCGATTGGTTTTACCGCGGTGACGATGTGCCCGTCCTGCAGCTGGTATATCCGGACCTGAAAAACCGCTTTCCCGGTGAACGAGACTTTGACGAGGCGTTTGCACAACCGTTTCTTTCAGGAGAATCCGGCGGCGACGGTTCAACGGCCAACGATCTCTGGCAGGCCTACGATGATTCCAGCAGCCTTTCTCGCTGGAAATTTCCTGACGGTCCACACACAAGCGCCTATCTCTCGCAAACCGTCTATGACCGCGAGGAGCCAGTGACCTATGTTTCTCACGACGCTGACGGGGACTGGCAGTTTCTCGGCGACCGCATGTCAGAAGGTGGTGGACCAGTTCTGTCATGCCTGCATCATCCCATCGACAACGACCGCTCTCTGGAGGGACTGCACGACCTTCCTCTGAACTGGTATGCCACTCGCGACGATGTCGACTCGCCTTGGGAGCGTTTCGAACATCCTCCCGAAGAACCCACTGATGATGACGAACAGCCCAGCAATCCGCCGCTGCTAAACTGAACGCCATGATTGAGCTGGCATTTTCGATTCTGGCAGCGGATTTCGCGCACCTTGCGGATGAAATCGAGCGGGCCGTGCAGGGCGGAGGCACCATCGTCCATGTGGACGTTATGGACGGCCATTTTGTCCCCAACATCACCTTTGGACCGCCAGTGGTCAAGGCCATCCGGCCAATCACGGACCTGCCGCTGGACTGCCACCTGATGATCGAAAACCCCGACAAGTTCATTCCGGACTTCGCGGCGGCGGGTGCGGACATGATTGCCGTCCAGTGGGAAGCCTGCCCCCACCTGAACCGCACCCTGCAGTTGATCGCCGACCACGGCGCCAAACCGGCAGTCGTGGTCAATCCGGCGACGCCCATCGATTTCCTGATCGAAGTGCTTCCCATGGTGCACCATGTGCTGGTCATGAGTGTGAACCCGGGCTTCGGCGGACAAAAGTTCCTACCCCGGTCGGTGGAGCGCATCGCCCACCTGCGGCGGTTGCGGCGGGAAATGGGCCTGAATTTTCGCATCGAAGTGGATGGCGGCGTTGCTCACGACACGGTAGCGAGCGTCGTCGAAGCAGGAGCGGACATGCTTGTGGCCGGTTCCGCCATCTTCGAACCCGGCAAAACCGAAGAAAACGCTCGCGAATTCCTGCGTGTGGCTCGGTCGGCTGCTGAAGTTCGCGTTTAGGCCCTGGAAAGTGCGCCGTTCTCGCAGTTACAGGCGGGGCCCATCACGGCCTGAAAGCCGCCAGAAACGGCGCCGGGCAGTTAGAATAATGGAAGCCGCAGGTGCGTCTTGACGTGCCCGGTGGATTGAGGTCTTCGATGACGGTTCGTTCTTTCTTCAGCAGTTCCAGGGCCGGTGTACTTGCCGGCGTGGCGGTTGCAGCACTTGCGCTTTCCAGCCTTCCGCTCCACGCGCAGGTAACGGGCAGTACCACCACGACCACCGACGCACAGGGCCAGAAGCAGGAAAGCGTCAGCGTCAACATCAGCCGATCGAAGAAGAAGAAGCCGAAAGTGGCGAAGGAAGACCAGGTCAAGCAGACCAAGGACACCAAGGCCGAACTCCGCAAAGAAAAGAAGTACAACCCGCTGATCGGCAAAGACGCCACCCTGCCCGACAAGGTGCTCTATGACAAGGCCATGGACCAGGCCAAGCACGGCCACTTCGACGTCGCCCGGCTCGATCTGCAGACCCTGCTGAACACTTACCCGGACTCGCAGTACCAGATGCGCTCCAAGCTGGCCGTCGCCGATACGTGGTATCGCGAAGGCGGAAGCGCCGCCCTGGCGCAGGCCGAACAGGAATACAAGGACTTCATCACCTTTTTCCCCAACGCACCGGAAGCCGCCGAAGCCCAGATGCGCGTAGGCGATATTTACTTCAAGCAGATGGATGTACCGGACCGCGATTACACCAAGGCGGTGCACGCGGAAGAAGAGTACCGGACCATGCTGAAGCAGTATCCGGATGCCCCCAAGACGGTCATCGCCCAGGCCAAGCAGAAGCTGCGTGAAGTTCAGGAAGTGCTGGCAACGCGCGAAGCTGAGCTGGGCGCGTTTTATGCCACCCACGAGAACTGGCCGGCCACCATCGCCCGCTACCAGACCGTTGCCGACCTGTATCCGCAGTACAGCCACATGGACGATGTGCTGATCGGCATCGGCGACGCGTATGAAGCCGAAGCACGCGGCGTGCGCGCGCAGAACATGCCGGAAGCACCGAAGGCCAAGCTTGAAGAGGAATACGACGGCAAGGCCGCCGACTACTATCGCAAGGTCGTGCTGGAGCATGCCGCGGCGCCCCACGTGGAAGATGCCAAGGAGCGCCTGGCAGACATGAATCTGCCGATTCCCACTCCTACCCCTGACCAGGCTGAGGCCAGCGAAATGCTGGAGGGCAGCCGTGCACAGTACAACCTGAAACGCCGTCTGGAGTTGTTGATCATCCGCAAGCCCGACACCGTGCAGGCCGCCCAGGTAGGCGAACCGCCCCTGGACGACAAACCGGTCACCACCGCGCCGACGGTCGTCAATCAGTTGATGGCCGACTACCGCGGCGCATTCGATCCCAACGCCAAGGCCGCGCCTGCACCGCCGGTCACCGACGGTACCGCACCAGCGGCAGCGGCGGCTCCTGCAGCAGCGGCGCCCCCTGTTGCCAACGCTCCGCTGGCTTTCCAGGACGTTCCCTCGGCCGGCAATGGCGCCAGCGACAGCAGTGTGGGCGCCATGACCTCTACGCCCGCGAGCTCCGGTTCTGGGCGTGGCAGCTCGGTTGGCGTTGAAGTCCTGACACCCGGCGTCAATACCGGTAGCGGTGCCGCCAGCGACCGGCCGTCGGCGACCGGCGCTCCCGATCCGAACTACGGGATCAAGCCTGTCGGAAGCAACAATGTTTCCGCGGTGCCGCCGATCGAGGCGCCGGCAGAGGCTCCCGATCAGGTCAACGACGCGGCTGGAAAATCACAGCCTGCGGCGGAAAACAAAGATCCCAACAGCAAGAAGAAACCCAAGCCCGCCTACGACAAGAACGACGAAAGCTCCAGCAAGCACAAGCCCAAGAAGGGCCTGGACAAGGTCAACCCCTTCTAAGGCAGGGCAACAATCTACACAAAGGCGGAGACTTCGGTCTCCGCCTTTTGCTTTTGCTCTCCGGTCCCGCAGGTTCTAGGTTCTAGGTTCTAGGTTCTAGGTTCTAGGTTCTAGGTTCTAGAAAACGCTCCCGCCGCTTCTCTGTCCCAACACAATGGACCGCTCGTTCAAACTCGCGACGCTTGCTTTCTAAACCCTGGACCCTAACCCCTAAACCCTCATCTCCTTCCCTGCTACCCTTAAGGCTTATGAGTCACGAGCTGCCAAAGGCATACGATCCTTCCGCAATTGAAGAAAAATGGGCGAAGTACTGGGTGGAAGAGCGGTTGTTTGACGTCCCCACACCCGTCGCCGGCGCCCCGGAAGGAATTCCCTTCGTTCAGCTGCTGCCGCCGCCCAACGTGACCGGCCGCCTGCACATGGGCCACATGCTCAACCAGACGGAGATGGATGTCCTGACCCGCTGGCATCGGATGCGCGGACATACCGCGCTCTGGGTTCCCGGCACCGACCACGCCGGCATCGCCACGCAGATGATGGTGGAACGTCAGCTTGCCAGCGAAGGCGGCCCCACCCGCCAGGAACTCGGCCGTGAAGCCTTCACCAAGCGCGTGTGGCAATGGAAGCAGCAATACGGCGGCGCCATTACCGAGCAGATGCGCCGGTTAGGCGCCAGCGTCGACTGGTCTCGCGAGTACTTCACCATGGACGAGCGTCTGAGCCGCGCGGTGAAGGAAGCGTTTGTGCGCCTTTACGAGCAGGGTCTCATCTATCGCGGCGCCTACATCGTGAACTGGGACCCGCAGATTCAGACCGCTGTCAGCGACCTGGAGGTCGTGCACGAAGAGCGTGCGGGCAAGCTGTATCACATCCGCTATGAACTGGCGGACGGCAGCGGTTCGCTGGTCATCGCGACAACGCGCCCTGAAACCATGCTCGGCGACGTGGCCGTAGCCGTGAACCCCGGCGACAAGCGCTATAAGAGCTTCATCGGCAAAACGCTGGTGCTGCCGCTCGTGGGACGCGAGATTCCCGTCGTTGCCGATGAGTGGGCCAATCCCGAATTCGGCACCGGCGCCGTGAAGGTGACGCCCGCGCACGACCCCAACGACTTCGCCATCGGTCTGCGTCACAATCTTCCCCAGCTTTCGATCATGGACGAACGTGCCCAGATCAAGCTGCCGGGCTCGCCGTACGACGCGCTGGACCGCTTCGCCGCGCGCGAACGCATCGTGGAAGACCTCCGTGCACTGGGCGTGTTGATCGACATCAAGGATCACAACCACGCCATTGCGCTCTCACAGCGCACTGGCGTGGTGATTGAACCCCGGCTCTCCATGCAGTGGTTCCTCGCTGTGAATAAGACACCGTCCAGAGGCGGCGACTCGATCGCGGCGAAGGCCATCGCTGCCGTGCGGGACGGCCATATCCAGTTCACTCCGGATATGTATGCGAAAACCTACTTTGAATGGATGAATAACATCCACGACTGGTGCATCTCGCGGCAGCTCTGGTGGGGCCATCGCATTCCCGCGTGGCATTGCGGAGCCTGCGGCAAGATCACCGTCTCGCGAGAAACGCCCGGAGCCTGCTCCGGCTGCGGCATTACCGACATCAAGCAGGAAACCGACGTACTCGACACATGGTTCAGTTCCGGCCTGCTGCCGTTCACGGCCTTTGGGTGGGAGGGCAATGAACTCACGCCGGACCTCGCAGCGTTCTACCCCACGCAATTGCTGGTCACCGGGTTCGACATCCTGTTCTTCTGGGTGGCGCGCATGATCATGCTGGGCTGCCACTTCATGCTCGACGTTCCCATGCCGGATGGATCAACACGCACGCTGGCCGATGCCGTGCCGTTCCGCGATGTCTACATCCACGCGCTGGTACGCGATGCCGATCGTCAAAAGATGTCGAAAACCAAAGGCAACGTGATCGACCCCATCCAGATCATTACCCAGTACGGCACCGACGCGGTGCGCTTCACGCTTGCTTCGCAGGCTTCTCCGGGCACGGACATCGCGTTCAACGACGCGCGCACCGAAGGTTATCGCGCGTTCGCCAACAAGATCTGGAACGCAGCTCGCTTTCTGAACATGCAGCTTGAGCGCGGTACCGAGGCCGGATACACCGTGATCCATGCGTCTCCCCTGGCGGGCGCCGAACCCGCCTCTGCTTACGAGACACTCGCTACCGCAGCCGGTCTTGAGACACGCTGGATTTTCGCGCGATTGAACAGCGTCTGTAACGAGGTCGACAGTGCGCTGCAGAACTACCGTTTCGACGAAGCGGCCAGTGCTGTCTACCGGTTCTTCTGGGGCGAGTTCTGCGACTGGTACCTGGAACTGGTGAAGCTGAGGCTGGACTTCACTCCACCCAAAGATGAGCAGACTGCGGCAACGCTGAATGCGCTGGTCACTGTCTTCGAAACTGCACTGCGTCTGCTTTCGCCGTTCATGCCGTTCCTCACCGAGGAGTTGTGGCATGCGTTGCACGCGCAACTCGGCGTTGCGGCTCCCGCAAAGTCCATTGCCCTGACTCGCTATCCGCAAGCCGCTGATTTCCCCGCTGACGCGGAAAGTGCGGACGCGATGACGGTGTTGCAGGAATTGATCGTGACGGTGCGTGGGCTGCGCAAAGAAATCGGTGTCCCTGAAAAGGAAGCCACCCCTGTGCAGGTCCACGGCACTACGCAGGTTACCGGACTCATCAGCGCGAATGCCGACATGCTGGCCAAACTAGCGCGCGTCAGCGAAGTGACAGTAGCGACCGAAGCGCTGCGCGGAAACAGCGCTCGCTCGACGACGAGCTTCGATGTGGCCATGGTCTATGAACGCAAGATTGATGTCGCCGCCGAGCGCGAACGCCTGCAAAAAGATCTTGCGAAGTACGACAAGCTTCTGCAGGCCGCCGAACGTCAACTCGGAAACGAAGCCTTCATCGCAAAGGCGCCGGCACACATCGTCGACGGCTTGAAGAAGCAGGCCGCCGAAATGCGCGCGCTTCGGGACAAGGCACAGGGCGGTCTGGACGAACTGCCTCCAGAGTAGGTTTTTACGATCGTTCTTACGATCATGGATGCCCCACATCGTGCAGCAGTTCGCACGATATGGGGCTCATGTCTTTGTTCTTTTGCTTCGTAGCCCTACTCCCCGCGATGGCCTTTACCCGTGCGCGTGACTTCCTGCGGCGGTTCGCGCAACTGCTGGGACGGGACGTGGTGCTGCACCGCATTCATGTTGTCATGCAGGTGCGAGTGCTCATGCAGGTGCGCCGCCACCGAACGGTCGTGACCGCCATCTTCCGCAGCGGGAATTGCGTTGTGCGCATGGGAATCCTCAAGTGGATCACCGTGCTTCTTCTCTTCGTCCGCCGCCGGCTTTGCCTGTTCATCCGCCATCATTTGCCTGCCTTCTTCGCCTTGTTTTGTAGAGATGTCCGGTTCTCCGGATCCAGTTCTGTATTCACGGGCTCGTCGCCAAAATCCCTCGCACCGTACTCGTAGTCGGTGCCTCCGTCTGTGTCCTGCGGCGAGGATGGCTGCCTGGTTCGCTCCGCGATATCAAGCCCCCAGCCTTGCTGATGCGCGTATTCGCCGGAGAGTCCTCGTGTGTGTTCCCCAAATCCGCGCGGTTCTGTCTGCGGGTCATTCGTTTTTCCCGTCATGTGGTACCTCGAGGTGTGAGATGACGAAGCCGTGACTGCGCGTTTCCCGGCTTCTTCATTTGGGACGCGCCTTGGGCGGCAGCGAGTTTTGCTCCACAGCGATGGTTACGTTTTCGTGTTTGATTTCGAGCCGCAAGTGATTGAAGACGCTCATATAGACGTTCGCAATCCACACCATCGCGAACCAGGCAACCAGATAGCCCCGCCAGCCGGCAAAGACAAGCTGAAAGTGAAATAGCCATAGCGCCAGTGCGGCCACATAATGCGAGAAACAGTACTCGCAGGTGAACAGGTAGAAGAACTTGCGCGTCGGCAGAATGCTGGCCTTCAGGCTCTGTTCTTTGCAGAACTCCCGGGGCTCACGGAAAACTTCTTCATGAGTCACGGTCCAGGAAGCGCACGCTACCGGCAGCGCAAGCAGAAGAAGCATGGCGAATTGATGGAGGAGCGTGGAGTCGAGCTGAACAGGCATGCGTTCCCAAGGGGCCGGCATATCCGCCCGCCGTACCTTTGGATGCCGTTTCGCGGTGTCCCTCAAGGCTTATCCGGAGAGAAGGTGACTAAAGCGGATCTCCTGATGCCGTGGTTCCGATAGGCGATGGAGGAGATCGTTTTCCTTGGAGAGAAAACGACCCAAGCATTTTCGCGGTCAGCTACACCTTCAGGAGATTTGCTTTCAGCCATTTTCTTCCAGGGAAAATGGCCTTCTCTGGCGCTGAAGAGGTCGCAACATGAGGAACGCCGCTTTAGCATGGTCGGATGGGTTCAGCAGGAAACTACCCGGTTTTCGATACCGCCGCAGTCAACACAGCGTTGGTGGGTACCCGCTTTGGGCGGAAGCTGCAACACTTCCGGTGCGTCGATTCCACCAATGCCATGCTGCTGGAAGCCGCGGCCCAGGGCGCGCCTGAAGGCACGGCCTTCGTCGCCGACGAGCAGACCGCCGGACGCGGGCGCGGAGGCCACACCTGGCACTCCAGCCCCGGCGATGGCCTGTATGTCAGCGCACTCACCAAGCCTTCGCTCCCGTTGAGCCAGGCGCTGCGTATATCGCTCGCCACAGGCCTGGCGGCGCAGGCGGCTATCCAGGAAACCTCCGGCCTGGCCGTCGATCTGCGCTGGCCGAACGACCTGCTCTGTGCCGGCCGCAAGTGCGGCGGGATTCTGGTCGAAACGGCGATGGACAGCGATGGCGTCCCGGGATTGCGCTACGCGGTGATCGGCATCGGCATCAACGTCAATCACGCGGAGTTTCCCGCGGAGATCTCCGCGCTTGCCACCTCGCTACGCATCGAAAGCGGCCGCGAACAAAGTCGTATTACGTTGCTGATTGCGCTTCTGCGAACACTGGATCGCGAACTGTCGCTGCTGGAAGAGAATGGCTCGGCGCCGGGTCAAAATCTGCTGCAAAGGTTTGCCGCCGCCTCCACATGGGTGGTAGGCAAACGTGTGAGCGTGCCCGAGCAGGGCGGATATACTGGCATGACGGTGGGGCTCGATTCTTCGGGCTTTCTGCAAGTGCAAAGCGATGACGGCGTTCTGCGCACGGTGCTCTCCGGAGGCGTGCGCGAGCTGTAAACGAACTTCACCAGGGCGAGAAGGCACGGAATGCTACTGGCACTTGACATTGGCAATACCAATACCGTGGTGGGCTTGTTCAAGCCCGCGGCGGATGGCGGACCAGCTACGCTGGCTGCGGATTGGCGCATCACAACGCCTTACAAGCAAACGCCTGACGAGCTGGGTGTGCTGTTACAGACGCTGTTTTCCATGCGTGGCTTCAAGACCGACGACATCACCGGCGTGGCTATTTCGTCCGTCGTACCACCGCTCGATTCCACCCTGCGGCGCGTGTGCGAAACTTATTTCCGCACCCGGCCCCTGTTTATCGAGCCGGGCGTGAAAACCGGCCTCCCGGTGCTTACCGACAACCCCAGCGAGGTCGGCGCGGACCGCGTGGTCAACTGTGTGGCGGCCTACGACATGCTGGGCGGACCTGCCGTCGTTGTGGACATGGGAACCGCCACCACCTTTGATGTCGTTTCAAAAAAAGGTGAGTTCCTCGGTGGAGCGATTGCGCCCGGCCTTGGCATCTCCGCGGAAGCCTTGTTCGCGCGCGCCGCACGGCTGACCCGCGTCGAGATCAAGAAGCCCTCCAAAATCATCGGCACCAGCACCACCGACAACATTCAGATCGGCCTGTACTACGGCTATATCGGCCTGGTGGATGGCATTCTGGAACGCTTTATCCACGAGCTCGGTCCGGAAACAAAGACAGTTGCAACAGGCGGCCTCGCCAAACTGATCGCCGGCGGCTGCAAACACATCGGCTCCGTCGACGAAATGCTCACCCTCACAGGCCTGCGCCTAATCTGGGAGCGAAATCAGGATAGGCATAGGAGAAGGTAACAGTTAACAGCGAACAGTTAACAGAACGCCACCTCGGCATTGTCGCCTTTTCTGTTAACTGTTCGCTGTTCGCTGTTAACTCGCACACCTTTCCTGCTCCCCATGAACTACTTCCAATACTTCAGCGAAATCGAAGACCGTTTCAACCGCAGGCGTGGTTCGCTGCTGCTGCTCTCGACTTTGGACTGGGCGTTGATTGAAACCTGGCGTGAAGCGGGTGTTCCGCTTGAGGCCGTATTGCGCGGCATCGACGATGCCTTCGATAAATACGATCTGCGGCTGACCCGCGCCAAAGGCCGGATGCGCAAAGTGAATGGCCTCGCCTGGTGTTCGCAGGCCGTGATGCAGGCTGCGGAAGAGATGGCGGAAGCGGCTATTGGCAGCGCCCAGACAAAGCCCGCCACGGAAGCACGCGAAAGCGGCTTCGAAGTGGAGCGTGTAGCGGCCTTTCTTGAGAGCAATGCTGGAACGATCGAGGCTGCCACTCTACCCGAGGCTGGTGCGGATGCGCTGCGGCTTGCGACAGCGCTGCGCCTGCGCGAGTTGGCAGCCGCGATGCGTTCCGCAGAGCCAACCGCTCTCGACGACCTCGACCGCACCCTGACGGTGCTGGAAGAACGCCTGTTTGCGGCAGTGATGAGTTCGGCGCCGGAAGCCGAGATGGTTCAATTGCGCGAACAGGCCGACCGCGAACTCACTCCCTACAAATCGCGCATGAACGTCACACAAATCCGCCAGGTGCAGGCTCAATTCCTGCAGAAGCGCTTGCTGGAAGGGCGCGGACTGCCGCGCCTGAGCCTGTTCTACATGGGGCTCGCCTGATGGCCGCGACTGAACAGCTTCGCATCGAACGCGCCGTCTACGGCGGTGCAGGCCTGACGAAAACGAGCTCGGGCGCTGTCGCGTTCGTTCCCTTCACGTTACCCGGCGAATTTGTCGAGATCGCGTTGCCTTCGTCGAGCAACGAAGCGGAGCTGGTGCAGATACTTGAGGCTTCGCCTTCGAGAACCGAACCGCGCTGTCCCCATTTCGGCCGCTGCGGCGGCTGCCAGTATCAGCATGCGGGGTATGAAGAACAGCTCGCCATGAAGCAGGCCATTCTTCTTGAAACCATGGAACGCGCGGGCACCCAGAACCTGCCGGCCATCGCGGTCCATTCGGCTGAACCGTGGGAGTATCGCAACCGCGTCCGTTTCCGCATTGCGAATGTCTCGGGTGAACTGCGCATCGGCTACAGCATGCGCGGGACGAACGAGTTTCTGGGCATCGAAACATGTCCCATCTCATCGCCGCTCTTGCTGCGAGCCGCATTCTCGCTGCTTGAGACCGCAAATGCCAGCCGGGAAGCCCGAGTGTGGCTTGAGGACACCAGGGAAGCAGAGTTCTTCATGGACGACGCCTCCTCGAAGCTCAACATGAGCCTGTACGTATCTGCCCGCACCAGGCAACCGAAAGGCAGCTTCGGACGTATGTGCGAAGCATTGCAAGCCCGGGTTCCGGAACTCAGTGGAGCAGGCGCCGTGGAAGCCGGGGCGGCCGCGTTTCGCAAACCGGCAATCGACACCTGGGGTGCTCAGGGCCTTGCGTATCGAGCCGCCGGCGAAACCTACTGGATAAGCCGCGGAGGCTTTTTCCAGGTCAACCGCTTTCTGGTCGACGCACTCGTCGACCTGGTCTGCTCGGGACACAAGGGTGCGCTCGCCTGGGATCTTTACGCGGGCGTCGGCTTGTTTTCGCGAGTGCTCGCGCGTGCGTTCACGCAGGTCACCGCTGTCGAAGCGAACGCCGCCGCAGTGACCGATTTACGTGGAGCGCTTGCGAAGCTGGGCACGAACCATCAAGCCGTGCAAGCGCCGACACTCGCCTTCCTTCAGAACGCCGTTGTCCAGCGGGACCGCCCGGACCTCGTGGTGCTCGACCCGCCACGCGCCGGCGCGGGCATGGAAGCCTGCGAGCTGCTCCTGCGGCTCAACACTCCTGAACTCGTGTACGTATCCTGCGATCCCACCACGCTCGCCCGCGATCTCGCTGTTCTGCAACGCAGCTACCGCATCAAGGCCATGCATCTGATCGATCTCTTCCCCCAGACCTTCCACATGGAAACGGTCGTCATGCTCCAGCAAAGATAAAGCAGACCGCCTTCGTGGCAAACTAAGCAGAACCTGCCGATGAGAGTTCTGGGCACTGCGCGGTTCTGGATGGATGCGAAGCCGCCGGTCGAGCCGCTGCGGTTTCGCCGGATGCCGCTGCTGCTTGCAGCCCTTTGTTTCATCGCCGGAGATGTGCTGGCGCGCTTCCTTTGGCATACGCCTTTCGCACTCGCCACTGCCGCTGTGGCGCTGCTCGCACTGGCAATTGTCAGCATTGCCCGCCAGCCTCGCGTCGCGGCGTTGCCTGTATTGACCCTGTGGATCGCCGTTGGCTGCTGGTGCGCGCACATGCAGCCGTCCGTGCCCATCCAGAAAGATCTACGCTCCTACGCGGACGGATTGAGCCGGGTGGTTCAGGGGCGCGTGATGCGTGTGCGCCACCTGCAAAACCCGCCGCGGCACGTTGCCCGTCCCGCGCGGCCACAGGAAGTCGAATCGGAGGATGAGGACCATGACCCGATACCCCTGATGGAATCCGTGGATCTGCGGCTCGATGCAGTTGAATATCTCACACCTGACGTTTCCACCATGGTCCCTATTGAAGGTGGAGTACGCATCGCAATCCAGGGTGGCGATCCTCCGCTCGCATGCGGCGACATCGTCACCGTGCCACTCCAGATGCGCGTCCCCGAGACCTATCGCGACCCGGGCGCGTGGTCTCACCCGGACGAACTTTTGAGTGAGGGCATCGGCGTACAGGCCAATGTCAAAGCTTCCGCCGTTCGGCGAACGGGCGCGCAGCGTGCGAGTTGGCATTGCCGCCTGTATGCCGCGCAGGCTTGGGCGTCGCGTCGTCTTCAGGATTTCGTCACCTCCTCCGCGAACCGTTCCCTGCCTGCATTCGCGAGGCTTGGCGAAGAAGACGCGGCGATGCTGCAGGCCATGTTGTTTGGCGATCGAACCCTGCTGAGTCATCCCTTGCGTGAAGGCTTCGAACGAACCGGAACCTTCCACCTGTTCGTTGTCTCGGGATTGCATGTGGCGATCGTCGCCGGAGCGCTCTTCTGGCTTCTGCGCAGGCTGCGTCTGCCTATTGGCGTGGCGACCCTGACGACGGTCGTCCTGACCGGCGGCTATGCCCTGCTCACCGGCTTTGGACCGCCGGTACAGCGTGCCTTCATCATGAGTGCGGCGTTTTTCATCGCACAGTGGCTGGGCCGCGAACGAAGCCCGCTGAACGCGTTAGGAGCAGCCGCACTCGCTGTCCTCGTCCTCGACCCACGGGCACTCTTCGAAAGCAGCTTCCAGATGACCATGCTGGTCATCGTGGCGTTGGCCGGTATTGCCGCGCCCTTGACCGAACGCTGGCTGCGGCGATGGCATGACGCCATCCATGAACTTTGGACGGTTCGGCTGGATGCAGCCCTGCCCCCACGTACCGCACAGCTCCGCGTGAAACTACGCATGGCCGGCAGCCTTTGCAGCGCATTGCTTGGACAGTGGGCACGAAATATCCCGCTCTGGCTTTTGCAGGCCCTGCATGGGACATGTGCCGCGCTGCTCTTTGGTGTCGCGGCGGAAATCTGCATGATGCTGCCGATGGCCCTGTACTTCCATCGCGCCACACTCATCGCCTTGCCACTGAACGCGATCTGCATTCCGCTGATCGGTGTTCTGCTTTGCGCGGCAATTGCCACCTTCCTCCTTTCGCTGCTCAGCATCCATGCCGCCGCGGTTCCAGCATCGATCACCGCGCTGCTTCTGCATCTGGTGCGAGGCATCGTGAGCCACACCGGACATACGGAGATCGCCGACCTCCGCGTTCCAATGCCGGCAACCATCGCGATCATCACGGCGTGTCTTGCCGTCGTCTGGGCGTGCTGGTCGTTGCGCCTGCGAGCGCGTCTCTGGGTGGCAACCGGTCTCGCCGCACTGGCGCTTGTGCCGGTAGCCGTGCTCTGGCCATCGCGGCCGTTGCTGCATCCAGGTGTGCTGGAAGTCACGGCACTGGATGTGGGCCAGGGAGACTCGCTCTTTCTTGCCTCTCCTGACGGACACACGATGCTGGTCGATGC
>DASYEV010000058.1:0-4130 GCA_036498835.1 Acidobacteriaceae bacterium | reverse complement strand
GATTTCTTCCGGCGGCGCGGCCTGCGACTCCAGATACAGATCCACCAGCAGCCGGTCGATGGCTGCGCTCGAGTAGTCGATCTTGTGATAACGCTTCTTGCCCTCGCACAGCTCCAGGCGGTTCAACGTGCTCTTGCCCGCCAGAGCAGACTCCAACTCCCGCTTGCCCGACAGCAACGCAAACAACGGATCGGTGCGCAACTGTTCGTGATCGTTCAGGTCCTCATAGCCCAGCGCCAGACCGTAGATGCGCTGCGAAAGCAGCGACGACAACGGATGTTCCACACGGCGTTGATCGCGCTGGTCCGTAAAACAGGCCGACAAGCGGCCCAGCAGATCGACCTTACCGTCTACCTCACGCAACAACAGAGCACCACCGTCGCTGGAGACACGGTCCCCGCAAAACTCCGCCACAACACGGCGTGAAAAATGTGATGCAAACACAAACGCTTTTTGAGTACACTCTGTCTTCAAGGCCGCTCCTTTTCAAGATCCATAACTTCGTCTCGACAACGCTGTTATGCCTGAAATGAGCGGCCTTTTCCAGTACTTTTTTTACCCCAACATCCAACAGCCTCTACTACTGTGAGAAATGCGGGCTAGTACAAACCCGGGTGCCCCATTCATCGCGCAGCACTTCGCGCGATGAGTGGGCCTGCACCACGCTTGGCTCTCCGACGCCTTCCGCTTTTGCTTTTCTGTTTGTCATCGCCTCACCCCGTCCAGGCAAAGACCGCCTGACGGGGACCCCGACCCGCAGGGGATCTGCTTCTTCTTTTTTGCTTCCACAACTCTGTCATCTCGACCGAAGCGTCACAGCTTCACCGTGACGCGCAGCGGAGAGACCTGCTTCTGCCCCTGCCCATGTCAGCGGTCAACCACGAACCCGCTTTGAAAGGGCTGGGCTTCAGCCGCTGAGGGGCATGCTCCTGCCCATGCATGGGAAGGAGCAGAAGCAGGTCACGCCACTCCGCTCCGGTCGAGATGACAGATTTGTGGGTATGAAAGAAGAGCAAGAACAAGAACAAAGACAACAACACAAGCAGATCCCCTACGGGGATGACAAACAAGAAAAGCAACTGCAAGTGCCCCATAGCCGGGCATCGTGCCCGCCACCCATCGCCCTGGGATATACTCGCGGGAATCCTTGCATCCTTCGCACGAGGTGCCTCTATGCTCAAAGGTTTTCGCGACTTCATCCTTCGCGGTAATGTAGTGGACCTCGCTGTAGCCGTGATCATCGGCGCCGCCTTCGGAGCCATCACATCGTCCGTAACAGCCGACGTCATCACGCCCGTGATCTCCGCCCTCGTCGGCGCACCTGATTTTTCGACGATGGTCGTCCACATTCCTGTGCTGCACCACGTGCCCCCGCCGCCGAATCCGTTGCCGGCTGGTTATATCGCTCCAGGTGAAGTGCACATTGGCAAGCTGCTCAACGCGCTGATCAACTTCCTGCTGGTCGCCGGCGCCATCTATTTCGCCATCGTGCTGCCCATGCAGTACCTGCTGAAGAAGTTCAATCCCCCTGCGGTCGAGCCACCCACGACGAAGTCGTGCCCACAATGCCTGGGCGAGATTCCCGTGGCCGCGACACGCTGCAAGTTCTGTACCCAAGTCATCGCCTAAAACAATTCACTGAAGTCTTTTGGAGGTCCAGATGCATCCCCTGCGCGCACTGTGGGTTGTTCCTGTCTTGTCGGCGACGTTCGCGTTGGCCCAGGCACCCAGCTCGAAAGTTTTCGGCTATACCGATTTCTCCCAGCAGGCCAAGTGGGATGCAGCCTTCATCGCCGTACCCGACGCCAAGCTGGCAGGCGAGCATCTCAAGACGCTGACGGCCGAGCCTCATTGGGCCAGCTCGCCGGAAGACCTCAAGACCGCTGAGTATGTGGCTTCGAAGTTCCGCGCCGCTGGTCTCGAAACCACGATCGTTCCTTACAGCGTCTACCTCAACAAGCCGGTCAAGATCGAGATCGAAGCCTTTGACTCCACAGGCAAGAAACTGATGTCCGGCCCCACGCCGGAACACGTCGATCCCAGGGCCTATGGCGGCGATCCCTTCCAGGACGATCCGCGCATCCTGACCGCTTTCAACGGCTCATCGGCATCTGGTGATGTCACTGCGGATGTGGTCTACGCCAACTACGGCTCGCTCGCCGACTTCAAGCGGCTCGCCGAGCTGGGCATCAGCGTCAAGGACAAGATTGTCCTGGTGCGTTACGGCCAGAACTTCCGTGGCGTAAAGGTCTACATCGCGCAGCAGTACGGCGCCAAGGGCGTCCTGATCTACTCCGATCCTGCCGATGACGGCTACACCCGCGGCGATGCGTATCCGCGCGGAGCCTACCGCCCACCCTCAGCCGTGCAGCGCGGCAGCGTGCAGTTTCTCCCCATCTACGCCGGCGACCCAAGCAGCCCCGGAATCGCGGCCACACCTGACCTTCCCGAGTCCAAGCGCCTGATGGACCCGGCCAGGCAGAACCAACCCTCGATCCCCGCGAACCCGCTTTCGTACCAGGACGCTTCGCCCATTCTTCAAGCGCTCGATGGCCCGGAAAGCCCGCGCGACTGGCAGGGCGCTCTTCCCTTCACCTACCATCTGGGCGGCACTGGAGCCGTGAAGGTGCACATGCACCTGGAGCAGGACTACAAGCTCCGCACCATCTGGGATGTGATCGGCGTGATTGAAGGCACTGATCCCACGGAGAAAGACAACTGGGTCATCGCCGGCAATCATCGCGACGCCTGGGTCTACGGCGCGGTCGATCCTAATAGCGGCACCGCTGCCATGCTCGAAACCGCGCATGGTCTGGGCGCTCTGCTGAAGCAGGGCTGGAAGCCTCGCCGCCGCATCGTTCTCGGCAGTTGGGACGCGGAAGAAGAAGGCCTGATCGGTTCCACCGAGTGGGTGGAGCAGCATGAAGCCAGCCTTCGCCATGCTGTCGCCTACTTCAATATGGATGTGGGTGTCTCCGGCAGCAGCTTCAACGCGTCCGCTGTTCCTTCGCTGAAGGAATTCGTCCGTGACGTAGCCCGCCAGGTCCCCAGCCCCAAGGGCGGCACGGTGTATGAACAGTGGCTGAAGTCGCAGGCTGACAACCCTCGCCGCCGTGGCACTGCCGCCAATCCGTTTAGTGCTCCCTCCAACGCGCCCGCCAGCGCGGAAGCAGTCCGCGTGGGCGATCTTGGCTCCGGTTCGGACTACACACCGTTCTTCCAGCACGTTGGTGTACCTTCCACCGACATCGGTTCGGACGGCCCCTACGGCGTGTATCACTCGACCTTTGACGACTACAACTGGTTCATCAGGAACGCCGACCCCACCTTCGTCTACGAACAGCAGCAGGCTCGAGTCTTCGGTCTTGAGCTGTTGCACATGGCGGATGCCGATGTCCTGCCCTACGACTATCGCCTCTACGGCGCGGAAGTCGTCCGCTACCTGACCGCAGCGGAAAGACGTGCGACAGACGCGAAAATGCAGCTCGACTTCACCGCCGCCCACGCCGCCGCGAAACGCTTTGCCACAGCCGGCAACGCGGTCTTCGCCCTGCAATCCGGAGCGAAGCCGGGAGCCGCAGCCCGCCTCAATGCTTCGCTGCGAAATGCAGAAGGCGCTCTGCTCATCGATGCCGGCCTGCCCAAGCGCGCCTGGTATAAACACGCGATCTACGATCCAGGTGAGTACACGGGATACGCAGCCGTCGTCATCCCGGGCGTGAACGAAGGCATCGATGCCACCGACACACCCCGCACACAAGCGCAGCTCGGTGTTCTGGCCGACGCCCTCAACCGCTCCGCAGCGATTCTGGAGGCGGCAGCAAAGTAGTCCTTGTTTTCTGCAGGAAGAGGCTCCGGTTTCGACTGGGCCACCAACCTCTATGCTGGGTCATCCTGAACGCAGTGAAGGACCCCCGTATTACGGGATGTGTCCACTGTCGACTGCCGTTCGTGAATGAGCATCAGCAGTCAAAATCCGGCGTTCTCATTGCCACCAACAGAATACTGGGATCCTTCACTCCGTTCAGGATGACCCTTATTGGAAGTTGAGGTAGTGCGAGAAGCACTGTGTCGATGCCGAAAACAGCAGATCCCCTGCGGGGATGACAACCAAAAAGACAACAAAAAAA
>DASYEV010000057.1:0-19278 GCA_036498835.1 Acidobacteriaceae bacterium | reverse complement strand
CCGGCGAATCGTTCTGCGGCGGCTGCCGTGGTGCGCTATCTGCCAAACGGTCGTGTCTTCGTGGGCAGTGGAACGCAGGATCTTGGCACGGGCATGTACACGGTGATGGCGCAGACGGCTGCGGCGAACCTGGGGCTCGATCCGATGCAGATGGATGTGAAGCTGGGTGACTCCATGCTGCCCAAAGCTCCGGTGTCGGGCGGTTCACAGTCGACTGCCTCGGTTGGCCCGGCTGTGGATGCGGCGTGCTCGCAACTCAAGCTGAAGGTGGCCGCAGCCGCGATCGGCGATGCAGCTTCCCCGCTGCATGGCGTCGCAGCTACGGATGTCGATGTTCACGCCGGACGTGTGTTCCAGAAATCGAAGCCGGCCACGGGCGAAAAGGTTACCGACCTGATCGCTCGCAATGGCAGCCAGGCGATTGAAGCCCAGGGATCGGCGGAGCCGGGTGAGGCACGTACGTCGATGAGCTCGCACAGCTTTGGCGCGGTGTTTGCCGAGGTCGAAGTCGACAAGGACACCCACATGGTCAAGGTGCGGCGAGTCGTCGCGACCTATGACATTGGGACACTGGTCAACAACAAGACCGGCATCAACCAGCTCGAAGGCGGCATCACCTGGGGTGTGAGTTTCGCACTGCATGAGGAAACCCACATCGATAAGACCTACGGGCGCACGGTGAACGAAAACTTCGCCGAGTATCACGTGCCCGTCAATGCTGACATTGGCGAGATGGATGTGACCGCGCTGAATATCCCCGACACCAAGTTCAGTCCGCTGGGCGCTCGCGGTATCGGAGAGATCGGCATCACCGGCGCAGCCGCAGCGGTCGCCAACGCGATCTACAACGCGACCGGCAAGCGGGTGCGGAGCTATCCGATTACTCCGGACAAGATCATGATGGCGTAGTACGTGGCGTGATCTTTTACTGGAACACTCGCTTCGGGCACGGATCAGGCATGGACGTGGGTGCCCCATTCATCGCGCTCGCTTTCCGCGCGATGGGTGGGCCTGCACAGAGTCCGCGTCACCCCGGAGGAACAGCAGATCCCCTGCGAGTCGGGGTCCCCGTCAGGCGGTCTTTGTATCTTTGCCTGAACGGGGTGAGGCGATGACAGAAAGAGAAGCAACTGCAAGAGCCTGAAGCACCACGTCCTTGCTTACCGCATGAGACCTTGCCCTTGGGACGAATCTCTTCAGGTGCTTTATCCCGAGGCAAAGAATATGCGAAGATAGCCGGGTCCATGCCCGGCTCTTCCTCCGTCCGCGACCTCTCCGATCTGCTTCGCCGCGTGTTCGGTCATGGCAGCTTTCGCGCGCACCAGCAGGAGGTGTGCGAGGCTGCCGCCAGCGGGCGGGATGTGCTTCTGGTGATGCCAACCGGCGCGGGTAAGAGCCTTTGTTATCAGCTCCCTGCCCTCGCGCGCCAAGGCACGGCGCTGGTAGTTTCCCCGCTGATCGCGCTGATCGACGACCAGGCGGGAAAGCTGTCCGCACTTGGCCTGCGCGTGGCGCGCATCCACTCGGGACTTTCGCGCGAGGACTCCCGGCAGGGTTGCCGCGATTATCTTGCCGGCGAACTGGACTTCCTGTTCATCGCTCCCGAGCGCATGCGTGTGCCCGGTTTTCCGGAGATGCTGGCCAAACGCAAGCCGGGGCTGGTGGCCATCGATGAAGCGCATTGCATTTCCCAGTGGGGCCATGACTTCCGCCCGGACTACCGCACCCTCGGTGCGCACCTGCAGGCGCTGCGGCCGGCTCCGGTCATTGCGCTGACCGCAACAGCGACTCCGGCCGTGCAGCGGGACATCGCGACGCAGTTGAACCTGGACAATCCCGCGATCTTCATCACCGGCTTTCGTCGCGAGAATCTGGCGGTTGAAGTGATGGAGCTTTCCAAGCCTCAACGCGCTGACTACACGGTGAAGCTGCTGGCGGATGAAAGCGCCCGTCCAGCGATTGTGTATGCGGCCTCCCGCAAGGCCGCGGAAGAATTAGCCGCGAAGCTGGGCACGAAGTATCCCGCCGCCGCGTATCACGCGGGGCTGGAGGCGAGCGTGCGTGAACGCGTGCAGACCGCGTTCCTCGGCGGCAAGCTCGATGTCGTCGTCGCGACCGTCGCTTTCGGCATGGGTGTCGACAAAGCCAATGTGCGCACGGTGGTGCATGTCGCTCTGCCGGGATCGGTGGAAGCCTTTTATCAGGAGATCGGACGGGCCGGGCGCGATGGTTTGCCGTCGCGCACGGTGCTGCTGTACAGCTTTGCCGACCGCAAGCTGCAGGAATTTTTCCTGGAGCGCAACTACCCCGCGAAGAGCGACCTTGAACGCGTCGCCGCCAAGCTTTCCGACGAGTTCTGCGCCGTCGAAGACCTGCAGCGGGCGCTGAAACTCGACCGCGAAACGCTGGACCGCAGCATCGAGAAGCTGGTTGCACAAGGTGTCGCCACCACCGACATGAGTGGCATGGTACGAGGCACGGGCGAACGCGGCTGGCAGAACGGCTATGAAGCCCAGGTCGCGTTCCGGCGCGACCAGATCGACCGCATCATGGCCTTCGCGGAGGGACACACCTGCCGCATGGCGGCGCTGGTGCGGCACTTTGGTGAGCCCCTCGCACACGGCAATGCCTGTGGACGCTGCGATGTGTGCAGACCTGGAGGCGGTGCGGATTCGGCGATGCATCAACCGGGCAAGCGCGAACGTGAAGACCTGCGGGAAATATTGAGCGCGGTGGCGAAGCGCGGTACATCGACAGGCAAGCTGTTCACCGATCTTGCGCTGACCCGCGACCGCAAAGCTTTCGACGGCATGCTGGATGCGCTGGCGCGCGCAGGTCTGCTGAGCATCGCCAACGACACCTTCCGCAATCCGGAAGGCCGCGATGTGACCTATCGCAAAGTTTCCATCACACATGAAGGTCTGACGCCCGATGATGCGACGCTCGATACGGTGTGGCTGCGTGATGAAACCGCGGCTCCGAAGTCTCGATCGAACAACAAGGCCAAGGCAGGTGCCAAACAGGCTGCGGCCGTTGATCTAACCGAGGAACAGCAGGGACTGGAAAAAGGTCTTCGCGAATGGAGAAAAAAGACCGCCGAGAAGAGCGGCAAGCCGGCGTTCCTGATTTTCGGCGATGGCGTGTTGAAGTCCATCGCAGCGGCCGAACCGAAGACACTGCAAGTGCTGGCGCAGGTCTCCGGCATCGGCGAGGACAAGCTGGAGCGCTACGGGGCTGCGGTCATTGAAATCTGCCGCTCGGGCGGGGCCGGGGTTTCGACCGCCGAAGATACGCACCGTCCGCCTACGGTGAAAAAACCAGCCGTAGTACCTGCAGTCCGGAAGCAGATTCCGCTTCCCGTGGCGCGTTCTGAACGTGAGCCGCGCATCGCGTCTGTTTCCGCGCCATCCGCTGTGGTGTCGGCACAACGTCCACCTGCAGTTCCTGTGCGCGTTGCGCCACAAGAGCTAAACGGAACGCAGGAGGCTGTTGCCGCACGCCTGCGCGAGTGGCGGCGGGAGCAGGCAAAGGAAGCGGGCTTGCCCACGTTCTTCATCTTCAGCGATTCGGTACTGCGTGAGATTGCAGTGGCCGAGCCGCGGGACATCGCTGCGCTTCGCAATGTGCGCGGTTTTGGTCCGGAAAAGCTGGATAAATTTGGGGCGGACGTGCTCGAGGTCTGTCGGGCGTAGCAGCCATCTGCGATTCGCTTTTTCATGAGGGTCATCCTGAAGAGCGCAGCGAACGAAGGATCCCAGTATTCGGCCCGGGGTGGTACAACCCTCACGCGTAAGCGGCGCGGGTCTTCGCATGAAGACCGTTGACCGGGAAGCATCGCACAATACGGGGGTCCGTCGGCTACGCCTCAGGATGACCCAACAAAAAGAGATGTGGCTATGGGGTCAGGCCGGGGCCGGATAGTGGTCCCAGTTACGGTTGGCGTTGGGTATGTACCAGTCCGTGCAGACAAAGCATGCAAGCAATCAGCATTCCGTGCGTGAGATGATAAGCCCCGTATGGATACAAGCATGTTCGGCATTGCGATCATGGCTGCGGGTAAAGGCACGCGGCTGAAATCGAAACGGCCCAAGGTATTACATGCGATTGGCGGCCGCGCCCTTCTGCTGCACGTCATCGCAGCCGCGGAAACCATCGCGGCACCGGAAAAGATCTTCTGCATCGTCGGTCATGAGGCCGAGCGCGTACGTTCTGCTGTGGAAGCCACCGGCGTTCAGTTCGTGTTGCAGGCGGAACAGCGCGGCACCGGCCATGCGCTGCAGCAGGTGAAAGCCCACTTCGCGGCCAGCGGCGAAGCACCCCCCGAGCACTTGATGGTGCTCTCAGGCGACGTGCCGCTGATCCCTCCGGAGACGCTCGCTGCAATCTGTGCCACCCATCTCGCCGAACACGCCGCAATGACGATCCTTACCGCCGTGCCACCCGATCCAACAGGTTATGGCCGGGTCTTGCGCGTGAGTGAGGGTAGAGCTGAAGTCTCCGCGATCGTCGAACAGAAGTCTTTACGGCCCGAGCAGCTCAGTGCGCCGGAGATCAACTCCGGCATCTACTGTTTCCGGACCGAGGCGTTGTTTGCTCACCTCGATTCCCTTTCCACCAACAACGCGCACGGCGAGTATTACCTGACCGATGTGGCCGCCATGCTGGTCGCGGCGGGCGAACGCGTGGTCGCTGTGAAAGCGGACAGCGTGGAGGAAGTACTGGGCGCGAACACCATCGCCGAAATGATGTACCTGGATGCAGCCATGCGCCTGGCGACGGCTCGGAAGCTGATGGCTTCCGGCGTGACCATCTTCCGGCCGGAAACGTGCGTAATCGACGCTGAAGTCGAAGCCGGTCCCGACACCATCCTTGAGCCCTACGTGCAACTGCTGGGCAAAACGAGGTTGGGCTCCGATTGCCGCGTGCGTTCCTACTCGGTGATCCAGGACTCGACGCTGGGTGATGGTGTGCTGGTACGCAACGGCTGCATTCTGGATGAGGCTGTTGTGGGCGACGGCGCCTTCCTTGGACCCTACGCGCATCTGCGCCCGGGTAGCGAGATCGGCGAGGCCGCGCACCTCGGGAATTTCGTCGAAACCAAGAAGGTGAAGCTGGGCCGAGGCTCCAAGGCCAATCACCTGAGCTACCTGGGCGACGCGGTGATTGGCGAAGGCGTCAACGTGGGCGCCGGGGCGATCACCTGCAACTACGACGGCGTCCACAAGAACACCACGGTTATCGGCGATGGCGTGTTCGTCGGTTCGGATTCCACGCTGGTCGCGCCCCTGACCATTGGCGATGGCAGTTATATTGCTGCGGGATCCTGTATTACAGAGGACGTCCCGGAGGGTTCGCTGGCGTTGGGGCGCAGCCGCCAGACCACCAAACCAGGCTGGGTGGCTGTTCGTAAGGCAAAACAGGCTGAGAAGAGGCAATAATCCCAAATTGCGGAAAGCGATATGCCCCTCGCGCCGTCATGGCCTGCCGCATCCAAACACTGGAGATTGGAAAAACACCATGCAGAAGTTAACCGATCAAGAACTGGCAACGGCCCTGACAAAGCTGCCTGAATGGAAGCTGGACAGCGGCAGCATCGCACGCGAGTGGAAGTTCAAGGACTTTGCCGAAGCCATGGCGTTCGTAAACAAAGTGGCGGAAGTCGCTGAATCTGCTGGGCATCACCCCGACATCGACATCCGCTACAACCGAGTACGGCTGGGTCTGGTGACCCACGATGCCAGCGGGATCACCGCCAATGACACCTCCATGGCCGAACGTTTGGACCGCGAACTTTGAAGTTGCAAAATTAACAATTGGAAGAGTCTTAGGGGCTTGCCAAAACACCTTCCCCTCGTGCTATTGTATTCCGTAGACGCTGATCCAGAAACTTGGATATGCACCGAGAATTCCTCGAACGCCTGGCAGTTAGTTCGAGAGCAAGTTGCGTCACTGGCCTCCCGGCATGGACAAAACACCGTTCATGCCGCCTTTTTTTGCTTAAACCAAGGTAATGCGACATTATTAGCACTCTCCCGGTTCCTGTAGAACATCGTGGCACTGCTGTTCGCCAAACCATGGGAGGAGCAGCATAAAGGTAAAATGCAGCCATGAAGCATCTTTTCGGATGTGTGGCTTTGGCCTTGGTCGTGGTAGCCGCTTCGGCGCAGTTTGGCGGACAGATGAATGATGTGCCTGCCTATAATGCGGCCCCCCCGACCAAGGCTCTGCCCCCGCTCCTGACCGGCAGCCAGCTCACCGGCCCGAACTTCAGCCATAGCTACCAGGTCGCAGCCTACAAAATGGCTGCCAAGGTTCCCAACGTCCTGCATCAGGAACCCTGCTACTGCCACTGTGACCGGGCGCTGGGTCACAACAGCCTCCATAGCTGCTTTGAGGGCGTGCACGGAGCCGAGTGTTCGACGTGTATGAAGGAAGGGGTCTACACGTACCGTGAGACCCTGAAGGGCCGCACTCCGGCACAGATCCGGGCAGGCATCGAGCGCGGTGAGTGGATGTCGATCGATCTCGAATCGCTGAAGATGTAGTTCGAGGTGTCCCCTCTTCCCTTTCGTTCAATTCGCCCAAACCTGTCATCTCGACCGGAGCGGCGCAGCCGCGTAGCGGAGAAACCTGCTTTTTGGCGCTGCCCATGCTTTCGGCAGGAGCATGCCCTCAGCGGCTTAAGCCGGATTCCCGGCTGCTTTGAAATGTCCGGTCTGAAGACCGGACCTACCGTGTCGCGGCTCAACGAACACGCTAGAGCAGTTCCGGTAATACTGTGGTCTTCCCGAACGGTGGAGAATGCCGTTTTCATTGGGAGAAAACGGCTTCAGCACCCTCTTTTCGGTCTACACCATTACCGGAACTGGTCTAGCCTGTTTCACGTCAAAGAAATCTCCAGGAGGAACACCTCATGCATTGGCTCGTCTGGGCACTACTGTCCGCAGTGTTTGCGGCTGGAACCGCGTTGCTGGCCAAGGTTGGAGTGGAAGGCGTCGACAGCAACCTGGCGACGGCAGTCCGCACCAGCGTGGTGGTTGTCTTCACCTGGGCCATCGCGCTGGGATTGGGAGCACACCACGGGGTTACCCTGCTGACGCGGCGCAACTGGATTTTTCTGGCGGTTTCGGGGCTTTGCACTGGGCTTTCGTGGCTCTGCTACTTCCGCGCGCTGCAACTTGGGCCGGTCAGCAGCGTGGCGCCGATCGACAAGCTGAGCGTGGCGCTGGTGATCGTGTTCGCGTGGTTGTTGCTGGGTGAGCATCTGACGCCGATGAAGATTGCGGGAGCCGGGCTGATCACGGCTGGCGCCATTGTGATTGCGCTCGCTTGAGGCGAAGAGTCGGGCACGTTCCACACGCATCTATATACTGGAGTCAGTTCTTTGCAGCGCCACAACGCAATGTTGTTGCCAGCTCCAAAATGGGGGCGTCACGGCTTCGACGGGATTGCTTGCGGCAGAGAGGCATGCCGGGGTGTGAACACCCGTAATCGCTCACAAAAACATAAGTGCCGAACCTCAATTCGCGCTTGCTGCTTAATTAACTAAGTAGCCGATCGCTCTCGCTTCGCCTACGGGCGGGTACCGATCGTCGCACAGTAGGCTGGCCCAAGGAGTTCCGTCTGGACGCCACGGGTGAGATCAATCAGGCTGGTGGCTTCCGCGTCTTTGCCCATTCCAAGCGGCGGCTACGAGACAAAAGCGAACCTGGGAAAAGCATGAACGCTCTCTGTTGTCAGTAGTTTCGGACGCGGGTTCGACTCCCGCCGCCTCCACCAATTTTTCCTCCGTTCGATTTCTATATTTCATCCGACGTGTCATTGTGGTGATGTGTCGGATCATACTCACCAACCTGATTTGGAAGCACGCGTCGTTCAAGCCGCCCAGGCCGCCCTGGCGCGGCAACAGTACGTCAGCGCCATCGATGTCCTTTGTGGAATGGGGCTTTTGCAACCGACTCACGTCGACTCCTGGCGCAAAGGGCGCATCGATTTTCTAGAGCGCGTTATCCAGGGAAACCTCAAGAAAATCTCCACCTCAATGGCGATCTTCCGCCGGTGGGCGCAGGAGAACGGTCTGAAGCCCAGTGAAACCGCATACGTACGCCGGGCCCGGTCTGGAACGATCCCCCTGCAGTTCAGCGCGAGCGGGAATCCTGCCATTGAGGAGTTCTATCGTACTCACTACCTCTCGCCTGCGCTCTCAGAGAATAAGCAGCAGCGGCTCCAGGAGAAACTAAGCGAGTCGCCGAAACCGGTCGTCTTTGAGGTTCTGCGTTCCGCTTGCTGTTCGGAATGCGGCCTGGATCTGGAGGCTGGTTCTTTCCTGTCCATGGAAGCTGAGTTGGTGCTTTGTCTGGCGTGCGCGGGTCTCGGCGATCTCGAATTTCTGAGAGCGGGTGATCCCGCATTGACGCGGCGAGCGACGAAGTACAGCGCCCGCTCAGCGGCCGTGCTGCGGTTCAGCCGCGCACGGAAGCGTCACGAGCGTCAGGGGATCCTCGTGGAGACCGCCGCAATCGAAAAAGCTGAACGGGAGTGTCTGGAAGATGCCGAGGAGAGGGCTGCAGCGCGTGCGCTCGGAGCCGTCCGGCGGCGGAACGAGGATCGCAAACTTGCCATGAGCATGGCCAAAGAGATCGGAGCGTTGTTTCCCGGCTGCCCGGCCCCCGAAGGAGCTGCAATCGCGGAGCATACGGCCGCCAGGGGGAGTGGGCGGGTCGGCCGGACAGAAGCAGGCCGCAGCCTGGAGAAGCGTGCACTCACCGCGGCGGTGATCGCGGCGATTCGCCATAGGCACACCGAATACGACGTGCTCCTGGCGGGCGGCGTTGACCGCGCCGATGCCCGCCTGCGTGTCGCCGACCAGATCGAGGAGATTCTGGCCGCATGGCGAAAGGGATGAAACTAGAGCAGTTTCGGTAATACTGTGGTCTTCCCGAACAGTGGAAAATGCCATTTCCATTGGGAGAAAGCGGCTTCAGCATCCTCTTTTTGGTCTACACCATCACCGGAACTGTTCTAGTTCTCGGTCGGACGTTCCATTTGATCGATGACCAGCGTTTCCACTTCCTCTTTCGCCGGTTCGAGCTTCAACCCAAGGCCTTTGAGCACTTCGGACATCGAGGCGTCGGCGTTTTCATCATGTGTGCCGTTCAAGTCCGCTGATGGAGCAGCCATCCGGGCGGGCTTGCGAATGAACATGTCATAGCGCCCCGTCAACCCGGTCTTGTCTTTGATGGGCCGGTCCGACTGTGTCGTCAGGAGCGAGGCAAGCAATCCCATCGTGAAGTTATACAGGTGCGCGCTTTGCCCTGACGGCGAATCGCCCTGCACGATCACTCCCCCACCGGGCAATGTCAGGCCTGAAGGTATTCGCTCGTCGGCCTTGGTTTCTGCCAGTTTCGGGCCGTCTTTGGTCACGGCCAGGTTGTACACCGGAACCGTTTTGTTCGCACGATGTGCCGCCAGCTTGAAGCGGTCCGCCAGCATCGTTTGCAGCATGGACTCCAGCATCGCGGGCTGGTTCTTCGGATCCTGCCATGCCGCGCGGTCCTCGTCTGCGACTCGAGCATCGATGTCGTAGCGGTCATTCGACCAATCTGGAAGCTTTTCGATGCTGTTGACAAACAGCGTGCCATCGGAGCGCCGATAGGCAGTCATAATCAGCATCTGTAGCGGTGCGCTGCTTATGCGGAAGCCGTCCGGAGAGGGAGTCAGGGCCTGAGTCCCCGGCCTGGTCCGCGATATGTTCTGGCGAATCGAGACAACCTCAAAAGATTTTGCCTGAGCATTCGCCTGCATCGCGGAGGAGGCCGCTGCGAAGAGAAGCAGCCAAAATAAAGAGCACAAGGAACGCTTCAGAGTCATGCGGAACTCCTGGAATGGGATCTCACCTTTCTTAACGCGCCGCCGACCCGAATGGTTAACAAAGGTGCCGCGGAATACCTGGGGCTTCACCTCATATCGGTTCCCTTCTTTCCGAATCGCCTCAGCGGGTGCTCGCTATTGTTGGCAAAGCACTTAGCAACTTGAGCCTGCCGGTCTTTCCAAAGAGCGGCAAGAGGTTCATCAGCTTCCGGCCTATCTTTCTGATTGAGTTCCCATCAGGCGTTGGAGCAGGGGCCAGTATTTTTCACGGTTCCCGGCCAAACGACGGTGATATCTCTTTGCGTGACTTCCCGGATTACACGAATTAGGCTTACAGTAATTTGCGATCGAAACCGAGCGGCGCCCCCGGGCAACGAGCAACTCGATTGAGCTCTGGGCTGCGAAGACTATGCCGCAATGCGTCATTCCTATGGGTCCGAAGGCAGCATTCACCCTGACGTTCAGGTTTGTACGAGGTCGCTCCTATGTCCACTCTCGAGAAAGCTGTTCCCGCCGCCATACCGAGCAACGAGGCAGAACGCCTTCGCGCCCTTAAGGAATACTGCGACTTGGAGGGTCCACCGGACCCAAGCTTTGAACATCTTGTGCGCATTGCCTCGACTATTTTCGATGTGCCCATCGCACTGATCTCCCTTGTGGACGAACATCGTCAGTTCTTCAAAGCGAAGATAGGTATTCCGATCACTGAAAGTCCGCGCGAATCATCCTTCTGCGCCCATACGATCCTCAGCGACAAGCCCCTTGTGGTTTCCGATACGCATGCGGATGAAAGGTTTCGCGGCAATCCATTCGTTCTGGGTGATCCCTACGTCCGTTTCTATGCCAGCGCGCCTCTGATCAGCCGGGAAGGTTTGCGGCTGGGCGGGTTCTCGATCATCGATGTGAAGCCGCGTCCCATGCTTACACCTGAGGAACATGTGCTGCTGGAACGATTCTCAGCGCTCGCGGTTCTGGCTCTGGACAACGTGCTTTACCCGGAACGGCTGGCCAAGATAGAACGCGAGGTCCTCCTGGCCAACGAGCGTTACCGGTTGGCGACGCAGGCGACCGCCGAAGGTATCTGGGACTGGGATTGTGTTGCTGACCGGCTCTATCAATCAGCGCGGGCGAGGACGATTGTCGGGCTCGGTAACAGTGATGCATGGGTGAGTCCTAACGATTGGGTGAGACTGATCCATCCAGCGGATCGCGCCCGGCTGACAACCATCTCCGATATGCGAAATTCTCCGGTGCGTTCGTTCTACAGCGAGTATCGTGTGCGGCACGCCGATGGGGACTGGAGATGGATCGCGAATCATGGGATCGCAGTCAGGGACACAAATGGCGCTCTGGTCCGAATGGTCGGCGCCATCTCCGATGTCACCGATCGCCAGCACATGGACTCGCTCACTGGCCTGTATTCCAAGAATTACCTTTTGGATTTCCTGGAGGTAACACTCGAACGGGGTTTTGCCGCGGGCGAACAAGTTGCACTGTTCTGCCTGGATATCGATTCGTTCAAGTTGCTCAACAGCGCCCTGGGGAGGACCCAGGGCGATGAACTCCTCAAGAAGATCGGAGTCCGCCTGGCGCAAAAAACGGGCGGGATGCCGGAGACTGTGGCAGCCCGGCTATCCAGCGATGAGTTTGTGATCGCGATGCGCCTCCAGGGTGGTGAAGATGAAGTAAGAGTCCAGGCCAACGAGATCCGCGACTGGTTCACCGAACCGATTGCAACCGGGGAAGGAAACAGTCAGATCGTTCTTTCTCTCACGATTGGCATTGCAACGGCTTCGAAGACTTGCCTGCCTTCCACTCTTGTGCAGCGCGCTGAAGTTGCCGTTCGGGAGTGCAAACGTCAGGGGCCCGGCGGTACGCTGGTCTTCGCAGAAGGCATGGAAGGGGCAGCTTCGCGCATCCTCCTCATCGTCTCTTCACTCAGCGAAGCGGTCCACCATCATCAATTCGAGACCTTCTACCAACCGCAGTTTGAATTAGAAGGCCGGCGTATCCGCGGATGCGAGGCGCTGGTTCGTTTTTCGCACCCAACCTTACGCCCCATTCCCAATGACGAAATCATCGGTATTGCTGAAAAGGGAGACATCATCTTCCAGCTCGGCGAGCAGATCATCGCCGGCGCGATAGCCCATCTGGCTCATTGGAGAAAGCAGGGGGTTGTGCCGGATGACTTTTCCATGGCCATCAACCTCTCCGCTCGGCAGCTCACCGATCACCGGCTCTGCGAAATCCTCGCCGAACTGACGGACCAGTACAAGGTTCCGCCGAGATGTCTTGCTTTGGAAATTACCGAAGGCGTCCTGATCGGAGATACGGAACGAGCGCTGGAGGTCTTGCGGCAACTTGTGTCGATGGGATTCCGAATTGATCTGGACGATTTCGGAAAGGGCTATTCTTCGCTCAGCTATTTGCAGAAATTCCCTATCCACACCATTAAAGTGGACAGGTCGTTCGTCATGCAAATGGCGCAGGGGCAGGCAGAATCCGCTCTCGTGCAATCGATCATCTCCCTGGGCAAGGCGCTGAATCTTGAGGTCGTCGCCGAAGGCATTGAGACGGACATTGATCTTGGCCTGCTACAAGCGATGGGATGCAGGTATGGCCAGGGTTACCTGGTCTCGAAGGCTTTGCCCGAGCATGAGTTCAGGAAGTTTGTGGGGCGAGTACCGGCGGCCATAAAGTAGGCTGGTCTCGCCCGTAGGCCAAGAGCGAGATCACGAAACTTCCTATTGTGGAGGAACTTTCGGATGTAGTGCGCGCCCCTTTAACTCCTCATTGGTATCGGTATTGAACCACAAGACTCGTTTACTGCCCTGTCGATCACGCACAGTTAATTTGTCGTAAACATGACCGTTTGCATGAACCAGCTCGTGGTCCTCCATCTCGGTCCCTAGCCCCTCTGTCAGAAAAAAGACCGTCTCACTGGGGGCAACGGTAAACCAAGCTGTTTCGGCGGAGTTCCCATCCCCCGACTCCATGATCGATTGACCAATCGCATTAAGGATCGCTTCATGTTTTTTTGCTTCTGTCTCTCTGCCCATCTTTTGCAGCGCTGTCATAGCCAATAGATGGCCTTCACCGTATGCCATGTTGTGATCGATGACAGTTTGTGCCTCTGCCAAGGCCTTCTCGTATCGTCCGGCATCAAGATCATTGACGAATTGATTATGGACAGGTTGCGAATCAAATCCCTGGCTTACCTGACCTAGGGCTGCTGTAAGCCGAAAGTCGCGCCAGTCGATCTTTAGATCCCCGGCCATCACCTGTGTCTTGTAGGCATCGTACTTCTTCCGGGCAACTGCCTGGTCATACGTTTGTGCCCGGGCAGCAGTGACACCAACGACACAACACAGCATGAAGGTTCCTAACCTTAAGCCAGCCAGCTTCATGCATGTCTCCTATGGCGAGTATTCTACTGCGGCGAATAGGGTGACGAGCGTATCAGCCTTTCGGATTTAACTCGGGTCTTCTCAGCTTGCAAACCATGTATCGCCCAACCGGTAGCCTTGCGGAAATGGGTCCTCGGGATCCACTCCGTATTGCGAAACCCCCGTTAGCCAGGCTCTGCCCGAAATGTTGGGAACCACCGCGCTCACACTGCCTGCGCTTGTTGTTCGCACAATGGAGCAAGCAAACTCTGTATCCAGAATCGACAGGTGCTTGAAGGGTTCGCCCACCGCAAGTTCACCCCGCGAATGCATCAGCGACATACGCGCCGAGCTACCCGTACCACAGGGGCAGCGGTCAAGGCGGCCGGGGGAAACTACAACCGTGTTCTTCGAAACCTTCACGCCATCCTGGACCGTCAGCGGCCCGGCGAAGAGCGTCTGGTTGATGGTGTGGATGTCCGGATTCTCTGGGTGAACGGAAGGAAGCTGCTCCGCCGCGGCGAGCTTGATTCTCTCCCCTACTTCCACCAGCGCGCGCGCCTCGGAGGCGGCGAGCTCAAAGCCCAGCGCCGCCGCATCGACGATGACGTAGATCATGCCGCCATAAGCCACGTCGACTTGAATCGTTCCCAGGCCGCGTACTTCCACTGGCTTCTGAGCGTGCATCACGAAGGATGGGACATTGTCGAAAGCCACGCGCTTGCATTTGCCATTAGCGCACTCGGCTTTGACCCAGACCAATCCGGCGGGAGTATCCACGCAAAGCTTTGTGACCGGCTCCTGCATGGGAACCATACCGGTCTCAAGCACCACCGTGACGGTGCAGATCAGGTTGGAGCCTGACATCGGCGGATAGTAGTCCGACTCGATCACGATCATGCCAAAGTCAGCTTCGGGCGCGATAGGCGGCGTGACCAGATTCACCGCGGAATTCACGCTGCCTCGCGGATCGGACAAAAGCATGGTTCGCAGAAAGTCCTGGTCGCGCTCGAGCGCCTGCTGGCGTTCAAACATCGAAGCGGCACGCGGAGCGATCACGCCGCCCGTGATCACACGGCCCACTTCCCCTTCCGCATGAGCCCCGACTACGGTAATCACTTCCCTCAGCCGCATAGATGCTCCCGATCTTACGTGCAGACTACTTGACCGCCGCAACTGTGTTCAAGTATGTACACTATTTCGTATTCACTAAATCCTGAAACGAAGCCGCCCGGCCGCTTTCGATCCTGGATGAGCAGATCGACAAGTGAATAGCCAGCAAAAAGCTGCCCTCAAGGTGAAGAACGAAACTGATCCAATTCCAACACAGACAGGTGACGATGAAGCTCCATTTTAGTGCGATGTTATTAGCCGCGGCCGTAGCTGCGGTTTCGCTGCATGCCCAGGTGACGCCCGCGGATTTTGCACGATCCGAAGGCCTGCGGGATGCGTGGATGTATCTCACCGAAAATGTCGCCGATCCCGGCCGCTGGATTGGCGAGACTCATCTCTACGTCTACCGCAAGACCGCTCCCGGCGGTTTCAGCTTCGTCATCCTGGATGCCGACACGCAACAGAAGCGCACGGCCTTCGATCAAGACAAAATAGCCGCGGCCCTCAGCAAAGCAGCTCTCAGCAAAGGCTCCGGGGAAAAGTACACGGGGCTCCGTCTGCCCT
Source organism: Acidobacteriaceae bacterium (assembly GCA_036498835.1). Classification (GTDB taxonomy): domain Bacteria; phylum Acidobacteriota; class Terriglobia; order Terriglobales; family Acidobacteriaceae; genus Granulicella. The sequence continues at coordinate 4,345 of DASYEV010000057.1, read as the reverse complement.
TTAGTGCCGTCGAATTCAGCAACGATCAAAAGGCCATTAGTTTCCGGCTCGAAGAGTCGCGCTGGATGTGCCGGCTGACCGACTATGTCTGCTCCGAGTCTCATGGCCGGGAAGGTCAACCTCGCGGCTTCGGTGTAGTGCGCGATCTCAACGTGCCTGCGAACAACACACCCAAGCGCTCTCCGGATGGGAAATGGGAAGCGCTGGTCAACAACTTCAACGTTGCTGTGCGGCCCGCCGGTGGCGGTGCATTAACTTTTCTTAGCCTGGACGGAGCACCCAATGACTTCTATGACCCGGAGTCGATCGTTTGGTCGCCGGACTCCAAGAAGCTCGCCGCCTATCGTGTGCTTCCCGGGTATCACCGTATGGTCACGCATGTGGAGTCATCGCCCACGGACCAGCTTCAGCCGAAGACCAGCTACCAGTTCTATCCCAAGCCTGGCGATCCCGTGGATATCGACCGCCCTGTTCTTTTCCATGTAGGGCCGGCGAAACAGATTGCGATCGACGACAGCCTGTTCAGCAACCCTTACCAGATGTCCCGGCTCGAATTCCGCAAGGACAGCGCCACCCTCACCTTTCAATACGATCAACGCGGGCACCAGGTGTACCGCGTTATCGAAGTGGATGCTGAGACCGGGAAGCCGCGTGTGGCTGCCGGCGATGAAGCCAAGACTTTTGTTAACGTTGGCTCCAATCGGATCTATCGCCACGACGTGAATGGTCTTGGCGATGAGATCATCTGGGCTTCGGAACGCGACGGCTGGCATCATCTTTATCTCTATGACGGTCACACCGGCAAGGTAAAGAATCAGATCACGAAGGGCGACTGGGTCGTCCGTGATGTCGTCAAGGTCGATGACCAGAAGCGGCAGATCTGGTTTTCAGCCGGAGGCGTGCGCCCCGGCGAAGACCCATACTTCCAGCAGTACTACAGAATCGATTTCGACGGCCGCAATCTCACGCCCATCACGACGGCCGACGCGTATCACGATGTGGCTTTCTCCTCGGATATGAAGTTTTATGTCGACAACTACTCACGGGTCGATATGCCCAATGTCGTGGAGCTCCATCAGGTCAGCGATGGCTCGCTCGTCAGTCAAGTCGAGCGTGGCGACATTACCAAACTTGTGGCTGCCGGCTTCAAGGCTCCCGAGGTCTTCGTCGCCAAAGGGCGAGACGGCAAAACGGACATCTGGGGACTGATCGTGAAGCCGCGCAACTTCGATCCGAACAAGAAGTACCCGGTCGTCGAAAACATCTATGCCGGCCCTCACGGTTCGTTTGTGCCCAAGACGTTCTGGCCCTTCGGCCTGCAGTCAGGCGGAGACAAAGTGATCGGCATGCAGTCCATGGCCGACATGGGCTTCATCGTAGTGCAGATCGATGGCATGGGCACCCTCAACCGCTCCAAGGCGTTTCATGACGTCGCCTGGAAGAATATCGCGGACTCCGGCTTTCCGGACCGCATTCTCTGGCACAAGGCCGCGGCAGCCAAGTTCCCCTGGTACGACGCGACTCGCGTTGGCATCTACGGCGGTTCCGCAGGAGGCCAGAGCACGCTGCTTGCCCTTCTCTTCCATCCGGAGTTCTACAAGACCGGCGTGGCCTTCGACGGTTGCTACGACAATCGCATGGATAAGATCAGTTGGAATGAGGATTGGATGGGCTGGCCGGTCGATGAAAGCTACTCTGCATCGTCAGGTGTCGACAATGCGTGGCGTCTGCAAGGTCATCTCCTGATGGTGGTCGGTGAGATGGACGATAACGTCGATCCCTCGTCCACCTTCCAGGTAGTCAACGCGCTGATCAAGTCACACAAGGACTTCGACCTGATCGTTGCTCCAGGCCTTGGCCACACGGCGCTGCGATCCAGCGGCCCTGTCGACTACGGTCTGCGGCGCATGTATGACTTCTTCCTCAAAAATCTTGCAGGCGTCGCCACACCGGATTGGAACGCTGTGCTGCCGGTGAAAGATCCGGCAGCGGCTGGAGGGCAGTAGTCAAGCATGCCTCGGGAAGTGTTGAGTAAACGAAAATGTTTTGTTGACGACTGATGTTCGTTTTCTCGAAGCATGCAAGCGCTGAAGGCGCGACGCCATACCAGCCTGGGGCAAAGCCCCAGATACCTGTCAACAAGAAGTGGAGGACTGAAGGTCCGATCCATAGAGTGCAGCATCACAGTTTGTTCTGCGCGGCATGGGCAGATAGATCGGGCCTTCAGCCCTCGAAATAATTATGTCCGTAACCCAGGGCTTCGCCCTGGGCTGGTATGGAGCGCGCCTTTGGCGCTTGTGTTCCTGGTGGCGACGAATGTCTGGACTTTCCTACGAAACAACGATCTCTTTCGATGCCATGTCCCGGTCATAATTTGCGTTGCGGATTCTTACGCCGAGACCTGGCACCGGAGGCACGGTGGCGCAGCCATTGTTCAACTTGAGATGCGCGTGATCTTCACATCGCGCGGAGTTTCTGAAAGCCCACTGGCCGAAAGGCCGGCCAACGCCGTAGCGCCTGCAAGAAAGTCACGCCTGTTCAAAGCTGTTCCCCCATTTGTTGTTCAATGACATCTAGGCGCCGAAGGGATGTTCCAGCGAAGGGCTCTGCGGCGTAAACCACTCCGCGCCGTTCTCCGTGATGTGCATGTCATCCTCCAGGCGCAGACCGAATTCGTTGGGGACAAAGAGCGCCGGTTCATCCGAAAAGACCATGCCGGCCCGCATCTTGAGCGTATTGCCTCGAACAAGATAGGGCCACTCGTGGATGTCCATGCCCAAGCCGTGACCGACACGGTGAACGAAGATTTTGTAATCCGGGCCAAATCCCGCATCGTCGATCACCTTGCGCGCGGCGGCATCGACAGCCTGGCACTCTACACCCGGCTTTGCCGCCTCTCGAGCGGCTGCCTGGGCTCGATGGACCACATCGAAGCGGCGCAGCATGGAATCGGTTGGCTTTCCATACACCCAGGCGCGGGAGATATCCGATTGATACCCCTCGACAAAACAGCCATCGTCGATGAGCACCATCGCATTTTCGCGAATGATCTGCGGCGCGATGGACCCATGAGGCAACGCACTGGAAGGGCCCGTCTGGCAGTTTGTATCCCCGACAACGCCCATGTGACCGTAAGCGCGGGCACAGAGTTCGGAGAAAGCCCGCGTGGTGATGCCGGGCTGCACGGACTTCCACACAGCCTCATACACCTGCATGGTGATGCTGCAGGCCAGGCGAATCAAGGCCAGTTCCGCCGGGCTCTTGATCATGCGGCAGCCCGCGGTCACCGGCGTGGCATCGACAACATGAATGGCTGGATTCGCCTTCGCGACAGCATTGGCGAACGTGAAAGGCGCGCTTTCATCCACACCTAGTACGCCGCTGCGAATACCCAGATCAGCGAGTCCCTTTCCTACCAGCGCGGACGGGCTCTCATCTTCCTGCCACAAATAGACGGCGATGTCTTTGCCGTCCGGCAGGCTGCCCAGCCGTTCATCGATCCGGCCCTTTTCGAAATGCGGGCACACGAAGAACGGCTTACCTTTGGCGGGAAGCACAAGGCACATCAGGCGCTCAGAGTTGCTCCAGCGTATACCGGTGAAGTAGTTGAGCGAGGTGCCGCCGGCAAGCAGGATCGCATCCTGCTTGTTCTCCACCATCAGTTCCCGCGCGCGTTGCAGACGCTTCGCGCGTTCCTCCATGGAGATGGGTACAGCTTCGCTTTTCCTGTTGGTGGGAAGCGCAAGCACAGCGGGCGGCAGCGGAGTGGTTGGAGCTTCGGATGCACGTTCCCGTTGGGCTCCCGCGAGCCCTGCGGCGGAAAGCACTGCTCCTGATTGGAGGAACCGGCGGCGATTCATCATCATTTCTCCTGAGAACTAAAGTGTGGCGAAGAGCAAGATGCACGAGGACTGCGTTCGCTCGGAATCCCTATCCTGCAGCGTGAGGTTCGCCTCAGTAGGCGAATGTCGAGGCCGGAAGAACTTCGGCGTCCCTCTTGAGCGTGGAATCGCCTGCCGTCAGCGTCACGGTGTATTTGCCGGGAGGCATGGCAGGAGGCGCCTGCGGTCCCTGACCTCTGGGACCGCGCCCTCGCGCGAAGCTCTCGGAGCTCGTGCGATGCAGCCCGGCTTTGACTGGCCCGGTCAGCGTACGCACTGTCTTGCCATTGCTGTCCGTAACTGTGATCGAGAGCGTGGGTACATCCTGTGCGAGGTAGTAGTTGATGAGCAGGCCATTGGGATCGTTCGGCGAGGTTGGGAAGCTATCTCCGCCAAAACGGTAATTGCCTTGCGCGCGATCGTGCTGGATGGCCCGTGGTGTGATGGGAAAGAGATAGTTCGCC
>DASYEV010000056.1:0-92876 GCA_036498835.1 Acidobacteriaceae bacterium | reverse complement strand
GGTCTGCGGATTTTAAGTCCGCTGTGTCTGCCATTTCACCACCCGGGCTTTGCGGCGTCTTGTGGCTATCTTAACGCAGCCAGCCACTCTTCATGGAACCACCCTTGCCCGCCGCGCGAATGCACCGATACGCCAGCCAGGCGGGCCGGTCCCCTTATGCCCATTCGTGAGATTTTCAAGCAGATCATCGCCGCACTCCTGGAGACCAAGCTGCGCAGGTTTCTCACCATGTTTGGCATCACCTCGGTCATTCTCCTGGTGGGCCTGAGCATTGGATTTAGCGTCGACCAAGCGGAACATCTCAAAAGCATCGGCATGGATATCGCCATCTGCTTCGGGCGCAAAGCGGCAATTCCTTCCGGCGGATATGCCGCAGGCCGCCTGGTGCTCCTCAACCTCGGCGACGCCCTGACCATCAAGCAGGACGCGAACCTGATCAAAAAATGTCTCCCCGGAGCTGCGCCGAACCGTCAGCGAAGTGAACCAGTGGAACGGCTTCCAGCCGGGCGGTGCGAGGAGTCTGGCCGGCCTAGAAGGCGGCTACCCCAGCTTCGGCGACAGCGTGATCCTGTTCTCCTGAGCCTCCGCTGATACCCACGGCGCCCACAACCTCCCCATCCTTCTTAAGAGGAATCCCGCCTGCGAAGATCATGATCTTGCCGTCGTTCGACGCATGAATGCCAAAGAACTGATTGCCCGATTGCGAATGCGTGGCAAGATCCGCGGTGGCGATGTCGAATGCGCGAGATGTATAGGCTTTCTTGATGGAGATATCGATGCTGCCGATCCAGGCGCCGTCCATCCGGACATGCGAAACAAGATTTCCGCCTCCATCAGCTACAGCGATATTCATAGGCTGGCCGATTTCTTTCGCTTTTTTCTCTGCCGCGGCAATGATCCTGCGTGCGTCCTCAAGTGTAATCATGACTATCTCCTGGTGATTGGGATTCTGCTACATAGAATCCAACTGTTCGGTTCTATGGAAAGGTGAAAATCTTCAAGAACGGTTCAGCTGTGTCCACGCGGACGAAAAGCTTCACCGCAACTGCCCACTATCTCGCATCGAAAAGATGCTGCCCGCCGTCAGCCTGAAATTCGGAGCCGGTTACATACCTGGCCTCATCCGAAGCCAGGAAAAGGATCACGTTCGCAATGTCCTCGGGTTCTCCTATGGCCCCCAACGGAATCGTTTTGGCAGAGCGCATCTCCGCTTCCTCCGGGGTTATGCCGAGACTGCAGGCGATCTCCGCGTACATATTATTGAGCATCCGTGTGCGGGTAAGACCGGGGTGCACAGAGTTACAGCGTATCTTTTTGCCATCCCTGCTGCCATAGAGAGCGACGGTCTTGGAAAACTGCTGCACCGCCGCCTTCGAAGATCCGTAGGCCGTCAAGTCAGGTGAAGCGTAATACGCAACCATCGAGGAGATATTGATGATGGATCCGGAGCCAGCGCGCTTCATGACTGGAAGAACGGTGCGGCAACCCAGAAACGTGCCGTCCAGATTGATCGCGTGGACCCGTCTCCACTCTTCCAGAGTTGTCGACTCGGGCGAGCTCTGTTCACCGAGGCCCTTGCCCTCGATGCCGGCCGCATTGACCAGGACGTTCACTGTGCCAAATTTCTCCTCGACGCTGCTGATGAGATGCGACCAGTCTTTTTCGCTGGTGACATCAAGACGGATGAAGTCACAGCCGATCTCTTCCGCAAGGCCTTTCCCGACATGCTCGGAGTTGTCCGCGATAGTGACCTTGGCGCCCTCCTTCGCGAACAGCCGTGCTGCTGCGCTCCCAATTCCACCGGCTCCTCCGGAAACCACCGCAACTTTATCTTGAAGACGTCCCAAAGTTCCCTTCCTTTCCAAAGTGCTACACGACTGGTCAAATCGAAACCGCACCCTATACGGGCTGCTTCGTCTGGCCTGCTGATCCAAAAACCCAAAAATTGGACCCGAACCTAAGTTCGAGCTTCTTCAACTCTTCGCGATGAATCTCGCGAACTCGCGCTGGTAGAACTGCTTCCGAAGGATCGACTTCTTCAATGACGAGACTGGTTTTGTCCTCGTAAAGATGCTCGCCGCAGAGTCGAGCCTGGTTATCGTAGGGCCAGATGAAAGCCTGCCGGCTATGCACGTGATACAACCCGTGATCATCGGAAACTTCATACCCCAGGACCCTAAGATCCGAACCAAGCGCAAGTTGATGAAAGGTGATTTCATCGCAAATGCCCCAGTCCGCGACTGCCAGGCAATCGTCGGAGTGCCATAGCACGGCCTCTCCGACGCTGGAGTAAAACGCCTTGACCGCTTCTTTTCCTCGGATGATGGTAGGATTCGCTCCCCAAGACACCCTGTAGACGGGGTGGTCCGCCATCATGTCGGAAGCAACGATCGCCTCGTAGTCGCCAGACCCTTCCAGATGAACATGCCGCCAGAAGTTCAGAAGAATCGCCCTGTGCAGAGGATCCGTAGTCTTCTGGAGCAGGTTGGCTGTGGGAGTCATGCATTCATACACAGCATGTTCAAAACGATTCATACAAACCCTCTGAACACGGGGATGGCACCCTTACGAGGCGCCCACACTAACGAATGAGCTTGTTGATGTAGTCCGCGCCAATGCCTACTTTTTCGTAGTGCTCACGGCAAATCTTCAGATAATCGTGCACATCGTAATATCCGGCCGCTTCGCCGTTTTCATCGAGCCAGACAAGCGGACCTGTGACCACGAAGAAAGCCTTCATTGGATCGGGATGCTCGTAGGCAACCAGCGTATGGGCCTCACCTGGCGCTTCATAGACAAAGTCGCCAGCCGTCGCTATCCAGTCGTGCTCCAGATAACCCCACTTACCGGAGATCGTATACGCCAGCACTTCGTGTGCATGGTAATGGCGATTCACCAAACCAGGGCCTTTCGCCATCAGGACATCGCACCAGCGATTCGTCGAGAGAGAGATCCAGATCGGTTTAGAAGAAATCGTTTCATTGAACGGCACGAAATAGCGCTCGTCGCCTTCAGCGATCTTTGGGGAAAAAATTTCAGGTAGCGCGTCTGGACGGAACACGTTGGTAATCGGCTTGATGTCACGCCAGAATTCGGGCTTAGCTTCTGTGGCCATTGTCTCTCCATTGAGAATCAATTGAACGTCGGTTCCTTGCTGCGGCCGCGATCCGAAAACCAGACCAGCGCCGTTTACCTGGCTGTTATGCCGCCGTCAATGACCAGCGACGTCCCGGTGACGTAGGCACCGGCCTCAGAGGCGAGAAAGATGGCTGCCCCCTTAATCTCCCAGGGCTGGGCGACTCGCTGCATAGGAATATACTCAAGCACCCGCTTCAACGCATCCTGATCTTTATAAAGCGCTCCGCCTGCGATGTTGGTCACGAAGAATCCCGGGCAGATTGCATTCACCGTGATGCCTTGCGAAGCGTATTCGAGAGCTATTTCGCGGGTCAAGTTCACCACGGCGCCCTTTGTCGCGCAGTAAGCCGGCACAGGCACGATGCTGGACGATCCAACGATTCCCCAGGTAGACCCAATGTTGATGACCCGGCCGCTCTTCTGCTGCACCATCACCTTAAGGGCTTCCCTTGAACAGTAAAAGACCCCCTGGAGATTGATGCCTAGGACCCGGTTCCAGTCATCCGTCGGATACTCATGGATGCGCTTGGGTTCCTTGTCAGCTATTCCCGCGTTGTTGAAAAGAATATCGATCCTTCCGAAGGCCTCGACGGCGCGGTTCATCAGCTCCGCAGCATCGGATTCCTGGGTCACATCGCACTTCACCGAGATGGCTCTGCGGCCCAGCTTCGTAATCTTTTCCGCAAGCTCCTTCGCGCCTGCCTCATCGATATCGCCGCATACGACATCGGCTCCGGCCTCTGCCATGCCTTCCGCAAATGCGGTGCCCAACCCACCTGCAGCACCGGTGATGACAGCAACCTTACCCGACAAATCAAACATGCTTGGAAACTGCACTCTACCTCCGGAGCGTGATCGGGTTTAGAAGTTGACTCGCAAGGCCAACTGGAACTGCCTGGAGCTTGTGACGGTTTGGGTGATGACACCGGCGGACGGATTCGCTGCGCCGCTGGCTGCAAATGCACTGGTGTTCGGAAGTCCGAGATTCGTATGGTTGAACAGGTTGAACGATTCCGCGCGGAATGTCATGTTGGCAAAATCACGGACACGGAAATTTTTCTCCAGGCCAAAATCAATGTCCTGCAGACCGGGTCCGATCAGTGTATTGCGGCCCAGATTTCCATACGTTCCGGCGATCGGCAGTGAGAAGGCGCAGGGGTTGTACCAGTTCGCAGATGTGTGGACGCGGGTCCCGGCAAGGAAGCCTGCGCATCCCGCGGACGTGCCATGCGTGGGATTGTTGGTGGCACCGGGGACCAGGTTGGGCCGGTCGGCCTGACCGGCGGTGGTCAGATTGCGCGAGTTGTTCGTTGCGAGCAAAGCCGTAAATGGAAGACCCGAGGAGAACGAGGTGATGGCATTCACCGACCATCCACCCGCCACCAAATCCAGAACATGGGATTGGGGATGGTACGGAATGGCATAACTCATGTTACCCACGACGACATGCTTCGCGTTGAAGTCAGAGAGGGCCCAGTCGAGTTTCGGGTTCTCAGGATTCATCGCCGACTGGGGAGAACGCAAGCTTTCGCCCGGACTCGTATTCGACGAGTCATCCATTGCCTTGGCATAGGTATAGAAAATCTGCCCCTGCAAACCCTTGACGCTCTGATGCCGGATGGAGAAGGAAATGGAATTGTAGGAGGAGTCGCCGTTGGACTGGTACCAGCGGATGCCGTTGAACGCAGGGTTTCTCCTTGCAGCGCCAGCGGGATAATACAGCGCGCCGCTGGGCACGCCGGCCGGGCAGTTCCCCGCGCCGCAAACCGTTGGGGTCGCGCTGTCGGCTTCAACTTCGGTTAACAGGTGATGGGCCCCGTTGCCCGCATAGGCGACCTGTGCGACCGTGTTGCGCCACAACTCCTGCTGGATGGAAACGTTGTACTGATAGTTCGTGGGTGTCTTCTGATACGGAGCCAGGATGAACAGGTTCACCAGGCCGGTGGATGTCCCGGGCGTCAGTCCGTTGAACTTGCTGAGTCCATTTGGGAACGGAGGATTCGTGGCGCTGAATAATCCGGCAAAAGGAGGGTTCTTGGAGAGCACGTGGTAGTAGTAAGGCAGAATTTGGTTGTGATAAATACCGGCGCCCGCTCTCAGCACCGTCTTACCACTGGACGTCAGTTCCCAGGCCAGACCGAAACGCGGTTCGAAGGTCTTCCTCTGGATATCGGCAAAGCTGCTGCTGACGGTCAGGCTGGTTGCCGCTGGTGAGAGCAATCTGGAAGTCTTGCCGCCGGTATCAGACGGTGCGGTGGGCGCTTCCCAGCGCAGTCCGAAATTCAGAACAACATGCTGGTTCAGCTTGAAGTCGTCCTGGGCATAGAAGGCCATCAGGGTCTGATGAAGATCCAGATGGTAAGGCGTGCCGATGGGTGAGGCTACCTGAAAGTTTGACGGAACCGCCTGCAGAAAGTTCGTGTAGGACGAAAACGTATAGGCTCCACGCAGACTGCCGTTGACCTGCTCATTTTCGCCAACCCGTTGGATATTGGCGCCGGCCTTGAAGGTGTGGCGGCCTGCAGTGTGCGTCCAGTCATCGCCATACTCCAGGACATTGAACACGGAAACCGCCGGACCTGCGCCGAGCGTGTTGCCCAGCATCGTCAGCGCACGGGAACCCGCGGCGCCGACCGCACCGAGCTGGAGGGTGCCCAGAGTCTGCCCGGGAACGAATGTCAGGGCGCTCACATCCGTGGTGTATTCAAAGTCGGTATTGCTGGCGGTGCGGTTATACGCGAAATGAAAGTTGTTCAGCGTGGACTCCGAAAGCACACTGTTCCACTGCAGGGTGTTGTACTGGCGGCGCGACGCGGCGGTTGCGATTTCATTCGGAAGCACCTGCGGAGACAGAATATTGTCGGCGTCCGTCATGTAGCGGCCGAAAATTGAGTTCTTCGCGTTGATCTGGTAATCCACACGCCCCATGCCGTTGTCCTGGTTGGTGACAACCGTGGGAGCATACGAGAATTGTGCGGATCCGTCGCCAAAGTCGCGACCGTTGGCTGAGGGGTAAAGGGCCAGATAGGGAGCGATCGCGGGATTCACTGTGACGGTTGTTGTTCCATTGACGCACGTGGCGCTGGGCGGCGAGCAGGGCAAAATCCCCTGCTTGGCAGCCGCCGTGGGCACGGTGGCGATCTGGGTTGTGCCCAGGGCCTGGCGCAGCCCTTCATATCCGATGAAGAAGAAGAGCTTGTCCTTCTTGATGGGGCCTCCCAGCACACCACCGAACTGATTTCTTCTGAATGACGGCGGCGAAGACCCGACGTCGAAATAATTCTTCGTATCAACCGCGCTGTTGCGGATGTATTCGAAGAGGGTCCCCCGGAACTTGTTCGTTCCGGAGCGGGTGACGGCGGTAATGATGGAGCCCATCGAATGCCCGTACTCCGCCTTGTAGGAATTGGTGAAGACCTTGAACTCTTCGATCGTTTCCATGCCAAGGTTCGTGCCGGCAGCACCGCCCGGTGTGCTGTTGGCGGCATCATTGACGTCCGTTCCGTCCATGAGAAAGAGGTTCGCCGTCTGGCGCTGACCGCCGACGCTGAAGCGCTTGCCGGTGCCGAAGTTGAGCTGGTTGCCTGTGACCGCGCCCGGCGAGGCTACCGTAACGCCCGGCTGAATCAGCGCCAATTGGTCCCAACTCCGGCCATTGACCGGAAGCGAGCGGATGGTGCGGCCGTCAACCAGGGATCCCAGGCTCGCTGTTGTGGATTCCACCAGCGGCGCGCCACCTGTCACTTCCACCTGCTCCGACACCGCTCCCACACCCAAGGAGAAGTCGACCACCGCCTCGCGGGCGACGGTCAGAATAATTCCACTGCGGATCACGGTCTGGAACCCGTCACGGGTCGCCGTCACCCGGTACGGACCCACAGCCAGGCCGGGCGCCGTATAGCCTCCATGCTCGTCGGCGTCCAGATTACGGGCTATGCCCGTCTCTACGTTCAGGATGGTTACTTTAGCTCCCGGCAGAATCGCGCCGCCCTTATCGCTCACCGTTCCTGAAATTGTGCCGGTGGCCACCTGCCCCCATGCTGTTGCGGCCATTGCCATCATGCAAACCACGGCACAAATTGCGAGCCTGCGGATCCACTTCGATCGATTCATCGATAGCACCAGAAATTAGCCCTTCCTGAAGACTGAATCCTTATACATACCGGTTTGTATACAGTCAAGATCGTTTTTGTATAACGAAGCAGTTTGCACTTTTGGGTGTAACTTTCGTCGCAGAAAAGCCGGCGGCGGCGTCTCGCGCTCCCCGACTGCGTTTCAGCCGCAGGAAAAACCTCGCCCCTCCATCGTTGGACGAGGAGGGCGAGGTTCGAACGCGCAGGAGGCAGGAAGGGGCGAGCAGGCGATTCAACCGGAGCTGCTACCCGTGGACGTCTTCGACAGGCGGTGTGCCGTAACGGTGGAAAGATTCGATCGTCTTCAGTCCCCAGGCCTGCCCCTTCTTCCGTTCTGTCTCGGTCCAACGAATCGGCTTCCAATCAGGCGCTAGGATCAATCGTGCTCCCGCATTGGCGATTTCCACCCGGTTGCCGCCCGGCTCGTAGACGTAGAGGAAAAATGTCTGCTGAATCGCATGTTTATGGGGCCCGGTCTCAATGTGGATTCCGTTCTCCAGGCATACGTCGGCCGCAAGCAGAACCTCTTCGCGGCTATTCACGGCATATGTGATGTGGTGCAACCGGCCATTCGACCCGGTGTGGTCGCGGGTGTACGCAAAATCGTAGCTCTTGTTGGTGCAGGTCATCCACAGGGCCGCCTCCGACCCGTCATCCAGCACGATCTGTTCGGTTAAGCGGAAACCAAGATAGTTTTCAAAAAACTCGCGATTCGCACGAATATCCGCGGCCAGGCCATTCCAATGATCGAGACGCCGCACATTGGCGCCTCGGCATGGAAACCGCTGCGCCTGGTTCTTCAGCGCCGGCGTGTGCTCCGGTGAAGGTTCGTACCACTGTGTTTCGTAATACAGCTCGATCGTATGCCCATCGGGATCTTTGCATACGAACGCCGGTCCGTGCGCCAGATCCCCATCCGTCCACCCGACCTCAAAGCTTGACCCTCGCAAAGCCTGTACACGACGCTCGAGGGCCTTTGGACTCCGTGTGCGGTAAGCAACATGACCCAGTCCTGGCAGCCTGGATTCGGTCAACTTCAAGGAATGACGCTCGTAGTCGTCGTATGCGCGCAGATACACCGAGTCCTTTTCGCGCCCGCTTTCGCTCATGCCCATCACATCCACGAAGAACCGCCGGCTTTCCTCCAGCTTGGGTGTGAGCAGCTCAAGGTGACCCAAATGAGCAATATCCATATTCGGTTCAGTCTGCATCGATTCCTCTCCAGTCCAACTCATCTCCAAGGCAGCTTCTATTCACTTCATACGGCTTGCCCTGATGCCGGCAAATAATGTATACATTTTTATATCGGGAGTTGAGAAATTGTATACCACCGATCAAACCCAATTATCCATGACTATGAGCCTTTCGACTTCGACGTCCTCCGTGTCGCAAATGTTGCAGGGATACTCCATTGAAATCTGTCCGGGCGACTCCAAAGCCCTGGCGGTGGCAATCGAACGGCTTCCCCGGGGCACAGAGGTTTTCCTTACGTGGATTCCTGGCAGCAACCCCATGGATATGGTGAAAGCCGGGGCGGCACTTCGCAAGGCCGGTTGTATTCCCGTTCCCCATATCGCCGCGCGGCATCTGGAGAGCAGGGTCCTCCTTGAAGAACTTGCGACCCGTCTGGCTGTCGAGGCAGGTGTGGATCGAATCCTGGCCATTGGCGGCGACCGCGCGAAGCCGGCCGGACCTTTCGACTCCACGCTGGCGGTCATGCAGAGCCAGGCATTTCAATACGCCGGCATCACGCGCATGGCGGTTGCAGGCTTTCCTGAAGGACATCCAAGCATCCCGGATGAAGTTCTTCTGGAGGCGCTTGCAGCAAAGGCCAGGTTTGCGGATGCGGATGGACTCCAGTTTTCGATCGTCACGCAGTTCTGCTTCAAAGCGGAACCTATCGTGAACTGGCTGCGGAATCTCCGCGCCCTCGGTATTCACCACCCTGTTCGTATCGGACTCGCTGGGCCGGCCGGGCTGCTCACGCTCACGCGTTACGCATTGCGTTGCGGCGTCGGTAATTCCCTGCGTGTACTGACGGAGCATCCTTCCTTTGCCAAACTTCTTACGGAAAAGGGACCGGAGCCCATCATTCTGGATCTTGCGCAGGCATGCGGCTGTTCCGGGGATGAAGGTTCCGCGCTGACGGTCCACGGTCTGCATATGTTCGTTTTCGGCGGGCTCACCAAAACGGTCGACTGGCTGCACGCGGACCGCGAATAGACCCTCCGGAACACGGTTACGGCTGGATTCCAGACGCATTCAAGCGTATGCGATACAGCCCAGGACGGGCCGTGAAGAACAGTGTCTTGCCGTCCGGTCCGCCAAAAGCCAGATTTGCGGGATGATTGGGAACAGCGATAGTTCCGAGGTGTTTTCCTTCCGGGGAAACAATCCAGATTCCACCCCGGCCAGTGACATAGATATTTCCCTTCCTGTCGACCTTCATGCCGTCGGGATAACCCTCGGGACACGGGAAAGCACATGGCTCCTGCCCGGCGTTCATATCGATCACAATTTTAGGATTGGCGATACTCCCATCCGGCTTCACGTCATAGCGCGTAACCGTCATCATGGAGGAGTCGTTGATGTAGAGTTGTTTTTCCCCTGGAGAGAACGCGAGCCCGTTGGGATGGGGCAGCTCCGCCGTCGCGAGCGTTACCTGGCCGCCCTTGAGAAGGTAGACACGGGGAGCGCTCCTGTCAGGATCGGTGAAATACAGCAGGCCATCGGATTTGTAGACAAGATCGTTCGGACCGCTCAGCGGCTTGCCTTGATATTCGCTCGCCAACACCGTGCGCTGACCGTTTTTTTCCAGGCGGACAATCGTGCCTCCGGAGGGTGTCTTGGCTGCCCACACCAGCCTGTCCTGGTGATCCAGCGTCACGCCGTCAGAGTTCGTGTCCTTCTCAAAAATCGTGATCTTGTTTTCGCGCGGATCCCACTTATTGATCGTCTTCGCATGAAGGTCGCTGTAGATCAAATATCCACCCTGGCGAATCCACGTGGGCCCTTCACGTGTTCCAAGACCTTCACTGTCGGGCAATACTTCCAGTTTGCCGTTCGCGGAAATGATCGCGTCCAGGCCAGGATCGAGCCGAATGACATCACTCTCCTGTTGCGCAAAGGCTCCAGCGAAACATGCCGCCGCGAAGAGAGCGGCAAAAACAGCAGCGCTTCGTTTCATGATTTCACTCCTTGGTTTAACCAGCTCCCCGAACCGTTCCTGCGAGGTATTGGGCGCATTCGCTGTACTGCCCGAGTGCACCCGCGACTCTATTGCTTGTTTCCCAGTTTGTTCTCTGGGCTTTCGATTGCCGAGAAGTTTGCAGCGAGGCGCGCGGGTCCCGTGAGTTCCAGGATGTGCATGCCGGTGCCGGCGAAATCCACGGCGTAGATGAAGCCACGATCGTCCACTTCCAGATTGTTGGTGTCGATCACAATCTTGCAGTGGTGGGGTTCACCCTCCACGCAACTGGGCCTCGTCCGCTCATTGACGGCAGGGATGTAATAGCCAATCTCAGTCGGATGATATGGATCCCGGATATCGACAGCCCGCACGCCGCTGTTGTGGTGCGCTATGAGCAGGATGCGGTTATAGTAGATCGGCGTGAAACTCTCGTTCGAGGAATGTGTACCGAACATGCCTCCGCGGGAGCAGAAATTCCCACTTGCCTCAGGAACTGTCCAGGTTGAGATGCCCACCGGCTTGGATTCCGTCGTGATGTCGAATATGTGCATCATCTGCCGGCTGTCGCGGCATTCCTTGACGTTGTTATGCGATTGCCCGATGACCGCCAGGAAGTCCTTCACAAAGCCATCCTTCTGTTTGGCAAACTCGGGAAGATGCATGCCAAGCATTGGGAACGCCATGTCGGCGCCGATATCCGCCGGAAGATCAATCTTGCCGATCACCGGATATTGCAGATTGGCATCGTTCGGATCTTTGGGCCCGTTCAGCAACTTTTCTCGATCGACGATCTCGACGAAGCCGCTTCCCGCGTCACCGTTGGCATAGTACACGCGGTTGCCCTTCGGACCCGTTGAGATCATATGGTGGGCGCCAACAGTGGGGATCGGGAAAGCAGAGCCCGGTTCCTGGCCCGGCAAGCCGAACGTGCGGATAAAAACCGGCTTGGTTGGATCACTCAGGTCATAGATGAGGGTGTGGTTCGAGCCGTCGAGCCGGTCGCTGGGCGGGGGCGGGATGCGCCAGCCGAGCGGGCCTCCCGCCACGTAGGCGATTCCCGTGTCGCATTCCCACCAGCCATTATGAAGGTTGCGGATGCCGTTCACGACCAGTGCGAGACGCGAAGGTTTGGCGGGGTCCGTCACATCCCATGTTTCCCAGGTCGTCTTGCCCACGCCGCGAAGCAGATAGTACTTTCCTTTTTCCCCATGAGGCAGCCGGTCCCCGCTGCAGACGCGGGCAAATTGCGCTCCCGTGGACACAATCTCCTGCGCGGTTCCAGGCGGCTTGATGTTATCGATGTCTGCTCGTTTGATCTGTTCGCCCGGAATATGAAAGAGCGTTGTGGGATGCCTGGGATCGGTGACGTCGATAATCAGCGTTCCCGGAGGCTCAACCTTGCCCGTCAAGGGATTCAGGCGTGGCGAGTCGGCTTGAACACCGATGTAGGCTATCCAGCGATCGCCTTGTTTCTCGATGGTGGGAATATAGGCTGTCCGGCCCTGCAAGTCGTTATAACCAACCAGGTCCATATTGTTCGCTTCGGCCACTCCACTGCAGTTCGCGCTGCATTGTGCCGGTGCGGACATGGCGGCGGAGCCGAACAGCGCTCCGGCAAAAACGAAAAGTCCGATTCTTCTGGCCGTGTTTTCTTTCCAGCGCATTCTGGCTCCTATCAACGAACTGTTCCCACGGGAACGGATTGCATACTTGCATCGAACCAGGACGAACGACGCGTCAGAAGTTGATCCGGACACCGAATTGAAGCTGGCGCGAAGTGGTGGTGGTGTATGTGGTGGACCCTGCATTCGGATTTGCAGCGCCGGTCGAGGTCAGCGGGGCCGTCGTCGGCAGACCGAGGTTTGTATGATTCAGGACATTGAACATCTCGGTCCTGAATCCGATGTTGGCCCGATCACGCACATTGAAGTTTTTCTCCAGTGCAAGATCCATGTTCTCAAGGCCCGGCCCTATGATTGTGTTCCTCTTCAAGTTGCCGTAGGTTCCAGCCGTGGGAATTGAGAAGGCGCAAGGGTCATACCAATGCGCGGCCGTCCTGACTGGCGTTCCGGCTGCGAATCCGCTGCACCCCGCAGAAATACCGTGCGTGGGACTCGGGCTGAATCCTGGATTCAGGTTGGGACGCTCGGAAAGCTGACTGGACAGATTTCTTGAAACCGCAGCGGCAAGAACCGGAGTAAACGGCAAACCGCTGGTCAACGTCGCCGTGCCGTCGAAAGTCCACCCGCCCACCAGGAGCTGCAGCCCTTTCGATCCGGCATGGAACGGCAGCGGGTACACGAAGTTACCTCCGAACTGATTGGTCGCATTGAAATCGGCGAGTCCCCAGTCGAGGTTCGGATTTTCCGGGTCCATGATGCCGGAGGGAGACCGGCTTTCGTACGATCCGTCTACGCTATCGCCCAGATCCATGGCTTTGGAAAAGGTGTAAAAGACCTGGCCCACAAAACCTTTGACGCTCTGGTGCCGCAGTGTAACTGTTCCGGAGTTGTACATGGAGTTGCCCCGCGCCGCGATGATCTTTTCACCATTCCACGAGGGATTCCTCCGGGTTGCACCTACTGGATAGTAGGTCGTTCCATTCGGGATGCCGGCAGGGCAATTGCTCAACGAAGAAGAGCAGATGGTGGGAATTGGGGTGTCCCCTTCTTCAACATTGATGATGTGGATGCCTCTGTTTCCCGCGTAGGCGAGTTGGAAGAGCGTATTTTTCCAGAGCTCGTGCTGGAGCGACAGGTTGTATTGGTAGTCGGTGGGCGTTTTGTTGAACGCCGCCATATTGTTGATGGAGGTTAATCCGGTGCCGGTCGCGCTCAGCGGTCCAGTGAAAAGCTGGTAGGCGTTGGGAAAGGTTGGATTCGTCACACGACCCAGGCCAAAAAACGGCAAGCCCCGCGTCTGGTGGTAGAAGGACCAGGGCAGGAGCTGGTTGTGGTAGATTCCCGCACCCAGCCGGACGACTGTCTTCCCGGTTCCGTCGACTTGCCAAGCCAGCCCGAACCGCGGCTCAAGATTGGTCTTGCCTACCTGGAAGAAGTAATTGGTGGGCACCATCGCCGTTGCTGAATTCGAAGGCAGAACCGAGGTTTTGCCATTTGCGTCACTGGGATTCGTGGGCGCTTCCCACCTCAAACCAAGATTCAAGGTGAGACGCTCATTCACCTTATAGTCGTCCTGGACATACACGCCGAAAAGCGTCTGGCGAATATCCCATTCCGCGTTCGCTCCCAGGGGCAGTCCCACTCCGAAACTGGCAGGCGTGCCAGCCAGAAAGGCGTTGAATGTCGAAAAGGTGTAAAGTCCCGTTTGCTGCTGATTGAAAGACGTGTTGTCCATGACTCGCTGAACGTCGAGTCCGGTCTTGAACGAGTGCCTCCCGATCAGGTAGGTGAAGTCATCCGCCCACTCCAGAATGTTGTAGTCAAAGAGAGAGGGTCCAAGTCCATTGGCCGCACCCAGTGGCGTAACCGGCCTTGAATTGGCATTCCCCGTGATTCCACCCACAGTCAACCCCCCGAGAGGTTGCCCTGGAACAAAACCCAATTCGTTCGGCACGTTCACGTTGTAATAGCTGTTGGTGCTATTGAATGCAAAGCGAGCGTTATTCAGCATCTTGGGTCCCAGGATGCTATTCATCTGGACCGTGGCGTACTGCCTGCGCGAATGACTTACGGCCGTTTCGTTCGGGATAGATTGCGGTGCTGTGACGCTGTCCTGGTCAAACGTGTACCGGCCAAAGAGATTGTTGCTCTTGGTGAGTTGGTGGTCGATCCGGACCATGACGTTGTTGTCGGTAGTCGGACTGAGAGGGGCGGTCACATAGGTCCCGGTCCCATTCCCGAAGTCCTGCCTATTGGGAAGAGGATAAAGAGCGAGGTAAGGCACAACGGCTGGATTCACCGTTACTGTCCCCGTTGGCAGATTGCCCAGCCGTCCCTGGGCTGTGGGCACAACGGCGGTCAGCGTGGTGGCCAGCCCTTGCTGTAAACCTTCGTAGCCGGTGAAGAAAAATGTCTTGTCCTTCTTGATCGGCCCCCCGAAAACGCCACCGAACTGATTTCTGTGGAAGGGTGGCGGAGAGGAGCCCACATCAAAATAGTTCTTCGCGTCCAGGGCGCTATTCCGTATGTACTCGAACGCGGTGCCGCGGAAACGATTGGTACCAGAACGTGTCACGGCTGAGACGACCGCGCCCGAGGAGTGGCCATAGGCGGCCTCGAAGGCATTGGTAAATATCTTGAATTCAAGAATGGTATCCACGCCCAGGTTGGTTCCCGCGGAGCCTCCGGGAATACCATTCGCCTGGTCGTTAATATCCGTTCCGTCGAGAAGAAAACTGACCGATTCGGAGATCTGACCGCCTACGCTGAACCGTTTGCCACTGCCGCCAACGAAGGGTGTTCCCGCCAGGGGACCGGCATCGATGGTGGCCACGCCAGGCTGCTGCAATGCCAGTTGGTCCCAGCTCCTTCCATTCAGAGGAACCGCGCGTATGGTCCTGTCGTCCACAAGAGAGCCCAGGCTGGCCGTAGTCGACTCCACCAGCGGGGCCTCACCGGGCACCACGACCTCCTGCGTCACCGATCCCAGCGCCAGAGCGAAATCCACCACGGCTTCACGCGCTACGGTCAGCCCGATCCCAGTGCGAACTTCAGTCTTGAAACCGTCCTTGGACGCTGTCACCCGATACCCGCCGACAATCAGTCCCGGAGCGGAATAACGTCCTGCCTCATCGGTAGTGAGAGCCCGGGTAGCTCCGGTTCCTTCATTCAGAACTACTATCTTTGCGCCTGGAATTACCGCGTCGGCGCTGTCTTTCACCGTGCCGGCGATCGCTCCAGTGGCGACTTGAGACCAGATAGAGTGACTCAGCAGAAGCAGAAGTATCCACACAAAACCAGACCGCATAGCCATCTGTATCTTCCTGCGGCTCATAGGCGCTCCTTTTGGACGCCTCTTTATACACACGCTATTTGTATACAGTCAATGAAAAGATTGTATATTTGTGGAACTTGTCTAAAGATCTGATCGGTCTTTTTAGAATCCGCACGAGCAAGCGAAGATATTCGCAAACGGTGCGGCGATGCCTTGATCTCAATCTGCCATGGACCCTACAACCCTTGAATCAAGCGGATTTTTGTGCCTCTTCACGGGAGAACCTGGCCACTCATACGGACCAGCGGCGTCTGTCGCAAAAAGCTCGATTGAAGTGTTTAGCGGCACTTTTGGAGATCGAGAACATATCTCCCGGCGCTCTCAAATCGACTCTGGCTCGCCGGAAGTTCGACATTTGACTGTATACATAGCCGTATATGAGAATTCGGTTTCGAATACGTTAGCGATTTTCGGCAGCTTCGGATAGCTGGAAATGCCGCGATCGGATGGGTTCAACTTGGACGGGTTCAACAAGGAAGCGTGATTCGCCCTCAAATAGCGCCTGTGGACCCTACCAGGGCTACGGCTGCGTTCGCGGGCTCAAGGGACGGTTCGGGTTCTGAATCCCAATCGACTGACATGCGGCGCAGAGGATCGCGCACCTAACGGCTGTGGCGAGGTAAACAGGGTGCGCTCGAATCCAAAATTCTACGGCTGGTTCCTTCTCGTTGTGATTTTCATGCTCGACTTCATCGATTTGGGATTTCCCTACTACGGCGCCTCTGTCATCAACACCTATATGCTCGGGGAAATACACATGAGCCGGAGTACCCTGGGTCTCGGCTCGACTTTCATCCATTTGGCCGTGGGCCTTGCCGCGCCGTTGGCGGGTTTGCTTACCGCCAGGTTTGGGGTTCGCCAGACGGTAGTCCTGGGATCGGCCATCATCTGCGCCAGCGCTCTTTTTCTGGCGGTCCTCGGTCACCGGCCCTGGCATTACCTGATCTCATTCGGAATCGCGAATGGAATTGGAATCAGTCTTGCCGCCGTCGTGCCGACGGCTACATTGGCGACCCGATGGTTTCACCGCTATCGGGGGCGCGCAATGGGGATCGCTCTCTCTGGAGCCGGAATCTCAGGGTTTGTGGTCTCGTGGTTTTTTGACAGGATCCTGCATGCCTCCGGCGGAAACTGGCGTGCTGGGTGGTGGATCGTAGCCGCATCTGCGGTGATCTCCGGCATCATCGCGGCGCTCTGGATTCGGGAGACCCCGGAATCGATGGGCCAAACCGTAGACGGGATCATTGAGGAGAATCCGGCTGAGCGCGCCGAGATAGCGACGCCACAGGATCGTTGGACTGTTTCCCAGGCATACCGTACATCAGCTTTCTGGCTGATCGCGATCGCGGGGATCGCCCATACCTATCCTTACTTCTTTTTCGTGGCTCATTCCATCCTCTATATCTCCGGAACGGGAATATCTTCCGAGAAGGCGGCGGTTGCGATGGGCATCTTCACAATAGCCACACTAATCGGACGCTGGGTGGGCGGCATACTGATGGATTTCGTAAGCGCGCGGGTGACCTACGTGCTAGGTTTGTCGCTCTTCATTGCCGGTTCCTACTTCTACGCTCTCATCAATCGGCCGGACGCTATCATTCCGGCATACGTCGCGGCCGCGCTCTGCGGGTGTTCGTACGGGTGGGTCTTCACCTGCGTTACCACCATGCTTGGGAATTTCTATGGCCGCAAAGCCTTCCCCAAACTCTATGGAACGTTGACGTTATTCATTTCGACCTGCGCCTCACCCGCCGGCTACGTGGGCGGAAAAATTTTCGACGTCTACGGAAGCTACAAGCTTGCAATCCTGTTGAATGTCATACTGTCCGCGATAGCGATTGTCGCTATTCTCTTCACAATCATGCCAACCCCTCCCGGTGGCAAGGATCCAGCGTTACAAAGCTGCGAAGGATAACCGTGCCGACTCGCGCACTCTCAGAACATGGCGATCGGATTGACCGGAGAACCGGTCCCATGAGGTATCGGCAATGGCGTAGCCATGAAGAGGAACTGCCACCTTTTTCTTGCCGTAGCGGCTTCAGCCAGCGCACGAAAGTCACAGTTCTCGATGAGGGTTATCCCTAACCCGTACAACGAAAAATCCTCGGCAGGGAAATTTTCGTCCGGGTTGTTGAGCTGCGTGGTTGGCGGTGCCGGCCTAACCGCAACTAATGCGTCGCTGCCGATGACTGCGACGCCCCGCCTTTTTAACCAGGGAATCACGGACGCATCCAATCCCGCCACTTGCTTGGTAACAGCCCACGGGCCGAGTTTCTCCCTCCGCTTCCAACGGCCGGTGTCGATGAATATGGCGTCACCGGGACCTACTTTGACGCCAGCGCGTTTCTCCCAGGCCTCCAGGTCTTCAGCGTAGATTGGGGTTCCCGGCTCCAGATACGGCACACCTTTGAGCTGCGGAATGTCGAAAAAGATCCCCCGCGTGAATACGCCATCCTTAATGTTGATGATCGAGTCCTTGCTCATCCCCTGGCTCATCGTCACATAGTCTTTTGCGGGAAATCCGTTGTACATCGCGCCCTTGGTCAGACGGTGGCCCACCGCGTTCATATGTGTAGTAACGCCCGAATGGTAGGGAGACGAAATCCGGTCGGATACCGCGTTACCAGTGGACCCATCACGTGTCATCACATCTTCGAAGGGTGTGGGATTGTCGACAGCTTTTTCGGTATCCATAGTCAGTGCGAGCGACACGGCGACCCCATCTTTCACTAATGCCGTTGCCTGCTTGATCTTGGCCGGAGTGATAAGATTCAACGTTCCTCTCTGGTCATCCTTACCCCAGCGCCCCCAGTTCGAATCCTGCGCTAACCATCGATCCAAATCTTGCTGCGTGACCATGTGGTTGGGTGGGTTGCTCTGCGCGAGCAGAGAGGTGGCCATCAAAAGCATGAGACACATTCCTGTGAGGACCCTGGTGGCTACGATACGCATGACTGCCTCCCGATAAACGACGACTTTCCTGTAGATGGACTGCCCGGAGTTACCAACAGCGATCTGAAACATAGAAGCGGCCCACAGATCATTCAGTGGGCAAGAACTTCTGGAGCCGGCACCCGGCGAACCGATCTCCCGCTACGGCTTCACCGTCGGATCCCAGTGTTCATCGCCCTTGCCATTGACGATCCTCCACATGTCGAACCAGGTCGTGGTGTAGGCAACGCCTTTGCTGTCCTTGAGATCGGCCACCCTGACTACGGTCACGAGGTTGCCGTCTGCCAGCACCGCGACGACGGGCGTGTTCAATGTCTCGCAGACCGCTGTCCTGGGGCGGGTCCCAAAGTGCTTAACCACCGGGGCCCTGCCGGAAGCGACCAGGGGATTGTGTTGAATGTATCGCTCGGTCAACCAGGAAGCAGCTTCGTCCCAGTGATTGCATTGCAGCAGGTCTTTTTCAATGTGATACGCCACCTGCTTCATATCATTCAGTCTCTTGTTGTTGTCTCTGAAAAGGGACTCAATATTGGACGCGGGTTTGACTGGGTCCTGAGCGCTGGCAAGGACACCGGCAAAAATGGTGGCTAGCGCGACGGCGGCTGCATAACGGATTCTCATGCCTACAGTTGTCATTTCACCTCACCCTATTGCGCCATTCCTGCGGAACAGCGGACGATCATGGCATCGAATAACAGTCAGCGCCGCGGACGTCATTCAGCACGTACAAACTTCTGGACCCGTCCGCCGGGCGTGTACGATTTTCCGCTCAACGCAGATTGCACCGCGTCAAACGAGCGCGTGAAATGCACTTCCCCGGTGTACAAGTCGGCTTGAGAATCGAAAGCTGCCCAGCCGAGATTGGTGAACTCTCCCGTATCACGTCCTTTGTGGCCGAACTTGTTGAGCTCAGTTCCGCCGCGGCGGTCAAACACCCGGATAAGTCCCGATGCGCCGTCGGTAACAAACAGATAGCGTTGCTTCGCATCGGGCGAAATCGCGAGCGCCCACGCGGACTCGTAACCGATCTCCTGCGGCGCCACGGAGAATTCTTTGACGAACTTCCCAGCCTTGGTGAACGCCTGGATTCGGTCGTTGATCTGATCCGCGACATAAATCAATCCGTCAGCCGCGATCGCAATGTCGGTAAGGCTCCCGAACTGCTTGGACGGAGGAGCCGAGAGGTCGGGCCGGCCGGCCGGAAAAACGGCAGGCGTGGAATTGTCGACCTTGCTGAGAGGAATTCCATAAGCTCCCCAGCCCCGCTTGAACGCGCCGGTGTTCGCGTCGTACACGACAACACGCTTATTGAAAAAGCCATCCGCGATGTACACCTCATTGGCGGCGTCATCGACCTTGATCGCGCTGGGCGCTCCAAGGAGTGCCGGATCTTCGTTGTTCACCGGCGCATTGGAGGGCTTGCCGATTTGCAGCAGCAGCTTGCCCTCGGCTGAGAACTTGAGCACTTGACGATCCCATGGTTGGCCGTCAATTGGCTTCGGCGTCCCTACGTCCGAGTTCCAGGGGCTTCCCACCCCGCCAATCCAGACATTGCCCTTCTTGTCCACGTAAATGCCATGGGGTGACTCCGGCCAGGAAGGCACATATCCCTGACCTCCCCAGGCAGCGAGCACTTTTCCGTCCCCACTGAACTCAACCACAGCAGGAGCGGGAATGCAGCACTCAGCCAGTGGCGGGGTTTTCGCCGCGCCTTCATCATCGTCGGCGCCGCCCTCGTTCAACACCCAGACGTGGTTCGTGCTGTCGACCGCAACTCCACGAATTTGTCCCAGAGTCCAGTTGTTCGGTAACTCCTGGGGCCAAGAGGGATCGACCTTATAGTGTGGAACGGCCTGCGACACGGCGACTGTGAACGAAAAACAGAGGAGGCTTATGGATAAAGCTGATCGTCTGGTCATCTATTTCTCCGGGACAAACTTTTGAATTCGGTTATTGAAATGAACTTCACCCACGAACAGGTCTCCGTGGGAATCGAAGCCAAGCGCGGCAGGCTTGTCGAACTGTCCGGCGTTGTGGCCCATGTGGCCGATCTTGCCCACGGGCGTGCCGTCGTTGCGATTCAATATCCGGATAACGTTGTTGCTGGGGTCTGCCACCAGCAGATACTTCTGCCCGCGGTCGTGCGAAAACGCAATGTCGAAAACCGTGCCTGTGAGCATTAAGGTGCCACGGGCGACAAAAATTTCCTTGACGAATTTGCCCGCTTTCGTGAAGACCTGGATCCGGTTGCCCTTTCCGTCGCCAACGTAAACCAGTCCATCGGCTGAGAGCCTGATGGCCCAGAGTCCCCTGAACTGTTTGGGGGGCGTACCCATGGGGTCATACGGACCGTTGGATTTGTTGTACATCGCGAGCTTCGAGTTATCGATCTCGCTCAGCGGTATGCCATACGCGCCCCAGCCACGCTTGAACGCTCCGGTGTTCGTATCGAAGACAAGGATCCGTTTATTGATAGCGCCATCCGCGATGTATATCTCGCTGGCATCATCATCCACGATCAGGGAAGTCGGGCCGCCGAGAAGCGTGGTGTCCTGGTTATTCGGCTCGGCCAGCAGTCCCAGCCCTGCCTGATTCGTTGTCTGCCCGATTTTCAGGAGCAGCTTGCCATCCTGTGAATACTTCAGGACAGCGCGATCCGGAGCATGGTTTCCGGAGATCCAGATGTTCCCCTGCTTATCGATCGCAAGACCGCGCGCCGCTTCCGGCCAGCCGGGTGTGGTTCCACGAACTCCCCAAGCCTGCATGACGTTTCCCTGTGCATCGAATTCAATGAGCTCCGGCGCGGGAACGCAGCAGTCGGCGACGGGCGGATGCTGGGCCCGTCCCATTTCTGAGTGATCCTGGGGATGATCCATGGTCCGTACGTGATGCAGCATCCAGATGTGATCATCCTTATCCGCCACGACGCCTTCCACGTGCCCGACCATCCAGTTGTTGGGTAGCGGCTTCGGCCAGAATGGATCAACCTTCAGTCGAGGCGCGTCCTGCGCCCCCGCAAGCAGCGGAAAGGCACAGACACAAAATAGGCGCATCAGCAAAACACGTACGCTAGTCATCAGATCGCTCTCCACACAAAATGCTGGTCGCTGGAATTGGTTCATAAAACCGGAAACTGTATTTCGGAGGTTCCTATGGAACCCGCCATCCATGCGGGTTCCACAGGCTTGCTGAGGTTGAAATGCAATCGATGAAGCCACTACTAGAAACTGATCCGCAGCGCAAACTGAACCTGCCGCGAGCTGGTGATGGTATAGGTAATTTGCCCGGCAGCCGCATTCGCGGTTCCCGCCGCCACCAGAGCCGTTGTATTCGGCAGGCCAAAATTCGGGTGATTGAGGATGTTGAACATTTCCGCCCGGAACGTAGCGTTGACAGGCTCACGCACCTTGAACGTCTTCTCCAGCGCACCGTCCAACTCCTGAAGGCGGGGGCCAATGACCGTGTTTCTCCCCATGTTGCCGTAGGTTCCAGCTACGGGCAAAGAGAAGGCACATGGGTCATACCAGTTGCGTGAATTTCCTACAGGAGTTCCAGCAGCGAATCCCGTGCAGCCGGGCGATGAACCATGGATGGGATTATTGCTGAAGCCTGGATTCAAATTGGGACGCTCAGCCAGGGTGGAAGCCAGATTGCGCGAGACTGAAGTCGACAGCAGGGGTGTGAACGGTAAGCCCGATACGAATGTGCCAATGCCGTTTGCAGTCCAGCCATTGGCGACAGCTCCCAAGACGGGATTTTTTATCTTTCGGACAGGAATCGGAACGGTAAAGTTGAATCCGGCTCTGTTCGTCGCGCTGAAGTCGGACAGCCCCCAGTCCCGGCTGGGATTTTCCGGATCGAGGATCGCCTGCGGAGAACGTACGGTTTCCGCAGGGCTTGTGCCAGAAGACATGTCCAGGGCTTTCGCGTAGGTGTAGAAGACCTGACCCTGGAAGCCTCCGGATTTCTGCCGCTGCAGAGAAATGGTTCCGGCGTTGTAGCTGGAATTGCCGTTCGTCTGGTAATAACGAATGCCACTCCAGGCGGTGTTTCGGCGAGTCGACCCAGCAGGAAAGTAGCGTTGACCGTTGGCAACGCCCGCGGGGCAGTTGTTGAGCGCGCTGGAGCATATGGTTGGAATGGGAGTATCTCCCTCTTCCTGTGTCTCCAGATGTTTGGCCGAGCTGCCCGCGTAAGCGACCTGAAGGACCGTGCTCTTCGAAAGGGCTTGCTGGATGGATACGTTGTATTGGTAATTCGTCGGCGTCATCTGAAATGCAGCCGGCACCGCCAGGGTGAAGGACGAACCCGCTTTCAACAGTGCATATCCGCCAGGGAAAGGCGGGTTAGCCGCGCTGAGAGTGCCGGAAAAGGGTGGATTTTTCGATATGGATTGGTAGAACCACGGCAGAAGTGTGTTGTGGTAGATACCGGCTCCGGCTCGCACAACTGTTTTCCCGTTTTGGGTGACCTGCCAGGCGAGACCTACTCTAGGTTCAAAATTGTATTTGCTGACGTGGAAAAAATAAGGCGAGACCACCATGCTCGTGGAAGCGAGCGAGGGCAAACTCGAACTCTTGCCCGACGATTCGGTTGGATTTGTGGAAGCTTCCCAACGCAGACCAAGATTCAACGTCAGGCTTGAGCTGGCCTTGTAGCTGTCCTCGGCATACAGGGCAAAAAGCCATTGACGAAAACGGTTTTCAAACGGAGCTCCCAATGGGCTCGCTGCCTGAAAATTGGAAGGTTGGGCCTGCAAAAAAGCGGTGAACGTGGGGAAGGTATAGGTTCCCAGAAGATTGCTGCCGGTCGTCTGGTTGTATATAAATCGCTGTCCGTCGAAGCCGGCTTTGAAAGAATGCTTTCCGCTGCTGTAGCTGAAATCGTCACCTGTCTGCCAGACGTTGAACGGCCACCCATTGGCGCCCTGACCGAGTGTCGGTCCGAGCGGCGTCAGAGCTCTTGAGTTGGCGGTACCAATGGTTCCCAGTTGAAGGGTCCCAAGGTCCTGGCCTGGAATGAAAGACAAGCTTGCCGCGGGAGCAGGCTCATAGTGGAAGATCAGGGTGGTAGCCGTACGGTCGAACGAGAAGCGGAAGTTATTCAGGGCCTTCGTTCCAAAGATGGTCTTCGCCTGGATAGTCGCATACTGTCTTCTGGATGACGTGCGTATGATGCTCGGAAGGCTCTGCGGGGCGTCCAGGAAGTCATTATCGTAAACATACCGGCCAAAGAGGCTTGTTTTCTGGTTCAGTTGATAGTCCAGCCGGCCCATCACATTGTCTTCGTTGGTGACAACGGTGGGTGAGGACGCGTATTGCGCTGTTCCGTCACCGAAATCCCGCCCGTTGGGTAACGGATACAAGGCGAGGTAAGGAACGACAGCCGGGTTCACGGTGACATTGCTCGTCGGGAGAGTACCCTGTCTGGCGAGAGCCGTAGGCACAGTCGCGAAGAGAGTGGAACCCAGTCCCTGCCTTAGCCCTTCATAACCTGCAAAGAAAAACGCTTTGTCTTTCCGGATTGGCCCCCCGACTACTCCTCCAAATTGATTTCTCCGGAAGGGAGGAGGCCTGGTGCCCGTGTCGAAGTAGTTCATCGCGTCGAGTGCGCTATTGCGAATGTATTCGTAGGCGGTTGCATGCAGATGATTGGTTCCGGAACGTGTAACCGCTGTAATCACCGAACCCATGGAGTGGCCATACTCCGCCTCAAACGAGTTGGTAAATATCCTGAATTCGAGGATGGTGTCTACGCCGAGGTTGTTCCCCGCGGCGCCGCCGGGCGTGCCATTGGCCATATCGTTAATGTTCGCGCCGTCCAACAGGAAGCTGTTCGAGTTCGGACGTTGACCGCCCACGCTGAAGCGGGCGCCCGTGCCGTAGTTGATGGCTGATTGGTTTCCCGGAGGTCCGGAACTGGTGAGGGTAACACCCGGCTGTAACAACGCAAGCTGATCGTAGCTTCTGCCGTTCAAAGGCAGGGCGCGGATGGTGCGGTCATCCACCAGGGAACCCAGGCTGCCGGTGGTCGTTTCGACCAGTGGAGCTCCGCCAGTCACTTCCACCGTCTGCGCAATCGCGCCCACGGGCAATGACAGATCGACCACCGCGTGCCGCCCCACGGTCAGCACAATGCCAGTGCGAACCACGGTCTCAAACCCTTCGTGAGTAGCGGTAATGCGGTAATTACCCGGGTTGAGGGAAGGCGCTGTGTAACTTCCCGCCGTATCACTTTCCACCGCGCGGGAGATCCCGGTGTCTTCGTTGAGAACCACGATATGGGCCGCCGGCACGACCGCGCCCGTGCTGTCCTTCACCGTCCCAGTGAACGTTCCGGTGGCTTCCTGAGCCCATGCGGAGAGAACGGGCAACAACATCAGCACGCACATGAAGCCAGATCGCAAAATGGCCTGGCTCTTCCTATGTCGCATAGGCGCTCCTTAAGAACGCCTCTTTATACACAGCGGCTTTGTATACAGTCAATGAATCAATTGTATAAATGAAGAAAAAACTCAAGTCCGGCGGGATTCTTCGATGAAGGTTTCGGACGTTGTTATTGGGTTCCAAACGAAGCCTCTTGCAATGTGCGGCAACGAGGATGAGCAGGCGGCCCCGATCCTGCGGCAACACCGTATCTCGCTAGAAATACAAAGTTTAGGCCCATCGTGGCGCGCGGGCGGGCTCGAATATGGCGTCCTGCAAAGCCCCACGAACAAACGGACGAAACCAGGGACCGCATGGAACGACATCCACTTAGAGACGTTTGAGGGCTATGCAACCCCCTCTCGAACCGCTACCCAACTGTATACATATTGGGGAGCTTCGCTCTTTGGGTGACTGCTAGAACGGCCCGGACAGGCGGAAGAACGGCTAAGGCTTGAGCCCGGCCACTTTCATTCGCATGCGGTACAGACCTGGCCGTGCTGTAAAAAAAAGGGTCTTGCCGTCCGGTCCGCCGAAAGCAAGATTGGCCGGCTTATCGGGCACGAGGATGGTTCCCAGGTGTTTTCCGCTGGGGGATGTGATCCATATTCCGCCGGCGCCGGTGACGTAGATGTTTCCCTTGGCGTCCACCTTCATGCCATCCGGATAGCCATCGGCGCACGGGAACTCGCAGGCCTTCATATCGATAATGACTTTGCCATCTGCGATGGTGCCGTCCTGCCGCAGTTTGAACCGCACCACGGTACGCTTGGCGGAATCGTTTATATAGAGGTATTTCCCGTCAGGCGTCAGCGCCAGCCCGTTCGGATACTCCATACCGTTCGTATCGAGCAAAACGAGCTTGCCGTCTTTTCTCAGCAGGTAGACACGGTGGTTGGTTTTAAATGTGTCGGTGAAGTAGATGCTTCCATCCGCTTTATAGATAAGATCGTTCGGCTTCTTGACCGGGAGGCTATCGCTGTCGCTGGCCAGAACCGTACGCTTTCCGTCCTCTTCAAGACGGATGATGTGACCGGTGCCCTCAGCCCACAAAATCCTTCCCTGCTCGTCCAACGCGAGGCCATCCGAATTGGTGCTGTCCTGGATGACGTCCACCGTGTTGGTGCGCGGATTCCATCTGTTGATGGACTTCCTGCCCATGTCGCTATAAAAAAGGACCTCTTCTTTCGAACTCCACACCGGGCCCTCGCGGGTGCCGGCTCCAGGGCTGTCGGTTAGCTGTTCAAGCTGGGCATCCGGTGCAACGATGGCGTCAAGCCCAGGATCCAGACGGATTACGCTCTTATCGCCGGTGCTTTGAGACGCTCCTGATTGAGCCATGAACAACAACGCCACGATCACATGAAATGCCTTATTCATCGTTGTATCCCGCTACCAGTTTGATGTTGCCCTGACATCTGTGCGACGGCCCGCCGAAAAATGCGGCAGGCCTGCGCACTACATACCCATTTTGAGCGCGGGATCGGACCCCGCAGCCCTTTTTAGTGAACCGCTTTGGAGAAATCCGCGATGGCGCGCGCGGGACCCGTCGGGAGAACGATGTGCAGACCTGTGTTGTTGTGGTCTACAAGGTAGATGTAGCCCCGGTCATCGACCTCCACAGTGCTGGTATCTATATCCTTTTTACAGGGCTCCCCTCGTTTGCCTACGCACTTCGTCAAGTCGGTCACGGCCGGAATGTAATAGCCAACGTCTGTAGGATGAAGAGGGTCACGGATATCAACGGCATGCATGCCTGCGTTGTGACTCGCAACCAGCATGAGGCGCTTGTAATAGATGGGTGTGAAATTCTCGTTTGCAGAGTGCGTGCCGAAGTATCCCCCTCTGGAACAGAAATGGCCGGTAAGGTCTGACGCGGTCCAGGTCGATACTCCGATGGGTTTGCTCACATCTGTAATGTCGAAAAATCGCACCATATTCCGCGCATCACCGCACCCATAGCGATCGGCATGCCCTTCGCCAACTACGGCAAGGAAATCCTTGACTGATCCGACCTTTTGATTGGCGAATTCGGCCAGATGCATTTGTAACAGCGGAATCGGCGTATGCGCACCCATGTCGTGTGGAAAATCGATTCTGCCAATCACAGGATAGTTAAGGTTCTTATCGGTTGGCTCCTTAGGACCATGGAGCAGCTTATCCCGGTCAAGGATTAATAGAATGCCATCCTCGGCATCACCATTAGCAATGTAAACCCTGTTTCCTTCTGGACCTGTAGAGAGTATGTGGTGCTGGCCAGAAACGGGTTGCGGTAAGGATGAGCCACGCTGCTGACCGGCTATTCCGAAGCTCCGGATGAACACCGGCTTCTGCGGGTCGCTCAGGTCGTAGATGCTCGTGTGACTATACGCATCGTGCCGGTCTGTGCCCGGAACCTTGGTATCCAGCCAGTCGAGGGGGCCACCGCCAAGATAGGCAATCCCCGTGTCGCACTCCCACCAGCCGTTGTGAGTATTTTCCAACCCGCTCAGCACAGTGTTGATTTTCGTTGGTTTGGCAGGATCGGTTACATCCCACAGCTCCCAGGCGATCGCCCCGAAAGTGCGGAGCATATAGTATTTGCCTTTTTCGCCATGCGGAAGCTGATCGCCACTACAGGTGCGCACAAAAGGCGCTCCGCTTCCATGGGGCTGGCCTGGAATGTGTGCCAGGTATTTGGGATGCCGCGGATCTGTAACGTCGACAACTGACGTTCCATTCGGCTCTGCTTTTCCAGTGAGTGGATTCATCACCTCGGGTACGTTGGCGTGGTGCCCTACATACACAATCCAGCGATCACCTTGGTGCTGAATGGTCGGCATGTACGCATCACGCCCCTGCAGGTCGTTGTAGCCGACAAGCTCCATATTGCTCTTCTCGGCCTTGTCGTTTGATTGAGCGGCCAAAGGCGAAATCATCGTTGCAATGACGGTCACAAAGACACTCACGTTTGCAAGCAGAGCGAGGTACTTTACACGATACATATGTTCTCCTATTGAATATCTGCGTCTCAGCATCAAGGGTGAGTTATCGGTGCAGTTCGTTTCGCCTGCGCCTAGAAATTGATTCGCAATGCAAACTGAATCTGTCGAGAACTGGTGAGGGTATAAGTAATGAGCCCAGCCGTCGGAACCGCAGCGCCAGTGGTCGCAACTGCATTGACGGATGGGAGGCCAAAGTTTGGGTGATTCAGCATATTGAATGCTTCAGCGCGGAACGTTACCGTGGCGAACTCTCTGACTTTGAAATTTCTTTCAACGCCGCCATCAAGGCTGACGAGTCTCGGTCCAATGACTGTATTTCGACCCACGTTCCCGTATGTACCCGCGGTTTCAAGAGAAAATGCACAAGGATCAAACCAGTGCTTCGCATTCCTAACCGGAGTTCCCGCTGCAAACCCGGAGCAACCTGCCGAGATGCCGTGTGTAGGGTTGTTCGAGAAACCTGGATTCAGGTTTGGCCGGTCTGACAATCCATTCGTCGCCTTATTGCGAGACTGATTCCCCGAATCGATCACCGTGAAGGGCTCGCCCCCTTCGGCAGTGAAGATTCCATTCACCGTCCATCCATGGATTGCGGCGTTGAGCGCCCTGGATTGTGAATGAAATGGAAGCGGGTATGTGAAGTTGGCGCCCAGAGCGTTGGTCACATTGAAATCTGATTTTGACCAATCGCGTCTCAGGTTTTCAGGATCGTTGACACCTGAAGGTGAACGCGAAGATTCCGAACCGCTGACGTTTGTTCCTTCATCCAATGCGCTCGAATAGGTGTAAAAAATCTGGCCTACCAATCCATTTGGGCTCTGCACCCGCAGTGACGGTGTTACCCCGTTGTACATGGAACTACCTCCCGATGAGATGATCTTCTCGCCAGCCCACGCCGTATTCCTACGTGTCGCAGTTGCGGAGAAGTATTTTGTTCCATCGGGAATTCCTGCAGGGCAGTTACCCACACTCGCTTGACAAAGCACTGGGATCGGGGTGTCAAGTTCGCGGGATATAAATATCTGGGTGGAACGCGTTCCGGTGTAGGCGATCTGCGCCACCGTACTCTTTCCTAGTTGCTGCTGGATAGACAGGTTGTACTGGTAAGCTGTCGGCGTTTTGTTGACTGGCGCCATCATATTCAGAGAAACGGTCCCTGGAGCCGGTGTTTGCAAAAGAGAGGCAGCGTTAGGAAATGGTGGATTTGTGAGGCTGTACAAGCCGAAGTATGGCGGCGTTCTTGCCTGCTGTGAAAAGGACCAGGGCAGGACCTGGTTGTGATAGATACCTCCGCCGACGCGCACCACCGTCTTTCCAGCGGCGTCAATCTGCCAGGCCACACCGAGTCTAGGCTCTATGTTCTTCTTGCGAATGTTGAAGAAACGATCTGAAGTGACGGTTGCCGTTGCGGCTGGAGACGGAAGAATGGCCATCTTGCCGTTCACATCTTTGGGATCGGTCGGCCCTTCCCACCTCAAACCAACATTGAGGGTCAAGCGTGGGCTAATTTGATAATCATCCTGACCATATACACCGAACAACACCTGGCGGAGACCCCAGTATCCAGGCACTCCCAGCGGGGAGCCCGCTACAAAAGTCGACGCCTGCCCGCCCAGAAAATGGGTGAAGTCTGCAAACGTGTAATTGCCGAGCAGAGTTTGATTGAACAGCGTGTTATCTTGCAACCGCTGGACGTCAACGCCGACCTTCAATGTGTGCTTTCCGATGATGTGACTAAAGTCGTCGCCTTCTTCGAAGATACTAAAAGCGAACAAAGAGGAACCTGTACCATTGTTCGCGCCAAGCGGAGTCAAACTGCTGGTAGAGTTACCACCGACAACTCCAAGGGCAATGCCACCCAAGCCGCTTTGGCCCGGAATGAACGTGGTAGGTACAGGTCCGATGACGCCCTCACTCAAGGTGCTGTTGGACCGATTGAAGGCAAACCGGAAATTGTTCAGCGTCTTCGGACCCAGTATGCTGTTCAATTGCATCGTGACATATTGACGCCGCGAATGAGTGACCTGCAATTTGTTGGGCAGCGACTCAGGGGCATTGACGCCATCCTGATCAAAAGAATAACGAGCGAACACGCTGTGCTTTGCCGTTAGCTGATGGTCGACACGCCCCATCACGTCATCCTGATTCGTAATGACATTCGGCGCGGACAGAAATGCACCAACGCCAGTCCCGAAATCTGTTCCGTTGGGAAGCGGAAAGAGGTTCAGGTACGGAACCACAACCGGATTCACGGTCACTGTCATGGTGCCATTGACGCAGGTGGCGCTGGGAGGACTGCAGGGTATGATTCCCTGTCTTGCCGAGGCCGTGGGGACAATCGCAGTTTGAGCCACCTCCTGACCTTGGCGCAAACCTTCATAACCCGCGAAAAAGAACGTTTTGTCCTTTCGAATCGGGCCACCGATCACACCTCCGAACTGATTCCTCCGAAAGGGAGGCGTTCGGGTACCGGTATCAAAGTAATTCCTTGCATCGAAAACAGAGTTGCGCGTGTATTCAAACGCCGTACCGTGGAACTTGTTGGTCCCAGAGCGCGTGACTGCTGTGATGATGGAACCGCTTGAATGTCCGAACTCGGCTTTAAAGGAGTTGGTGAAGATCTTGAACTCCTGGATCGTATCGACACCCAGGTTTGTTCCTGCTGCGCCACCCGGTGTACCGTTCCCCTGGTCATTGACGTCTGTTGCGTCAAGAAGAAAAAGGTTGGCGTTCGGCAACTGACCGCCCACACTAAAGTGCTTACCGCTGCCGAAGGTAAATGGGATGGCTGCCTGAGGACCAGGTGAAACCAGGTTGACACCTGGCTGAATGAGCGCGAGTTGGTCATAGCTTCGTCCATTCAGCGGTAGCTCGCGAATGGTGCGGCCTTCCACGAGCGAGCCAACGCTGGCAGATGAAGCATCTACGAGCGGAGCGTCGCCCACCACTTCGACTTGCTGCGATATGGAACCGATGGCGAGGGCGAAATCGACTTGCTCCTGTCGCGCAACCGTAAGCACCAGCCCGGCACGAACTTCGGTTTGGAAACCCTCGATCCGTGCAGTGACCCGATACCTTCCGACGTTGAGCCCCGGCGCAGCATAGTGGCCGGATGCATCGGTCACCAGGTTTCGGGTAAGACCGGTATCTTCGTTGAGGACGACGACGCTCGCCTTGGGCACCACGGCGCCGGTGTTATCCCTTACAGTACCGGCGATGGTTCCCGTCTCCACCTGCGCCGACGCCACCCCGGCGAGGAGCAAAATCAACGTGCCGACCACACCAATCCACTTGCGCATGTGTGTACTCACAATATGACCGATTTACGACCGCATTCCTTATACACACACTGTTTGCATACAATCAATAAGAACTTTGTATATTTTTAATATCGGGGCACAAAATGGATGGCAGCGGGCTGGCTCTTCGCGGCGGCGTGGGGAAAAATGGCCGCAAAATCGCGGTTTTGCCCCGGCATCCTTGGCGAACGTGGAGAAGGGCTCCGTTGCAAAAAAGCGCCGTGGCATCAACATTCGATGCCACGGATGTATTCAGAAACCGAAACTGACCCTCACTTTGCATAACGGCCGAGCCCCGACCCAGTCCTGCTCCGCTGGAATCCGTGAAGCCGGTGGGGAGGAACGTGCTTCATTGCCGGCGTGAGAAAAGTTAGGGCCGTTCCTGCCGTTCTCTACCGCACCGCGCCGGAGCTGACCGCGCCGAGGTGATCCGTTCTCCACCCTGCCGCGTAGGTTTCGCGAGCTACTTTCGAGTACGGAACCGGGCTTACTACCGCGCGAATCTCCGTCTGCCGGTGACGCTCAACGGTTTTCTTGCGCGTTCCCCCGTCCGGTTCGCCCCATACCAAGGTGACCTCCGTGCCCACCTCAATGTCCGGATCGACCACACCCAGCGAGAGCATGGAGCGCTCGTTGTAGCTGTAGCCACTGAACATGGAGTAGCCGCACGGTTTCCCATTAAGGAGAACCTGGTCGTAGGAAGCGGAGGCGTAGTTTGCCAGGGGCAGCTCGATGTATTTGTATACATCTTCTTTCTCAAGCATGGATGCCCATACCTTGACGACGTCCTCTGGATTCCACGCAAAAGTCACCTTCTTTCGCTGGGGCTGCCTGCTCATAGCCTCCAGGGCTTCCCGGCCAATGAAGTCGTGATCAAACTTGACGAACGGTCCGTAGCCAAGCGCGTACGACGACATGTAGTAATCCTCGATATTGGAGGACACAAAGCTTCCGCCCAGCGATCCTGTTCCCTCATAACTGGAGGCGGACAGCCATTCCCGGTAGGCCTTCATCTTGTCGCCGGTGTAGACCGCCGGAAGCGGCGAAGGAATCCAGCCCGATTCCAGCGTGTTCGTGGCATAGGCGCGGCAGCCCACTTCGACAATGCCGAAATCCTTGCCGGCTTCGATGATGATCTGGCGAATTTCCTCGCGCTCCTGATAAGGGCCCCAGATCTCCAAACCGGGCGCGCCGGCCATGCCGTGACGAAGTGCCCGTACTTTGCGGCCCCCGATGTTGATGGCATCCATGTTGAAGAACTTGATATCCGGCGGCGGCCCGCCATTCAGCTTTTCGATGACCTGCCACGCGTTCGGTCCCTGGATCTGGTAGCGGTAGCAGGAGCGAATGACCGCATTCCCTTTGGGATTGGATGGCGAACGGTCATCTTTTTCGATGTGAACGTCGTATCCGCCGGTCGCCGCGTGGAATTCAATCCAATTAGCCGCCGGCGCCCTGCCTACGAACACCAGGCGGTTTTCTTCAAGATGGAACAGGATGCCATCCCCAATCACGTAGCCGTCATAGCTGCACGGAGCGAACTGTTTGGCACGGTT
Organism: Acidobacteriaceae bacterium; assembly: GCA_036498835.1. Lineage (GTDB taxonomy): Bacteria > Acidobacteriota > Terriglobia > Terriglobales > Acidobacteriaceae > Granulicella. The sequence continues at coordinate 60,243 of DASYEV010000056.1, read as the reverse complement.
TACCGGGAAGTTGGCGAAACTGTTGGTAGCCAGATGGGTGATCATTTTGAGCGCATCCGGACCCTCCACGTAAATGTTCGCCATGTGGTGCGACTGATCGAAAAGCACGGCACTTTCCCGCCATGCGCGCTGCTCATCCCTCCAGTTCCCGTACTCCGTGGGAACCACCGGATAGACATAGGCTCCGATCTGCGAATTCCGCAGCATGTCTACGGGGTTATCGACACTCTGCAATAAGCTCTCTAAACTCTGGTCCTTCATTTTTTCTCCCATGTGCGTGTGCTGCCAACCTTTGCAAGGCTGTGAATCAACCTGCTTTCTTCTGTATACAATCGAAGCGACGTCAGTATACTTACTGGAAAAGGATCGTGTCATGTTTTTTAAAGTTTTCTTCAGACGCGGCGCCAACCGTCTGTTCCGACAGGCACAATGAAGGGCGAGGCCAGGCCTGAGAGGCAGGGTCCGCGTTGCAGCATTGCCCACACGGGCGCGTTTCCGGCATCACAAGCGAGGGGTCTTTTCATGTACAAAGCAAGCGATGCGTTCCTTGAAGCACTCATGGAAGCGGAAGTTTCCTGTGTTTTCGCGAACTGGGGCAGCGATCACCCTTCAATTCTCGAAACCATCGCCGAAGCGCGGGCGGACGGGCGGCCCACCCCCAGGATCGTTACCTGCCCCAACGAAATGGCCGGACTCAGTGCGGCTCACGGCTATTACCTGATGAGCGGAAAGGCCCAGGCTGTCATCGTCCATGTCGAGTGCGGTACTCAATCGCTGGGTGGGGCTGTCCATAATGCCGCCAAGGGCCGCATTCCCGTGTTGATTTTCGCCGGAGCCTCTCCTTACACACAGAATGGCGAGAAGCGAGGCAGCCGAAACGAGTTCATCCAGTGGATCCAGGACGTACACGATCAGCGCGGCCTGGTGCGAGGGTATACAAAATACGACAACGAGCTGCGCACGGGCGGCAACATCAAGGAAATCGTGCATCGTGCGATGCAGTTTGCTGCTTCGGATCCTTGCGGCCCGGTCTATCTCATGGCGGCGCGGGAAGTCCTGGAAGAAGAGACCACGCCTTCCAGTTCCCCTCGCAACCACTGGAAGCCCCTGGGTCCGCTCCCCTTACCGTCCGGCGGGGTTGAAGCTATCGCAGCAGCACTTGAAGGCGCCTCGCGTCCGCTGGTCGTGACCTCGTATGCCGGCCGCAAGACCGGCGCGGCCGAACAATTGACGCGGCTGTGCAATCGGCTCGGCATCGGAGTTCTTGAGTCAGTCCCCATCTGCATGAATTACCCGCACCAGGACGAGCTCTACCAGGGAAGCCAGTGGAACCAGCAGCGGCAGACTCCGGTGCTTGCCCAGGCGGATGTCATTCTCGTTGTGGACAGCGATGTTCCCTGGATCCCGACGGTCAACCGGCCGGCCGAGAACGCCCGGATCTTTCATATAGACGTTGATCCACTCAAGGAACAGATGCCTCTTTGGCACATACCTGCGGAGCAGGCCTTTCGCGCAGACGCCGAGACCGCTCTCCAGCAGATCAACGAATATCTGGAAGGGCGCGTCACCGATGAAGTTCGAATCAGCGAGCGCCGGGCGTTTTACAACGCACTGCATCGGGAGCGCCGCAGCGAACTCGAAGGTCTGGAGGCATACCCGGCGGGAGAAGCGATCACTTCCGAGTATCTGGTGTCCTGTGTTCGCAAACGCATAGATCGGGACACCATCGTTCTGAGCGAAAGTATTTCTGAGTTCCACACGGTCATGAATCACCTGGCGATGTCCCGACCTGGCACGATCTTCAGCAGCGGAGGAGGCTCGCTGGGCTGGAACGGAGGCGCGGCCGTGGGCGCGAAGCTGGCGAGTCCCGAAAAGACTGTCATTGCCTTCACAGGGGATGGCTCCTTCATGTTTTCCGAGCCACACGCGGTGCATTGGATGGCGCGCCGCTACAACGCTCCCTTTCTGCAGATCGTTCTCAATAACGGTGGCTGGAAGGCGCCCAAACTCTCCGCTTTGTCCCTATATCCCGATACCTATGTAAGTAAAGCAGAATCACTCGATATTGAGTTCGCGCCTGCCCCTGATTATGGCTCTATTGCAGCCGCATCTGGCGGCGCGTATGCACGGCAGGTGCGGCGTCCGGAAGAAGTGGAGGGTGCCCTTGACGAGGCGCTGAAGGCAGTAAAAACGGAGGGCCGCAGCGCTGTCCTTGATGTCTTCATACCCCGGGGCTAAGCGTTCCACCAACGCCGAGCCTGTGGTGTAGCAACGTAAAGCTGCTTGAGCGGCAACCGTGGGCGGTTCTTCGGACGGACGCGCATACGACAGTTCTTCCAATAGCGGCATGCAGAAGGCAGCTACGAGCCTAAGGACTCATCGACTACTTGCATCTTGTGGGTAACGAAAGTCGCCATTTGCTTCTATGGTTAAGCGCACCGAGCTAAGGGGGAGTCGATGAGTTTTCGAAAGTTCGCAATCAAGATTCTAGGATTGCTTGCCTTGGCTGCGGCCTGCGTCCCGGCACCGCCGGCTGTGGGGCAGGCGAAGGCCGAATACAGCAACATGCGTCTTATAGGCTATGAGGACCTGGAGGGTCGGCCGGCCTACCAACTGGTCATCCAACGGCAAGGCGATCGCTGGATCGCTTACATCGGCACCCAGGCAGGAAAAACTCCGCAGCTCAACCGGCTCAATGGAAAGGCCGAGCCCAACGGGACCTTGATCGTGGATGTCACCGATCCACGACACCCAAAGTACATTGCCCACATTCCCGGTGAACTGATCGAAGACGAAGGCGGAGCGGAATTCGTGCGCGCATGTAGCGGGAGCGATTTGCCCCGCGCAGACAAGAGAAAATTCAACCTCCTTCGCAACCATGGGCAAATCGCACAGGAAATGTGGGATGTTACAGATCCGGCAAATCCCCACCGGCTGAACATTATCGTCAACTATGGCGATCGTCCCCATGACATTCATAAAAGCTGGTGGGAATGCGATACGGGCGTCGCTTACTTTGTCGCAGGCCCGCTCGATTGGCCCGCTCCCCCTAAAGGCAGCCATCACGATGCAGGCGACCACGTACTGATTTACGACTTGAGCGATCCGGCCAAGCCGAAATTTATCCGCAGCTTCGGTCTACCTGGTCAGGAGCCAGGGTCTTCTCTTCCGCAACCATTAGTCGGCTTGCACGGCGTACTTTCAACCGGGCCCAAAGGCAACCGGGTGTATTTCTCGAATGGCAATGACGGTGATGGCATCGTGGAAATCGTGGATCGGGAAAAACTGCTAAACGGAGACAGGACGCCAACCGACGAGAACCTCCTCTATCCGGTGGCTGGACGAATCGAATTGCCACCCGACGTCGGATCGGAAATGTCCTTTCCGCTCGTCCACATGGATCTCCCTGAATTTGCCAAACAAAAAGAAGGCTCCACCAAAGACTTTCTTGCAGTCATCGGCGAGGGGCACAAGCCCTTCATGGAATGCCAGGGCAACAGGCAGATGCTGCATATCTTCGACGTCACCCATGTGACGAAGCCGCTGGGCGTGTCAACCTGGACAGTGCCGGAAGCTAGTGGCAATTTTTGCGGCCGCGGAGGAAGCTTCGGAACCCAGTCCGCAAACGAGAGCTTTTCGCCGGCCTACTATAACCGCGTCATGTTCATCGCGCATTTCAATGCCGGAGTGCGGGCGATCGATATCCGCGATCCATATCACCCGAAGGAAGTCGGGTTTTACATTCCGGCTGTTACCAGTAAGACCAGAAAGAGTTGTCACGGGGAAGGCGCGGAGCAGCGCTGCGCAATCGTGATCCAAACGGATTATGTCGAAACCGATGACCGCGGTTTCATCTACGCTATCGATCGAGCCGGCACTGGCTTGCACATCCTGGAACTCACCGGTGAGGCGCGCGAAGCCGCGGCGTCCAGCAAGTAACGGTCCGAATGAAGCGCCAGGTGGCCGCACGCCAAAGGAATTCCGAGAGCCAAAGACGGAGGCGGACCACAGAGCACGTGGTTACTATCTCATGATTGAAAAACTAGCTTGCGCATGGATGGTACTTTTCCTGCTGGCGGCGTCCGTTTGCGGACAAGCGAAATTGGATGGCGTGATCGACATTCATGTGCACAGCGGCCCGGACAGCGTGCCACGCCCTATCGATGCAATCGATCTCGCGAAGCTCGCAAAAGCGCGGGGCATGCGAGGACTTGTTCTAAAGAACCATTTCGAATCCACGGTGGCATTGTCCTATATCGTCCGAAAGGAAGTTCCGGGTATCGAGATCTTCGGAGGTATCGCCTTGAACCGGTCCGGCGGTGGCGTCAATCCCGCTGCGATCGAGCGGATGGTCATGATGGCTGGCGGCTGGGGCCGGGTCGTGTGGATGCCGACACTCGACAATGAGAATCAGGCGCAGTACGACAAAAAAAGCACACTTGTCTACCCATCTCCAGGCATAGGTTTCTGTTGCCCAAAGTGCTGGAAGTGATTGATCTTTGTGCGAAGTATGATCTGACGCTCGAAACGGGTCATTCATCACCGCAAGATGGGATACGGATCGTTCGCGAAGCGAACAAGCGGGGCGTCCGGCACATCGTAGTGACTCACGCGATGGTGGGCAGTGTGCGAATGTCGATACCGCAAATGATCGAGGCATCCCGGGAGGGCGCGCTCATCGAGTTCACGTATTCGGCAACGCTTGGCAAGAGTCCAGTCGGAAACATCCATGACTATGCCCAGGCAATTCGAAGAATTGGAGTAGACAATTGCATACTGGCTTCCGACTTGGGGCAGCCTGGAAACGCTGCCTACGGACGGACTGAGCATGTTTCTGTCGGCGCTGCGAACGGAGGGATTCTCACAGGCTGATATCGACCGGATGTCGAAGATCAACCCGGCCCGTGCACTTGGAATTCCTGAGCCAGCTGATCTCCCTTAGAGATGCAAGCTGGGGCACATCCCCGGCCGCAGAGAATCCCTCTTTCCTGACCACCAGCATGCTTTTGGCTCAACGAGAGCCTCGAGCGCCAAACGTGAGCCGCCATGCACCCGCAGAAAAATACTGTAGGCGAACATCGATTGTCGGCAAGACCCTACATATGGCGGTGATAGGAAGTGGACAACACTGTTTCTTTTGCGGTGATGAATTCGAGAAGCGCCGGCCTTCCGTTTTGTGTTTCCGCAATACCTCTGCGAATGGCGGGAATGATTTCCGCGGGCTCTGTAATGCGTTCGCCGTATCCGCCAAGCGCGCGGGCAAAGGCAGCATAGTCACCCGAGATATCCGTTGCGCGGTAGCGCTCCGTAGAAACGGGCATGATGGGGATTTCCATGGCCATGCTGAAATTGTTCAGCAGAATGGAAAGGATAGGAATGCGCTCGCGAACCGCGGTTTCAAAATCCATTCCCGTAAATCCGATCGCGGCATCGCCCCACACATTGATGCACAGCTTGTCGGGACAAGCCACCTTCGCTCCCAGCGCAAGGCCGAGACCGTATCCCAGTTGCGTCGTCTTACCCCATCCGATATACGATTTCGGCGTCGTGGATCTCCAGAAAGGCGCGAGCTGATCTCGGGGGCTTCCCGCATCATGGGTAATGATGGTATTCGCGACGTCCACGGTCGCTTGCAGATCGCGGAGTACGCGGTACGGCGACAGCGGCGTGTCGTTGCTCGTGAATTTCGGGCTCCATTCCTCCAGCCAGCGCTCGCGAACTCGCGCGATCTCATCGACCCACTGCCAGTTCAAGGGCGCTTTCACCAGCTCCTGAACTTCATCACAAAGATCGTCCAGCGTCAGCCGCGCGTCGCCGATCAGGCCAATGTCGGCGTGGATGTCTTTATTCAAGTGAGCGGGGTCCAGTGTCGAATGGATGATCTTTTTGCCCGCGGGCATGGCAATGCCAAACGATGTTTCGGTGAAACTGCACCCGATTCCGAAAATCAGGTCCGCTTCCGCGAGAAAGTGGGGAACGGTCGCGGGAAACGCATTTCCACCCGCACCCAGTGAAAGCCGATGATCCTCAGGGAAAGCGCTCTTCCCTGAAAGGCTGGTAGCCACAGGGGTTCCCAGAAACTCCGCGAGGCGTTTTAGCGAGTCCCAGCCGCGGGAATAATGTATCCCCTGTCCCGCATAGATGACCGGCCGCTTGGCTGCTACCAGAGCCTCGGCCGCCAAGCGGATGTCGGCAGCATCCGGCTTGTAGAGCCGTTTCGCCGGCGGCTCATAGCTCAGGGGTTGCGGAAGTTCTTCCGGGAACATGTCGATCGGAACTTCCACCAGCACCGGTCCACCGCGTCCGGTGCGGAGTTGCGAAAAAGCGCGGCGCATCACGTTGGATAGTTCGCCCGGCAATGCGATGCACTCCCGATGCTTGGTGATCGAACGCATGCTGTTAACGGAGCTGAAGTTTGGCTCAATCTGCGCAAGGCGCCTGCGATATCCCATGGGCATCACAAGGATGGGAACGGATTCGCCGTATGCCTGCGCAACCCCACCGAAGGAATTTTCAGAGCCTGGGCCGTGCTGCATGACGAAAACGCCGATCTTCTCGCCACTCGTCATGCGTGAATAGGCGTCCGCCATATGCAGACCCACGCGCTCCTGCCGAACAATGACGGTGCGAATGCCGACTGCTGCAACAGCTTCAAGAATATGATTCAGCGGATATCCAAAAACGATCTCCACTTGCTCTCGTTTGAGGATCTCGGCAATCGCCTCGGCAACGGTCATGAACACTCTCCCACGCAAAAATTTTAGAATCGGTATCAGTACTTAAGGAACATCAGGAACCGTAGAGCGGGACCGGCTCGACCATTTTGCCTGGGTTCATCCGGTTTTCCGGGTCCATGGCGTGCTTGATCGCTTGCATGACATCGACGCCGGCGCCATGTTCGATGGGCAGAAATTTCTTTCTTCCCAGTCCAATGCCGTGTTCCCCCGTAGCCGTGCCTCCCATACTGAGAGCACGGAGAATGATCTTCTCTTCGCGGCGGAGCGCATCTTCCTGCTCCGAAGGACTTTCGGGATCCACGACAAATCCCATATGAAAGTTCCCATCTCCGACGTGCCCAACAATGGGAACCGGGTACAGGTTATCGGCGGTGTCTTTCTTGGACTCGACGATGCAGTCCGCCAAACGCGAGATGGGCACACAGATATCGGTAGTAAGCAGCCGGCAGCCTGGACGCAAAGCCATCACCGCGAAATGCACCGTATGCCGCATTTTCCATATCGCCTCGCGCTCTTCCGGAGAGCTGGAGCTCTCAAAAGCGATGCTGTGGTGGTCCGTGGCCAAGCCCTTCACAATTTCGATTTGTTCCTGCACGCTGCGCTGGGAGTCTCCGTGGAACTCGAAGAAAAGCATGGGCGTCACGGGGTAATTTTTCTTGGAGAAGTTATTGCAGGCTTCGACCTGCACCTCATCCATGAATTCAATGCGCGCGACGGAAACACCCATCTGAATGGTTTCGATCGCGGTCTCAATGGCGTCGCGCACATTTTGAAACGAACAGTTGGCGACGGATATCGCCTCAGGAAGAGCATGGAGGCGCAGCGTGATCTCGGTGATCACGCCCAGCGTGCCTTCCGCGCCTACAAATAAATGTGTCAAATCGTAGCCGGAAGCTGACTTTCGCGCTTTCGCACCGGTTTTGATCACCCGGCCATCGGCGAGGACCACGGTCAGAGCCATCACGTTTTCCCGCATCGTCCCATAACGGACGGCGGTCGTTCCCGATGCGCGCGTGGACGTCATGCCTCCAATCGTGGCATCGGCTCCCGGGTCGATAAAGAATGTCAGGCCCGAGTTGCGAATCGCTCCATTCAACTGCAGCCGCGTCACGCCCGCCTCGACGGTCACCTGCAAATCCTGCGGACGGAAGTCCACGATGCGATTCATCTGTGTCATGTCGATCGTGATGCCACCGTGGATGGCATGCACCTGGGCCTCGACGGAAGTTCCAGCACCGAATGGAATAACCGGAACGCCGCTCGCCGCACTGATCTTGAGAACCTCGCTGACTTCCTGCGTCGACTGCGGGAAACAGACGATGTCCGGCAGAGCGGGTGCATGATAGGACTCACCATGACTGTGGTGCTCACGCACAGACTCGGAGGTGGTTACACGCTCGCCGAGCAGGGTCTGCAGTTGCGATAGAGCCTTGGCAAGAGCGGTCTCGGCAACGGTCGAAGCATTCATAAACTTCTTTCCTCCAGGGCTCCATTCGCTGTCGACAGAACAGGACCAGGTTGAGCGGGGGCTGCCGCAAAAAGAATCGCGACGATGGATACGACGGAGAGAATGACGTTGGCGATAATGGCAGGTCTGTAGCTGCCCAGAAGGTCATACACCTTTCCGCCCAGATAGCCCGCGGGGGAGGCGCACGCGGAGATCAGGAGCATCATGGTTCCGTAAAGTTTGGGGAAGTTGCGGCGCCCGTAGTAGTTGCCTGTCATCGTGGCCACACAGGTGAAGACCCATCCATGTGCACAGCCATAGAGAATAGCGGCTGCGTACGCGGGTATGAGCGCATCTGGACGATTGGCGATCAGGAGATAGTAGGAACCGAAAATCACCAGCGACAGACCCAGAGAGTATGCAAGACGGGCGCTCAGGAAATCCATCAGCAGCCCGCCTATCCAACGGCCGATCAGTGTGGACGTGGTGAAGAAGCCCATTGCAAGGGCTGCTTTACCGGAAGAGATGCCGGATCCTTTCAAGTAGAGGATGGCGTGCGCCACAAAAAAGAAATAAGTATAGGTGTGCACGATTCCCGCGAACGCGATCAGCCAGAAGCTCGAGGTCCGATACGCTTGCGAAACCGTCCATGGACCCTGGGCTGACTGTTCCGCCGCGGAGGTTGCGGAATCGTCCTGATCTCCATCCACATGCTGCCCAAGGGACTCAGGGCTCTCCTTAATCAGAAAGAAAGCAAGAACACCTGACAACATGATCGCTGCGCAGACAACCAGCCAACCGATACGCCAGTTGCCGTGCGCCGAGTGCATAACCTTATCCAGAAGCCCCGAAACGGCGAAGCCGGAAAAGCCGGAGCCGGAGAGCGCGATTCCCATCGCACGGCCACGATAACGACGAAACCAGCGTGTAACGAAGGTAGCGATCGGCACGATGGTGGCAAACCCGACGCCGATGCCGGTTACGATACCGAAAGCGGCCAGATAGTGCCACGGCTTACTCGCCAGGGTAGCGAGAAACAAAGAGCTGCAGGCAATCAAGGTGCAGCCGGAGACGAGTGTTCTTCGAACCCCAAACTTCACGATATGCATTGCCACCAGAGGCGCCGTGAGCCCAACCACGAGATTGACGAGCGTGAAACCAAGGCCGAGCGTGCTTCGGCTCATAGGGATCCGCTCGATCATGTAACTGTTGATGACCGGCGCACCGAAATACGGAAAACCCATATTGATGAAGTCGAGGGCAAAAACGACGCCGAGAAGATACCAGCCATTGAATTTGAGAGTTCTTTGCATCTTGTGCCTCGATACGTTGTGGGTCCGAACATGAACTCGCGGGCCGGCGCGCTCTACTGCTCGACGCTGCAGACAAAGTTCGTCGCATCGTTCGAGTCGCCGCTGCCTTTGTACTTTGCTATCTGTCCGTATGGGCACAGCGGACGTGTGCGCTCGACTTTGCCATTCTCCATTCGGGAAGCAAGGATGCTGGCCGGCGCATGGCCGGTGGTCATCCACTGCTCCATGGCTCCAATCTTGTCAAAGGAGTTGACTCCCTCACCTTCGCCGCAGTGTTCCATTCCCGGAACCATATAAAGCTGGATGGACTTGCCCACAACGCTCTTGCCCAGACGCTGGCTAATGCTCTGGAAATAATCGACCGTGCCGATGGGCGAGATCGTCGTGTCCGACCAGCCGTGATAGATAAGGAGCTTGCCACCGTGATCGAAGTACGGCTTGAGCGTGGGATAGTCGAAGTCCGTTAGACCGGTGCTCCTGGCCAAAGCATCGTCCACATCGGCAGGACTGCTGAAATTTTGCCCATCCCACTTGGGATCTTTGTAGACCAGGTACGCCAGAGCTTCGCGGGCATAGGGCATCGGCTTCGGGCCGGCTACGCCAGTCCAACCCTTTTCCGACCCAGGCTGCATGAAGGGTGGATAAAGTTGTTTCCCGGTCTTCGGACTGATCACCGGGCTATAAAGAGCAGCGGCGGACTGGACCTGTGCGGGCGTCAGGCAGCCCGATCCGCCGGCTTTGCACTCGAGCACTTTGGGATCGAAATGGCACTTTCGTGGATCCTCAAGGACGCCATCCTTCACACCGTCGAGGTTGTCACAAGCGCGAAGCACAGCCTCATGAATGAGAGCGTCCTTGTCCGGCGAGAGCGAGCTGTCTGCGGAACGGTTGACATAACGGTTGATGTACACGCGTGACGCGTTGAGACGCGACCAGTTCAGCGAGGGCGCTCCTGACACGATGCCGTCAAAATCCTGGGGATACATAGCAGCCTCGGTGAGTCCCTGATGCCCTCCCAGAGAGCACCCACTGAAATAGGACTTCTTCGGCACGCCGCCATAGTAGGAATTCACCACGGCTTTAGCGAAGACCGTCATTTCGTGGATTGCGCGGTACGAGTAGTCTGTGAGCTTTTCCGGATGGCCGAACCCGAACACACCCGAATTGCCCTGGTGTCCTGTATCGGTGCTGGCGGTCGCATATCCTGCATACATAGAGACCGCCATGTCTGCATAACGGATGGAGCCGGCCCAGCCGCCATTGCCAACAACATTGAACTTATTGTTCCAACCTGACTCCGGCATCCAGACTTCCACCTTGATATCCGACTCGGAAGTGGGACGCAGCGTAGCTTCCAGACGGCAGAAAGAGGGCAGGCTGGCGTAGCTGTGGGGCAGCACACTCAGCGTGGCCTGCGCATGAGTATCGATGCTGCCAGGCGGCAGAACAAATGCGCCTGCCTCAACGAAGCGCGCCTTGTCGATGGTCGCGCCAGGTAAGGAGAGTTTGGCTAATGCCTCGCACTTCGTTGTTTCGGCCGCGTGTGCCGAAACACACAGGCAGAAAAGTGCGAGACCGCTCATGACGCTAACGATGGCAGAATGTGTCCGGATAAGTTTCATGCCTTGATCCTCAGAAGCTTCGCTGCATTCAGGTGGGAAAACTTGGCCAGGACCTCCGGGCTCAAGGAGCTTTGCTTGGCCAGGGTATCCAGGAATGTCCTTCCCACCATGTTGGAGATGAATGGGTAGTCGATGGAGAAGAGAAGATGGTCCAGGCCTACAACCTCCATGGTGAGCGTCAGCGGAGGCAGAGTAAAGAATCCGCTGTTCGTAATGTAGAAATTTTCGCGAAAGTATTCGCCTACCCTCCTCTTGAGAGGAGCGAAAGAGCCGTATTGAGGCGTCCGCGTGAAGGACCAATTCACGTCCGGATTGGAGAGGATCGAATCGACGCGCGTCAGGGCAAACGGTATGTTTTCGCCCATGTGCCCGATGATGAGCTTCAGTTTCGGAAAACGGTCCAGAGCGCCGGAGGCGATGAGCCGTAGACTTTGAGTCGCAACCTCAGAGTGCCATCCCCATCCCCCGGCCGACAACAAGTCGCCGCGGTGACCGGGCAGTCCGGCGAAATAGATTTCACGAATGGCGGGGGGAACCGGAGCCGGATGAATATAGATGGGGACTCCCAGCGACTCGGCGGCTTCCAGCACTGGCGTATTCCGCGGTGCGTCCAGGAACGCACCATCCGTCATGCCGTTAATCAAGGCTCCCGCAAAACCAAGCCGGTTGACGCAATACTCCAACTCCGCCGCGGCCTTTTCAGGGTCCTGCAGGGCGAGCGTCGCGAATGCGCCGAACCGCGTTGGATAGGCCCGCATGGAAGCCCCAAGTTCCTCATTGACGTCATGCGCAACCGCGACCGCCTCCGACGCTTTGAGCAATTCCACGCCACAGACAACGAGCGACAGCACTTGGTAGTCGATGCCGGCTGCATCCATATCTGCGATCCGGCCGGCTCCAATGTCCAGCAGCCTGGCCTTCAGCCCCTCATCGTGGTATGTCGGGGCGAGCCCCGCGTCGCGCAGAGGGTCTGTGGCTCGCAAAGCTGTCTGGGTCAGACAATGTTCTTCAAGTGTGATCGCGTTCATTGAATCCTTCTTTCCGGTTAGGCACGTTTCGCTCGAATCGCGGCGGCCTCGGTTCTCATTCCTGATGTTGTCAGCTGCGCTGCCTCAAGCGTCTATCATCCTGCGCTTTTGCGTCCTTCAAGCCGGGCACCGCAGGCTTTCTTCGAGGTGGCAATCCCTCTACTCAAAGATCACCGTCTTGTTCTCATGCAGCAGGATCCGGTTCTCGATGTGCCAGCGCACTGCACGCGAAAGCACCACTCGCTCCAAGTCACGACCCTTGCCCACCAGGTCTTCGAGACCGTCTTTATGGGAGACGCGTTCCACCCCCTGCTCGATGATGGGGCCGTCATCGAGCACCTCTGTCACATAGTGGGCCGTTGCCCCGATCAGCTTGACGCCCCGCGAGTAGGCCTGCAAGTGCGGCTTGGCGCCGATGAAAGCCGGCAGAAACGAGTGATGAATGTTGATGATCCTTTGCGGATAGAACTTGATGAAATCCGGCGAGAGGATCTGCATATAGCGAGCCAGAACCACCAGATCTGCGTGGTAGTGGCGCAGCAGCTCGATCTGTTCGCGTTCGGACTCCGTCTTGTTCTCCCGGTTCACGGAAATCACATGATAGGGAATGCCATAAAACGAAGCATCGGCCCTGGAGTCGGAATGATTGCTGATGATGGCCACAATGTCGCAGGCCAGTTCGCCAATGCGCTGCCGGTAGAGGAGATCGACCAGGCAGTGGTCTTGCCGGGACACAAAAACAACAACGCGGGGCCGGTAATCGGAGCGCGCCAGCTGCCACTTCATGGAGAACTGCTGCGAAATGGGCTCGAAGAAGTCCGGGAAGTTTTCGAAGTCCAGAGTGAACCCGTTCAGGTCCCATTCGATGCGCGCCAGATAGAATCTTTCCGCCGCCCCCGTCTGGTGCTGTTCAAAACGCAAAATATTGCCGCCGTGTTCATTGATGAAGCCGGCGATGGCGGCATCGAGTCCTCTGCGGTCGGGGCACTGCACCAGCAAAACAGCTGAATCTTTCAAAACTCCCTCATTTACGGGTCCGGAGATTCTCGTAGAACACGAACATTGCATGGTTAATACAGTTTATGTATACAAGTCAACATGGATTTGTATAATTTTCTACTTTGCTCGCCTTTCGTGACGGCCCTGCGGACCGAGGGAGCGGGCATAAGTACCGGGTTTCGTCCGTGAATCGGGTATCAGGTTGGGCAGTCGGAGAAGGCGAAATGTTGGAGCGGGACCTGGTACGAGTCTCTATCGAAGGTTTATCGGTGCGGACCTATCTGGGCATCCACGCTCACGAGCAGGAGGCGCCCAGGGAGGTCTGCGTCGATGTGCAGTTCGATTACGAGCGCCCTTTAGCCGATTCCATGGAGGCCGGCATTGACTATCGTTGGGTGAGAGATCAGGTTCTTTCGGTCGCCGAAAATCGCCGTTTCGGCCTGATTGAAGTTCTATCCGAAACCATCCTGAACGCCCTCACGGCGGAGTCCAGGATGAAGTGGGCGTCCGTTCGAGTCCACAAAGCCGGAGCCCTCAGACAGGCACGGGCGGTAACAGCTGTGGTGGAATGGAGGAGCACTTGACCCGCAAATGTATACTTCTCACCGTGGAGCCGCCTGTGATTAGATAGTCATTGGCTTATCGAAATCTCCCCTATACCTTCACGGAGCATATGGCTGGAAAGAATTCACCTGTCATCGTAAAAATTCGCGAAATGATCTTGCATGGCGAAATGGCTCCCGGCGAACGAGTACGGGAAATCGATCTTGCCAACAAAATCGGCGTGTCCAGAACCCCTGTCCGCGAGTCGCTTCCTATCCTTGAACAAGAGGGTTTACTGGAACAGCTCGACAAACGCGGCTTCGCGGTCCGTTCGTTTACGGCGCAGGAGATCATGGATGCGATCGAGGTTCGCGGTGTGCTGGAAGGATTGGCCGCGCGTACGCTCGCGGAAAAGGGCCCTTCCCGGCGTATCGTTCAGGCCTTCCATGAATGCCTGAGGGAGGGCGACGAAATCTTTGTCAAAGGCCATATTGTCGAATCTGATGAAGCGGTCTACGGAGATATGAACCGTCAGTTTCATGCGCTGCTGGTCCAGGGCGCAGGAAGCAAGGTGATTGCCGAAGCTCTGGAACGCAATGGACGGATTCCCTTCGCCTCCGCACACGCGATTGCATTCGACAAGATCGATCTGGTCGGAATGTATACGCATCTCCTGTACTCCCACCGGCAGCATCACGCCATCGTGGAAGCGCTGGAAAGCGGTCAGGGCGCCCGAGTGTCCGCCCTGATGATCGAGCATGCCTATCTTGCCAAAGAAAGCATCAATGTGGCGCGTTCTTTCCGGTCTGAGGTAGAACGGCCTAACCGCGCCACCCAGGAATAATCCGGCACGGTGGCTGCGGTTGAAATAGCTTCGAAGGGCGCCACTCTTCAGACCCAGTCCTGCGGGACATTGAGGTAGCTTCGATTCAGATCGCGGACGGATTCGCAGCCAAGTAATTTCATCGTGCGAATGAGATCGGCCCGCAGGATTTCGATCGCTCGCGTCACTCCAGCTTCGCCCGCGGCCGCTAAACCGTACGTATACGCACGGCCAACCAGCACCGCCCGGGCTCCAAGGCCGAGAGCTTTAACGATGTCGCTGCCCTTCCGTATACCGCCATCCAGCAGGACTTCCGCCTGTCCCTGCACGGCGCGCACAATCTCCGGCAGAATGCGCAGCGTTGCCGGAGCTCCATCGAGCTGACGCCCTCCGTGGTTGGAAACCACAACCCCGGCCGCGCCAACATCCACAGCCCTGAGAGCATCTTCGCCTGTCAGGATTCCCTTCACCACGATCGGACCCTTCCACAGCTCACGGATCCAACGAAAATCATTCCAGCTCATGACCGTATTTTCCAGGGCTTTACTGATGTAGGTGAACTTCAAGGGTCCCTTACCTGGAATCACCACGTTGGGAAAAGACATCAAGCCGCCATCCTGCAGGTAGTTCAGCAACCACGCTGGACGTGACAGCAATTGGCCCACGTGCGGCAGCATCGCGAGCTTCCGGCCGATCAGTGCCGCACTGCCGTTCCGGATGTCGCGCTCGCGCATGCCGGAGACCGGTGTATCCACGGTAACGAAGAGTGCGGCATAGCCAGCCTCGCTAGCCCGCTGGATCCCGGCCTCCGCGACGGCACGCCCGCCGACCGGATACAACTGATAGAACACGGGCAGGCTCGAGCTTTTCTTTACGTCCTCCAGGCTATGGCCAGACATGGTGGAAAGGATGTAAGCGGTTCCTCCCTTCCCGGCCGCACTTGCGGCCGCGACCTCGCCTCCGGGATGCAGCATGCGGCTGCTCCCGATTGGAGCCAGCAAAAAGGGTAGGTCCAGATCGATGCCCAGCACCTTTACACTCAGATCGCATCGGGCCGTCTCAACCGCTGCACGCGGGCGAAACGACACAGAATCGAAGACCGCACGATTCTGTTTCATCGTGACTTCGGCTTCCGCTCCTCCATCGATGTAGTCGAACATCACGCGCGGGACATGGCGTTTCGCCGCCTTCCTCAAGTCCTCGATATTGATGACACGCGGGGAAGAAACGGCCCGGGCTCTTGATAGCATCAGCATTCCTTCCAATCTGCATTCGTATTCCGCTCACGTTGTCCGAGTGGAAAAATTAAAGCACGGCGCATTAGATCTCGCCCACAGGTGCCACTTCGCTCAGGCACACATCCTCAAGCTTCGTCGTACTCCGCATGATCAATATAGGTGAGTCCGGCCTCTCGAAGAGGCTCACGCATCTTGTAGAGATCAAGACCCAGCACTCCGGAGGCAAGCTGCTTTCGTTTGGCTTCCTCGTTCCGCGTACGAGCTTCGCCGGCAGCCACAACCTCCTCCACCCGTCCACGAGGCACGACCAGAACGCCGTCATCATCCGCGATCACGATGTCACCGGCTCTCACCAGCGCTCCCGCGCATACCACAGGGACATTGACCGATCCGAGCGTGGCCTTAACGGTGCCCTTGGCCGAAATGGCGCGCGACCAAACCGGGAAATTCATCTCCCGCAGAGTGGTCACGTCGCGCACACCTGAATCGAGAATGGCTCCGACGACCCCACGCGCTCTGAGCGATGTGGCCAGCAGGTCGCCCAGCATGCCATCCGTATTGTCGGCGGTTACCGCCAGCACCAGCAGATCGCCAGGCCTGCATTGTTCCACCGCAACGTGAATCATCCAGTTATCGCCGGGCTGCGCGAGAACAGTGACGGCGCTTCCGGCTATCGGCGCTCCGGGGTAGATCGGCCTCATGTGCGGCTTCATCAGGCCAATGCGGCCCAAGGCCTCATGGCAGGTCGCGACACCGAATGCCTGCAGCCGGTCAACCAGCGCCTGATCCACCCGAGGTGTATTTGTAACAACCACCGGCTTCATGACAACTCCTCAACGACGTGCGGGAAAAGGCGCTGATAGGCTTCACCATAGGTCATGGGCCGGCCTGAGTTCCGACTTCCCTGGACCCCGCGGTTCAGGGCAACTCTCGTGTAGTAATCCCAGAGATGTTTCTGCGCCGCCAGCACTTCGAATGCACGGAACTTCAGATCCCAGACATCATCGATATTAAGGATCACATTGGGCCGGAAATCGCATTGCTCGGTCTGATGCGGCTCAAAGAAGAAGACGGGCGGCGCGTTGTAGACCAGACCTTTGCCGGGTTTGTGCCCCGCGGCCTGAGCGATGATCCGCGCCTCTTGAGCAAAGCGCGAAGCTTCCGGATGATCAACGTTGTATGGATCCAGGGGCGGATGAGTGAGAACAAAAGACGGCTTAACTTCACGGTAGATGTCCACTAGCCGGTCAAGCATTTCAGGCGTCGTACGCAACGGATAATCGCCCGCATCGAAAAATTCGATCTCTGCACCGAGTATCTCCGCGGCCCGTTCCGCTTCCCCGCGTCTTTGCGCTTTCACCTTCGCGAGAGAAATGCCTTCTTCTTTCCAGGCCCATTGGCTTTCACCGCGCTCTCCAAAGGAGAGACAAACGATCTTGACCCGATAGCCCTTCTTGACGTGATGCGCTATGGCTCCCCCGGTGCGCCACACGTAGTCACCGGGATGTGCGGTTACAACCAGACCTGTTTTTTCGGACTCCATCTTTCCTCCAACTGCATTCAACTTGCGCTTGGATTACTTTCCGGCAAGACCCCGTCGTGGGCGAAAGCAAAGCCTTCAAACAGAAGGCGGCTTGTTCTTAGCATGCCGGCCTGCTTGATGCGAACCAGTTCGTTCTCACCTTCGGTTTCGATATGAACGCTCAACTCCCCTGTGGGGTGCTCAATGGAAAGCAGCTTTTCATTTCCCGGCGGCAACCTGGCCACCCTAGCAGCGGGGCTGCCCGGAAGGACGCAGGCTGTGGCGATGCTGACCGCTGCGAATACCCCCACGGACGCATGACATTCACGGGGAATAAAACTGCGCGTGCATACGGTACCGCCGGCAACGGGCGGAGCGACCAATGCCATCTTCGGAATCACTTTGCTCGAAACGTCTCCCAGACCCATCAGGATCCCAGCTTCCAGCCGAATCTTTTCGAGACGCGCCTTCAGCTCAACATCCTTGTCCAAAGCATCGCGCGATTCGTAGCCTGTACGTCCAACTGCGGAGGCTTCAAGAACGACCACCGGCATTCCGTTATCGATCAGAGTGACCTCGACACCGTCAATGCGGTCGACCGGGTTCCCGGTAGGCAACAGGGACTGGCAAACTGAACCGGCAATATCTTTAAACCCGACGGAGATCGGTGCGGCAGTGCCGGGGACTCCGTCGATCCGCGCATCGCCGCCGTAAGCAACCCGCCCGCCCGGAGTCTGCACACTGAGAACTGCGATGGTGCCAGTATTGATTGTGCGTACACGTACGGAAGTCACGGCGTCTGTTGCCTTCACCAGGCCGCGCTCGATCGCGAACGGGCCGACCCCCGAAAGGATATTCCCGCAATTCGGCGAAAAGTCGACTTTAGCGGTATCGATCGAAACCTGGCCGAACAGCAAATCGACATCGCACTCTGGATCTTCCGACCTGGAAACGATCGCGATTTTGCTGGTCAACGGGTGAGCGCCACCCAAACCGTCGATCTGGCGCGGATCCGGGGATCCCATCACGGATAAAAGCACGGCGTCGCGCAAAGCAGCGTCGCTGGGAAGATCTTTGGCAAGAAAATAGGCGCCCTTCGAGGTGCCTCCTCGAAGAATCATGCATGGAATTTTTGACTGCATAGGCTGCTCCGTCACCGCAAGGCCGATCCCCTCAAGCTTGCAGCACGTGATGCGCACCTATCAAATGGGTTATTTAGAGGGTTTGATGAACATCTTTCATCTTTTCGCGGATTTCCGTCTGCGCGGCCTGGTTATCTTGGTTTCAGCCACTACCTGAATGATGATCTTTCTGAGCTCATCCGCCAACGGAGAAAGCGGCGCACTCCGCAACGAAACGATTCCCAGCTTTCGATGGATGCGAGGGTTGTGCATAGGCACCAGACGGAGGTCGCTCTCACCGCCGGCCGGAAGCGCCATACTGGGTATCACGGTGAGGGCCACCCCTGACCGAACCATGGCTACCGCGGTCTGCAGATGCTGAACTTCGAATCGCCAGGTGAACGCTTCCCGCCTGCTTCCCAACTCGTCATCGATCGTGGTCCTGTTGCCGGTCTGCTGGCTGATCCGGATGAGCGGCTCCTTCACCAGCTTGGACCAGCTGACAGAGGGCTGCGATGCAAGCGGGTGATCTTTGGGACAAAGCAACATAAACGGATCTTCGATCAAAGTTTCAATATCGAAGTCGGACGACTGCGCGGACACAAAGGTAATTCCGAACGCAATGGCGTTGGCCCGCAGAAGCTCACGGATCTCATTCGCGGTATTGTCATAGATATGAACGGTCGAGGTTGGATTGCGCGCTGCGAAACGGCGTATAGCCTTCGGTAGCAGCCCGGAAGCCATCGTCGGAAGACAACCGATCGACAGACTGTCGCGGTGGTCTTCCGCTTCGCTGCGAAGTTCATCCAGGGAGATCGATAGACTCTCGATCGTATCTTTTACCTTGGGCAGCAACGTCAATCCAGCCGCGGTAAGAGAGACCTCCCGCGTTGTGCGAGAGAGCAACTTTACAGCCAGATCGTCTTCAAGCTTTCGAATTCTGTGGCTGAGTGCCGTCTGCGAGAGATTGAGATGCGCCGCGGCGCGATGAAAACTACCCCGCTCCGCAATCGCTACAAACGCCTGAAGTCCAAGAAAATCAATATGCATGAATCATCTTCGCCGTGTCCATCAGCATACACGGCGAGGATGGGCAGATGCTGCCTGCGATCGGCCGGGCCGTCAGACCCGCGTGCACGCCTTAAATCGGATAGTGGCGATGCGCGGTCTGGAGGGTGATCCAGCGAATATCGGTGAACTCATGGACTCCTGCTTTGCCGCCGAAGCGGCCGTACCCGCTGGCCTTCACGCCGCCGAAAGGCATGTGAGCTTCATCGTGCACAGTGGAACTGTTGATATGACAGATTCCGGAATGAATTCGCTGAGCTATCTGCAGCGCGCGGGTAACATCTTTGCCAAAGACGGCTGCCGACAAACCGAACTCCGTGTCATTCGCAACACGAACCGCTTCCTCCGCATCCTTCACGCGCACGATGGCCACAACCGGACCGAACGACTCCTCGTGGTAAAGCCGCATGCTTTTGGTCACGCCATCGATCACGGCGGGATGCATCGTGGTGTCTTCCACCTTCCCCCCGGTCAGGATTCTGGCTCCCTGCCCCACAGCATCGGCCACCAGCGAGGTTATGCGCGGCCCTGCTTCACCACTCGCCAAGCAGCCGAGTTTTGCGCGATTCTGATCCGCATCGCCTGCCGCGAGAGATGCCGCCTTTCGCGTCAGCTTCTCCACAAACGCATCAGCTACTTTTTCATCGACTACGATGCGCTCCGTCGACATGCATATCTGGCCCTGGTTGAAAAATGCGCCAAATGCGGTGGCCTGAACCGCGTCATCAAGGTCGGCGTCATCGAGCACGATCACCGAAGCCTTGCCGCCAAGTTCGAGAAGCGCCGGCTTGAGATATCGCCCCGCCGTCTCCGCGATCATACGTCCTACGTTCGTCGAGCCGGTGAAGTTCACTCTTCTCACTGCGGGGTTGGCGATCAGGCGCTCGACAACCGCGGATGCATCGGATCGCGCGTTCAGAATGACATTGACCACGCCATCTCCCAGCCCGGCGTCCTGAAGCACTGTTCCGATCAGGCGATGAACTCCGGGACAGAGTTCAGAGCCTTTCAGGATGACGGTATTGCCGCAGGCAAGCGGCATCGCCACCGCACGTGTTCCCAGAATGATGGGAGCGTTCCACGGAGCGATGCCGAGAACTACACCGCATGGCTGCCGCATCGCGAAAGCCATGTTGCCCGGAACGTCTGAGGGAATAATCTCACCCGTGATCTGCGTGGTCATCGCTGCGGCCTCGCGCAGCATCCCGGAGGCAAGCTTGACGTTGAACTCGTACCACGGGCGTGTGCCTCCGACTTCATCAACGGCGAGATCCACAAATTCCGTGCTCCGCTGTTGCATCAGGTCGGCGGCACGCATCAGCCGTGATCTGCGCTCATTCGGCCCAAGTTCCGCCCAGGCTGGAAACGCGGCCTGCGCGGCAGCGACCGCGGCATCGGCATCCTCGAGCGTGGCCGCCGCAGATCGGGAAGCCACCCTTCCTGATAAAGGACTGACCCGGTCGAATGTCCCTCCATTGCTGGCCCACTGATCCTTGCCTCCGACCAGCAGAGGGATCTGTCTGGTTTCGCTCGTTTGTTCCGCCACCTGTGCGCTCATACATCCCTCCTACAGCCAAACCTCTTTATCTACGAATTCCATGAATGCCGCGAGCCACAACGGCCTATCGGGCCGTGGCACACGCAATGGGTTCCAGCGCCGCTGCTTCGATCGTCGGGCACGCCGACGGTGAAGCGAGATATTGGATCAAGCCCCTGGCAGCTTCTTTGTCGGTGCTGCGGGCCGCCACACCCGCGGAGAAGACCGTCACCAGCTGCACCTCTTCAGGAATGCGGCCCACGATCGTGATGCCGCTCACCGGCTTCAACTCACTCATCTGCTGAAAGCCGATTTCAGCTTCACCGCGCGCAACCACCTGACCGACCGGCTCCGCTGGAATCTTTCGGCTCTTAACGGCCATTTCCTTTTCGATGCCAAGGCGCTTGAAAAGAGCCGTCGCGATATAGACACCACTCGCGCTGTCGGAATAGGCAACTGACTTCGCCCGCAGAAGTGTGAGCGTGAAGGCCTTGACCGAGCTGATATCCGGCACCGGACTTCCGGCCCGGACAGCCATGCCGATCTGCGAGCGCACCAGGTCTACCTGGCTGCCCTCCACAACCTGGCCGTTTTTGGCCAGCGCGTCCAGCGCCGAACGAGCCACAATGATCACATCCGCGTTTTCGCCATGCGACAGGCGAACCGGAATCGCTTGCGGGGTTTCTCCCATGGAGGGACCGTAGACGGTTTGCAGGTGCTCATGGCTTGCCTGCTCGAAGCCCGGGCCCAGTTGCTTATACGCAGCGGAAAAAGCGCCCGAAATCATCACCGTGACATTCCGATCCTCGAGCCCCATCCACGCAAGGCTCAACAGCGTTATCGCACCCCATGCCTTGGACCATCCCAGATTCATTTCCTGCCCCCTCAATAAACCGCTACTGAATTGGAAGTCCCCGCACGCTGTGTTCTGGCAATCAACTTCCTTGCCACGAATGTGGCGCCAAGAGCCAGCGCCGCGGCAAGCGCCATCCAGGCGCCGGGTATCGCGCGATTGTTGGTCCGATGAATGAGATACGTGCTGATCGCTGGAGTGAAACCGCCAAAGACAGCGGTTGCAAGGCTGTAGGCAAGCGAGAATCCCACCGTTCGAACCTTGATCGGAATGTTTTCCGTCATGTAGACGATCATCGCTCCGTTATAGCTGGCGTAAACAAAAGAGAACCAGAGCTCGACCGCCAGGAGCTTCGCAAAGGATGGACCACTGACCAGCCATAGCATCGCTGGATAGGAGGTCGCCAGCATCAACGCCGCACAGCCGAACAGGAGCGGATAGCGTCCCCACTTGTCAGAGAGCGTGCCCATCACCGGAAGCCAGAACAGATTCGACGCTCCCACGAACAGAGTGACCAACAGGCTATCGGAACTCGAGAGATGGAGAACGCTGTTGCCGAACGTGGGAGTATACGCAGTGATCATGTAGAAGCACACCGTTGTCATGGTGAACATCAACATGCCGGTGAGGACCAGCGGGGCATTGCTCGCTAGCGACCGCATGATCTCCGGCAACCGGGGGTGATGCCGCTGCGCACGAAACTCATCCGACTCCTCGAGCGAACGCCGCAGTATCAACAGAAGAGGGATGATTGCACAGCCCACCAACAGAGGAATACGCCATCCCCACTGGGTCATCTTTTGCGGCGAAAGCCAGAGATTAAGAACAAGACCCAGAAGCGCGGCAAAGATGACCGCCACCTGCTGGCTGGCAGACTGCCAGCTCACATAAAAACCCTTGTGGCCTTCGGTCGCGATCTCGGAAAGGTAAACGGAGACGCCTCCCAGCTCCATGCCCGCCGAAAAGCCCTGGAGCAGGCGACCGATCAGAACCAGTGCGGGCGCGAGCAATCCGATCTTGGCGTATCCGGGAACACAAGCGATCGAGAGAATGCCGACCGACATTAGCGCTAAGGTCAGGATCAACCCGGCGCGGCGGCCATGCCTGTCCGCGTAAGCTCCCAGAACAATGGCGCCTATAGGGCGCATCAGAAAGCCCGCGCCAAAGGTCATGAAAGCGAGCATCAGGGACACGAAAGGATTGCCGCTGGGGAAGAATGCTTTTCCGATGGCCGCGGCGTAATACCCGAAAACCATGAAATCGTACATTTCCAGAAAGTTGCCGCTGGACACCCGGACCACAGCCCAGATCTTCTCTCGACGCGTCTTAGCCGGCACTTGCTTCCCAGATTCCAACAAATGATCCCCCAAACTGCGATCGCACCCATACACAACGATCGGGCCGGACTCGACCGAGCGGTCCTCTGCACTTTCAGGCGCAAGCAGGCCCCTACCGGGAAGGCAAGGATAATCATGCAACTTACGCATCAGGTCATCAAATGGATTGTTTATAGCAACCCATGAACATTTTTCACGAGTCTCAGTCGCACGCAGACGCCGGGACCGAACAGCGGCTGATTCTCAGAACACAGAGGATCCAGGTTCGCGAAAGGATGCGTGACGTTCGGCTCCGGTCAGAAACGCCGCCTTCATTTCGCACTCACGAAATTCTTCCTCGGCGAGAGATCCCACCGTAATGCCGCCCCCCACGCCCATCACAAAGCGCTCGCCCATAAGGCTCAACGTACGAATCGCAACATTGAAGCACGCTGTCCCATCGGGCGCAAAGTAACCAATCGATCCGGTATAGACACCCCGCGGCTCGGCTTCAAGTTCACGAATGATTTCCATAGTCCGGTGTTTGGGAGCACCCGTAATCGACCCCGAAGGAAACAGGTTCCGGAAGATCGTGGTTGGCGTAAGCTCGCCGCGAATTTGTCCGGATACAGTCGCAGTCATCTGCAGAAGCGTCGCATACCGCTCCACATCGAAAATACTTTCCACGCGAACTGTGCCCATCTCGCATACCTTGCCGATGTCATTGCGCATCAGATCCACGATCATGACGTGTTCACTTCGATTTTTTTCATCGTTCCGAAGTTCCTGTTCGGCTTTGCGATCCAATTCCGGGGTACTCCCGCGAGGCCACGTGCCCTTCATCGGCCGTACGGTGATGCGTCCTTCGGCGATGCGGTAAAACAGTTCAGGCGAGAAGGAAAGGATTGGGCCAGGCCGAAGGTTCAGAAAAGCCGCGAACGGCACCGGCTGCCGCTTGAGCAGAGTGTTGTAGGCCGTGAGAGGCTCTACCTCAAGGGCACCGTCTATCCTGTCCGTAAAGTTGACCTGGTACGTATCGCCCGCCTTCAGGTATTCGTGAATGCAGGCAATCTTCGATTCGTAGATCTCCTTCGAAATCCTGAGACCGTCCAGCCGGACCACCTCATCAGGAAGAATCGAATCTCCGGCAGGCGGACAAGAAGGCAGGCTTCCGTACACAGTTCCACTTCGATGCTCAAACTGAACAGGCGTAGGATACACACCCAGCCAAGCCATCGGAAAGGCCTGCGTCGGCTTCCCGACATCATCGGCGGAGAAACCTAGGAACGCCTCGCCACATTCATACCCGAAATAGCCTGCGACGAAATAGCCCGCCGAGGAATAAGAATCGATCGCCGCCAGGGCAGCATCAAGGTCCTCCCGATGATGAGCGACGATCGTCTGAACCGGATCGAGGAAAAGCAGGCTCCTTTCGCCTCCTCGATCCTGCAGCGCCGTCTCCAGTAAGATCGCCGTCTCAACTTTCGAGGCGATTCGCCTGAAATCCTCGGGCAAGGGATGCCACTGGCTATCATTTCTCATCGATGTGGGCCTGCCCTCCTTACTCGATGGTGCACCGATATGCTCGGCGCTTAAGCTCTCATAGAACTTCGAAAATGCCATTCGACACAAAAATGTCGCGATCACCTGTGGAGTTGTTCCGCGAAGCACCTGTTCAGCGTCGACGACTCTTCAAGGCTATTCACAAGGGCACTCCGCCTCAACGATGAGAATCGATCAGCGCCGGATGGTCATGCCTGCGTTCCGCCGTCGACCGGAATAATCGCGCCGGTCATGTAGCTCGATGCCGGAGATGCCAGCAAAAGAGCGAGACCCTTGATCTCGTCGAGTTCCGCCATCCGTCCGAGTGGGATGGTGACTGCAAGCGCCGCGGCGATTTCGGGAGAATGCATTCGGCCGTTACCGATGTTGGTGGGAAATGGACCTGGTGCGATGGCGTTCATTCGGACGTTATATGGCCCAAGCTCAATAGAGGCGACCCGAACAGCCTGCGAAATTCCAGCCTTCGATGCTGAATAGCCATAGCTCGGGAAACCCGAGGCTCTGAGGGCGGCAACGGACGAAGTCACGACAATCGACCCGCCTCGTTGCGCCTTCATGTGTTTAGCCGCCGCCCTCATCGTATTGAAAGCACCGCTCAAATTGACGCGCAAGCAGTTATCCCACAAGTCAAGCTTCGCAGTGTCAATCAGCCCCTCCGGCCTTTCGTATCCAGCGCCCCCGCTGACTCCAGCATTCGCGAATACACAGTCGATGCGTCCGTATCGACTGACGATCCGGTCGAAGGCCTTCATCACCATGTCAGGTCTGCCGACATCAAGCAGTTCCGTTTCGCACTCCGCATCCGCGGAACGCAGATTCTCCGCAGCAGCATTCAGGGAGTCAGGATTGACATCCACAAGAACCACAAGGGCGCCGTTCGCGGCAAGGACTTCGCAGATAGCGAAGCCTATTCCGCTCGCGGCACCCGTTACGACGGCCACGTGTCCAGAGATATCAAACAACTTCTCAGCCTTCATGCCAGTCCTTCAGTGGTTACAAAGACGCGCCTACTTTTCCGGAACGAACCTCTGAAGTCGTCCCCCCCCAGTTTGGGGCATGCCCGTTGCGCTAGCCTGAGCGCCATCCCACGAACGAGGGAAATTGACCTCACCGGTGTAGAGATCCCCCTTGGAATCGAAAGCTACGAAGGCGGGGTTGGAGAGCTGCCCCGCGTTACGGCCTTTGCTGCCCAGTTTGCCAAGATCGGCGCCTGTCTGACGATCCAGTATGCGGATGACGCCCGAATTGCCATCGGCGATATACAGGAAACGCTGTTTCGCGTCACGCGATATCGCCAAGCCCCATGCCGATCCGTTGCCTCCGGTCTTGGGCGCGACAAACATCTCTTTCACAAATTTGCCTTCCTTGGTGAACGCCTGAACCCTGTTGTTCATTTGATCCGTGACATACACCATCCCGTCGTCGGAGATCGCAATGCCGGTCACGGTCCTGAACTGCTTAGGAGGTGCAACCGATGCATCCTTGAGGCGGCCGGTGGGCAGTTCCTTCGCCGAGGGATCGGAATTATCGATCTCGCCGAGGGAAATTCCATAAGCTCCCCAGCCGCGCTTGAATTCGCCCGTGTTCATGTCGTACACCACAACACGCTTATTCATCAGGCCATCGGCAATGTACACCTCGTTGGCGGCATCATCGAATGCCACTGCAGTAGGTGCTCCAAGCATGGAGGTGTCTTTGTTGTTCGGCGCTGCAAGAGATGGCTGGCCGATTTGCAGAAGGAGCTTGCCATCCGGGGCAAACTTCAACACCTGACGATCGCGCATCAGCGCATCCAATTTGAGTGGAGCGCCCGTCGCATCCGTCGACAGCGTGAAACCCGGAAGGTCCGGAGCCCAGGGCTTACCAACTCCGCCGATCCAGACGTTCCCCTTTTTGTCCACGCTGATACCATGGGCAGCCAGAGGCCACGTGGACACACGCTCTCTCCCGGACCATGCTCGAAGAACTTTACCGGTTTGATCGAACTCAAGGACTTCGGGAGCCGGGAGGCAGCATTCAAACGCCGCCGGATTCTGCGCTGCGGCTTTTTCATCGCTGGGCAAGCTGCGGGGATCATGGATGACCCAAACGTGATCATCGGGACCCACAGCGAGGCCGTTGATCATGCCCATACTCCAAGTGAAGGGCATATCCCCGGGCCATGCGGAATCAACCTTGAACTTCGGGACCTCGCCTGGCGCGGTGGTCTGTACGGGATAGAAGAATGACGAAACACTCGTGCCTTCTGGCACAAATTTTTGTATCCGGAGCCCGTACTTGGTTTCCGATATATACAGGTTTCCCTTCGCATCCAGGTCTATCGCAAATAGTTCTGGTTCGAACTGTCCTGCATTGCGTCCCCGGCTGCCAAGCGTGCTCACCTGAGAGCCGTCCTTACGATTGAGAATCCGGACAATGTGGTTGGTGTCGTCCACAACGATGAGATATTTCTGCTCAGGATCGCGCGAGAATGTGAAGTCGCCTGGCCTGTAGGTGACGCCCGGTGGACGGGTCAGGACGATCTCTTTGACAAACCTGCCCTCCTTCGTGAAAACCTGAATCCGGTGCGAGGCGGTGTCGGTGATGTATACCAGCCCATCATTCGAAATTCGAATACACCATGCCGAAGTGAATTGTTTGGGAAGTTTGACAGCAGGATCGTAGTTTTCTGATTCGTGGACGCCAGGCTCATTCCCAGGCAATTTATGGTTGTCGATCTGACTCAGGGGGATGCCATAAGCCCCCCAACCTCGCTTGAACTTGCCTGTATTCGAGTCGTACACGACCACTCGCTTGTTAATGCCACCGTCGACGATATACACCTCATTGGCATCTTCATCGACAAAGACGCCGCACGGGCCCCCTAAGAGATCAGTGGCCTGGTTGTTGGGCGTGGCAAGGTTGGCCCGGTTGGAGGCAAAGACGCCGATCGGCCCGGCGAGATGCCCAATTTCCATAAGCAGCTTTCCGTCCGCCGAAAACTTCAGCAAGTTGCGGTCAGGACCATGATTGCCGCCAATCCACACGTTTAAATGCTTATCGACCCAGAAGGCGCGCGGCGCCTCCGGCCATTCCGGAACGTATCCGGGTCCTCCCCAGGCCCTGAGGACATTTCCCTGAGGATCAAATTCGACCACCCCCGGAATGGGGACACAGCACTCTGCGATAGGCGGCGTCTGCTGCAAACCCAATTGCACATGATCGTTTCTGCGATCAAGCGCGCTGACATAGTCACCGAGCCAGATGTTGCCGTCCTTATCCACGACGATTTTGTCGGGGTGCCCAACCATCCAGTTATTGGGCAGCGGCTTCGGCCACGCTGGATCAACCTTCCACTGCGGTGCGCCTTGCGCGATGGCAAGCGCAGGAAAAAAACAAACCAGGATCAATCCCATAAGCCAAGAACGTAGTCTCGTCATGATTTCTTCTGATGCTCCTTTTTCATTCCGTTCAGCACGAGGGGGAGCCGGGACCCCACCCCCACGCACGAAAACACTTGCCGGCGCCAAAATCGATCGAGCAGCCGACGGATGGGCTAAAAGAGGAGAGGTGATACCCATCGGCAACGCTGGGTCGCAGCTTCCTCCATTGAAAGGGGAGGGCAGGAATCGTCCGGTCGCCCACAAGAGAACACCAGACTTTATATTTGCCATCAAGAGTTCCGTCCCTGAAACTATGCCGCGTTTCCGATTCCGCGCCATCCTAGGATGGGCGGAAATGATTGTCAACGAGTTCGTCCTGGCCTGCGCGCTATGCGCACAGAACCCCTACCAGTGAAACAGCACAACTATTTGTATATTCGGCTTCTTGCTTTCTCTCATGCAAAGTGTAATGGGACTAATGAGTTAATTTCACGACGGCAGAGATCCCGCTCGCGATCACCCCGTCTGTAGTGAAAACTTATCATTCCCGATGTTCCATCCATCATGGGTTTCGAGAGAAGCGACCGCGCAAGTGCTTATAACTCAGGCCTATCCTTCAGCGTCCAGCGCCGCACTGGATCCTGGCCATCCCAGTTTTGCGCCGCGTCGAAAAAGCTCTGATAGATTGCCTCCAGCGCGTCCGTCGTCTCAACGATCTCCAGCATTCCGGGGAGAGTCGCGGTCGTATCCACATAAACGATGCGGACGCCCCTGGGGGACAGATCGGAGAACACTACGGGGCACCCCGCGGCCTCATACCGCGCGATATCTTCATCGATCGATTTCGAACAGATGGCCCAATGGTGAAAGCCATAGCCCTTCGTCTTGATCATCTCCTGATAGACGGACGGCTTGTCGTCGTGCTGCTCGATCAGCTCAATCATCACGTGCCCGGAGAATGCGACCGCGAGCGTCAGGCTCATGTCCGTTGGCTGGCCTCGGTAAACGCCCTGGCTGGGCACAAAAGGACCCGACACAAACCACGGACCTAGGTTGAGTCGCTCACTGAAGTCCTTCATGCTGCGGTTGATGTCTTGAACGATATAGGCGGCTTGAACGACGCCGCCGACAGGCTGTCCAAAAGAAAGTAAATTCATCGCTTGAAAAACTCCAGGCTGGCCGTGAGGCGCTCTTTTGCAACAATGAAATCCAGCACGGCCGGTAAACCGGATTCATTCGCATTTTGTGCGCGTCTCAACGCCGGCTCGATTTCGGACGGCTCAACGACGCGCTCCCCATAACATCCTGACGCTTGCGCCAACTTCGCGAAGTCCACGTCGATGTTGAACTCGGTGGCGATGTACCGCCCCCCGAACCCTTGTCCCTGGCTGTCGCGAATGGATCCCAACGCGTGGTCGTTCAAAACGCACCAGGTGAGACCAAGCTTCAGTTCCGCCGCAACGGGCAGAATGTTCATCACCAACTGAAATGATCCGTCGCCGACCAGGCAGACCGCCTGCCTGTCCGGATAGACGAGCCGTGCGGCTGGAAAAGCGGAAGCGGCAAAACCCATTCCGTAGAAGCTTGACGGCACAATTTTGGCTCGTGGCTCATACAGTTTGAAATAGGGAAATGCGCCGCCCATCGCCTGCGCCAGCACCCCAACATCGATCGCAACCGTAGCGTTGCGTGGAAACGCCTTGCGGATTCCGCGGATCACTCGCATCGGATGAAGAGGCCGCGACTCGGAAGCCGCCATCACATCGATCTCCGCTTCAAGTGCTTCACGATCTCGCTGTAGATCCGCGATCCGCTCCTGCGCCTGTGCTCGACGGTCCGTGATGCCCGAGCCCTCAAGCTCTTTCAAAATATCCTGGAGAACGAGTTTCGCATCTCCGACAATGCCGATCGCAGCAACCACCGACTTGCCGATCTCGGTGGGATCGATGTCGATTTGGATATAGGTAGCATCGGCCGCCGGCAGATAGTCCGGCTTCCAATTTGTCTCCTGCTGCTCGAAGCGGACGCCAATGCCGAGGACCACGTCCGCATTCGCAAGCAACGCTTTTGTTATCGCCTGCCGGTGATGCCCCAGACCACCCGCTGCCAGGTTGTGATCGTCAGGCAAAATGCCTCTTCCCGCGAGTGTTGTCATCACCGGGATCGCGAGGATCTCCGCCAAACGCGTCACCTCGGGCGCGGCATCGGCCGCGATCGCACCGCCTCCGGCTACGATCAAGGGTCTTTTGGCCACCAGCAGCGCTTGCGCCGCGGCGCGCATCTGCGCGGGATTGCCACTGCCCTGCACCGGCTTACCCACCGGACGGTAGTCGTGGAAATCAACATCCGCTGCCAGTACATCCTGCGGGATGTCGATCAGCACCGGACCCGGTTTGCCCGAGCGCGCAATATTAAAGGCCTGCCGCAGGCTCTCTACGATCAGATCTGGACGATCGACCCGGACGGCCCATTTCGTAATCGGTCCGAACATCCGAACCTGATCGATTTCCTGGCTGGCGCCGCGATGCGCGTTGCGCGCCGCCGCACGGCCGGCGATGATGACGATGGGCAGAGCACCGATAAAGGCCTCAGTGACGCTCGTGATGAGATTCGTGGCGCCGGGGCCTGCAGTGACACAGCATATCCCCGGCTCTCCCGTGAGCTGAGCATGACCCGCGGCCATGCTTGCTGCGTGCTGTTCATGACGCACCAGAACATGCGTAATTTCCGGTGTGCTCCAAAGAGCGTCATAGATAGGGAGCGTATGACCGCCCGGCATCCCAAAAATAAACTTGACCCCTTCAGCTTTGAGCACATCAACGACGGCGCGACCGGCACTCACTTTCGCCACTCGGCAGCTCTCCTGAAGGGGTCTAAGGAATCAACGATGTTCGCGCCGTTTTCTGCTCGAAACAAACGGCAGTGCTTGCTGTCTGCGGCCCATCCCATGCTTCGGCCTGACTTCAGCTCGTTCCGGGAGGAGCCGCGTCAACCGGATGAACTTCTACGGCTGGTTTCCGCCCCCCACTTTGAAGTTGATCCTGAGCGCAAATTGAAGTTGCCGGGAAGACGTGCTGGTCAGGGTGATAACACCGGCGGAGCCGTTGGCAGCACCGGTAGACGCCAGGGCAGTCGCGTTGGGAAGGCCGAAGTTCGCGTGATTCAAAATGTTGAACACTTCGGACTTGAACGTCACATTCGCCCATTCGCTCACCTTGAAGTCTTTCTCCAGTGCGAAATCCATCTCCTCAAGCCCGGGACCTATCACCGTATTTCGTCCCACATTCCCATACGTTCCGGCGATGGGCAATGAGAAGGCACACGGATCGAACCAGTGTTGCGGAGTTCCTACCTGAGTTCCGGCCGCGAAACCGGTGCACCCAGCCGATTTTCCATGAATTGGATTGTTGCTAAAGCCGAGGTTCAGGTTTGGACGGTCAGCAAGTCCTGCCGTGGACAGGTTTCTTGATTGGGATGTGGAAAGAATCATCGTCATCGGCTGGCCTGCTTCGAAAGTGCCGATGCCATCCAGCTTCCAACCATTGACTACCGGTCCGAGGCCCCTCACGCTTGTCTTGAGCGGCAGTGGATAGGTGAAATTAGCCACCAAAGCATGTGTTGAATCAAAGTCGGCGCGTCCCCAGTCGAGTTCTTTGTGCCCCGGATACATGATCGATTGAGCGGAACGCAGGCTGGCGCCCGGGCTATCCGTACTGGCGTCGTCCAGTGCTTTGGAATAGGTATAGAAGACCTGGCCTTCGAAACCTTTGGCGCTTTGATGCCGCAGCGTAATCGTCGCCGCGTTGTATTCGGAATCTCCGTTCGCTTGCCAGTATCGAATTCCGTTCCAAAACGGGTTTCGCCTAGGTGCGTTGGCGGGATAGTAGGGAGCTCCTGCGGGTATACCCGCAGGGCAGTTCCCGAGGCCGCAGATCGTCGGAATTGGCGTATCCCCTTCTGTCTGGGTCTCCAGATGAGCGGCTTTGTTCCCCACGTAGGAGATTTCAATGAGTGTGTTCTTGAAGAGCTGCTGCTGGATCGACAAATTGTATTGAATACTCGAAGGGGTCTTCTCGTTGGGGTTTAGCACCAAGAGCTGGATTAGCCCTTGCGCCGCTGCAGCGGCAGCACCATTGGGGAACGCCGGGTTCGTTGCGCTAAGCAGAGCGCTGTAGGGCGGCAGTTTCGTATTGATTTGGTAAAAGAAGGGAAGAATCTGATTGTGGTAGTAACCGGCGCCGGCCCGCAGAACCGTTTTGCCGCTGCTATTGAGCTGCAGAGCCAGACCTGCCCTTGGTTCGAAATTCTTCTTCGGAGTATGGAGGAACGAACCAGAAGGTACTGAGCTGGTAGCGTCGAGCGACGGCAGGATTGCCGTTTTGCCCCCCTTATCGTAGGGGTCAGTCGAAGCTTCCCAACGCAAACCAAAGTTCAGCGTAAGACGTTGACTTGCCTTGTAGTCATCCTGCGCATAGCCTGCAATGATGAATTGGCGATACCACGTCTCGTAGGTATGCCCAAATTGTCCATTCGTGCTGCCCACCTGCAGATTGGAAGGCAATCCCTGCAGGAACCTGGGAAGCGTTGGGAAGGTATAAACGCCCCACAGGCTCTGGTTGCTCACATAGTTGTCCTGCAGACGCTCTAGATCGAAACCGGCTTTGTAGGAATGTTTCCCGCTGGAATAGGTGAAATCATCGCTCACCTGGTACATGTTGAAGGCCCACGCAACTGGACCGTTTCCGTTGGTTCCTCCGATGGGTGTCAGCGCCCTGGTACCGGCGGTGGCGCCAACGGAACCCAACTGAAGTGCTCCCATCGGCTGGCCCGGAACAAACGATAAGGACGGCGTGACCACGGAAGTGTAGGTGAAGTTCGTCAGGGCTCGTGTGCGGTCATACCCAATGCGAAGATTATTCAAAGCCTTGGCACTGAATACGGTAGTTGCCTGAACCGTGGCGTATTGTCTCCGAGTCGAATTAGGTGCAAATTCGAATGGCAGAGCCTGCGGGCCGGAAGCGCTGTCTTGGTCGAACGTATAGCGGCCGAACATGTTGGTATTTTTGGACAGTTGATAGTCCACCCGGCCCATGGCGTTATCTTCGTTGGTTACGGCGGTTGGCGAAGACAGGAATTGACCTGATCCGTCCCCATAATCGATCCCGTTTGGAAGCGGGAACAAATTGAGGTAAGGCACGACCGCAGGATTCACCGCGATCGTCATAATCCCGTTGACGCAAGTGGCGCTCGGCGGAGTGCAGGGCAGATTTCCCTGCCTGGCCTGCGCCGTCGGTACCGTCGCAAACTGAGTGGTTCCGAGTCCCTGCCGTAGTCCCTCATAGCCTCCAAAGAAGAAAAGCTTATCTTTCTTGATCGGGCCGCCGATCACACCACCAAACTGATTTCTGCGGAATGAAGGTGGCCTGGTCCCTGGATCGAAGTAGTTCCGCGCATCTAACGCGCTGTTGCGAATGTATTCGAAGAGGGTGCCGGCAAAAGCGTTCGTTCCGGAGCGGGTAACGGCCGTTGTCACCGATCCCATGGAATGCCCATACTCCGCTTTATACGAGCTCGTATAAATCTTAAATTCCAGGATCGTATCAACCCCCAGATTGGTTCCGGCCGCACCGCCAGGCGTTCCGTTCGCCTGATCATTGATGTCCATTCCGTCCAACAGGAAGAGATTCGTATCCGGACGCTGCCCTCCCACGCTGAAGCGCTCGCCAGTACCGAAATTGAACTGATTGCCGGTGGGTGGGCCAGGATTGGTGTGCGTGACACCAGGCTGCAGTTCCGCCAGTTGGTCCCAGCTTCTGCCATTGAGCGGGAGAGCACGGATCGACTTGTCGTCAACAAGAGAACCCATACTCGCGTTGGTCGATTCCACCAGCGGTGGCGCGCCCGTCACCTCCACCGTCTGCGTCTCAGCTCCCACCGTGAGTGGCAGATCCACAACCGCTTCCGCTCCCACAGTCAGCACGATTCCACTACGCACTTCTGTCGCGAATCCTTGATGGCTTCCCGTTACCCGGTAGTTGCCCAAGGGCAGAGCCGGCACAGAATAGTGCCCGTGTGAATCACTCTTGATCGTGCGAGAGATCCCCGTGTCCTGGTCCAGGACAACTACCATCGCTTCCGGCACCACGGCTCCCGAACTATCTTTCACCGTTCCCGAGATCGTTGCCAGGCTTACTTGCGCCAACGCGACTCCAGCCATCCCAAAAATGAATAGAACGGCGACACACCAGATCTTGCATTTTGTCATGTATCCCGCCTTTGAAAATGGGTATAGGTTTTCATTTCGGCGCAATCCTAGGGCTGGCGAAAAATGGTTGTCAATCAATTCATAGACTCCTGCGCGCTATGCGCACACAAACTACTGCGCCCAAAACAACACAAAATCTTGCCTATCTCTTGCGTTTTGTTTCGAACTCGAGGTGCGATTCAACCAGCCGGCAAAATTTGAGACCCCGTAACTGGGCGATCCGCATGCTCGCCGACTGACTTTTACTCGTCGAAACGAAGGGCATCAGGAAATTCCAAATCATGAGCCTTGCCGTGGAGAAACAGATACGAGACACTACGGAATCTCTACGAGTGATGCGTGGCTGTAGAGACCCGAATGCCGCTCCGGCGCAAATAGATTGAAGGGTGCTCATGCAGAAACTTAGGATCGTCACTGTCGTGCTGGCAATTGTGGTCTTCTTTTCCGCTGGCCTCGGTAAAGCGCAGCAGACTAGGACCCAACCAGCAGTCTCTCTCCAATCAGAGCTATTGGACGACCTGGTTTTCGCCAACCATATCCTGTACCACCAAGGCGTTGTGGACGGGTTCGGCCACATCAGCGTGCGCGATCCGAAGAATCCGTCCCACTTCTGGATGTCGAGAAGCGTCGCGCCGGGGCGCGTGACCCGCGCTGATATTCTTGAGTTCGACGCGAACGGCGAGCCGGTTGCGGCGGGGGGTCGCATAGTGTATCTGGAACGATACATTCATGCTGCGATCTATCGCGCCCGTCCGGATGTGCAGGCAGTGGTGCATAGCCATTCGCCATCCGTGATCCCTTTCGGCGTTACAGGGACCGTGCTTCGGCCCATCTATCACGTGAGCGGATTTCTGGGAGCAGGCGCTCCCATCTTCGACATCCGAGATGTTGCGGGTATGACAGACATGCTCATCCGGTCGAATGCTCTCGGAGATGCGCTCGCGCAGAAGCTTGGCAAGGGCGCTGTCGTGCTCATGCGCGGACACGGCATGGTCGTGGCGGGCGACTCTATTCCGCAGGTCGTCGCGCGATCCATCAATACCGAAGGCAACGCGCGGTTGCAATGGGAAGCCAAACAACTAGGAGAAATTCGGTTTCTGTCGCCGGAGGAAGCAGCCAAAGCCGCCGCGGTGAACGATTCACCACCGATTGTGGCCCGTTCCTGGGAGCTTTGGAAGACTGCGGCCGGCAAAATCGAGTGAGATCGGGTGCTCGCTTCGAAGACAAAGAGAGAGTTGACCCGGCAATCGATTGCCATGCCGAATCCAACAGACGAATCCTCAATCGGCCACAATGATGTGGCTACGGATACACTGCATGGCCACCAGAACACTGCCCATGGTGCATGCCAATAAGATGAAATAGCTCGAAGTATGGAACGAGAGAAGGCTCGCGCCAAGGTACGAGCTGATGATCGCTCCGCCCCTGCCCACCGCGAGCGCAAAAGCTACGCCCGTGGATCGAATGGTGGTCGTATAGATATGGGTCGCCAGTGCGTAGAGTGTGGTTTGAACTGCATTGACGGCTATGCCTTGCACGCAGATCAAAGTCACCAACGCGGCGTGGGAGGAACCGGTCCCATGGAAAAGCCAGGTTGTCACGATCGCGCTCAAGATCGCGACCAACGCGCTGAGAGACATAGGAAACCGTGATCCCAGGCGTCCGATGCTCCAACCTACGCCGACCGCGCCGAAGATTCCGCCGAAGTTATACAACGTAAGGGCCTGGCTGGCCTCTTTGCCGGTGAAGTGTGCGTTGAGCAGAATGCTGGGCAGCCAGTTGAAAGCCAGATACACACTCAGTAGGCAGAAGAAAAACGAAGCCCAGAGCGCAAACGTATCGCGTGCCAGCGTGCCGCGAAATAGCTCACGCGGACTCGCTCGGGGAGGGCGTTCAGCAAGAAAGAATTGCGATACATCGACCGGCCGCTGGATGGATGCCAGCACGTTTGCGAGACGCACGGCATTAGCAGGATTTTGCGCGAGAAAACGCGGAGATTCCGGCAGCAGGAAAAGAAGCAGGCATCCGTGCAGCAAAGGAAGCAGGCCCGCCACCAGGAAGAGCACTCGCCAGGAATGAGCGGTTAAAAGACTGGTGGCAAATATCCCTGCCACCACACCGCCAAGCGGAACGCACACGATGGTGAGTGTCGTTGCCAACGGCCGGTGGTTGAGCGGAGTGTACTCCGCGGTGAGTGTAGCGCCGTTGGGCAGCGCGCCTCCGATGCCCAGGCCGGCAACAAATCGTAAAAGGAACAGATGGGTGAGAGAATGTGCGCCTGCCATGCCAAGCGTGGCCGCGGCGAAAAGGAACACATTCAAAATGAGCGCGGGCCGGCGCCCGATGTGGTCTCCTTCGAGGCCTCCAAGCACGCTGCCCAGCGCCACACCGAAGAGACCGGCGGCGAGTACGGAGGCGAACATGGATTTGGCAATGTGCCAGCTCTGGCTGATGGCAGGAATCGCAAAGCCGACGATCTGAATATCAAGACCATCGAAGATGAGTGCGGAGGCGGTGAGAGCAGAGATCGCTTTCTGGCGGTTCGTCCATGGACCGTTGTCGAGGATGGAACCCAGATCCGGATGGGCCGTAGTGAGATCAGGCATGAGCACTCACAAGGGCCGCGGGGCCAGGACGGTCGCAGCCCACGCATACGCGTTATTCGCGGCAGGCAGGCCGCAGTAGATTGCCGTGTGCATCAGCAGCTTGCTGATCTCTTCCGGAGTAACGCCGTTGTTGAGTGCGGCGCGAACATGCATTTTGAACTCTTCTTCACGATTGAGCGCAACCATCAAGGCAAGCGTGATCAGGCTGCGCGTATGCCGCGTAAGGCTTTCATCCGCCCAGATCTCGCCCCATCCGTAGCGAGTGATGAAATCCTGAAAGCCCTCGTTGAGGGCTGTCCGGTTCTGAAGTGAGCGGTCGACATGTTCGGAACCCAGCACTTCGCGGCGCACCTGCATGCCTTGTTCGTAGCGCTTGCTGTCATCCATGGTTGAACCTTTCATGAACCTGCTGGAGAAAGTGGAGTACGCCGGTATTGAACTCTTCAGCGGCCTCAATGTTGGAAAGATGAGCGGCAGAAAGACACAGTGCTTCAGAGCCAACGATCTGATCTAGAAGAAAGTGCGCATCTTCAGGAGGCGTAACGGGGTCCTGGTCTCCGTAGACCACAAGGGTCGGTGTACGGATGCTACTGATGCTGGCGCGCTGGTCCATATCGCGGATGGCGGCGCAGGCCAGTGCATAACCATGCGGATCGGTCCGGGACAGCATCACAGATGTGGCTTCAACCACATCAGCGCGCTCAGCCCGGAATCGGGAGGTAT
This sequence comes from Acidobacteriaceae bacterium, assembly GCA_036498835.1. Lineage (GTDB taxonomy): Bacteria > Acidobacteriota > Terriglobia > Terriglobales > Acidobacteriaceae > Granulicella. Next base: position 22,557 of record DASYEV010000056.1, on the reverse strand, counting down.
ACCAGCGTTCCAGCACAGCGGGCACGATCGCTGTCATGCCCTTTGAGGTAACAGCCGCGATGCGCTGGTTCCATGTTTCAGGTGTTCCGATCTTTGCCCCGGTATTGCAGATGCAAAAAGCGGAGAAACGCTCAGGCGCGTGGACGGCAAGCCATTGCCCCACCATGCCTCCCAGGGAGAGGCCGCAGAAGGATGCCTTCGCAATGCCGAGGTGATCGAGCAGCGCCAGAACATCCTGCGCGGCATCGCCAACGCTGTAAGGACGCGCCGGCACAGAAGATTGGCCGTGACCACGGACGTCAAACCGCAAAACATTGAAAGAGTCTTGAAAGAAGCTTTCCTGGCGATCCCACATGCTCAGATTGGTTCCAAGCGAGTTCGAGAAAACGAGAACCGGCAATCCAGACCTGGGTTCAAACTGGTAATGGACGCGGATGTTTCCAGTGTCGAGAAAGGCCATTTCAACGGCCCTCTTGCGCGCGATAGGCTGCAAGCACGCGCTGAAGGATGGCGTGGGCGGATCCGAGATAATTGCCCGGTTCGAGCAGCTGCTTCAGAGTTTCTGTTGAAAGATGCCGTTGAATGCGTGGATCACGCGACAGCACGGCTTCAAATGAAACACCGGTTTCCACCGCGCGCTTCGCTAATTGCTGGATGATTTCGTGGGCTTCGCTTTTTCCCAGAACTTCCGCCAGCGCCATGCTGACCGCTTCCGCGAGCAGGAGCCCTCCCGAAGCGTCAAGATTGCGTCGCATCGCGTCAGGGTTGACCTTGAGACCGTCGAGAACGTAACCAAGCGTTTCCAGTGCGCTGTGCGTCGCCACGCATATCTCGGGAAGAACGGTCCACTCCGCTGGCCACCCGCCGAGGCCGCGCTCATGTTCCTGGGTTGACGCGGCGGTATGGAGGGTCGCGAGCAGGCCGGGAATACGGGTGGCCGTGGTCAGAATGGAGGCGAGCGCAACTGGGTTGCGCTTATGCGGCATGGTGGAAGAACCTCCCGTGCCTTCGGCTTCCGGTTCGGCAGCTTCGCAGACCTCCGTTTGCGCCAACAGCGAAAGATCCCGTGCCAGTTTGCCTGCCGTGGTCATGACGAGTGCGCAGAAGGAACCTGCTTCGACGATTCGGTCACGTTGCGTGTGCCAGGGAGCAGCCGCAGAAAGTCCGAGGTCCACCGCAAGGACGGAAGCGACATCCAGCCCGTTCTTTCCGAGAGAGGCGAGGGTACCGGCGGCTCCGCCGAATTGCAACGCCAGCACGCGGGGCCGGAGTTCCCTGAGGCGTTCGCGATGGCGAAGGCTGGCGTCCAGGGAGCCGGCGAGTTTCAAACCGAAAGTGATCGGAACGGCTTGCTGCATCCAGGTACGTCCCGCCATGATCGTTGCGGCGTGCTTCTCGATGAGCCCGGCGAGCGTTTGCGACAACTCGCCGAGCGTGGCCTCCATAAGCTCCAGAAAAGCGCGAAGCTGAAGGATGAGCCCCGTATCGATGATGTCCTGGCTGGTCGCTCCCCAGTGAACGAAGCCGGCGGCGGCGGGGTCGGAGGCCGCCACCTTCCTGGTCAGCTGCCTAACCAGAGGGATCGCAATATTTCCGCTGCGAGTGGATGCGGCGGCCAGAGAAGCGGGTTCAAAGAGCCCGGCCTGGCAATGGGCCACAATGGTTTCGGCCGCCGAAGCAGGAACGATACCGCAGCGCGCCTCGGCGCGTGCAAGAGCGGCTTCAACGTCCAGCAGACATTGAAGCTCATGTTCCGCGCTGAAGACTGCGAGAGCTTTTCCGGATTGGGGCGGCTGGAAAAGCATGCTTAGAACTCAAAGAATACCGTTTCATCGTTGCCCTGCAAACGGATATCCCAATGGAAAAGGTCGACGCTTTCCGGTGCAGGCTTCAGGATGAGAGTCTCACGGCGCGCCGAGTCTACAAGCTGCAGAATGGGATCCGTGGCAAGCTGTGGCTGGTCAGGAAAATATGCCCGTGTGACCAATCCTCGGAGAAGGCCTCGCATCAGAACGTTCACGACGAGATGCGAAGACTGATCGATGCCGCCCGGACCTAGGACCGGTCCGGGTTTGATGGTTGTGAAACGGAAGCGTCCCTCGTCGTCCGTAGGTATCCGGCCGAAGCCCCGGAAGCCCGGCTCCAGAGGCTTATCCTGCGGGTCATCGGGATGGTCGTATTTACCGGCGGCATTAGCTTGCCAGATCTCAAGAATGGCATCCGACACTGGAGAGCCGGCGCCGTCGATCACACGGCCTTGTACAGCAACGCGTTCTCCATGCACATTTTCGCCGGCAATATCCCAGGTGTAGAGACGCTCCAGCCCGATACGAAAAAAGGGACCGACAGTTTGCCAGGTGGTCGCTCGAAGGCTCATCGGTGATTGGTCTCCATCGGGGTAGCGTCACGGCCGCGCAGGATGATGTCAAAGCGGTAGCCAATGGCTTGTTGCGGAATAGTCGTTTCCCAGTCCAGGTTCGAGATGAGGTTGCGGCGTGCGATGGGATCCGCGGTGCAGTTGAAGATAGGGTCGTATTCAAGCATGGGGTCCCCCGGAAAGTACATCTGCGTGACTAGCCGCGTGGCGACGCAGGGACCGAAGAGTGAGAGGTGAATATGCGCGGGCCGCCACGCGTTATAGTGATTCCCCCATGGATAACTGCCAGGGCGAATGGTGATGAAGCGGTACCGTCCCTCGTCATCCGTGAGCGTATGGCCTACACCGGTGAAGTTGGGGTCCAGCGGAGCATCGTGCTGGTCGAAGCGGTGGAGATACCGTCCGGCGGCATTGGCCTGCCATATCTCGAGTAGCGTGTTCCTCACAGGACGTGCGTTTTCGTCAAGTACCCGGCCGCTGACAATAATGCGCTGTCCCTGCGCTTCACCTCCACCGGAGGCCAGAGTGAGATCGCACGCGCGCGTTGTGTCCTGCCCCGCGGACGCAGGACCCGTTACCTCAGAAAGAGTTTGAGGGATACGGACCGGAGCATGTTGCGGAGCGCGCGCCACCGAGGAAGCATAAGGCGCGTGAAGGTATTCGGGCTGTGTGCCGAGATAGTGGGAACGATACTGTGCAATACCCAATGTTCTGTCCTTCATACTCGTTCGACGATCATGGAGATGCCCTGTCCAACCCCGATACACATGGTACAGAGAGCATATCGGCCGCCGCGGCGGTGGAGCTGATGGATGGCCGTCATGACTAGCCGTGCGCCACTGGCGCCAAGCGGATGCCCCAGAGAGATGGCGCCTCCGTTGGGGTTGATATGAGGCGCATCTTCGGGAAGGCCAAGACGGCGCAGCACAGCGATGGCTTGGGCTGCAAATGCCTCGTTCAACTCGATGATGTCCATCTGATGTAGGGAAAGCCCTGCAAGCTGGAGAACTTTTTGCGTCGCCGGCACAGGTCCGATTCCCATCACCCGCGGCGGGACGCCTGCTGTTGCGGCCGCTACGATGCGGGCGAGTGGCTTCAAACCAAAGCGCTCGGCAGCTGCGGAACTCGCAAGCAACAGAGCCGCACTGCCGTCATTGATTCCCGAAGCATTTCCCGCCGTCACTGTTCCTTGACTGCCTGAGATGGGCTTGAGCTTTGCGAGCCCCTCCACGGTTGTGTCAGGCCGGGGATGCTCGTCTAGGTTGACGGCAACGGCGTCTCCGCGCTTCTGCGGGATCCGGATCTCAGTGATTTCTTCCTGGAAGAATCCCGCCTTCGCCGCGGCCGCGGTTCTTTGCTGACTGCGAAAAGCAAAGCTGTCCTGATCGGCGCGTGATATTTTGTCTTCCGCCGCGACATTTTCGGCGGTCTCGGTCATGGAGTCGACCCCATAGGCAGCTTCCATGGCAGGATTGACGAACCGCCAGCCCAGTGTCGTATCTTCCAGCTTCATGGAGCGGGAAAGCGCTGTGTCGGCTTTGCCCATGACATATGGCGCGCGCGACATGCTCTCAACGCCACCGGCAAGCAGTACAGAGCATTCGCCGGTTCTGATCGCACGTGCCGCCATCGCGACGGCGTCCAGGCCGGAACCGCAAAGACGGTTCATCGTTGTTCCCGAAACGCTTTCAGGAAGGCCGGACAGAAGTGCGGCCATGCGGGCAACATTGCGGTTATCTTCGCCAGCCTGATTTGCGCAGCCAAGGATGACATCATCGACAACGCCGGGATCGAGTCCCGGGTTGCGACGTATAAGCTCGCGTAACGGAACCGCTGCGAGATCGTCAGCGCGAACCGGCGCCAGCACTCCGCCGTAGCGGCCAAAAGGCGTACGGATGGCGTCGCAGATGAAAGCCTCACTCATTGACAGCCTCGCCATCGTGGGCGCGCAATGTGCGCTCTTGTAAATCGCGCAGCACATACAGCTCATTCTCGGTGGGCGGATCGCTGATCGTAAGCTCATCCGAAACGCGCAGCTTCCATCCAGTGTGTTCGCGAACCTGCTCTACCGTCACATGCGGATGCAGTGCACTCAGAACGAGCTCGTTCGTCTCCGGGTCGGAGCGCATGACACACAAATCTGTCACCAGGGTTGTCCGGCCGCGTCCCCGTGCGCGGCGTGAATCCGAACGGTCCAGATAGCCTGACGAGGTCACAAAGGAGAGTTGGTCTACCAGTGTCCGTTTACTGTGCTTCAGCACCAGCCACACCTCTCTGGCGGAGGTTGCGATCTCGGGCGCACCGCCGGCTCCCGGCAGACGCACTTTCGGCTTCTCGTAGGAACCGCCAATGATCGTTGTATTGAGCCGGCCGTATTTATCGACCTGTGCCGCACCGAGAAACCCTACGTCTACGCGGCCGCCCTGCAGCCAGTAGCGGAAGATCTCCGGCACCGAGACCACCGTATCGGCGGTTTCCGCAAGTTCGCCGTCTCCAATGGAAAGAGGAAGCACTGTGGGTTTGGCCCCGATCGTTCCGCTTTCATAGATGAGTACCACATCTGGCGCGTGGGTGAGGCGTGCAAGGTTCGCGGCTGCGCTGGGTATCCCGATGCCGACGAAACAGACGGTATGGTTCGTCACCCCGCGCGCGGCTACGATGGTCATCATTTCAGACGCTGTGTATCTCTGGTCGCTCATGCAGACAGGTCCAAGTGGTTCTCCGCCTCTAGGCTGGCCCGGAACTCCGCAAAGTCACCGGTATTGAGGATGTGCCTTTCCATCCAGGCAAGAAACAACTCGCGGTCTTTTGAGATTCCATCCCAGCGTTTGCAGAAGGCATTGTCACGTTCATAGTAACCATGCGCATAGGAAGGGTGTGCGCCTCCCGGGACTTCACAAACGTAGTCGACCACCCAGTGCGGCAAAATACAGGCATTGACGGGCGCGTTGAGGCTGTCTACGATCTTTTCCACCGTCACGATGACATGCCGTGCCGCCAGTGCAGCTTCCTTCTGGATGCCGATAATTCCGTGGATCAGCACGTTACCGCGCTGGTCAGCACATTGCGCGTGAATAATAGTCACGTCGGGCGAGAGCGCTGGGGTTGCGGCCAGCGTTTCACCAGTAAACGGACAATCGATAAAGCGGATATTGGAGTTATGCAAAGGCAGGTCCGATCCTACATACCCACGCAGAATCGCAAACGGGAGGCCGGAGGCCCCGGCTTGGTACCGGGCAGCCATGTCCGCATGGCTGTGCTCTTCAATCGCCAAGTGATTGGGAAAACCTGATTGAATGGCTTCGCGAAAGCGATGTAGGGAACCGACCCCCGGATTTCCGCCCCAGGAGAAAGTCAAACGCTTCGCACAGCCCATGCCAATCATCTGGTCATACACGATGTCCGGCGTCATGCGTACAAGGTGCAGGTTCCTGCGCCTCTGACGGATGATCTCCTGCCCGGCGGCCGTAGGAATAAGGTGTGTAAAACCTTCCAGCGCGATCATGATGTCGTCTTTCACCAGAGCGGACACCGCATCGCGCAAGTTACAAAACTCAGCCATTGAAAAGTCCCCACCTTCAGGAGAGTTCAAAATTCCGGAAAATCAATACAAATATTGCGGCGGCTTGCGGAAACGCTGCGGTGCGTTATAGAAGGGCACACTGACCGAGACAAGTGAGCGCAACAAAGAAGAATGAGAAGCCAGACATGCTGGCCCTGCAAACCGCGAAGCTTCGCTGTTTGCATGCGTATCGGGCGCGGTACCAGAATATATCGTCACTGTGGACGGAATGGTACGAATCGCCCGCGCAGGATGTCAATGAAGCTGAACGGGTTTGTGCGTAGAGCGCACAAAGTTTTTTGTTACAGTTTTGCGCCTATCACTCGCGCGGTCTCCTGCATATGGGGAAGAAAGACCGTTTGCATCTCCCGCAGGTTAACGCGCGGCGCATGGCAACCTACATTCAGCGCGGCTACGGTTTCTCCGCTACGGTTGCGAATCGGTACCGCAAGCGATCGCAGCCCGATCTCAAGCTCCTGGTCGGTGATCGTGAATCCCTGCCGTTTTGTGATTTCCAGAAGCCTTTGCAAGCGGACGGTGGAATCAACCGTCTTGTCTGTGTACTGCGTTAACACTACGTTTTTCAGATATTTCTCCAGCCGGTCCGCTGGAAGGTCGGCGAGAAGCACGCGCCCCATGGAAGTGCAGAACGCTGGCAACCGGCTGCCGACCTTGAGATCAACAGACATAATGCGCGAGACGGCTGCACGAGCCATGTAGAAAACATCGTAATGGTCCAGTGTAGCGATAGAACACGATTCATGTAAAAGCGCGCTCAGATTCTCCAACGCCGGCTGCGATACGCGCGCCAGAGGTGTCGACGAAAAGTATGCGTGCCCGAGAGAAAGCACTTTGGGGCACAGGAAGTAATGCTGATCGTCACTTGTTCCCGCGAATCCGAGTTTGACGAGTGTGAGCAGGCTGCGGCGCACCGCCGCGCGAGAAACACCGACCTGGGCGCTGATCTGCGACACCGTCAATTGCCGGGCACGCTGCGAGAACGCCTGCATGATCGTCAATCCCCGGGCCAAGGATGTAACAAAATCGCGATCACCTTCGAACTCTTCGATTAGATTGGCGATATTATCCCGAGGATTGAAGGTACTGGCGCGTTCGCTGATGCGTTTCTGCTGTTCCATCAAGGATTTCCAGCCTCGTGAGTCATAAGCGTAACTAGTGTGCGCATTGCGCACTCTTTTGTCAATTTGAATTGACCGGACTTCGCCCGGACTGCTAAGCGTTGTGCGGTGCTCGTTCGCTCGAGCCGATTGCTCATAAGGAAGAGCCTGTGTCTACGAGTTCACAGAGGGTGCGGTGGTTTGCTATCCGGACAACGCCACAGCATATCCTATCCAGCCACGCCGATGGAGATGGGCGTTTTGAGCGTGAAAGCAGTGGGTCGAGGAATAGCGAATGCGCATTAACCTGAAGTTCTATGGATGGCCGCTACTCGGCGTTATTTTTGTGCTTGAGTTCATCAATATGGGATTCCCATATTATGGCGGCACCGTAATCAACAGTTATATGATCCACCAGATTCCCATGAGCCGCAGCACGCTCGGTTTGGGTTTCACCTTGGTCAATCTGGTGATAGGCCTGTCGGCGCCGCTCGTCGCTCTACATATTCTGAAGTTTGGAATTCGGAAGACGTATGGCGTGGGCTCGGCCCTGATTTTTACCGGGTCGCTTCTTTTGGCGCTCATCGCCTCCCGGCCCTGGCACTATCTGCTCGCATTCGGAATTGTGAATGGATTAGGAATCAGCTTTGCCACGATGGTGCCTGCGGCGATCGTGGCAACCCGATGGTTTCGCCGCTACCGCGGAAGAGCCATCGGCATCGCTCTTTCAGGAGCCGGCGTCTCGGGCTTCGGTGTGGCGTGGTTCCTGGACAAGATACTACGAACCGTCCATGGCAACTGGAGGGTGGGATGGTACATCGTCGCGGCAGCCGCCGTCATTTCAGGGATCATCGGCACCGTGTTCGTCAGAGAAAGCCCCGAGTCGATAGGCCAGTCCGTGGATGGAACTACAACCGGTGAGCAAAACCCGGACCGGCCCAGCCAAACGGCCACCGCCAGTCATCTCTGGACCCCCTCGGAGGCATATCGTACGTGGGCTTTCTGGTTGATTGCGATTGCCGGGCTTGTGAACACCTACTCGACGTTTTTTTTCACGGCTCACACCGTTCTCTATATGCACGGCGCAGGGATCTCTTCGGACAAGGCGGCGTTTGCGATGGGCATCTTCACGATTTCGATGCTCGTGGGCCGTTGGGTGGGCGGGTTGACGATGGACTTTATCAACGCACGATTGTCCTACACGCTCGCTCTATCGCTCATCCTCGTCGGGTCCTATTGTTATGCGCTTGTCAACCGTCCGGATGCAATCGCGCCCGCTTATCTTGCCGCTGCGCTTTACGGAGTTTCCCATGGATGGGTCTTCAGTTGCGTCGCAACCATGACGGGTAACTACTATGGCCGGGAAGCCTTCCCGAAGCTTTACGGAACCATGATGCTGTTCATCTCCGCGGGCGCCTCACCAGCTGGTTATCTGGGCGGCAAGATGTTCGAAATGTCGGGAAGCTACACGAGCGCAATCGTATTGAACGCCGCGCTGTCGGTGGTAGGGATTGCTGCGATTCTATTTGCGGCAGTGCCCCTACCTGCCGCGTCAAGTAGCTCAATGCCGCGCCCTGTGGACCCAATCACGGAGCCCGGTTCGTAACAATTTTCGGCCCTCCACCATAGCTGATCGCCTGAAATCCTGCGGATGGAGACTACGGTGTGTCGCCGGGGCTGTCATCCACGCCCGCCCACACAAAATGGACCTTCAGCTTTTGCCCACAATAAGCGTCGCGAGTTGTAGAGCGGGAATGGCTCAACCATCTTGCCGGGATTCATTCGATTGTCCGGATCGAGTGCCTGCTTGATCGCCCGCATAACATCGACTCCAGCTCCATGCTCGATCGGCAAATATTTCTTTCTTCCTAATCCGATGCCATGCTCGCCGGTTGAAGTGCCTCCCATGCCGAGCGCGCGGAGAATGATCTTCTCCTCGCGCTGAATCGCATCGGCCAGCTCCGCGGCACTACCAGGATCCAGGACGAATCCCATGTGGAAGTTGCCATCTCCTACATGACCGATGATTGGCACCGGATACGGCGCATCGGAGATATCTTTCTTTGATTCGACAATGCAATCGGCAAGGCGGGAGATCGGCACGCAAATATCCGTGGAAAACATCTTCCCGCCTGAACGCAGAGCCATCACGGCAGAATGGGCTGAGTGGCGCATCTTCCATACCGCCTCTCGCTCTTCCGGCGAGGTGGTGCTTTCGAAAGCGCGGCTGCTGTGGTCCGCGGCCAGACCTTTGACAATTTCGATCTGGGCCTGCACGCTGCGTTGCGAGTCGCCATGGAACTCAAAGAAGAGCATGGGCGTCTCGGGATAGTTTTTCTTCGAATAGTTATTGCAGGCCTGTACCTGCAGCTCGTCCATAAATTCAATGCGCGCGACAGAGACCCCCATCTGAATGGTTTCGATCGCCGTTTCGATGGCATCGCGGACGGTCTCAAACGAACAGTTGGCGACCGCAATCGCTTCCGGAACCGGATGCAGTCGGAGCGTAACTTCCGTGATGACGCCGAGCGTTCCTTCCGCTCCGACGAAAAGGTGGGTCAGATCGTATCCTGACGCCGACTTGCGGGCACGGGAACCGGTCTTGATCACGCGGCCATCAGCCAGCACCACGGTCAGCGCCATGACATTCTCCCGCATAGTCCCATAGCGGACCGCAGTGGTTCCCGATGCACGCGTGGAGGTCATTCCACCGATGGTGGCGTCCGCACCTGGATCGATAAAGAACGTCAGGCCCGAATGCCGGATCGCTGCGTTCAACTGGAGGCGGGTGATACCTGCCTCAACAATGATCTGCAGATCCTGGGGCCGGAAATCGACGACCCGGTTCATCTGTCCCATATCGATCGTAAGGCCGCCATGGATGGCATTGATTTGCGCCTCCAGGGAAGTGCCGGCGCCAAATGGAATTACAGGAACGCCACATGCGGCGCTGATCTTGAGGATCTCGCTGACTTCCTGTGTCGACTGCGGAAAACACACGATGTCGGGTATACCGGGCGGATGATACGACTCGCCATGGCTATGATGTTCGCGGATTGTCTCCGAAGTCGTTACACGTTCGCCCAGGAGAGCGGCCAACTGAGAGAACGCTTTCGAGAGAGCTAGTTCCATCGAGGCTGAAGAATTCATCTGGACATCTCCTCCAGGAGTTCACGGGCGGCAGGCAGCACCGATCGCTGCGTCAACCCAGGTGCACGAAGACGAAAAGAACGTTCCAATCGCCGCGGTGTGTGCGAGGTCAACTCTCGTATTCGTTGCAGAGGCACTTATCAGGGCTCTTCGAGCAAATTCCAGCAGCCAGGCCGATCACGGGAGGGGATGAGCAGCCGGCTGCCGGTCTCAGTCTGCAACGTACGATCGCAGCACGGAACCCAGGATCTTCATCCTAGACCCTGAGTAGCTTTTCCGCATTACCGCCAACCAGTTTCGCGATGTCTTCCTCATTCATCAAGACTCTCGATGACAAGGTATTGAGGAATTCCCGGCAGGGTTCGTTCGCGGCGAATGGGTAGTCAACCGAAAAAAGAACGCGATCGGAGCCCATGACCTGCAAAGCCAATAGAAGCGGAGGCAGAGTGTAAAATCCACTCGTCGTTATGTAGAAGTTTTCGTGAAAATAGTCCACGACCTTCCGCTCCAAACGCTTCCAGTCGCCGTTGTATGTCGGCCCGAATGTGAAACTCAAGTGAGAGCGCGAGAAAATCCTGTCCACTCGCCCGATTGAAAAAGGCAAGTACTCGCCCATGTGACCGATGATGATTTTCAGCTTCGGGAACCGGTCGAAAACGCCGGCAGCGATCAGCCGCAGAGACTCCAGCGCAACCTCCGAGTGCCAACCCCACCCGCCAGCTGCCAGGATATCCCCCGCGTAATTTGGCAAATCGCTGTAATACGTGTCACGAACGGACTTGGGAGGCGGCGCAGGGTGGATATAAATGGGTACATCGAGCGACTGAGCCACTTCAAGCAAAGGAGTGAACTTCGGATGATCCAGGAAAGCTCCTTTGGTCGTCCCGTTAATCAATGCGCCGCAGAACCCCAGTTTGTTAACACAATACTCAAGTTCGGCGGCTGCCTTTTCGGGGTCTTGCAAAGCGAGCGTCGCGAACCCTGCAAAGCGTTTGGGATAAGCGCGCACAGCAGCGGCAACCTGCTCATTGGTGTCGTGCGCGATTGCCACGGCCTGGTCAGCTTCGAGTTCCTCTACACCACATACCGCAAGCGATAGCACCTGCAGGTCGATCCCCGAAGCATCCATCGCCGCGACTCGCCCAGCCCCAATGTCCAGCAGATCTGCTTTGAGCTTGGGGTCGTGGTAAGAGAGGGCCAAGCCCGCGTCGCGCACGTGTTCCGTGGCTTTCAGTGCTTCCGGAGTAAGAAAATGTTCTTCAAGCGTTATTGTTCTCATTGAGAATCAGCCTTCCTTGCCCAAATTGGAGATGTAAAACGGCCCGTCAACTTGCGATTTTCGACAAGGAGCCCTTGTCCTCAATCTGAATGCATCGAGAGATTTTGCCTTACATTGAACTTCTGGCGATCGGCGAAGAACTAAGGCCGATTCATTTCGCGCTAACCCAGGCCATGCCATCGGGCCCAGGACCGATCTTGACCATATCCGCGAGGACGAGCTTTTTCATATCGAGAATGGCAAGAGTACCGTCAGTCTCACCGATAGCGTAAGCAAGCAAGCCATCGGGAGCCACAACGATGCCGTGGATCTGCTTGCCCACATCCTTGATTCGCGCGATTTCTTTTCTGGTGGCGGTATCGAGCACCAGCATCTCGCCGGTTGTTCCGTCAGAAATGAGAGCCCTGGTGCCGTCCGGCGTGAATGTCACGCGCAGCGGGTCCTTCGTGTGCAGGTCGACGGACTGTATGACCTTTCTGGTGGAAGTATCGATGATCGTCATGCCGCCATTGCCCCGGGTCAATACCCAGATTTCTTTCTCATTCGGAGACATGGCAATGCCTTCCGGCCCTTTAGCGGTCGGAATCAAGGTCTGGTTGTAGGGAGGAGGTTTGTGCCCGAGAGAGTAGGGCTGAACGTCAATGCTCGGGTCCCAGGGAAGGAGCGCGGCGACGGTATCCGAACCGATATTGGCGGCGAAGAGTTTTGTCCCATCCTTGGTGAGGACGATCTGATGCACTCGGTTCTGGCCGACGCCGGCCCTCCAGTCGATCCGGTCGGCTACGGGGTCATAGCGGCCGATTTCCTTATACCCTTCCGCTGTGAAGTAGACCTTTCCGCGATTAACGGTAATGTCGTGCGGCTCGCTGCCCGGACCTACATTAACGATGCGCACCTCTTTTTGCGCTACGAGATCGATGACGGAGATCGTGTCCTCTGGAAGGGGGCTGGATTCCTGAGGCGCGCCCACAGTTGGATAGTTTTTCCATTGAGAACCTGAAACGATATTGGTCACAAAAGCCCACTTGCCGTCAGCGGACACAGCCACTTGATGGGAATGTCCGGTGACCGGCACCTTGGCCACAACCTTCTTGGCGATTGGGTCGATGATCTGCAGCACGGAATCGTTCGGAGTCTTTCCGGAACCTGTAATAACGATCGCCGGGGAGGGCATTTGCGCTGCCGCCCATCCCGCCATGGAAGCGAGAGCTCCCAACAAGATTGACCCGCGAAGTAGAGCCTTATTGAAAACCATCCGAAATCTCCTTTGTGTTAACACCCGGACTTGTCGATCGCCATGCCGGCACTTCATCCTGCTGAGACATGCGGCCGGCTACACCGACCGCCGTCTCCCTGTCGATATTTGAGCTTGATCGCCTTCTGTTTGCAACGGGAAGGCAAACCAAAGCTATTTTTCCAACACAAACCTCTGCAGCCGGCCGCCGGGAGTTTCCGGTTTGCCGCTATGAGTCGCAGCCCACCCGTCCCACGAGCGAGGAAAGCTGACCTCACCGGTATAGAGATCTCCCTGCGAGTCAAAAGCGACGAATGCAGGGATGGTGAACTGCCCCGCGTTGCGGCCTTTGTTGCCCAACTTGCCAAGATCGGCGCCCGTCTGGCGGTCGAGTATGCGAATGACGCCGGAATTGCCGTCGGCGATGAACAGGAAGCGTTGCTTCGCATCTCGCGATATGGCCACACTCCACGCCGATCCGTTGCCGCCGGTCTTCGGAGCAACGAACATCTCCTTCACAAATTTGCCTTGCTTCGTGAATGCCTGAACCCTGTTGTTCATTTGATCCGTGACGTAGACCATCCCGTCGTCCGAGACTGCGATACCGGTTACAGTGCGGAATTGCTTCGAAGGTGACTCCGATGCATCTTTGATCCGCCCCGTTGGGAGCTCCGTGGCCGCGGGATCTGAGTTGTCGATCTCACCGAGAGGAATTCCATACGCTCCCCAACCGCGCTTGAACTCGCCCGTGTTCATGTCATACACCACAACCCGCTTGTTCATCAGACCATCTGCGATGTACACCTCATTGGCGGCGTCGTCGAAGGCCATCGCGGTGGGTGATCCCAGGATGGAGGTATCTTTATTGTTCTGCGGGGCGAACGAAGGCTGGCCGATTTGCAGAAGAAGTTTCCCGGCAGGAGTGAATTTGAGCACCTGCCGGTCACGCATCATCGCGTCCATCTTGATCGGATTCCCTTCCGCATCGGTTGATAGCGTGAAACCGGGGAGGTCGGGGTGCCAGGGCCTTCCAACTCCGGCAATCCAGACGTTCCCCTTTTTATCTACGCTGATCCCGTGGGCTGCTAGCGGCCATGTGGAGATGCGCTCTCTCCCGGGCCATGCCCTTACGACCTTTCCGTTTTGATCAAACTCAACGACTTCGGGTGCAGGGATGCAGCAGTCGAACCCCGCTGGATCATGCAATGCTTCTATCTGATCGTTGGGTAAACTGCGCGGATCGTGCAACACCCAGACGTGATTGTCAGGACCGACGGCAAGTCCGTCGATCATCCCAAAGGTCCAGGTGTAGGGCAGGGTTTCAGGCCATGCGGCGTCCACCTTGTAGTGGGGCGCATCTTGTGCTGTGGCCGGCGCGGAATAAAACAAACCACAGATCATACCCGCCAATAACGCCGTATATCGTCTCATCAACCTGCTCCTTATTTCTCAGGTACAAATTTTTGTACCCGGCACATAAACTTCGTCTCCAGCGTGTACATGTTTCCCTTGGCATCCAGGTCGACCCCAATCAGCTCAGGATCGAATTGTCCGGCGTTACGCCCCCGGGTGCCAAAGGTAGAAACGTAGGAACCGTCCTTGCGATTCATGATCCGGAGAACGTAATTGCTGCCGTCCGTCACGATCAGGTATTTCTGCTCAGGGTCGCGCGAGAATGTGAACATCCCGGGCTTGTAAGTAGCGCCCCCTTCGCGGGTCAAGATGAGCTCTTGCACAAACCTGCCCTCCTTCGTGAAGACCTGAAGACGGTGATCGTCCCGATCGCTGACGTACACCAGGCCGTCATTCGAAATCCTGACAAACTCCATCGGCCCGGCAAATTGCTTGCCCACCGGGTGCTTGGGATCGTAGTTTTCTCTAGGCGGGTTACCTGGCTTGAAGACATTCAGGCCTATTTTGTTGTTGTCGATCTGGCTCAGCGGAATTCCATAAGCTCCCCAACCACGCTTAAACTTTCCAGTATTTGTATCGAACACAACGATCCGCTTATTGATGTAACCGTCTGCGACATAAATCTCATTCGCCGCTTCATCCACAAACATCCCGCCAGGGCCGCCAAGAAGGTCCGTGGCCTGATTGTTCGGCTTGCCATATTGTCCCCGGTTCGAGTTGTAAAAACCGACGGGACCATCGAGATGTCCGATCTCCAAGAGCAGTTTCCCGTCCGCGTTGAATTTGAGCAGATTACGGTCAGGGCCATGATTTCCAGCGACCCAAACATTCATATTCTTATCCACCCAGAAGCCGTGTAGCGCCTCTGGCCACTGCGGAACCCAACCGCGCCCACCCCACGCCCTGATCACATTGCCTCCAGGATCGAACTCAACGACTTCCGGAGCGGGAATGCAGCATTCAGCTATGGGCGGAGTCTGGTCCGCGCCCATGAGCACGTGATCTTCCCGGCGGTCCATCGAGCTGGTGTAGCCAGCCATCCAGATGTTGCCATCCTTATCAGCAATGACTCTCTCGAGGTGCCCAAACGTCCAGTTGTTGGGCAATGGCTTCGGCCACAAGGGGTCGACTTTCCACCGCGGCACATCTTGCGCTATGGCAAGCGCGGGAAACAAGAAAACACAAATGATTCCGAGCAACCAGGCAGGCCGTCTCATAATGATTCCTCCAACGCTAAATTCCTTCCGGCTCGTTCCATCTCGTCCCGTACGAAGCGGCCCGCTTCGACGCTGCTCTGGTACGTGTACACGTCAACCCAGCGCTATTGCTTTTCCCAGATGGTTACGGCAGTTGCCGGCCGCCCTTTTCCGTCAGTTCCTCTTGCGGTAAGGGTTGTGATTTTCCCATCTTTGGAAACTACGCCCCTCACTCTCCTCATCACTTTTCCGGCTCGGATCGTTGTAGCTGTGAACGTATACGCGTCTACTCGCTTGATGGCAATGGTGTCTACGTTGAAAAAAACTCCTTCTCCGATGACCGGAGTTTCTCGGCCGTCATAGTTGGTCGTGTAGCTGTATGCGATCCGGCTCCCATCCAGATTCACTCCATTCAAACTGATCTTCGCGCCCTTACCCACCGCTTCAACGGTCCGCGTCTCGCTTCTTGGCGGCGGTGGGGCATTTACATACGTTGACTTCACGGTGTTCAGCTTCCACGTGCCGATGAAGGGATCACTCTGGGCCAGCAATACACCGGAACTCAACAGCGCCAGTGCGATAGTCGAGAGAACCACGGGAACTCGCATCTTAACTCTCTCCTTCAGCCTGTTTCCTCTTAGGAAAATGTCCGCACCTTCGTCGCGAAGCAGCTCCCAGCGATCAGAATGACCCGATGACAATTAACCGATGCGAAAGCGTCAAACGTTTCGAGCAGTTGGGCACTCAGAGGTATCACCCTGAAGCGAACCGCCAGCGAATCTGCCCGGTGAAGAAGCACGTTCTGAAACCGCGGCGTTGATTGGAGCTCGGGAACGCAGGAAAATGGGTGCAGGTTTCATTTCCGCGCCATCCTAGGATCGGCATAAAGGGTTGTCAATCAATTCATTTTGGTTTGCGCGCTATGCGCACATAAACTTCCCGGCCCAAAACAGCGAGAATTGCCTACACAATCGCAATCTTTTATGCTAAACATGCGAAGGCAAACTGTTGTCTTGGATATGGTCTATCAACTCTCATGCCTTCGCTGCAGTCTTCGTGACGCCGCCGAATTCGTGAGAGGTATCCATCTGAAGTAGCGATTGGGAGGCTCGACCGTGAGGCGCTTAGCTTTGTTTCCAGCCATTCCCATTGCAGAGAAATTCTTAAGAAGCTGCGTCATCCTGTTTTTTCTTTTCCCATCGGTGCTCAGTGCGCAAACACTCGCGGGCATTATTGACGTCCATGTCCACGCCGATCCCGATAGCAGGGCACGCACAATGGATGTGATCGACGTCGCGAAACTGGCGAAGGCTCAGGGTATGCGCGGACTCGTCTTCAAGAACCACAACGAGTCCACAGTCACGGCGGCCTACCTGGTGCGGAAGGAAGTTCCAGGATTGGAGGCGTTCGGCAGTATTACCCTCAACCTGACGGTCGGAGGCATGAATGCCGCGGCGGTCGAAGAAATGGCCTCGGTAAAGGGAGGCTGGGGCAAGGTGGTTTGTATGCCGACCGAGGATTCTGAGTACTGGGTCGCCCGCTCCAAGCAAGCTCGTGCCTTTGTGCCCGTCACTCACAATGGACAGTTGACCTCGGAGGTCAAAAAGGTCCTGGCCGTGGTTGCGAAACGCCAGCTGACGTTAGCCACAGGCCACATATCTCCCGAGGAGAGTCTGTTACTTATTCGTGAAGCTCGCAGCATGGGAATAGACCGAATCGTCGTGGATCAGGCTATGACCGTGAAGATGACCTTGCCGCAAATGCAGCAGGCGGCAAAAATGGGGGCGTACATCGAGTTTGTATATGACGCAGTGTGGGACAAGCGCCACACCGCTCAGGAGTACGCCACGGCGATCCGGGCTATCGGCCCCGAGCATTGCATCCTGTCGTCAGACCTGGCTCAACTTGGCTACCCGCAGTCGCCGGATGGCTTTACGGATTACATCAAGATTCTTCGAGGGCAGGGATTCAAGCAATCGGAAATCGACCAAATGGCCAAAACGAATCCCGCTACGCTTTTAGGACTTTCCTAACTTCAAGGCGTTCCTACTTCAACAACAAATCAAAGTTTCGGGATTGGGCTTGAAAAATCGGAACGGAATGCCAGAGGATTTTCTCCTCCGATACGTTCTACTTCGGTGCTGGAGCTCCAATAACCTGCTGTCCGACGACTCATCCTTTGTGATCTATGTACTGAATTCTTTGTACTAGAAATGGAGTCAAAATGCGCGCCTTCCAATTGCTGTTGATGGGCTTAATCGTGACGATTGGGCTTCAGGAAAGACTTGGTTTTCACAGCGTGTCGGCCCAACAGAGCTCTGTTGCGGGGAAGAGCACAGATAGTCTTCCTTCCGATGTCTATCCGGACACGCTTGCTCGGGCGCCTCGGATGAAGAAGAGCGACTTCACCACCGAGGAGGAGAAGCAGGCCTACGATCGGGTGCTTGCTATCTCACCCACGACTGCCGAGTGGAATGTCCCGGGTGCGTGGCTGGGACCTACTGGAACCAGGATCCTGATTCCTGAGTTAGCGGAGATCTACCTGCAGCAGGGCCTGACAATCCGTAAGAAAGGCGGACTGGAGCCAAGGTTTCAGGAACTTACGATCCTGGTTGCGACGCGCGAATGCGACAACAAGAACGAGTTCCTCGATCATGCCTCCAGAGAAAACACACGCAAAATGATTTCTCCGAAGATCGTGGACATCATCAGGAATGAGAAAGACACAATGGGCCTGGATGAGAAGGATGCACTGGTGATCCGGTTTGGCCGTGAATTATTTCACCAACCTAAAGTGTCTTCTAAGACCTTCGCCGACATGCAGCGGACTTTTGGCAGAAAGGGCACTCTGGCGATTACTCTTCTGATGGGCTATTACTCCACCAACGAACTTGTGATGCGGGTATACGATCAGCAGCTTTATCGCAGGGTGGGGGAGAGGGCTCCCGCTCCCCCGTGGCATTGATCCATTCTCTCGTGAGAAATTGGAATGAAAGCATCCTGACCCCTCGCGGGAGCGAGTCTACACTGCCTACCAGGTTTGCGTGCGCATAGCGCGCAAAATCCCTATGACGTTGGGCGGCGGTTGTCAGATAATTACCTCACCGCCATGGCAATCAAGCAAAAGATGCCGGAGACATCGGCACGTAAGCAATCGGCTGCAGGCCTGCTCAACACTTCCCCGCTTGACGCTAGCCTCGGGTATTCCTTACGGCGAGCTGAGCTTTCGGCCTATGCCGATTACTGGGCCGCGATGGAGGCGTATGACATTCGTCCATACCAGTACGCCGTGCTGGTGCTCATTCGCGCAAATCCTGGCGTCTCTCAATCTCTCATCAGCGAGGAGCTGCGAATTCAGAAGACCAACTTTGTAGCCGTAATCGACCGTCTTGAAGAGCGTGGGCTCACGGAGCGCCGAAGAACTACCGGTGATCGACGCGCTTCCGCTCTCTTCCTTACCAGGACGGGAGAGACCTTCGTCAAGAAGCTGGAGGCCACACACGCCCGCTATGAGAAAAAGCTCATGTCACGTCTTGGGATGAAGCGCGGCAAATTGCTTCTTCAGATGCTGCATGATTTCTCTACGCCTGAATAGACGCCGGACGGTTTGCCCAGAGTTGAATGAGGTGACCGGTGCTGTTTCCTTTAACTTCCGTAAGCTACCTTCATCGTGTTTCCGCGAGGCAGCCGCCTAACCACCTGGGGACACGACCATGACTGCATCAAGAGCCACGGCTCCCACCGGATAGACGACAACCGGGTTGATATCCACTTCCAGCACTCTTGGCTCTGCAAGAATGAACGACCCGAGATGTGAAGCCAACCTGGCGACGGCCTCGACATCCAAAGGAGCCGATCCGCGGTAGCCACGCAACATGGCCGCTCCCTTGAGCAGGAGCAATTCTTCCCGGATGGCTTCTTCGGAGAGTTCAGGAGGCAAAAGCCGCACATCGTCCATCATCTCGGCCAGGACTCCGCCTAACCCGACCAGCAGAACTGGTCCCCAGTCCGGATCGTTGCGCGCTCCAACAATGAGCTCCACTCCTTGGGCTTCCATTTTTTCCACCAGTAGGCCGTCCAACGCGAGGCCAGGCACTGCTTTACCGATGGCCTCATACATGCCGTTCCACGCCTCCGCGAGGGCTAGTGGGGTATGGAGACCTAGCGCAACACCTCCAACGTCGCTCTTGTGAGAGAGAGAACTCGCTTGAGCTTTGAGCGCCACAGGAAAGCCGATCTTCTCAGCGATCTGCTGCGCTTGCTCCAGGCTGCCAGCCAAGTCTCCAGCGGAAACGCGGATTCCCTTCTTCGCGAGAATCTGCTTTGCCACGTACTCAGGAATCACTCCGGTGGCCAATTGAATGCCTGATGAGGACGGAGACTCCTCCCTGTTTTTTCGTTCCAGCCTCCGGGTATACGCGTGGAGAAGGGACAGCGCACGGAAAGCACGTTCTGGAGATGGAAAGAATGGAACTCCCAACTCGCGAAGCTGGCTGACATGCTGAGACTCAATCTGAGCGCCCTCATCCATGGCCACAAAGATGAGCGCTTTCGCCGGCCTGACCGCACGAATCGCATCCAGAATCGGGGGGAGCTTCAGATCGCTTGTTACCTTGTCGGTCAAAATGATCGTAAGCATGACGCTGCCGAAGCCAGTATCTTCCAATAGAAGTGGCAGGGTGCGCGTGTAGAGGCTGGGATCGATCAAAGGCTGCCCCGTAAGGTCCAGAGGATTGGTGGGCAGAATAAAGTCCGGCAACACACTGCGAAGACCGGCGATTGTCGATTCACCGAATGCCGGGAGATCGATATTCAGGGCTTCACATTGATCCAGCGTGATCGCCTTGAACGCGCCTGACTCCGTTAAGACTGCGCAGCCATTCCTGGGCAGCGATTGACAGCGAATAAGGACATCCGACACGTCGACCAGTTCTTCCAACGTTTCCACCAGCAGGACTCCCGCATGTTCTGCCTTGGTCTTCATCACCTGGTAATCGCCTGCCATCGCGCCGGTGTGCGTCTGTGCCGAGATACGCCCCGCGCTGCTCCGTCCCGGATGGAGCAGAACAACGAACTTACCGGTATCGCGGGCCGCGCGTACAAGCTCCAAAAAACGTTTGGGTTGCCGAAACTGCTCTACGATCAATGCGACAACTCGCGTATGAGTGTCATGGATCATGTACTCCAGGAAGTCTTCTATTCCGCTGGCGGCCTCGTTGCCCGTCGAGATCGACATCGAGACTTCCAAATCGCGATGGCGAAGACTCACCCCGAGCACAGCGGCAATCGCACCGCTCTGAGAGAGGACGGCGACTCCGTTTGAACCTGTCGTTCGCTCCAGGTTCATCGTCACAAACGTCAGCGGCACGCCCTCAACAGCGTTCACCATCCCAATGCAGTTGGGGCCTTCGATGATCATCCCGCTTCGATCCGCGATCTCCTTGATCCTGAGTTGGTCGGCCCTGCCACTTGCTCCCGATTCTGCGAATCCCGTGGAAAAAATGATTACGCCGCCGACCTTGCGGCGCTCGCATGCTTCCAGCGCCGTCAGGACGCTGGCTCGCGGAATGGTCAGCACAGCGCAGTCAACCGATTCAGGCAGTTCATCCACAGAGGCGAGGCAAGCCACGCCATCGATCTCAGACCGCTTCGGATTAACCAGGTAGAGATCGCCGCTGTAACCGGCTCTGCGGAGATTTCCGAGAACAACCGCGCCAAACGATCCCGGGTTGGGCGAGGCGCCGACGATGGCGATCGAACGAGGAGCCAGAAGGCGGCTGAGCCCCGATCGCTTGTCATGCATTTCAACTTTCATGCTTCCGCTCCCGGCCGCGCAACTGCCCTGCATCATGCGCAAGCTTCGTCACTTTACAGAATCGCTCTCATCGTTGGCAACGACAGCTTTTGTCAAATTAGATATAAATTATAACTGTCATAAAATAAACATTACTTCTGGAGAACGCCGCCCGCGTTGTGTATGATTGCGGAGCGATAGATCTGGGACTCCCATCGGCCCTGCAGATCTTCCGGAGGCATTTCATGGGAAATTACGAAGCGAAATGGAAAACCGTTCAGGTTGAACTGGATGAAGCAGACGGGATTGCCTGGGTCATCCTGAATCGCCCTGAAAAGCGCAACGCGATGAGTCCGACGCTCAACAAGGAAATGGCGGAGGTCCTTCAGGACCTCGAGGTCGATGCGAGCGTGAAAGTGCTGGTGCTCACCGGCGCGGGTCAGTCGTGGTCTGCCGGCATGGACCTGAAAGAGTACTTTCGCGAGGTGGATGGTCAACCGGAAATATTCCAGGACCGCGTGCGCCGCGACGCCAGCATGTGGCAATGGAAGCTCCTGCGCATGTATTCCAAGCCCACGATCGCCATGGTGAATGGATGGTGCTTTGGAGGGGCATTCTCCCCTCTCGTTGCCTGCGATCTCGCGATCGCCGATGAAAAAGCGATCTTTGGTCTGTCTGAAATCAACTGGGGTATCCCCCCCGGGAATCTGGTAAGCAAGGCCGTCGCAGACACCATGGGCCATCGCAAGGCCTTGGAATACATCATGACTGGCAATACATTTACCGGCGCGGAAGCGGCCAGCATGGGCCTGGTCAATGCAGCATTCCCCGCCTCCGAACTCCGGGAAGCTACCCGGGCGCTCGCGAGAAAACTGGCGGAAAAGAATCCCGTCGTCTTGCGTATCGCCAAGCATGGCTTTAAGCGTTGCCGCGAACTTACCTGGGAGCAAAACGAGGACTACCTCTACGCGAAGGTTGACCAAGCTCTCTATCGCGATCCGGAAGGCGGTCGGGCTGAGGGTATGAAACAGTTTATCGATGAGAAGAGCATTAAGCCCGGACTACAGTCATACAGGCGTACTGAGAAATAGAGGTCTTTCCTTTCCGGCAGGCCTCAGGGACCTCAACGAAGCGGCCCCCTTCATGCCATTCCCGGGCTCATCCAGTCTTGGGGCTGGTACCTCGTCAGATGGCAAAGCCGATGTCCACTTCCAGGCTCACCCGCACACTTCATACCTAGCGCATTTTCGGTAGATGAATATCAATCTTGCTCAGGCGAATAAATGGCGATAGGATGGAAGGATGGCGATGCGATCGAGCAAGAAGGGCAAGCAGGTGATGACGGTGGGGCAGTTCCGGGCATTGTTTGGCGACGAGCAGCAGTGCGGGGATCAGTTGACACGCCAACGCTGGCCGGAGGGGTTTGCCTGTCCG
>DASYEV010000055.1:0-17077 GCA_036498835.1 Acidobacteriaceae bacterium | reverse complement strand
GCTAAAGCGTTTCCGGTAAAGGTGTAGACCAAGCGGAAAGCGTCCAAGCCGTTTTCTCCCAATGAAAACGGCCTCCTCTCGTGCTCATGTCGGCTCCGTATGGTCGAAATCGCTTTAAGATCGAGTGGAGAGAACGATTTTTACGCGGAGAGAAACGGCGGTAGTCCTTTTGCGTCCAACCCAACAGCGGTGGCTTGTGTCTCGCAAGGTACTCTAGATAGAGATTCATGAATCTTCTCCCCAAAGCCTCCGGAACCCGCCCACGCGTGGCCTGCGAAATTTCGCCGCAAGGTGTGGTGGCGGCCCGTTCCAACGACGCGACAAGCCCACTGGCGGCCGTCGCCAAGGTGGATCTGGCGGAGGGCGCTGTGATTCCGAGTCTCAAGCCCGGAAACATTGCGGACCGTGTCGCTGTCGCTGCGGCGCTGCGCCGCGCAGGGGAAGCGATTGGTTCGCGGCCCAACTCGCGCGACGCCGATATGACGCTGGTCATTCCCGATGCCGCGGTCCGGGTGCTGCTGCTTGAATTCGACTTCTTTCCCAGCAAACTTTCTGAAGCGCTGCCCATTGTGCGTTTCCGTCTGAAAAAGCTGCTGCCGTTCGATGCCGATGATGCCATGGTGACCTTCCAGATCATGAGCAGCAGCAAAGCGGTGGTGCGGGTGCTGGCTGTCGCCATTCCGCGCGATGTGTTGAGCGACTACGAGACCGTAGCGCGCGAAGCCGGCTTTGAGCCCGGCGCCGTGCTCTCTTCCACGCTGGCGGCGATTGCCGGCGTGGAGGAAACGGAACCAGCGGCCATGGTGATCAATGCCAGCCGGCAAAGCATTACGGCGGCTATTGTGAAGGGTGGCGTTCTGTTGCTGCACCGCAGCGTGGATCTGCAGGCGCATGGTGTAGGTAGCCCCGCCAACATCCCGCCGGCGTTGCTGGAGTCTCCAACAGGGGCGCATCTCCCCCTGGTGGACCGGGAACACACTGCCGCCGAATGGGCCGCCCAGGAACCCGAGCCCGAACATGGGCGCAACCCTTACGCCGACCGCGCCTGGGCCGAGGCTGTGGTGCAAGGTGAAGACAGAATTACAGAACTTTCTGTACTTTCTGTCCCGACAGAATATTCGGCAGCTACCTCGGTGTATCCGGCAATGCATATTCCTCCAGGCGATGTGTCGCGCTCACCGTACGCCGCCGGTACTGTCGCCGCTGACCTCAATGCGGAGCTTCACAACGCCGTCCTGGTGGCGCCCACCTCACTGGGTTCGCTGACCGATCCCGCTGCGGCTGCGGAGCTTCGGAATCTCGTCGCCGCACCGCGCGAGCAGGCCAACAACGGTGCATCCAGCCAGCCGGATCGCGCTCAGGAAATTGCCCAGGCTGTCAGTGTGGCGACCGCGTATTACGAAGACACGCTCTTTTCCCCGCCTTCGCGCATTCTCAGCGCGGGGCCGTTGGGCGCCAGCGGGCTCAACCGTATCCTCAACGAGCGAGGCGTCGCCCAGGCGGATGGCCTTACGGTGCGCGAGCTTGTCGACAGCGCATCCCTGTTGTCGGATGCGGTCACTTCGCAGGTGCCGCGCGGGTGGCTGGCAGGTGTTCTGGGGGCATTGCGAGGCTGAACCATGCGTATTTCCGTCAATCTCGCGACACGCCCGTTTGTTGAACTGCGTCCATTTTTTGCGCGCCTGCGCATCATCATGGTGCTGTTGGTTCTGGTTGCCATCGGTCTTGGTGTCGTGCTGCATATGCAGCACATCAAGCTGGTCGCGGCGGAGGCGCAGATGCGCGACCTGCAGGCAAAGACAGAAGCCGCGAAGCAGGAAAAGAAGGATAACGAATCGCGCATGCGCCAGCCGGCCAACGCGGCTGTGCTGGACCGCGCCCGCTTTCTGAACCGCCTGTTCCTGGCCAAGAGCTTTTCGTGGACCGCGGTGATGATGGATCTGGAAACCGTTCTCCCCGCCGGGGTGCAGGTGACGTCGATCGAGCCGCAGGCCACGCCGGAAGGCGATGTCGTCATCCGCCTGCGCGTCGCTGGCGACCGTGACCGTGCCGTGCAGCTTGTGCGCAACCTTGAGCGCTCGCGCCGCTTTCTGCAGCCGCATCTGAGCGCCGAAACGGCCCAGGCCAAAGACAACAATGGGCAGGGCAATGGCGGCTTCAATCGCAACATGGCGGCGGAACCTGGAGCGCCCCTGGGAGTCCAGTTCGAAATCCTTGCGAACTACAACCCCGTGCCGCCCGACGAGGCCTATCTGACAACCAAAGCTCCTCGTGACCATACGGCCCAAACAGCTCCGCGCGTGAAGCGTCCGGCGAATCCAGCGAATTCGGCGCCAGCTCAGGTTCCAGTTCCGGGGCGATATCCCCGGGGCGGCGTTGTGCTGAAGCCCTATGCGCCTCCCGTTCCTCCGGCGCGTCCTCAAAAACCTGCGGGAGGTGTGCAATGAGCACCGCGGTGACCGTTCCGCCTCCTAACAGTTCCTCGCTGCAGCGGCTCAGACCACGTCTCACGGCGCAGGCACGTGGTTTGCTGACTGCCATGAACCTCCATTTCGCGGGAGTTGGCGCTCTTGCGGTGGTGGTGCTGTACCTGATCGTGCATTTGATCTTCGTCATGCAGTCGCTGAGCGCGCATGATGCCGAAGCGATGGCGCAGCAGCGCGTCCTGCTCACCCAGGCGCAGATTGCCGCAAAGCCACTGCGCGGGCTTGACACCAAGCTGGTGGATTCCACAGCGGACGCCGATAAATTTTATGCGCGCCGCCTGCCCTATGCGTCGTCGCAGGTGATTGCGGAGGTGGGAGCCCTGGCCAAACGCGAAGGTGTGCGCTGGACCCGCGCGCAATACGCCTATGCACCCATTCTTTCCGGTAGCGCAGCGCTGGCGGAATTGCACATTGACGCCAATGTTTCCGGCGACTACCGGCCGATGGTGCAGTTCATCAACGCGGTGGAACGTGACCGTCTTTTCTTTGTCATTGGCGGCATCAATTTCACGGGCCAACAGAACGGCCAGGTCAATCTGCGCATTCGCATGACCACCTATCTGCGCACCCCGGGACCGGATGAACTGTCCAAAGCACTGCCCGCCGCAACCGATACGGACACTCCCGCCACCGGCACAGGAGCCACCCGATGAACGCCGGCACCGAGAACCGCAAGAAGACGATTGCCGCGGGTGTGCTGGGCGCGGGCGCCGTGCTCAGTGTTGGTTTCTATCTGTATGGCCAGCTTTTTGGCTCGGACACGCCTCCTCCTCCGCCGCCCTCAACAACGGCGAGCTCCACGGCCGCCAACGCTCCGGGATCCCCGCGGCCCGCGACGACCGCTACGAGTTCGAACGGCAATGGACGCACCGGCGCTCAGGGTGGGACGGGCACAGGCATCATCCCCGGTGTGGCCGCACAGCTTGTCGCGAACACCTCCGCCAGTCTGGATCCGACGCTGGACCAGACCGCCATGCTGCGCACGGAGAGCCTGCTCTATTCCGGCGCAGGCCGCAATATCTTCTCGGCAACCTACACACTGCCGACGCCTGCGATTCCGGTACAGAAGATCTCGCCGCGGCCGCAAGGTCCGGTGGCGCCGGTCTATACGCCGCCTCCGCCTCCGCCAACCTGTCCGCCCTCCTGCCCTCCGATACCTTTGAAGTTCTTCGGCACGGCTACACACGCGAATGGTCAACGGCAGGCGTTCCTTCTGCAGGGCGAGGATGTGTATCTCGCCTCGACCGGCGATATTGTGGCGCGTAAATTTAAAATCGGAGCCATCACGCAGAACAGCGTGCAGGTGACCGACCTGCAGAACAACAATACGCAGAGCCTTCCGTTCCAGTCCCAGTGAGCCCGGCCATGCAGAGTCCCCATCAACGCGAGGTTCTTCCCAGCGCCAACAGCGAAGCAGGCTACATGCTGATTGCCGTGGTTGTGATGACGGCGCTGGTGTTGATCGCGTTGTCGGTGGCCGCCCCAATGGTGGCAAAGGATATTCGCCGCGATAAGGAAGTGGAAAGCGAAATGCGCGCGCGGCAGTATGTGCGTGCCATCCGGCTCTACCAGCGTAAGTTTCCCGGGCAGTACCCTGCGTCCATCGACGCACTGGAGAAAACCAACAACATTCGCTTCCTGCGCCAGCAATACGTCGATCCACTGACGGGCAAGGCGGATTGGCGCATCATTCATCTCGGACAGCAGCAAACCACCATCAAGATCCCGTTCGGCCAGGAACTCGCGGGGCTGGGTGCAACCGGCATTGGCGGAGGCGCGGCGCCGGTGGGCGGGTTCGGTGCGTCACCTTCCGGTCCCTCGACCATCAACTCAGCATCGCCCTTGGCGGGTGGGTTTCTTGGATCGACGGTAGGCTCCAACGGGAGCAGCGGCAGCACGGGTTCTACCGGCGGCGTGAAGAGTACGGACGCAACCGCCTTTGGCGGTGGTGGCGGCCCAATCGTAGGTGTCGGAACCTCGCGTACCGGTGATTCCATCCTCAACCCGAACGAACAAACTACCTACGATACATGGGAGTTCTGGTACGACCCGCGCATTGAGCTCCTGTACAAGGGCTCCAACATCCTGGGCGGCGGTGGATTAGGCGGCGGTACCGGCAGCGGCGGCATCAACTCGATCAATTCCAGCAGCTTTGGAACGGATATCAACGGGAAGTCGAACAAGCCCACGAATTCCTCGGGTTCCGGCACGAACGGAAGTACACCTCAGCAGTAGGCGTAAAGGCAGAGATTAGAGAACAGAGATCAGAGAATAAAGGCCTCACGTGTTCCGTGATGGCTCTGATCTCTAGAGCAGTTCCGGTAATACTGTGGTCTTCCCGAACGGTGGAGAATGCCGTTTTCATTGGGAGAAAACGGCTTCAGCACCCTCTCTTCGGTCTACACCATTACCGGAACTGCTCTAATCTCCGTTCTCTACCTAATGCTTAATGGCCGCCATCAGCCAGCTTCCCACGATGGTCGCGCCGACAAACAGCACAAAGCAATAGGCGCCGAAGCGCACCATCATTTTGGGTTCAGCGCGTTGCGTGATGCCGAAGACCACGGAAGTGAACAGGGAAAAGAGCAGCACAGAGGCGAAGTGCGAAAACATGGATTAGGAAGCCTTCCTTCCATTGGCCAGCGAATGCGCGTCGACCGCGGAGATCAGGTTCAGCAGGCCTCCGACCACCAGGAACTTCGTTCCCCAGTCGCCATAGGTGTTCACCACGGTGGCAGCACCCCAGCTAAACATGCGGGCCAGTGCATACAACAAGCCGAGCCCCAGTTGACCGGCGAAGGTTAGCATGTCGAGGATCTCGCCACTGTTCGGTGTTGCGATTTTGCCATGCTGGCCCAATCCGACGAGATACATCCCAAGGACCGAAGCGAACAGCAGTAGACCGCGAACCCATTTCCCCATCAGCAAGTGACCTGCGCCAGGTATCAGCCAGCCGGCCAATAAGGCCAGCGCAGGCATACTGGAACGTTCCCCGGGGATACGCTGTGCAATCTGCTGAGCTTCTGTTGCCATCGGTCTCGATTCTATCAGTTAGAGGATTGGGTCCTTCACAGCCTGCACGATCTCAAATACGCAGCAGTTCCTGCTGCGAGGGCCCCGTAACGATAGCGCTGCCCGGTCGCGTGATCATATCGACCTCGCTGCGCACACCGAACTCGCCCGGGAAATAGATGCCCGGCTCTACGGAGAAGCAGGTGTTGGGCAGCAAGAGGCGCTCGTCGTGGGTTTCGAGATTGTCGAGGTGCGCGCCGCTTCCATGGATTTCCGTGGCGATGTTGTGACCCGTGCGATGCGTGAACCACTCCCCGAATCCGGCCTTGCGAATCAGGTTGCGCGCGGCGTCATCCGCTTCCCATCCGGCAATGGCCCGGCCTTCGGCATACGCCTGCTGGATGGTTTGGATTGCGGCGTCGCGAGCATCACGGACCGTAGTGAAGATCAGTTGTTCGCGCTCGGTGGGTTCGCGGTCGATGACGCCTGTCCAGGTGATGTCGTACCAGATGGCATCCGGCCGCCCCTGGCTCGGGTTACCGGGGCTGGCGAGCTTGGCAAAGATATCGATCAGCACGAAATCGCCCTGGCGGATCGCGCGGCTGGTTTCAGCGGTCGGGTCATAGTGTGAGTCCGCGGCGTTGGGTCCCACACTGCAATTGGGGCCATGATCGGTCCACAAACCTTCTCGGGCCATGCCTTCACGCAAAAACTGAACCATGCCGAACTCATTGATGCTCTGGCCTGCGCGAACAGCTTCGCCCATATGCTTCCAGCCGGCCTGCAGCACGCTGTCCAGCTTGCGTTGCGCGATGAAGTGAGTTTCAATCTGGGCTTCCGTGAGCACCGCTTCGAACTGGCTGACCAAATCAGCCGAGCTCACGATCTCCTTGCCCATGCCGCGCAGCATTTCGACAGTGCCGGCGTCGACCATGGAGACATACATAATGGCGTTGCGCGGCGAATACTGCATTGCGATTTTGGTTGAACCGGCAAGCATTTCGGCAAGCGCGGCTTCCAGCTCCTGCCAGGAGCTGTAGCTTCGCTTCGCGCCGGGGACCGCGTCCAGCTTGCCGCCTTCAATGCGGTGAACAAGCTTCTGCGGCTCGCCTGATGCGGGAACGAAGTAAAACCAGCGCCGCGAGACGAAGCTGTGTTCGTCCAGGCCAAGAATGCGATAGGCTAGCGGGTCGCGATGATGATGGTCGTAGAAGAGCCAGCCGTCCAACTGCGCATCGCGCAGCGCTGCCTGTATTGCGGAAAGGTCCATGCCGAAGTTCTATCCTAGCCGTGGTGTAACTCGCAATGTCCCATGTGGACAAGATTGCGGGAACCGTGGTGTCCCACAAACGTATTTACCCTAAAGTAAGAATGTTGGGCAGGTTCATGCAGCGTCTCAAGTGGCGGGATTTTGGCCGTGTTGTTGCCGGCACGGGTATTTTGTTAGCGGGCCCCGTGGTCTTTCCGGCTGTTGCCCAGGGAACTGCGCCCCAGCAGGGCAAGCCGGCTGTGGTCTCGGCTGAACCGCCCAAGGTAGAGCCGATTTCCGTCAAACGCGTTCCGCTGATGACCCACGCTCCCCGCCTGGCTGATTTCGCGGGTATGCACCCAACCGGCGATATCAAGTCGCAGATGGTGGAGATCACGGACTTCGTGCAGAGCTCTCCGGATGATGGCAAGTCCGCAACCGAGAAGACCGACGTCTGGATGGGACGGACGAATGCCGTCCTGTATGTAGTGTTTGTGTGTTTCGATCACGATGTGCGCTCACTGCGCAATCACCTGGCGCGCCGCGAAAATATCCAGACCGACGATAACGTCTCCATTCTGCTGGACACCTTCCAGGACCGCCGCAGGGGTGTCCTGTTTTCCGTGAATGCCGCGGGCGTGCAGGCCGACGCCGCCTGGACCGAGGGCAATGGCAGCGACTACAGCTATGACCAGGTCTGGGACAGCGACGGGCGTGTGACGCCGCAGGGCTGGATGGCGCTGATGGCCATTCCATTCCGCAGCCTGCGCTTTCCGGCGACCGGAGCCGACTGGGGCGTGGTGTTGATGCGCAGCCTCCCGCGCAACAGCGAGAGCGATAACTGGCCGCACATCTCCACGCGCATTACCGGGACGCTGTCGCAGGAAGGCACGCTGCAGGGCATCCAGGGCGTAACCGGCTCGCACAATGCCCAGCTCAATCCGTACGCGCTGGGGCAGAATGAGCGCCGGTTGCAGAATCTCGACCCTAACAACCCTTACTTCAGCAAGCGCGAACTGGAAGGCACCGCGGGCGGCGAAGCCAAGGTGATTCTGAAAGACCGCATCGTGCTGGATGCAACCGTCAATCCCGACTTCAGCGATATCGAAAGCGATCAGCCGCAGTTCACCGTGAATCAGCGCTACCCAGTCTATTTCCCGGAGCTGCGGCCGTTCTTTCTCGAGAACGCCAACTACTTCTCCACGCCGATTACGCTGCTCTATACGCGCAACATTGTCCATCCGGAATTTGGCATCCGCGCTACCGGCAAAGTGGGCAATACCAACGTTGGTTTACTTGCAATCGATGACCGCCAGCCCGGCGAAACTTTTCCCCGGGGCGATCCCGACGCGGGGAAGCGAGCGTTCTTTGGCATAGGGCGGGTCTCGCAGGACATCGGCAAGGGTTCCAACATCGGCGTGATGTACACCGACTACGAGTTTGCCGGGAGCTGGAATCGTATCGGCGGCGTCGACTTCACAGCACGTTTCAATGATGCGTGGAGCGCGTACGGGCAGATGGTGGAAAGCTCCACGAAACATCTCGACAGAACGTACGCTGCCGGGCCAGGAAGCCAGCTTCAGGTTGTCCGTAACGGGCACGCGTTCAACATGCAGAACACGTACAGCGATAACTCGACCGGCTTTCAGAGTCAGGTAGGTTTTATCCAGACCACCGACTACCGCAATGACCAGAACCACGCGACGTACCGCTGGTATACCAAGCACAACAAGGTGCTGCAAAGCTTCGGGCTTGAACAGAACCAGAACATTGCCTACGACCACCAGGGCAACCGTATCTATCACTACAGCCAGTACGATCCATTCGTTTTGCTGGCCCGCAATACCACCCTCGCCCCCATCGGTGGGCAGAACTCGGATACGGTCGGCCCCCAGAACGGTTATGCGGTGCCGTCCAGCATCAACTTCACAGAAAACTATGCGGGCTTTGTGGCTCGCAGCGCGCCTTTCCGGCAATTGAATTTCAATATCGTCTTCATCCGCGGCGGCAATGTGAACTACAACCCGCTGCCGGGACGCGCTCCCTTCTTGCTCAACCAACAGAACCTGCAGGCGCTGGTGACTATCCAGCCCTTCCGCTCGCTCACCGTGGATAACACGTACCTGCTGGACCGCAATCACAACGCACACACCAACGCGGACGTGTATGAAAACCAGACGTTGCGCACCAAGATCAACTACCAGTTCACCCGCGCACTTTCCGCCCGCGTGATTGTGGAATATGACTCGGTGCTGGTGAACCCCACGGAAACCTCGCTGGTCCGCACCAAGCAGGTGAGCACGGAAGCTTTGTTGACGTGGCTGCCGCACCCGGGCACGGCCATCTACCTGGGCTACAACAACGACCTCCAGAACTTCGACCGCACTCTCTGCCAGCGCGGCCCAGGAGGCACATGCAACCCGATGGGTCCGATCCTGCCGCGGTCGAATAATTACCTCAACGATGGCAAGCAGCTTTTTCTGAAGGCGTCTTATCTGCTGCGGTTTTAGAACATTGCCCCAGCCAAGCCTGAAGGACCACGCGTGTTCACTGGCTACCGACGGCGAGTCGACTGGCTAAGAAAATACCGCAACGAAGGGTATCCTCGCAGTATGGCTGTCATCCACATCTCTGAGGCCGAAGCTGCCCGCGATTTCACGAGTCTGCTGGCTCTTGTTCGCGCGGGCGCAGAGGTCGTTATCGATGACGCTTCGCCTGCCGTCAAGCTGTCCATCGTAACTGCACATCCTGGCCGCCTCTTGTCGGAGTCCATCGCATTGGCCGAAGTTCATGCCAAGGAACTTGGTTATGAGCCGGTGATGGATGCCGAGTTCGCTGGCGACATGGAAGAGACCATCGCCAACCGCAGGCCCCGCAACACATCAGCGTGGGACTGAGCCGTTGACGAAATCTCGATGCAGGAGGTATCGCGATTAACCACTCACGTTCGTTCGGGTACCCGTCATCCGGTCATAGAGAGATTGAAGCGCCTGGATGGCCTGTTTGGTTTCGGCGGGATCCGGTGATTCGTTGCTGTCGTTCCAGCCGGTTGCCTCGCCCTGGGCGGAGAGTTGAACGACGATGCCATCCCGCCGTCCCAGCACATTGAGCGTCCCGTAGTAGATGCCGTAGTTCACGCCCTCCTGCGGGATCAGCCATGCGATCTGTCCACGCACCGGAGTGACGGACTCATCGTTCCAGAGAGCCCGTGCGCCATAGCCGGTGCAGTTGATGACTGTGTTTTGTGGCAGCGCAGCGAGGTCGGCGGGTGAATGGAATTCGCGGGTTTCGATTTTGCCGCCGGCAACGAGGAAGTCGTTGAGGAGCTGGTGCGCGTAGTCGGCAACGTTGAAGGTCAATGATGTGCTTCGGTACACAAACTTGGTAGGAAAAGTCGTTGCGTGGGCCGGCAGCAACTGTTGGGTCGGTGTGAGGTCGGCAATCCGGTCTTGCAGGCGGAGGAAGCCGTGGGGATCGGATGCCCGGCGGGAAGCCACCCTCTGCTCGTGGCTTTCGTCGGAAAGCGCATAGCGATCCGTCCATTCAACGGGATTTCCTGGCAGGCCGAGATAGCTTTGGTACATCGCAAAGGAAGCACGCGCCATCGACTCCCATTCGGTTGCGAAGGTTGGGGAAGCGCCCGACTCAAGCGCGATGCGTGAGTCCGGTGTCCAGCTCCCTGTGGCGCGTGAGGAACGTACGAACGGTGGCCGTTCCTTGGCGTAGATGGTCACACGCACGCCTTCGCGCTGGAGCAGGGAAGCGGACGTGAGGCCCAGGGCTCCGCATCCGAGCACCGCGACCTCACGTGAGTCGGTGTTGGAGAGCGCTTTGTGAACGGCAACAGCGCTCGAACCCCAGGAGAGCGACCAGCCGCTGCCTCCGTGGCCATAGTTGTGGACCACGAGTTTGTCGCCAATGCGCTCGGCATCCAGCCTTGGTCCTGCGGCTCGAAACGGCCGCAGGCAGACGGTGGTGCGGAACACGCGGTCTTCATGGACGCGGATAGGCGGAATTGGCCCGACTGCATCGTAGAAAGGCAGTCCGGCCACGGGAGGAGCGAGGACATGCTGCCTGCAGCCGGCAAGCCCGAGCGCGCCGAGGCTCGCGAAAGCTCCGCTGGTACGCAGAAATGTGCGGCGGTCGCTGGTGGAGTTGAAAGGCGAGTCCATGGCAGAGCCTCATCTGGGCGAAGATGAGGTTGTTATAGCACTGCAACGGTGCAGCAAAGATGCTGTTGCGGGTTCCCCTCTGTGGGACGTATGTGCGAATCACAACGAACCAGCATCAAGCGCCAACGGCGCGGCATATACCAGCATGGGGCGGAACGGTAGTGAAGCCCCATGAAACGAACAACCATCGAAGTAGAGGGCTGAAGGCCCGGCATATAGACGGCTACCGGCGTTCTAATAGTCGGTACTCTTCAGACCTGTTGGATTATGTGCACGTCAGAGAAGAGAGCATATATCGGGCCTTCAGCCCTTGATCGTGGTGGCTGGATGTACATGGGGTTTCACCCCACGCTGGTATATGACGCGCCGTTGGCGCTATTCCGCCGCCCGATCTGGTTTAATGCTTCACCACGCTCAGCGTGATGCTGGATGGATACGCCTTGGAGTGATGCACGTCATTATGCGCGACGACGCCCTGCGATTCGTCGAAATTATTTCCACCCGTATTCAAGTTGCGATCATAGCGAGGAAAATTGCTGCTGCTGACTTCGATTCGTAGCTGATGACCCGCCGCGAAATAGTTGCTGGTCTGCATGGGCTGGAGAGCGACTTTGTACACCTTGTCTTTCTCCATCCACACGGGCGGCTTGTCGTAGCCTTCGCGATAGCGCACACGTTGAATGTTGTCGTCGAGATTGTAGGCGGTGCCGTCCGGCATGACGTCGATGAGTTTGACCGTGACGTCGGTGTCTTTTGCGTCGCTGCTGAGGTACAGCGTCACGGTCACCGGGCCGCTGACCTCGAGGCCTTCTTTCAAAGGCGGTGTACTGTAGACCAGCACATCGCCGCGCGCTTCGAGGCTGCGTTGATCGATCGCTCCCGCCTTGTAGTCCGCGCCCATGCAGCAGAAGCCGCCGCCGCGCGTGGGGACGGGGTTCAGAGGGTCATAGACGATCTTGTCGGTGAGGTCTTTGAGCGGCGCGGCTTCACGCAGAGTCCCATCTCCGTTCAGCGTGTTGGCATGGCCCTCGCTCGCGAGGTAGTAGGTGACCGGCTTCGCTTCCTGTGGAGGCCATGTTTCGGAGGTCTGCCACTTGTTCAATCCCATGGTGTAGTAGCGGACCTTGGGATTCTTCGTGAGGAAGCCGTTGTCTTCACCTTTGAGGAACATGTCAAACCAGCCGCGGGTGAGGGCGTCATAGTCCAGGCGGGCATCGCCCATGTCATGCTCGCCGACCACGGTATGTTCCGCGGCACGCTTGTAAGAACAATGTGCGACCGGCGCGATGACCGCGTATTGCTCATTGGCAATCTCTGGTTTGGCGGAGCTGCGCACGAAGTTGTAAGCGGCAAGATTGGGCGCAACGCTGACGTCATACCAGGTCATGAACCACAGGCCGGGCACGTTGATCTTCATGCTGTCGTTCCAGAGGCCGCCCTTGTACCAGGCGGGATCGTTGGGCGAACGCAGGATCATTCCAGGAGCGCCGGAAGGCGTGGTGTCGGCATAGATGCCATGCGGACTGCCGACAGCGGCGAGAAGGTCTTTTTCCGGAAGATGCTTCAACGCCTGTCCCCAATCGACGGCCGGGGGATGCGCGTTCAGGTCGTAGGACTTCGCGGCGGTGACAAGATCCTGCCGTGACATACTTGCCGGGAACTTGGGAGCACCGGCGTTGGTTTGCAGACCATAGTCATAGAGCCAGGTGCCAAAGAGCATCTGCACGGCGCCGCCGCGGAACCAGTTGCCCTGCTCGTAGTAGGGCGCGACCCTTCCAACGCCGGCGCCGAAGCTTTGCGGATTGATGGCGCTGAGCCCTTTGTTGCCGCGCGAGGCGACGTTCAACTGCCACTCCGCCGTGGAGGAACAGCCGACGAGGCCGATCTTACCCGAGGACCACGGCTGCGCGGTCATCCAGTCGAAGGCGTCGTCGGAGTCGGTGAGCGGAACGCCGAGGATGTCGTATTCGCCTTCCGAGAAGTAACGTCCGCGCTCGTTCATGACGACAAAGGCGTAGCCGTGTTTGACCGCATCGAGCTCCGAGGACATGTCACGCGGCGCGCCCAGGTCCACATCCCAGTAGTTGAAGTTGTAGGGGGTGCGCGAGAAGATGATCGGATATTTCTTCGACTCATCTTTGGGGCGGTAGATGTCCGCCTGCATGCGCTTGCCGTCGCGCATGGGAACCATGACCTTGCGTTCAATGACGGCCACGGATTCAAGTTCGCTTTCCACGGCATTACGGCGTGCGATCGTGGCCGCGTCCGCGGGCCTGCCTTGCGCATGGAGAGCCGGCAGCGTTCCGCTGATCGAGAAAAGACAGAGGCAGGCGAGAGGCAACGGCTTGAGGGAGAGTTTCATGCGGGCACTCCGGACAGGGATGACGGTAGGGCAACTATACCGCCATGTATTGAGCTCGGCATATCGTGGCACGCAACGAATAAAGCGAGAGCAGGGACGTTGGTCCGTTGTAGACTTGGCGCGAATCGCAAAGGAGAACGGTATGGCATTGAACGCATATTTGACACTCAAAGGCCAGAAGCAGGGAGCGATCAACGGATCGGTGACGCAGAAGGGCAGGGAGAACAGCATCCTGGTCCATGCCGTCAGCCACTCGGTGGTCAGTCCTCGTGATCCGGCATCCGGGCTGCCCACCGGCAAGCGCATGCACAAGCCATTCGTGATTACGAAGGAAGTCGACAAGAGCTCGCCGCTGCTTTGGGCGGTGCTGGTGAACAATGAAAATCTGACCGCGTGGACGCTCAATTTCTGGACCGCTGTTCCAGCCGCGACTGCGGGCGCCGGAATCGAGAGGCAGTACTACACCATTACCCTGGTCAATGCGAGCATCGCTTCGATAGACGCGCGCATGTACGACACCAGCGACCCCGCGCTGGCGTCTCGTCCATTCCTGGAAGAAGTGGCCTTCACGTACCAGAAGATCACCTGGACATGGACAGACGGCGGCATCACGTCTTCGGACGATTGGTCCGTGCCGGTCGTATAGGGTTCACAGGATTCATCTCGCCACTTCCTCAAGGAGTTCTGTAACCGTTGTGCGCCTTGGAAAGGAGCTTCGCATTGGCAACCAGGGAGAGTTCAAGCCCCATGAAGAAGACATCTGGAACTGCGAAGAGTTCAGCGAAAAAGAAGAGCGCAAGCAAGGCCGCGACTGCACGTGAAATCGTCAGCCCTCGCGATCCCGCTTCAGGGCTGCCCACCGGCAAGCGTATGCATAAGCCATTCACGGCGACGTCCGCAGTCTCTGCGAAGAAGAGCGTTGGGGGACGAGCGAAAGCTCGTGCGACCGTCACTGCGCGGGATGCCGCTTCAGGCCTGGCTACAGGAAAGCGGCAACACTAATCTTAAGGAATATTTGATCGGGTGTCAGGCAATCCCTCAGCGGCTAAAGCCGCGTTACTACTGTTGCACTTACGGCGGGCCTGAAGTCCCGCTCCTTCAAAGCTGGATTTGTGCGGAGATTCCTTGAACGAATCACTGATTCGCTGGAAGACCCACGCAACCACGCCATCGCAACGCGTGGAAGGCCGTGCGCGACTACCAGTCGTTTTTCTGCAGAATTTTAGGCTGCTGGCCCTTGCGGCCCTCCAGGAGCCAGTCCAGGCGGGAACGGATATCTTTGTCACGAGCTTCGCCTTCGATCTTGCCGATGACCTCTCCCTTGTCGTCGAGGATCATCGTGGCGGGGACAAGTACTCCTAGCTCAAGCTGCGACAGCGTGCGGTCGGTGGCGCCGGTCCATACCGGGAGATGGAAGTTACGCTTGGCGACCACGGCATCGATCTTGCCCTGGGTTTCCGGCGCGTCGAGTGAGATCGCGATGAAACGAACTCCCTGCTCTTTGTAGCTTTCGGAAAGCTTCTGCAGACGCGGCATTTCCTCCTTGCACGGGCCACACCATGTGGCCCAGAAGTTCACCACGGCGGGATGTCCCCTCAATTCGCTCAAGGAGTGCGAGGCGCCGTCATGACTCTTGAAGGTCATGACGGGATCGTTGGCTGCCGGAGCCGCGGCAAAGGCGCCGAATGTCAGTGTGGCGGCAGCGGCGAAGGTGAAGAGGGAGCGGGGCTTCATGAACAGGTGGAACTCCTTGAACAGAGCGAAAGGGGAATTTTAGAAGGGCGCGGGAGAGCAAGTCTCTCCATCGAAAGGTTGAGATGCGACTCAATCACGCGGCCAATTGTGGAGCCGGGTCTCTTCCGTCTAGGATTGCCCCGCCATGAAAAACAAGAATATTTGCCTCACTTTTGTGGGCGCGTTTTGCGCGTTCCTTGGAGCCAGCACCGCAGGCGCGCAAGGTTGTCTTGCCGCGCATTCCAACTGCAACATGCAGAGTTTCCTCACTGCCAATGGGCGCGATACCTATACGGATCGCAACAAATTCCTTCAGCACCATCCGCTGACAGTGGAAGTCGACTGGCGCTCGTTCAGCTCGTTCCGCCATTTCAGCGGCGAGGTAGAAAACACCGCCCGGCAGACCACCGGCAAGTTCATTCCCAACCATCAGAACATTTACAACTTCTCGGCGGACATGCAGTGGTCGCCGCGCTGGAGCTTCAGCGCGTTTGTGCCCTTCCTGCAGGGAACCCGCGACCAGAAATACGCGCCGGTCCAGAAGGTCGATATCGCTGGATTCGGCGACTCGATCGTAGGTGTGCAGGGATGGATCTGGAAACCGCCCACAGAAGCCCAGGGCAACATCGCGCTCAGCGTCGGCCTGAAGCTGCCGACCGGTTTGAACAACGGCATGGGTACCGGCGTTCTTTCCAACGGTACGGTGCAGAAGGTGGTTGCGGATCAATCGCTGCAGCCGGGCGATGGCACATGGGGCTTCACCGTGGGCAGCCAGGCCTATAAGCAGACGCTCTTTCACACGACGGCGTACTTCCAGGGTTCATGGCTGTTCAGCCCTGCGGACACAACCGGTGTGCCTTCCTTCCGCACGGCGAAGGGCGAGCAGGTGTTGTCGGCGACCGATCAATACCTGTTCCGTTCCGGCCTCTCGCGCCATGTGCCCAAGGTGTATGGCCTGGCAGCTTCTTTCGGCGGACGCATGGAAGGTATCCCGGTCCGCGATGCCTTTGGCAAGAGCAATGGTTTCCGCCGTCCGGGCTACATCATCTCCATTGATCCGGCATTGCAGTACCAGCGTGGCCGCAACATGATCTCTCTGTCAGCCCCGTGGGCGGTGCAGAGGAACCGGCGTGCTTCCGTGACCGACCTCGCCAACCACACGCACGGCGATGCTGCGTTCGCAGACTACGCGATCATCGCGGGTCTGTCGCATACGTTTTAAGAACAGGAAGTAGCGAGTAGGAAATAGGAAGTAGTCGGCGAAGTTGAATAAAAGAAGCAGCAAAAAGGCCGGGATTGCTCCCGGCCTTTCTTGTATCGTTGAACCCCGCTTATGCGTTGGTAGTTTCGGCTTCGGCTCGTGCCACTTCGTTCTCCGCCGATTTGGCAGCGGCCAGTTCGGCCAACTGCTGCTTCTTGAGTTCGGCGGTGTTCTGACCCAACTCGGCGGCGATCTTCTCCGTGGTGAAGGCTTCGATGAGGTCGCCCACGCGGATTTCCTTGAAGCCGGCGAGATCGATACCGCACTCGACGCCCTGGCGGACCTCCGACACGTCATCCTTGAAGCGCTTGAGCGAACCGATTTTGCCCTTCCAGACTTCCGCACCTTCGCGCATGACACGTACCTGGTTGTCGCGCTTGATGAGACCGTCGCGGACGATGCAACCCGCAATCTGACCGACCTTGGTGATCTTGAAGACGTTGAGCACTTCGGCGCGGCCTGCGTAGACCTCTTTGTAGACCGGCTCGAGCAGGCCGAACATGGCCTTGGTCATCTCGTCCTGGAGCTCGTAGATGATGGAGTGGAGGCGGACCTGCACCTTCTCCTGATCGGCGAGTTCCTGTGCCTTGCGCTCGGGGCGAACGTTGAAGCCGATGATGACGGCGTTCGACGCGGACGCGAGCAGCACGTCGGATTCGGTGATGGCGCCCACACCGGAGTGCAGCACCTTGACCCGGACCTTTTCGGTCGACATCTTCTGCAGGCTGTCGGCCAGCACTTCGACCGAGCCCTGCACGTCGCCCTTGAGGATGAGGTTGAGATCCTTGACGCCGGCCTGCT
>DASYEV010000054.1:0-2050 GCA_036498835.1 Acidobacteriaceae bacterium | reverse complement strand
CGCCAGGACGCGCTGATTTGATGACTTCGATGGTGCTTGGCAGTCAGGGTTTCGAATCGTTCGTCGTTCATTTCGACAATACAAACGGGAACTACACCGGCCTCGGCATCTTGACATCAAGCCTTTGTGGATACTCATTCTGCCAGAGTGACGAGCCGTACACCGTGACAGTGCTGGACTTTAGTGGGGCGGTCATCAGCAAGAAAACGATTCAACAAAAGGAGGGTCGGCTCTACTGGATGAACCTCGGCACTGATTTCCCTGAAACGAACGGCATGGCCGGAACCTTCAAGGTCGAGTCTGGAAGCTCATCGGGAGAGCTAACCGGCTTCAGTCTTCAGTTCGCTGGTAATGGCGCGTTTACCGCAATCACGCCCTACGAGAATTGATATGGAGCGATCTGTCAAGCCTTTCTTAAAACCCGATGTTTTCCGTTCCCGCCGGAGCCGCCCGTCGCGTAATGGATAGTCCGGAACGGCGCGGAGCTAGCAAGGGCGGGCCGGCAGGCGCGGCGAAGCGGACCCTGGCAAGCGAGCACTGTTCCGGCAGCGGCGCGAGGGGACGGCGGCTGGGCGGGAACGGGATTCCTGCGGGTGAGCCAGGAGCATTCGACAGCAACACGGGAAACAGCCGAGAGGAAGCGCGACGATTGATCACACTGATATGCGCGGGTCGGAACCGCAGGGACATGATCCGTCGGGAGCTGGCTCGGACTAGTAGCGCGGGTTGGGCGCAGGGCCGTACCGCATAATTCTCGTCGAGGATTCTCCTTTTCGTGGACCCTCGGCTGTTACCGGTATTGCTGTCGTCAGTCATGGAGAAAACTAAGCGGCGGTCTTTGACTCGGCCTGACGAGCGATGGCCCACATGAAGCCCAGCAGTTCACGAGCCACCGCGGTGATCACTTGTCCTCTCGCTTTCCCTTTGGCCGATAGCGCCGTGAATCGCTTGCACAGCCGCTCCTGCGCCTTCCAGGAAATACGCTTCACTTCATCGTCCAGCACGAGCGATTTCTGCCTGCGTAACAGGCGGCCTTGCACGCTCGGCCGGTGCTGGTAGGACCAGGCCGATTCCACCAACACCCTGCGCAGATGCGCGTTGCCCGTCTTGGTGATCGCTCCGCGATGAACCCTGTTGCCGCTGGAGTGTTCCCGCGGCACCAGTCCGCTGTAGGCCATCAACTGACGGGGACTCTCGAAGCGCGACAGACTGCCCAGTTCACACACCACCGTGGCCGCGGTCGTGAGCGCCACGCCGCGCAAGGATTGCAGGGCATCGATCACCGCTTTGATCTGGGGCGAGGCTGTTTGCACGGCTTCGTCAATAGCCTGCTCCAGCTTCCCGATCCGCTCGGCCACATGCTCCACCTCATGCAGATAGTGCCTCACCGTTGTTTCCAGCGCGGGCTCCTCGAAATGCGCATGCACCCGAATCCAATCCATGTACTTCCTGCCCCAGGCTGGTCCCGCTTCCGCCGGCCGTTTGCCGTGCCGTAGCAGAAACTTGCCCAGCCGGTGCCGATGACGAAGTTGATCCTTTTTCGCCGCTTCACGCGCCCGCACCAGATCGCGTAGCGCCTCGTGCGACGCGTCGGGAACCCACACTGCCGTCAGGTCGCCCTTCTGATAACACCTAGCCAGCTTCTCCGCATCGCGCCGGTCCGTCTTCACGCGATCCCCTGCCTTCACCGGAATCAGCGACGGCGCGATCACCTCGCAGGCGACTCCCATCTGGGTCAACTGCCAGTACAAAACGTAACCCGTGGGGCCGGCTTCGTAGCAGCACTTCAGCTTTCCCACGGGTCCCAGCTTCCCGATCATTTTCCGTATCGACTCCGGCCGGTTCGCAATCGTTCCCAGGCTACGGACCTCTCCCCCTGGCTCCGCCACCGCCACCGCGATCCTCTCGGCGTGGACATCCATTCCCACAAAGCGTACTTTAGACATGAGCGACCAGCTCCTTTCGTATGCGGCCCTGCGCCGCTGGATTCACCTTCGCAGCGTAACCCGCGCTTACTGCGATCCGGTGGTTGGTCGCTCCATCTTGACTA
>DASYEV010000053.1:0-11548 GCA_036498835.1 Acidobacteriaceae bacterium | reverse complement strand
GCGCCGTTTACCGGCTTTGTCGAAGCCTCGTTTGACATGTCGGGGTGAAGTGTATCAAGATTTTTGGAAGTCGGTAACGTACACGTAAAAATCGAGCAAATGCTGCACACAGACCCTTCCCTCGCTGACTATCCCGGCTCTGACGCCGAAGATTCGACTGCCGTCGTCTTCGCCCCCGCACGACTTGTTCTCCCCAGTGCGCCGGCTTCCGAAGCCGGAACGGTCAAAATATGGTCGCAGCCGGTGGAGATGCTGACGTACACGCCGGCGCGTCCTGAGCCTCATCCCGCCTTCCTGGAAAAGCGCGTGTATCAGGGCAGCAGCGGCAAGGTCTACCCATTGCCGGTGATCGATCGCGTCGAGACGACGCCTGCCCTGCGGATGTGGCAGGCGATCCACATTGAGAATGAGTGGATTCGTGTGATGGTTCTGCCGGAGATCGGCGGACGCATCCATGTGGCGTTCGACAAGAGGACGGGCTACGACTTTATTTATCGCCAGAACGTGATCAAGCCGGCCCTGGTGGGGCTGGCAGGGCCGTGGGTTTCGGGTGGCATCGAGTTCAACTGGCCGCAGCATCATCGTCCAGCCACGTACATGCCGGTGGAGACCAGTATCGAGCGTTGTGCCGATGGCTCTGCCACGATATGGTGCAGCGACCACGATCCCATGGAGCGCATGAAGGGGATGCACGGAATCTGCCTGCAGCCGGGCCGTGCGGTGATGGAAGTGAAGGTACAGCTCTACAACCGGACGCTCGATACGCGGAGCTTTCTATGGTGGGCCAACGTTGCCACGCACGCGCATGAGCAGTATCAGTCGTTCTTTCCGCAGGACGTGCATTTCGCCGCGGACCACGCCAAGCGTGCGATGACCACCTACCCGCTGAGCACGGGGCGCTATTACGGGATCGACTATGGTGCGCGCGTGGACAAGGGTGTGCCCGGCAATGAACGTCCGCCACATTTCGTTCCGGATGGCAGCTACCCGGCGAACGATCTTGGCTGGTATGCGAACATCCCCGTGCCGACGAGCTACATGATTGCGAATTCCGCAGGGGATTTCTCCGGCGGCTATGACCACAGGCGGCACGCGGGAACGGTGGCGATTGCGGACCATCACACCCAACCGGGCAAGAAGCAGTGGACCTGGGGAAATCACAACTTCGGATATGCGTGGGATCGCAGTCTCACGGACAACGATGGCCCGTACGTGGAGCTGATGGTTGGCGCGTACACGGACAACCAGCCGGACTTCTCCTTTCTCGCACCCGGTGAGACGAAGTCCTTCAGCCAATACTGGTATCCGATTG
Organism: Acidobacteriaceae bacterium; assembly: GCA_036498835.1. Lineage (GTDB taxonomy): Bacteria > Acidobacteriota > Terriglobia > Terriglobales > Acidobacteriaceae > Granulicella. The sequence continues at coordinate 10,236 of DASYEV010000053.1, read as the reverse complement.
CAGAGATAGGCGTTCCCGATCTCGCGACGCTGGATGGCGCGATCCGTGTGGAACGGACGGAGGGTGGTCTCCGCGTGCATGTACAGACGACGGCGGACCATGACGCAGCCGCGGTGCGCGTGCTGCAACGCGGAGAGCTGATTGCGCTGTGGGAAGGGCCGCTGTCCGCGGAGACGCCGCTGCACCACGAGTTCCGCGTCAGTTCGAAGCCTGAGGATCTTGTTGTTGGGGTGCAAGCAGCAGGACAGACGCTGATACGCTATGCGCCGGGCGAGATCGTGCCGGCCGAGCCTCCGGATGTTGCGGAAGAACCGCTGGCGCCTGCGGATGTCGCCAACTCGGATGAGTTGTACCTGACCGGCTTGCACCTCGAGCAGTACCGCCACCCTACGCGCAGCCCTGAGTTGTACTGGCTCGAAGCATTGCGGCGAGACCCAGGCGATTCACGTTGCAATCATGCAATGGGCCGGCTGCATCTTCGGCGCGGTGAGTTTGTTGTGGCGGAGAGCTATTTGCGGGCCGCAATGGAACGCATGCTCCGGCGCAATCCCAATCCTTACGATGGCGAGCCGCTGTACAACCTCGGGTTGACGCTGCTGTATCAGGGCAGAGAACGTGAAGCGTATGACGCTTTCTACAAATCCACATGGAATGCTGCCTGGGTGTCGGCTGCGTATCACCGGTTGGCGGAGATTGACTGCAGGCGTGGAGATTGGAAGCTGGCGCTCGATCATCTGCGGCGTTCGCTTGCGCGCAATACGGAGAATCCTGGCGCACGCAATTTGAAGGCCCTGGTGCTGCACAAGCTGGGGCTCGAAGTTGAGGCAAGGGAAGAGTTCGATGCGGTCGCTGCACTCGATCCGCTGGACATCGTTCATCGCTATCTTCTCGACGATGCTGTACCCCAGGACGGCCAGCAGTCGCTCGATCTGGGTTTCGATCTATTGCGCGCCGGTTTCGTGCAGGAAGCGGAAAGATTGACTGCGGCCGCTATTCCTCAGGCCCGCATGACCTCTGCGCCGGATGGCTCGGTGACGATGCTGCTCTACATGCATGCCCACATCAAGAGCCTGCTAGGCCAGGACATTACAGTAAGTGCGTCGGCCGCCGCCGCTGCGGATCCGATCTATGTCTTCCCGCACCGGTTGGAAGAGATGTTGCTTTTGCACGAAGCCGTTCGCAGGAATCCTGCCGACGCGCATGCGCACTTGTTTCTCGGAAACCTTCTTTACGACAAGCGCAGGCATGAAGAAGCGATTGGACACTGGAGCCGGGCTGTGGAGTTGGATGGCTCCCTGACGACGGCCTGGCGCAATCTCGCGGTGGGTGAGTTCAACGTGCGCAACGATGCACAGGCTGCGCTCGCGGCTTTCGCCCGCGCGCGTATGTGTGATCCCCAGGATGTGCGTTTGCTGTATGAGTTCGATCAACTGTTGAAGCGCCTGGGCCGCAGTCCTCGTGAGCGGCTGAAGCGGCTGGAGGAGCAATGGGAGCTGGTGTCACTGCGCGATGATCTGTCGGTGGAGGCGGCATCGCTGCTGAGCAGCGTGGGACGTCCGCAGGCGGCGCTCAACTTGTTGCTTTCGCGTCAATTTCAGCCTTGGGAGGGTGGTGAGGGCGCCACGCTCGGACAGTATATGCGTGCCCATCTACTGCTTGCCGTTGACTGTCTTGAGGTCGGCGACGAGGCGTTCGCTCGCGAGCATTTACTGCAGGCACTTGATCCGCCAACCTCCCTTGCGGAGTGCCGTCATGTGCTGATGAACGTGAGCAAGTATCTCTACTGGCTGGGCGTTGCGATGGAACAGGCTGGGGATCCGGCGGCCGCTGCGGAATGGGAATATGCAGCGAAGGAACGGGCAGATTTCGAGCGGATGGAGATCAAAGAGATTTCCGAAGCCACCTACTGGTCCGGGGTCGCACTGCAACGGCTTGGGCGTGAGGACGAAGCCAGGGAGCTGTTTGCGAAAATCCTGGCCCATGCCGAGGAACTCGAGAGCAAACCCGCCACCGTGGATTTCTTTGCGACTTCCTTGCCGACGATGTTGCTTTTTGAAGAGGATCCGGCTGACCGGCAGAAGACGACTGCGATGTTCCTGAAGGTCCAGGCGAAAATCGGACTCGGACAGGAAGCCGGGAAAATGTTGCTGCAGAATGTGCTGGAGCGTGACCCGAACCATACCGGCGCTCTCGACATGCTTCGTCTCATGGAAGGGTAGAGCGTGCAGACAACGCCGGCAAACCTGGGAAAGACGAGCGGAAGCCTTCAAGGTGCGCCGGCGTATGTCTGGTTCATTGCATCCGTAGCAGCATTGGGCGGCTTGCTTTTTGGATACGACTGGGTCGTGATCGGCGGGGCACGGCAGTTTTACGAGGCGTGGTTCCATTTGGACACGGTGGCGCAAGTGGGTTGGGCCAATAGCTGCGCGCTGCTGGGCTGCCTTTTGGGATCGATGGTCTCCGGCTACACGGCCGACCGCTTTGGGCGCAGGCCTCTCTTGCTGGCAGCCGCGGTATTGTTCGGCATTTCCTCGATTGCGACAGGTTGGGCGTTCACCTTTCCGGTGTTCATCTTCTGGCGCATCGCCGGCGGTGTGGCGATTGGCGTCGCTGCCAATGTTTCTCCGATCTACATCGCAGAGGTGAGCCCCGCGGCAAGCCGGGGTCGCCTCGTAAGTTTGAACCAATTTGCAATCGTGGTTGGGATTCTGCTCGCGCAGGTCGTCAATGCGGTGATTGCACAAAACGAATCCGGTTCTGAAACGGCAGCGGCGCATGCGTGGAACCTTGCTTATGGATGGCGCTGGATGTTCTGCGCCGTCGCTGTGCCTTCGGCGCTGTTTTTTGCAGGGACATTCTTTCTTCCAGAGAGTCCTCGTTGGTTGATCGGGCGCGGGCGGCTAACCAAAGCGAACGCTGTGCTTGATCGCATTGTGGGCAAAGATGCCGCGCACCAGGAGAGTGAGGCTATCGCCCGCAGCCTGCGCGAGGACCATGGCACACCTGCGGGGTGGGGAGAGATGCTGCGTCCCGCAGTGCTTCCCGTGCTGCTGCTGGCGATTGCCATTGCCGTTCTGCAGCAGTGGACCGGCATCAACATTCTTTTCAACTACGCGGCGGAAGTCTACCGCGGTGCGGGTTACGGCTCGAATCAGATTCTGCTGGACATCGTCATTACCGGTTCCATCAACCTTCTGGCGACGGTGCTGGCGATGTTCCTGGTCGACACGGTCGGCCGGCGGCGTCTGATGCTCTTTGGATGTGCCGGGATCGGTATCTCGCACCTGTTGTGCGCGCTTGCCTATCATCGCCACATGCAAGGGTTGCCCATCCTTGCCCTGACGCTGATGGCGATTGCCTGTTACGCTTGCACGCTAGCCCCCGTCACCTGGGTTCTTCTATCGGAAATTTTCCCCAACAGAGTACGTTCACGGGGAATGTCGATTGCAGGAAGTGCGCTTTGGATAGCATCCTTCCTGCTGACCTACACGTTCCCCTTGATGGTGGCGCATCTTGGCATCGCAGGAACGTTTGCGATGTATGCAGGGGTTTGTTTCGCTGGTTTTCTGTTGGTTTCTCGAGCCGTTCGCGAGACGCGTGGCAGTTCTTTGGAAGACCGCAGAAACTGAATCCGGCCGCCTCTTCAGGAATGCTTCCTCATGATCGTGGATGGAGCGTCAGAATTGTGGATCGGCCCGATCCTGGGAACAGCGCCGGGAACGAATGATTCTGGATTGCCTGTGCTGCATGCACGAAGGAAGATTGTGGCAGGTTTCGCGCCCGTACCGTAGCCCTCAGAGCAGGCATACGGTCCGCCGTTTTCAGCGCTATACAATTGCCCAGACACAGCTTCATTCCACTGGGGTATAGCGCTCATGATGCCAACCGAAATGGCACCTTCGATCGGTGAGGGTCTGCTTTCGTTTCCGGTCACCCACTTCAACGATAGCTTTCGATTTGACCTTCTTGAGAGGCTGATCGAGCGTCTGTTGCCCTGTGGCATAACCGACACACGTAGGGTGCTTTCCACACCGGTCTACAGACAGCAGGAATTCTGGCTGCTCCAACATGCAGGTTTCCTGGGCCTTTCGTCGCCAAAGGCGAAAACAAGCTAGCTGTCGTTGTTGTCTGTGGCGTTCAATTTTCGTTCTCGATTCAGGAAGGATTTGATGGGATTCCAGCGATTTCGCTTCAGTGCTCTCGTGCCCGCGTTGGTTGTCTTTGCAGCTTTGCCGGCGTTCTTTGCAAGCTTGCCCGCGTCCGCGCAATCCGGTCTAAACGCGAACTTCGATCGGGACCCGCATCAGGCAATCGATGAGGAATACACAAAAAAGATCAAGCAATACACGACCGATCCGGCGTATGGGTCGCCGCTGGTGGATTATCTGCCGGCTTCCAGCACGGTGCCGGCGCCCGACAAGGTGCTCGGGGATGTCGCTGGAGCGCCGGATAGGCTGCCTTACGCCGAGGATGTGTACAAGTACTTCCGCATGCTTGCGGCCAGCAGTCCGCGCGTGCAGGTTGTGACGATTGGCAAGTCCGAAGAAGGCCGCGAGATGATCGCCGTGGCCATTGCGGACGAGGATCTACTGGCGAAGCAGAAGGAGAACAACGACCGTCTGGCCAAACTCGCCGATCCACGCCTTATCGGGATGGACGACAACAAGGCGCGCACGCTGGTGGATGCTTCATTCCCGGTCTACTACATCACCGGAACGATCCACTCACCGGAAACCGGCGCTCCTACCGCGCTGATGGAGCTGGCCTACCGGCTGGCCGTGGATGATTCGCCGTACATCAAGTACATCCGGTCGCACATGATCGTGCTGATCACGCCGGTGGTGGAAGTGGATGGCCGCGACCGCATGGTGGACATCTACAAGTGGCACAAGGCGCACCCTGATCAACAATGGCCGCGACTGGTTTACTGGGGCCACTACGTCGCGCACGACAACAACCGTGACGCCATGGGCATGACGCTGAACCTTACGCGCAACGTCCTGACGACGTTTCTGGATTGGCATGCCCAGGTGCTCCATGATCTGCATGAGTCAGTCCCACTGCTCTACGACAACACCGTAGGCGACGGGCCTTACAACGCCTGGATCGATCCACTGCTTGCCGATGAGTGGGAGGAACTGGGCTGGAACAATACGGCGCAGATGCAGAACCTCGGCATGCCCGGCGTTTTCACACATGGGGATTTCGATACCTGGAGTCCGGGCTATCTGATGTTTCTCGCGGGCATGCATAACGGCATCAGCCGCCTCTATGAAACTTTCGGTAACGGCGGCGCGGATACGGAGAAGCGCATCCTGACGCCCGAGCAATATTCCCGCACCTGGTACCGGCAGAACCCGCCTCCGCCGGTGCTGACCTGGTCGCAACGTGACAACAATAACTACGAGGAAAGTGCGCTGCTGACTACGATCTCGTACTTCTCGAGGAATACTCATCATTTTCTGGAGAACTACTATCGCAAGAGCAAGCGGAGCATCGAGAAACCAGCTGCAGAGGGTCCGGTTGCCTATGTCCTTCCGAAGGACGACGGGGAATCGAATCGTCAATTGCAGCTCCTGCAAATCCTGAAGCTGCAGCATGTCGAGCTGAGCCAGTTGGAGGAAGCCGCGACAACCGCCGTGCCCGCCGCGAAGCGCGGCGATAAACCGACCCAGGTGACGCTTCCGGCCGGCAGCTATGTCGTTCGCATGGACCAGCCGTATTCGCGCGCGGCCGATGCTCTGCTGGACCGCCAGTACTGGGCGCCGGACGATCCCCAGAAACACCCCTATGACGACACCGGATGGTCTTTCCCGGAGTTGTTCAATCTGAAAGTGGTGCGGGTTACCGATGCTGCGTTTCTTCAAAAGAAGTTCGCGCCACTTGCCGACCCAAACTCGACCGTGGGCCGGACCAGTGGCAGCGGCGACATCTTCGCCGTCTCCAACTCAGGTCAGAGCTCTCTGCTGGGGCTGATTTACAAATTGAAGGCGGAGCACATCTCGATCGCGGAGAAGCCCTTCGAGGAACACGGTAAGCACTTCAGCGCGGGCACGCTCTTGATTCATGACCTGCCTGAAAGGGAAGTGACCGCGGCCTTGAAGAATGCGTCGCTCGACGGCACGCGGCTGGCTGCCATGCCCAAGGTGGCAACCCATACGGCGGTTGCTCCGCGCATTGCCTTCATGCATTCCTGGCAGGCCACGCAGACGGAAGGCTGGTGGCGCTACGGCTTCGATCAGGCGGGAGTGCCTTACGCCTATATCAGCACACAGACCATAGGCGGCGAGGCCGACCTGCGCGGCAAGTACGACGTGATCGTCTTCGCGCCGGTGGGCCATGCTTCGGCGGACCAGATTCTGAATGGATCGCCCATGTACGCCAATGCCATACCGTGGCAGAAGACCGAACTCACGCCCAACCTGGGAGCGCTTGACTCCACCCCGGATGTTCGCCCCGGTATGGGTTACGACGGACTGAAACACCTGCACGAGTTCGTCGAGAAAGGCGGTCTGCTGATCACCTGCGAAGACACTGCGCAGTTCGCTGTGGAGATGGGCCTGGCGCCCGGAGTGAGCGTGTCCCCGCACGGCGATGTGCGTGTTGTGGGTACGGTGCTGAACTCCACGTTTGTGACTCCCGAGCACCCGGCCGCGTGGGGTTACGGAGCCAATCTACCGGTAATAAGCGCCGATGGCATGACGTTCACCGTGAGCAATACGGTTGGCCGGTCAGGCGGCCGGATGTTGATGGATCCGTACCAGCAGCGTCCCACGGGGCGCGGGGCCGTGGGCGACGCGGATGTTCCACAGGGACGCAAGTACACGGAAGCCGAGCTGCCGCCGGAGACCAAGCCGTGGGAGGCGCGTCCGCTGAACGAGGAGCAGGCGCGTAACAATCCCAATCTCATTCCAGTGCAGTATCGGCCAGAGGTGGTGTTGCGGTTTGGGGACGCGAAGGGCCTGTTGCTTTCCGGGCTGCTCGATAAAGGCGCGTCCATTGCCGAGCGTCCCATTGTTGTGGACGCTCACCTCGGCAGCGGTAACGTTCTGCTATTTGCGAATAATCCGGTGTATCGCGGCGAAACGATCGGATCCTATCCCCTGGTGTTCAACGCGATCATGAACTTCGATCACCTGCAGCGCCAGCCGGAGAAGCCTAAGAAGGAAGCACAAGCCCAGAAAAAGTAAAGGTCGCGGTGTCGGGCGGGAGAGCCCGGCATCGCTGCCAATCTCACTGTCCTAAACGCGTTTTGGCTTCGGCCACCATCGCAGCCAACCTGGCTGACTGTTGTTCGGCTGGATAGGGCGGGGCAGGGCTGTCGAGGAAGAGTTTTTTGCGTGTTTCCCAATCGGATAGCAGTAACTCCGCTTCGATCGGATGCTTGTTTCGCTTCAAGAGCGCGATCATCGAGTGCAAACCTTCTTCGATAGCGTTGGTCAAGCGCTCTTTGTAGGAGAGTTCGCCTTCGCCCCACCAGGATTCAGGTATACCGATCTTGACCTCAATCCAATCGCCTTTGCGTTGCGCGGGTTGAGCACCCACAATTCCCATTTCCTGGGCACAACGAACCACCGCCCCGTCCTCGTACATCGGGAAATACAGCATTCTCACGACACGTGTGTAGTTTCCCTTCCACTGATGCAGAATTCCATTGAGCTGGACGCGAATGCGGCTCATCTTGACCGATTGATCCGGTCCTCCAGCAACGCCTCCTGTACCGAAGGAGTTCCAACGCTCGTCATGTTCTGGGTCCTGAGTGGACTTCCGCTGCGCACCCAGTTTCTTCAACAACCCCACCATCTTTGCGTCACCGGTTGAACTGGCGTAGTCGAGTGGGGTGAGGCCGTGCACATCGACCGTGTTTCGATCGGCGCCGCGCGTCGCGAGATGCTGAACAAATTCATACCGTTTGAAGCAGACTCCGTGAAATAACGCAGTTCGTCCCCTGCGATCTGCCAGATTCAAATCGCAGCCTCCTTCCAGCAGTGCATTGGCCGCCTCGATCTGTCCCTTCCTGCCAGTCCAGATAAGACCTGTGGGGCCATAACTGTCTCGCGTGTCCGGAGAAAGACCCTCGCGCAGCAGGGAACGAATGATTTCCGGTTTGCCGGTGCTGCATGCACGAAGGAAAAGTGTGGCAGGTTTTGCACCCATTCGATGAGCCTCGGAGACAGCATACAGTCAGTTGTTTTGAGCGCTATACAATTGCCCAGATACAGCTTCATTCCACTGGGGTATAGCGCTCATGATGCCAGCCGAAATGGCCCGTACGATCGGCGAAGGTCTGCTTTCGTTTCCCGTCACGCACTTCGACAGCAGCTTTCAATTCGAAGAAGACAAGTATCGCCAGCACATCAGCTGGCTTCTGGATCACAATCCGGCGGGATTGTTTGCGGCTGGCGGGACAGGGGAGTTCTTCTCGCTTGCCCTGGGTGAGTTTTCTACGATCGTCAGTGCGGCGGTTCACGAGACGGCAGGGCGCGTGCCGGTAATTGCCGGCTGTGGCTACGGGACGGCCATCGCGAAGGAGTTCGCGATGGCAGCAGAGAAGGCTGGCGCGGATGGCATCCTGTTGCTTCCGCCTTACCTCGTGAATAGTGAGGCGGTCGGGCTTTCCGCGCATGTGGAGGCGGTGTGTGCTGCCACGAAGCTGGGCGTTATTTTCTACAACCGCGACAATGCCGTGCTGGATGACGTTGCGATTGCCCGCCTTTGCGAGCGCTGCCCGAACCTTGTGGGCTTCAAAGATGGACTTGGCGACATCGAGTTGATGACACGTATCTACGCCAGGCTTGGGGACCGGCTGACCTATGTCGGTGGCTTGCCGACCGCGGAGACATTTGCGCTGCCGTATCTGGAAATGGGTGTGACCACGTACTCCTCCGCGATCTTCAACTTCCTGCCGAAATTCGCGCAGGAGTTTTATGCAGCGGTGCGGCGGCGCGATCGCGACGCCGTGTATGCGCGGCTGCGTGAGTTTGTGTTGCCGTACATTGCGATGCGCAACCGTAAGAAGGGCTATGCGGTCTCGATCGTGAAGGCTGGCATGACTGCGGTGGGACGGCCGGCAGGGCCGGTGCGTTCGCCGCTGGTGGATCTCGGTGACGCAGAAATCGCGGAGTTGAAGGCGCTGATTGGGGACCGCACCTGATGCAGATGGCGCGCGGGCGGACGACGCATGTCCGCTACCTGATCGTTGCAATGCTGTTCATTGCGAGTTGCTTCAGCTATGGAGACCGCGTTGCGCTCTCCGTGGCCGGCACGGCGATGCAGAAACAGCTCGCGCTCGATCCGGTGCGCTTTGGATTCCTTCTCTCCGGCTTCAGCTGGGCCTATGTGCTGGGGCAGCTCCCTTCTGGAGGACTGCTCGACCGCTTTGGTTCCAAGCGGGTGTACGCGTTCAGCATTTTTGCCTGGACGGTCTGCGCCTTCCTCATCGGATTTACCGGATACCTTCCCGCAGCGTACATCTTCACCGCCATTTTCGCGCTACGCCTGCTCTCCGGGCTTGCGCAATCGCCTGTGTTCCCAGGCAATGGACGCATTGTGGCGGCATGGTTTCCCACCGCGGAGCGCGGCACGGCCTCGGCAATTTTCAATTCTTCGCAATACTTCGCGCTGGTGGCGTTTGCTCCGATCTTCGGCTGGCTGACCTCGAAGCACGGATGGCCATGGACGTTCTGGTTTATGGGCGTCTTCGGGATGGTGCTGCTTCTGGCCTGGTGGAAGGTAATTCACAGTGTGCCGGACCACCCGCTGATCTCTCCGGCGGAGATAGAGCACATTGAACGCGGCGGAGGTCTGGTCCACGTCGACAGAGCTGCCGGGAGCAAGGCTGCGTCTGGAATCACATGGTCCGGCATTGAGCAGCTTCTTCAACAACGCATGCTTTGGGGAATTTATGTTGGCCAGTTCTGCATCACCACGCTCACCTATTTCTTCATCACCTGGTTCCCGGTGTACCTGGTTCAGGCGCGACACATGTCCGTTCTCCGTGGAGGCTTCGCCGTAGCGCTGCCCGCGCTGTGCGGTTCCGCGGGTGGCATTCTCGGAGGCATTTGTTCGGACGCACTGCTGCGCCGTGGATACTCGCTGACCCTGGCGCGGAAGCTGCCCATCATCGCCGGGATGCTGCTTTCCGTGACCATGATCGCTTGCAACTACACCCGGGACCAGACCCTGATGATGGTCCTGATGTCGGTGGCATTCTTCGGCAAAGGCTTCGGCGCGCTG
>DASYEV010000052.1:0-68071 GCA_036498835.1 Acidobacteriaceae bacterium | reverse complement strand
CTGCTGGAAAGTCCGCTGCAGCGGCAGATGCTTCAAACCCGCGACATGTACTTCAACATGAATAACGACGACATGTTGAAGGGGTACCGCCGCATGGCAGGCATGCCGGCGCCGGGTCATGATATGGCGGGCTGGAGCGCGAAGTCGACATCGGCAACCTTTGGCCAGTGGATCAGCGGATATGCCAGGCTCGGTTGCGCGTTGCAGGACAAAGGCCTTCGCGACAAGTGCGTGTATCTCATCACCGAATGGGAAAAGACTATCGGCCCCGATGGCGATCCACGTATCCATGGAGTCTACGGATGGGAGAAACTCACCTGCGGCCTGGTGGACGCTTCCAGATACGCCGACTTTCCTCATGCCATGGAAATTCTCGACCGTATTACGTCCTGGGCTTCCCGGAATTTTGACCGCTCACGGGTACCCGCGAGCTACAAGGACCGCGCAGGACGCGGGCCCGCCAATACGAACGAGTGGTATACGCTTTCGGAAAATCTCTTCCGGGCTTACGAAATCACCGGCAATCGCAAGTTCCTCGAGTTCGCCAAGGTATGGTTGTATCCCACGTTCTGGGACAAGTTTTCAGCCAGCGGCACACCGCGCGGAGTGGAGTATCTGCACGCGTATAGCCACGTGAACAGCTTCAACAGCGCAGCCATGGCGTATGCGGTTCTCCAAGACCCGAAGTACCTGGCGATCCTTCGCAATGCGTACGATTGGGTTCGCACCACGCAAGCCTACGCGTCGGGCGGATACGGCCCGGGTGAATGGACACTCCCGTCCGACGGTTCTCTAGGTGACGCTCTCGAAGTCCGCATCGACCACGCCGAAATACCGTGCGGGACCTGGGCCGGTTTCAAGCTCTCCCGCCACCTGCTGGAGTTCACCGGCGAGGCGCGCTATGGAGACTGGGCGGAACACCTGATCTACAACGGCATCGGGGCAGCTCTCCCCATGGTTCCCGATGGGTCAACCTTCTACTACGCGAATTACCACACCGGCATGGCCAGCAAGGTTTACTTTCCGGGCAAGTGGCCTTGCTGCTCCGGCACCTATCTGCAGGACATCGCGGACTACCATAACCTCGTCTATTTCCATGACGAGGATGGACTCTACGTCAATCTTCTCCTGCCCTCCCAGGTCCAATGGCAGGCCAAGGGCACACCCGTGCGGTTAACGCTGGAGACCGACTACCCGGGGACAGAAGATGCGTCGGCGGCCATAGAGACGGATCAACCGGTCGAGTTCACTCTGAATTTCCGCATACCCTCCTGGTGCGATCACGCGGAGATTTTTGTGAATGGGCAGAAGTCGAACGCTCCATCCTCCCCTAACCAATGGCACAGCCTGCACCGCACCTGGCACAAGGACACGGTTTCCGTGCGCTTCCACATGGAGCCTCGGGCCGTTCCAGTGGACGCTCAACACCCACACAGGATTGCCGTGATGTACGGGCCGCTGCTTATGGTTCAGGACGCGCGCTACACATTTCCCATCAAGGGAGATCAGGCTTCGATCGTCCCCAACCTGACCAAAATCTCCAAACTCCCTGAACTTCGCTTCGGGACGGCGGGGACGTCCAGCTACAACCCAAACGCGGTTTTGTCCGACATCAACATGGCGAACGGCCAAGAGGTCGGACACTTCATTCCGTTCTGGCATGTGGCGGAACGCATGCCCTACCGCGCCTACGTCGACATGGATCGCAAGACCTTCTTCTAAGTGGGCGAACTGCTTGTACCCACCGCTTGTATCATCGGGTGTCAACGCCCAGCTATGAGAGCAGGAATTTCCCAGTCGCGAACACCGATAAACCTGCTGCGCTGGGCTCTGTTCGGTTTCATCCTCGCGCCCTTGCTCGCTGGATGCCAGGCCGGCTCAGGGAGGCGCGAGATCGTCGCGATCCCCTTGTTTTCAACCGAAAACCTTTCGTCCTGCGAGCACGTAGGGATGGATGAAGCTCTCGCCGGAAAAGATCTCCACCTTGCGTGGAACGGGCCGCCCGACGGAAATGCACAACGGCAGATCGACCTTCTCAACGACGCCGTCAGCAAGCACGCCTATGGAATTGCCATCAACGCTCGCAGCCTATATGCGGCCAACGGAGTGATTCGCGAAGCGATCTCTCATCAGATCCCGGTCGTCGTCTTGCTGCATCGCTTGCCGCTGACACCCGAAGAACATCTTTCCTTCGTTCTGGAAAACACCCAGACCGGGGCCATGCTCGTAGCCCGGCGTCTGAAGCAGATCCTTCCCGCTGGTGCGGATGTCCTGCTGGTTGGGCTCGATTCCCTGAGTGCCGGCGGAGAAGATCGCTTCACCGCCGTGGAGCAGGCTCTCCGGCAAACCGATCCGGCCATTCATATTGCCAACCGGATCGCGGGACCGCCGGCCATCAGTGCATTCGAGTCAGCCATCACCGACGCACTCGCACAGCAGCCGGGAATTCGCGCCATCATCGCCCTCGACAGCCATGCCGGTTATGCCGCGGCGTCTGTGATTCACGACACCAACGCGCAGGGGCGAATCCGGATCCTCGCCTTCGACCAGAACACTGAAGTTCTTGCCTCTCTCCGCCAGGGAGGCGTGGATTCCGTTGTGGTTCAGAACATGCGGGAGATCGGCCATATCGCCATCTCCAATATGATCCGGGACCACAACCACCAACCCGTGGCTGCCGTGACCTACGTCGAGCCTCAGCTTGTCACTCGAGACAATATCGACACCGAAGCTGTGCAACAAATCTTGCTCATGAATTGGGTTCAGCCATGACAGGCACGACGCGTACGTCGCGTAAATGGCAGGCGTTCTCCGTCGTCCTCGTCTTAGTCGCGGCTGTTGCGGTGGCGTGTTTTTTCGCGCCTTTCTCCGGTATTGCAACCCCCAGGCTTCCCAGGCTTCCCTATCACGACTCCTTCGCCGCGCACTCGGCCCAGGAGTGGACTCCGCTCGGGGGATCATGGCGCATTCAGAATGACGCCGTCATCAATTGGTCCGATGCGCAAGGATCGAAACTCATTACCGGCTCCCCGGACTGGTCCGCTTATCAGGTCACCTCCGATCTCAGGCTTCTTGCTCACGGTGGGGACATCGGCCTCATCGTTCGTGTGAGCCAGGCGGAAGTCGGTACGGACGCCTACAAAGGCTATTATGTGGGCCTCCGGTCAAGCGATTCATCGATCGTGATGGGGCGGGCTGACCACTCATGGTTGACCGACCGGCCTGTCTCCATGGGAGAACAGATTCAAAGCGGACGCTGGTACAGGCTCCATGTTGTCGCAGTCGGCTGCACGATTGCGGTGGAGGCCATCGATACGGTCTCGGGTGTGCATGGCTACTCCGCGCTGCGCGATGATCCCCGCCATTGCATCGCCAAAGGCCAGTCGGGGCTTCGCTCCACAGACACAAGCAGCGCCTGGAAGAATGTCGAGATCCGTTCGGCGACCGAAGCGGATTTGAATCAGCTTCTCGCGAACGTGCCGGAAGTGCTTCATCCGGACTTTCCCATCCGTGAAGATGATTTCGCCCGCATGCGCGCCCGCTACTTTCCAAAGACCTATCCTTTCGCGCAGCGCAACCCTGCGATTGAAGGTGCAAGCGGGATTCACCCGGCTTCGAACGCTTCGCTGCAAGCCATTCCATTGACAACCGCGTTAGCGCTCCGCACAGAGCCGAGAACCGTCCAGGAGGTGCGTCTCCGCGGTGTCATCACCTCGATTTCTCCGTTCTATATCCAGGACGCGACCGGAGGCGTGCAGTTGATACCACCGGATCCCGGCACGCTCTGCATTGGCGACGAAGTGGACGTGCTGGGCCGGCTCGCCGGCGAGGGGCGTGGATTGATCTTCGTCGCCAGCAAGGTTGAAGGCCCAACCGACCGCCTTCCGTTGAACCCGCTCTCCATCACGCCGGCGCAAGCCGTCAGTGGCGCCTATGAAGGCACGCTCGTCGAGCTCGCGGGACAGGTTCTCTCCACAAGCCATCTTCCTGACGGCGCGACGGTACTGACGCTCAATGCCGACAGCCAGAACTTTGACGCACTCCTGCAAAGCGACCTCTTCAGCTCGTCGAATCATCACTGGCAAGTTGGCAGCACGATTCGCGTGCGCGGCATCTGCACCATTGCACCGAACCAGGCGACGGGAAGCAGTTTTGCCATTCTGGTGCAATCGAACTCGGACGTGACGGTGCTGGCGGGTCCTTCGTGGCTTGTCGGGTGGCGTCTGCTCTGCCTTGTTCTGGCCGGGCTCATGGGTTCCGGTCTGGCGGTCTACCTGTTCATGCAGTTCAGACGATCCAAAGCCGCAGCCATTTCGGATGAGCGTGAACGCCTTTCCCACGAGATGCATGACACGCTCGCCCAGAGTTTTGCCGGCGTCAGTTACCACTTGCAGGGACTGCGCAAGCTGGTTCGCCTGGGAGAAGCGTCTCCCGACTCGCTGATCGGAGAGCTGGACGTCGCCTACGAGATGGTGGCTGGCACGCACCGCGAAGCCAGCGCCATGATCGCCGCGCTTCATCCCAGCGCCCACAAAGATGGCGATCTGCTCACGCTTATTCAGCGTGCGGCTTCGAACCTGCTCGACAAGCATGGCCCGGAAATTCGCGCGCACCGGAACGGCGATCCGCGGCCTCTTTCTCCGGCCATCGCCGATGTCCTGTTCCGCGTCGCGCTCGAAGCCGTCGCGAATGTCTTGCGCCACTCCCAGGCAACGGTGGTGGATTTGACGATGACCTTTGCGTCCAATGAAGTCACGTTGATCATTCAGGACAATGGAGTCGGGTTCTCCCTTGACCCGTTGAATCTGGGCTTCGGACTGCAGACCACACAAAAACGCTGCTCGAGCATCCGTGCGCGTCTTGAGATTGAATCTTCTTCAGGACACGGAACGCGATTATCCGTCACCGCGAGGCACCAGATGCACGGCTTCTCGTTCTTTCATCGCTTTCGCTCCGCGCATGGTCCCAACCCTCTCAGAAAGTAGGCTCGTACTATGAAACCCATCCGCCTCTTCATCGTCGACGATCACCACGTAGTGCGCATGGGCCTTCAATCCATGTTGCGCCGCGAACAGGACATTCAGGTCGTCGGCACGGCCGACTCCGGGGCCGCCGCGATTGCTGCATTGAAGAACAACGAAGTTGATGTCCTTCTCACCGACCTCCGCATGCCGGGGATGGGCGGCGACGCTCTTCTTCTCGAACTCCGC
Organism: Acidobacteriaceae bacterium; assembly: GCA_036498835.1. GTDB lineage: Bacteria > Acidobacteriota > Terriglobia > Terriglobales > Acidobacteriaceae > Granulicella. The sequence goes on along the minus strand of DASYEV010000052.1, from coordinate 62,861 downwards.
AAGCTGAAGCCCAACCTGCGCTCCGTGGTTCTGACCAATTACCATTCGGATGAGGATGTGTTCGGCGCGATCAAGGCCGGCGCCATGGCGTTTGTGCTCAAGACAGCCACCATGGAGGAAGTACTGGACGCCATCCGGTCGGTGCATGCGGGCCATCGCTGGATTCCGCCGCATATCGCCGACCAGCTCGCTCAACGCCTGGCTAGAAACCCGGTCAGCGCCCGCGAAAATGAAGTGCTTCAATTGCTCGCGCGTGGTCTCCGTAACCGCGAGATCGGACAAAAACTCTTCATCAGCGAAAACACCGTTCGCAATCACGTCATCAGCCTGCTTGAGAAGCTTGGCACGACGCACCGCACGGAAGGCATTGCCATCGCTCTGCAACAGGGTTTGGTGCGGCTCGATGAGTAAGCATGCCAAGGTGACCCTGATGCTCTCTTGCCGATCTAAGGCTTTCTCTACGAGTGCGCGGAGGAGCACGGGAGGTGACATATCCACACGATGCAAACGCCGAGTGCCCCGGGCCTCCATAAAGACCGAGCCCCGATCGGGCGCGCCCGATTTGCTAACTCGCCGACTCGCTCCCAATTAGTGATTTTGAACTATTTTCAATCCCGGTCTTATGCGAAATCCTTGGTCTGCATACCAGTTCGCGGAGGCTCATGCACATCATTGAAGATCGCCATCCTGTCTGGGCCCGAACGTCGCGTCTGTCGCTGGTCTTAAGTCTGATCGTGATGGCCGTCGCCTGCGCGAGTGCCCAGAATGGCACGCCCACCGCTCCAATACCAACCCTGAAGGTAACCGCCCGGCTGATCGTGCTGGACGTCCGTGTGGTCGACGCATCCGGGCATTTCGTTCGCGGCCTGGACCGCTCCCAGTTCACGGTGTACGAAGACCGCGTCCCACAGAATATTGTTCACTTCGAAGCGCCGCTCGCTCCGGCGCCTGAAGCGCCTCCGGTGCACAGCACAGATGATTTGCTGAAGCACGAGGCCCCCTATGTGAACGTATTGGTCATCGATGAGTTGAATACACCTATTTCGGAGATCGCGCGCGCGCGCGTTGCGCTGACCACGTATCTCGAACATCAACCGGCGGTCCTTCCGGTTCCCACCCTCTTCGTTGCTTCCGGCGCCTCCCGCCTGGCGGTTCTGCATGACTTCACACAGGACCGCGATGATCTCCTCGCCGCCCTCAAGGCGCATGTGACGGATGCCGACTTCCGCGCGCTATCCAACCAGCTTGCGGGTGGCAGCATGAAGCCCGCCGATGGTTTCGCGAAGACGCTGGGAGCCCTCTCCCAGTTGGCCAGCAGTCTGCCGGGCATTCGCGGCCACAAAAATGTATTGTGGGTTGGAAGTGGCTTCGATAAAGCCTACGATCTGACCTCGGCGGGGAGCAACGATACGGAAGCAATCGAGGCTGCCCTGCGCACGGTCACGGCGCGCATGATTGACGCGCGGATGTCGCTCTCTACGCTCGATCCGGAAGGCATGGACACCCAGGCCGCCGAAGAGAACGTCGATGCCGAGGCAACTTTGGGCGGAGGGGGAAACAGCCTCACGAGCTTCTCGGACGGAATCTCCTTCGATGAACTGGCGCGCACCACCGGCGGCGCCGTGGTTCACGGCCGCAATGATCTCTTCGCCCTGATCAGCACCAACACTGCCGGCGAGTTCTACACCATTACCTACAGGCCCGCCGACACTTCCGGCGCTGCTCCGGATTTCCACAAGATCAGGGTCGTCATGAAAAACCCCTCACTCACGGCCATCACGCGGACGGGCTACTTCCCTGCCATCATCGCTCCCCAGCCCGCGACACCCTCCGAAGCCGGCCAGCAGAAGCGCCAGTCCAACTTCGACCTGCTCAGTGCCGCATCTTCGCGTCTTGACTACACCGGCCTGCACGTTGCCGCGAGCAAGTTGAGCGCAACCGCTTTTCGGGTTCAGGTAGGCGCAAATGAGCTGACTTGGACGTCCGCCGGATCGCAACGTACCGCGGATGTCTCCGTGCTTGCCGTGGCGTTCGATAGCAAGGGAAAGATTCTTGCTCAACGCGCCACCACGTTTCATGAGCGGATCAAGGAAACGGATCAGACGTTCGGGGCGCACATCACTCTCGAGGTTCCTCTCAATGTCCCGCATGGCGCCCAGCGCGTTCGCTTCGTGGTTCGCGACCCCGGAGCCGGAAGCGTGGGCTCATTTGAACTGGCGCCCTGAAGGCGGATCCTCAGAAGATATACCGGAGCGCGAACTGCAGCTGACGAGGCGGACCCGCAGCCTGCAGTTGAGCGAACGCCGGATTAATCAAGTTAGCTGCGCTGCCGATCGTGTTCAGCACCGTTCTCGGCGTTGTCAGATTTACGTTGCCGATCACATTGAACGCTTCCGCCCGAAACTGAAGACGGCTTTCATGCGGCAGCGAAAACTCCTTGAACAGTGAGACGTTGGTCTGGGTCGTGGCAGGAAGGGTCAACTGGTTGCGCTGTTCGTTGCCGTGGAACGTACCTGCCGCAGGCGTGGAAAACGACGCCGGATTGATGTATTCGTGGATACGTCCCTGCCGGGTACCGGCGTGCGTATACGGATCGCCATTCACGTTCGGATGATCGTTATTGGTGCCGTCGTAGTTCGAATCCGTGCCGCTGGAGAGAGTAAATGGAGTACCCGACTGAATGTACGTGATGTCGTTCAGTCTCCAACCATTCAGCACCAGCCGCCCGAAAGCCCCAAAGCGCTTGGTCACTGGCAAGCCCAACAGAGCCGACATGACAAAGCGGTGGCGCAGGTCGAGTGGTGAAGCCCCGTATCCCGAGCGTATATCCGCCTGGCTGACCGGCGTCTCATAGTCCAACGCCTTGCTCCACACATAGCTCGCGTTCATGTCAATCCTTCGCCCAACTTTTCCACGCAGGATAACCTGCAGGCTATCGTAGTGAAGGTTGTTCGCATTTGCCTGGTTGAGAATCTGGCCAAAATAGAAAAATGAGTTATTCAGCCCATAAGGCTCATAGGGACGCCGTTGCAGAACGCTTGGCACCTGGTTGGCGACAGCCTGCGCAACGGTCGGCGTCACAGGCGTGTTGATATCCAGGCTGATCAATTGCTTCATGTAGTTGTCGCCGACATAGCTCACCCGCAAGCCGAACGTTTTACTAAGCTGCTGCTCGACGCTGAGATTGAACTCCTCCGCGTATGGACTCACATTGCCCCCGGGAGGCTGTGAAAATACCGTGGCGCCTGGCGTGAATACCGGGTTCTTCAGATCGGCGTTATAGGGGAACGGGCTGACTCCAAGGGTCGACGCGTAGGGATTCACAAAGCTTGGAGGCGCGTTGATCGTGATCGTTAGACCGTAGGGTTGTTGGATACGCAACCCTTCGTCGTCCTCGATCTGCTGATACGAGAAGATCCCGAATCCGCCCCTGAGGCTCGTTCGCCCATCTCCATAGACGTCGTAGGCAAAGCCGACACGCGGTGCAAACCGGGTAAGCGAAATATTCGTGATTCCTGCTGGAATTCCTGGATCTCCCTGGTAGAGAACCCCCACCGGCGCCGTCGGAAAACGCTGCGATTGCACACCGGCACGGAACGTTCCGCTGTTTCCGTAAATCCCCTCTCCGATAAAGGGTGCGAAGATTTCCCAGCGTACTCCCAGGTTGAGCGTGAGCTTATCTCTGATTCTCCAGGTATCCTGCGCAAACAACGCGGGATCGTAGTTGTGTTTTCTTTGTATGGCCGTATTGGTCTGGACAAATGTACTTGCTTTGCCCTGCAGGAAGTCCGCATAGAAGTTTCCGGTGGTATTGCTGATGTTGTACGTTCCGCCGGCCTGGTTCCCGCCGTTCTCCGCATACCTGTCCCAGAGATAGGATCCGCCCAGCTTGATCGAATGACGCCCTTTGCTGAGTGTCGCCACATCGACCACACCGATGGCTTGCTGGCTGATATCGGTGGGGCCGGAAGTCAACGGACCAATGATCAGGTTGCCGCTTCCGAGGTTGAAATAGGGCGGAGCGGCGACTGGGCCGCCCTCCGGAATCTGCGCCCCCAGGTCAGCCAGAAAATGATTCGAATACTCGTTGCTCGCGACATTGCGATTGTCTGTGTAGAAAAAGCGAATCGAGTTAACCGCGCTGTTCGAAATGATCCAGTTATCGGCCGCGATCCCATTGGTCTGGTTCAGGTAGCTGCTCATACCTGAATAGCCGAAGAGTTGGTTTCCCCCGGCGGAAGGGTTCACATTGCTTCCCTGTGAGTTGAAGAATGTGACTTCGATCGCGTGATGTTGTATGCCGCTGTAGTCCATACGCGCTAATCCCTGGTTCACCAGGTTATCCGCGCGCGAGCTCTGCGTTGGCGACAATCCCGTCACCGGATCGGCCAGCGGGATCAGCTTCAACAGGGAGGCCGCCACAGGATCGAAATCCGAGGGGCAAATCGTCATGTCGACGCCGTTACATTGGATCGCTCCGGCTTTGACAGGCACTGCCGCGTTGCGAAAGTCGCCGTTCTCTTCCGCGGGAGTGAAGGCCGTGTACTGGGCGGGAAAGATATACGCATTTTGGTGCAACTGCAAATGCTCATACGACATGAAGAAGAACGTCTTGGCAAGATGAGGAATTGGGCCTCCAACCGTGCCGCCGAACTGATGCTGCTTGAAGTTGACGATCTGTCCTGGAGGAGCGAAGTAGTTTTCCGCATCGAATGCATTATTGCGAATGAACTCATACACCTCGCCATGATAGTGATCCGATCCCGACTTCGTGATCAGGTTCACAACCGCGCCAGGTGAACGGCCGAACTCCGCATCGAAGTTGCTGGTGAGGATTCGAAATTCCTGCAACGCGCTCGGACTGGGAGCCTTGTTGCCGCCGCCGCTCTTCATCGTATCGTTCTGTGCTCCATCCAGGTAGAAGCTGGATGTCGTCGCCGGCAGTCCGTTCACGGCAACGTTCACACCACCGCGTGAACCGATAAGGCTGTCGCTGCTAAAGCTGCTGACTCCGGGCACGGTGATCAGAAGCGAATAGGGATCGCGGTTCAGCGTTGGCAGTTCTTCGATTCGCTGCTCGCCGATTGTCTCGCCGATCTGAGATTCGCGTGTGTCGACAAGCGTGGTGCCCGCCGCGACCTCGACGCTTTCATTCGTATCGCCCAGCGAGAGTTGAAAGGAAACATTCACATTCTGACTGGCGTCTACGGTCACGCCAGTCTGCGTTACGGCTTTGAAGCCTTCAGCCCTGATGGTAACCACATAATCGCTGGGATTGACGGCGACAAAGGTATAGTCGCCATTGCCGTTCGTCTCCATGACCTGGGTCAGCTTCGTCTTCGTATCCGTGAGCGTCACCTTCGCGTGGGGGATCTTCGCGCCGGTTGCATCCGTGACTCCGCCATAGACCGTACCCACTGTAGTTTGCGCATGCGTGGAGAGCCCGGCGGCTGTCATCACAACCATCGCCGCGAACATCAGATACCTGGCCAACTTCATTCGATCTCCCTTATAGCGCGCTGAACATGAGCTTCCGATTCACGGCATAGCCTTCACTTCCACACGCTTCATTCCGTTGGAAATGCGGACTGGGCTTTGAGCTCACCTGCTTGGCGCACATCGCTTTTCCCTGTCAATGCAGTCTCTCGCCACTGCTTGGGTGACGGTCGAATCATAGGTAGGTGCAAGTTCCGCGGGCAATGGTGATGAACGCGTATTTCGGATTAGTAGAAAAGCACTAATTGCATGAACTGCCCGTGTTTACACGTGTTTTACGCTTGACAAGCCAGTTTGGCACTACGTATTCATAGCTTCGCTGCCAGTCATTTGAAGAGCATGTTAAGACCCACAAACGTAGCGTTCGCCGCCTCCTTTTTGCCTGCGTCCCAACAGGAAATAACAGGGGTGCTTGCCGCCAAAGGTTGCCGGGGCACGCAGAACGAATGGACATGACCTTCAACCACTGTTGAACTGCACTGCAAAGGCCGCAATGAAACTTACTGGAAACATCTGCACACCCTCAGCACGCACTCAGCGATTCATTCGCGCCATTCTCGTTCTTTTGTTGCCGGCCCTCGCACTAAGCTTAGCCCGGGCGCAGTCTCCGGTCTTTCTGCCCACGGTTACGACCGTGGCCGGCAATCACACAGTTGGATACTCCGGCGATGGAGGCAGTGCGCTCAACGCGACTTTCAGCACAACCATCTCCAATGCAACAACCGATCCCGCCGGAAACATCTACATCGCCGATACAGGCGACAGCGTGATCCGTCGCGTCGATGCGATAACAGGTGTGATCACGACTGTCGCCGGTACCGGGACAGCGGGCTACGTGGCCTCCCAGGACGGCGGCCCGGCAACGTCCGCGGAACTCAACAAGCCGGTTTCTGTGCGCTACCACCAAGGCTTGCTCTACATTGCCGACAGCACCAATAACCGCATTCGCACGCTCAATCTCACCACCGGCATCATTACAACGTTCGCCGGTGGCGGTTCGGCTGTCCTCACCACGGGCTCGCAACCAATCACAGGGACCAAAGGTGTCAGCATTCCCGCGCCGCAGGACATCGCCTTCGACAACACCGGGGACCTTTACTACACAACCCAGGCCGGCAAGCCAACTGTGGGAAGGATCGTGATCAGCACAGCCATGGCTTCCCTCTACGCAGGCTCTACCTCCGGCGGGGGCTATTCAGGCGATGGGGGTCTGGCCACCAAGGCATTGCTGAGCGGCCCCATCGGCATCGCGGTGGACGCGCAGAATAACCTCTTCATCGGCGACGGCGGCAACAAAGCGGTCCGCCGCATCGATGCATCGACCGGCATCATCACAACCTACATGGGTGGCTCATCGGCCGTGGTCTGTGCGGCTGCAACGGACCCAGTTGGCGATGGCTGCCCAGCCGCCCAGGCTACTCTCGTCGGGCTGGGCCACATCAGCTTCGACGGTACGGGCGCTCTGTTGGTTGCGGACCCACTCAACAACCGTGTGCGGCGAATTGCTCCCGGTACGGGAGGTGCGGGTGGCATTGTCACAACGATCGCAGGCACAGGAGCTTCGCCCAGCACCGCCGATGGCAGCTATGCGGTCAACACCGCTCTTGGCGGACCCAACGATATCGAGCTAACCCCCGGTGGCGACCTGCTCGTCGTCGAGCGCAGCATCGAAGCTGTTCGCGTCATCCATGTGGCTTCGGTCTTCGCACCGACTGCCCTGGGCAATACGTCGAGCGCCTCGACAGTTTTCGTCCAGACGCAGGCCGCTTCGGGAACTTTTACGCTGCCTGGAGCAACGGACTTTTCCGGAGGGGCCGCGCCCGCATGTACTGCCGGCGTCCATGTCACCGGGAACGTTTGCTCCTACACGCTATCTTTTGCGCCCACCCTGTCAGGGCTTCGCACGACGCCGCTTGTCTTCACCGATTCCAATGGTTCCGTTCGCGCAGGCCTTGCAGGCATAGGGCTGGGCCCCGCTGCTTCACTGCTCCCCGGCTCGATGACCACAATCGCCGGAACAGGTACCGCGGGCTCGTCGGGCGATAGCTCCGCGGCCACGGGCGCGCAATTGAACTCGCCTTCCTCCGTGACCTTCGACGGACAAGGCAATTTGTTCATCGCGGACTCCGCGAATAACGAAGTAAGAATGATTTCGGGCAGCGGCGTCATCACGCGCGTTGCGGGCGCCGGAAGTGCCGGCTCAACAGGTGACGGGGGCCCGGCCACCTCGGCGCTCTTGAATGCACCTCACGGTATCACCGTCGACAATGCCGGCAATCTTTATATCGCGGACACGGGCAATAACAAGATTCGTTTCGTGGACAACCTCACCGGCCTGATTTCCACCTACGCCGGAACCGGAATCGCGAGCTACATCGGCGACGGAGGCCCCGCCACGGCCGCAACGTTCAATGCTCCCTATGGTCTTTCTCTCACTCCCCAGGGTGTACTCTACGTCGCCGACACCGGCAACAATGCCATCCGCAGCATTGCCTCGAATTCGGGTTTGGTGACGACGTTCGCGGGCTCCTCAAGCGGTGGCTTCAGCGGCGATGGCGGCGCGGCAGCGGTAGCTCAGCTTTCAGGTCCCAAGGGCGTGGTGTCGGATGCAAGCGGGAATGTCTATATCGCGGATTCGGGAAATAACCGGATTCGCCTGGTGAATGTGTCCGGCATCATTTCTACAATTGCCGGCCAGCAGGGTAGCGGCTACACAGGTGACGGTTCAGCCGCTGCCGCTGAACTTTACAGCCCCACCGGCGTAGCCGTCGACGCTGCCGGCACGCTTTACATCGCGGACGCGATGAACCATCGGCTGCGCGTGATCTCCGAAGGCCAAATTGCCACTGTCGCCGGAACCGGTACAGCAGCAGCCACCGGAGACGGCGGCAGTTCGGTTGCGGCCACGTTGAACGCTCCTCTGGGTGTCGCGCTCGATGGAACCGGTGACGTGCTGATCGCAGATTCGGGCAACAACAAAGTTCGTAAGATCAGTGTCGGCACGAATGCGTTGGCATTTCCAAAGACCAACCCCGGCGATACCACGCCAGCGCAAACAGTTGCGCTGTACAACAGCGGCAACCAGCCGCTTTCCTTGTCCAGCGCAAGTATTCCCTCTGGCTATATTGAGCAAACCAGCTCCACGTCGACGAATTGCAGTGCCGCTCCACTTACTCTGAACCCCGGTGCAAGTTGCGTCCTGCAGACGTCATTTCAGCCGCCGGCTTTGGGCAACTATAACGGCGCCATCACCGTTACCGATAATTCGGAGAGCGTCTCGGCGGCAACCCAATCGATCTCGCTTTCAGCCGTCAGCGCCTATGTATTCACACCTTCCGTCACCTTGCCCGGTAACACAATCTCGGGCACATCGTTCACCGGTACAGTCTCCGTTTCAAATCCCATCGCGACGTATACCGGTACGATCCATTTCACCAGCAGCGATCCCAAAGCGGCGCTGCCCTCGGATTACACCTACGCACTCGCCGACAACAGTTCCCACAACTTCAGCTTCACCCTGCGGACTGCCGGGATCCAGTGCGTCACCGTGACCGACATTTCGGATAGCACGGTAACCGCAACGGGGTGCACAGTTGTAGCGGCCGGGACTCCCGCTGCGATCGCCGTGTACAGCGGCAACAATCAGTCTGCCAACGTGAGTACCGTCTATGCGTCTCGTCTGGCTGTTCAGGTCACCGATGCTTCCGGCAATCCCGTTCCGAAGGCACAGGTGATATTCACTGCGCCTCCCTCAACCGCCTCCGCGTATGGAACCTTCCCCGGAGCCTCAGGGCCGCAAGCCACCGACACAGAAACGACGGACCTGTCCGGCTTCGCGAACTCCGCCGCGCTCACTTCCGGTCCCAATATCGGCACATTCCAGGTCACGGCATCGGCTACGGGAGTTTCGACACCGGCGGCCTTCAACCTTTCCATCGTCATTCTCGGGAGCTTCACCCTCGGACCGACAAGCACGCAGACTGGTCCACTGGAGCCTGGGATCAGCAATACGCAGATCGTCAACATCGTTCCGACAGGCGGCTTTTCCGCTCCGGTCACCATGACCTGCAAAGCGCCGGCAACCATTACCTGCACGATGACGCCTTCGACAGTTCTGTTCGCCAACGGCAAACCTGTCAATCAGCCGGAACTCTCGTTCCAAAGCGAAGGCCCCATCGGCACGACGAGCAGTCTCGGGGCCAACCCTTTCGCCATCGTGGCAACCATCGCCATGTTCCTGGCAATGTTCCGGAAGCGCCGTTCTTTCCGCACACTGATCCTCGGCATAGCGGTGGCGTTCGCACTTTTCGGCATGGGTGGATGCGGCAATTCCCTTACGCCGCAGACAACGCCTAACGGGACGTACACGGTCACCGTGACAGGAACAGCTCAAACCGTTTCTGCGTCCACATCGGTCACCTACACCATTCAGCGGTAGAAGGATTTTGGTTGCAGATGCGAACAGGAATGTAAAAAATTACGCCTCTCTTCTTAGCATGAGGCAGCCCCTCCAATGTGCCCTCGGTTATGGCGTACGCTGAAGCAATCTTGTCGTAAGGAGTTCGTAGAATCATGAGCAATCGCCGCGAGTTTCTGGTTGATGCCGCGCTGACAGTTGCCGGTCTGGCCGCAGCTTCGGCAGCGGCATCCGTGCCGCCCCCACCAGCTTCTCCGAAGAAGCCCAACATCATCCTGTTTCTCGCGGATGATATGGGCTACTCCGACCTGGGTTGCCAGGGTTCTGAAATCGATACGCCGAATCTCGACAAGCTTGCCAAGGGTGGGCTGCAGCTATCTTCTTTTTACAACTCGCCGCGCTGCTGCCCTTCGCGTGCTTCGTTGATGACCGGCCTCTACTCGCATCAGGCGCATATGGGCATGATGGTGGATGATCACGGACGCTACCCTTTCCCATCCTACGATGGCGACCTGAACACGAACTGCGTCACCATAGCTGAAGCGCTCAAACCTGCCGGCTATCACACCTATCACTCCGGAAAGTGGCACATGGCCGCGCAACAGACCACGGAAGCTGGCGCGGACAAGCACAACTGGCCCCTGCAGCGAGGCTTCGATCACGGCTACAGCATGATTACGGGGGCCGGGAGCTACTTCGCACCCAATACCCTGACGCAGGACAACGAGCCCATCAACAGTTTTCCGAAAGACTTCTACTTCACCGATGCGATCGGTGAGCAATCGGTAAGGATGATCGGCGATACACCTGCCGGCGAGCCCTTCTTTCTGTATTGCGCCTTCAACGCGCCGCACTGGCCGCTTCATGCTCCCGAGCACGTCACGGCGAAGTATCGCGACCGTTACCTCGCAGGCTGGGATGAGATGCGTAAACAGCGGCACGCAAGACAGATCAAGTCCGGTCTGCTGAAGGCCGAATGGGCGCTGACCCCGCGTGATCCGCGGGTCCCGGCGTGGGAACGCGCGTCGTTCAAGCATTGGGAAGCCGAACGCATGGCTGTGTATGCGGCACAGGTCGAGATCCTCGACCAGAACGTCGGCAAGATCGTTGCGAAGCTCCAGGCGATGGGCCAACTCGAAAACACGTTGATCTTCTTTATGGCCGACAACGGCGGCAACTACGAGGAGTTCGAACGGCGAGTGGTCGGCAAAAAGCACGCCGTCTGGCTACCAGATACCGCCCCCGATGGTTCAGCGCTACTGATGGGCAACGTACCCGACGTGATGCCCGGCCCGGCGAATACCATTCAAAGCTATGGTGGACCTTGGGGCAACGTTTCGAATACACCTTTCAGACTTTACAAGCACTATGCGCACGAGGGCGGCATTTCAACTCCGCTGATCGTGCACTGGCCTCAAGGTTTTACGGGCAATGGTGAGGTCGTACACCAAGTCGGGCATGAGTTCGACATTATGCCCACTTGCTTGGCAGCCGCAGGCGCCACTCTTCCCACACGATCAAAAGCCGGCACCGCGCCTCTGCCATTGGAAGGCAGGAACCTGCTGCCGGCGTTTCGGGGCAAATCTCTTGCCGAACGGGGCATGATCTTTTGGGAGCACGAAGGGAATTGCGCCGCGCGCGACGGGAAATGGAAGCTTGTTTCTTCATGGCCGAATACCTGGGAACTCTACGACATGGACGCAGACCGCACGGAGCTTCACAACCTGGCCGATGCGGAGCCGGAGCGCGTCAACCAAATGGCCGAAGCGTATCGCGTCTGGGCGAAACGTGTCGGCGCTCAGCCCTGGCCGATGCCCCAGACACCGGTGAACGAGCGTGGCGGGCTCCCTTTGCCTGAGTACCTGAAGATAGACCGCGAATAATGGCCCGAGGGATTCGCAAGCACCTGTTCCAATAGCAAAGGTATCGTCCCTGGAGTCTCGGGATGGAACCTTGCTGTGCCTGGACGATCAAAACCCCGCGTTAGCGGGGTTTTCTCTTGAAGGCAGGGCGTTCTGTATATCTTGAACAAAATGTGGCGGAGAGTGAGGGATTCGAACCCTCGATAGAACTTTTGGTCCTATAACGGTTTAGCAAACCGCCGCCTTCAGCCTCTCGGCCAACTCTCCTGCGGGGTGAACAGAATCAGTATACCTGAGCAGAGGCCGATGGCGCCTCACTACTGGTTACTTCCGTGCAGTCCAAATTTCTTTTCCCATCCCTGCCATGTGACACCGAAATGGAACTAAACTTAGGCTTTCCGAGGGAATCATGCCAACCAACAGACGCCAGTTTCTTGCGGCTTCGACGCTGAGTGTCATCGCGACCGCTCTGCCCAAATCACTTCTTGCCCAGCAGAGCGGCAACAGCGGAGTTTTTACCAACGGCAACCTCGGCGCCTATCAGCAGGGCCTCATCAACCTTCCGATGTTTCAAAACATGGTCGGTGAAACGTTCACCCTGTTTGTGGACGACACCAACGTCGCCTATCTGCGCCTGACCCGCGTGATCGACCACACAGCGGAAAAAGCAGCGGCAGCCGCCAAGCGGCTGGCCAGGACAGCCTCGGCTGGACTGGCGCACGGTTCGGCTCTCGGCTTTGCGGGAACTTCCACCGCCCCGAAGGTTTCGCCGGCGGACGTTCTGGATCCCGTCAATGCAAGCATGATCAGCTTCAGCCTGATCTTCGCCTCATCCGGCGCCCCGTTTACTCAGGATTCCTACACCGTCGACAGTCCGCGCCTGGGCCGTTTTGTCATGTTTACCGTGCCCAACAGCAGCCAGTCGGCATGCGCGTCGTTCGGCCAGCTGATGGTGAATACTCCCCGAGTCGTTTTCCCGCCAATCCATGGCGGACCTGTGGCACTGTAGAAAGCAATCGCTGACCGCCAGGGCCATTCCCTGAGTTTTCCCTTCGAAGGAGATTCCTCCGATCGCCAAGACTCATGCTCGCGGCAAAATGCGCCTGCTGCCGCTCATTGCGGCTACCTATTTCATCGTCTCGGGCGGACCTTACGGTCTGGAAGACATCATCGGCATGGCCGGCTACGGCCATGCCCTTCTTCTGCTCGCACTCGTTCCACTCTTCTGGAGCCTGCCAACCTCGCTCATGGTCGGCGAACTGGCCAGCGCGATCCCGGAAGAGGGCGGCTTCTATGTCTGGGTCACACGCGCCATGGGGCGCTTCTGGGGCTTTCAGGAAGCCTGGCTTTCGCTCGCCGCCAGCATCTTCGACATGGCCATTTACCCCACAACCTTTGTGCTGTATCTGGGGCACCTCGCTCCATGGGCGACAGCCGGGCACCGCGGGTTCCTGATCAAACTGGCCATCGTGATCCTTTCGGCGCTGTGGAATCTTCGCGGCGCCGAATCGGTTGGCCACGGCTCGACGGGGATGATGGCAATCTCTCTATCCCCCTTCATTGTGCTGGTCCTCCTTGCCTGGTGGCACGCTCTCCATGGAGGACTGCATCTCCAGGGCGCGCCCATTCTCGGCCCCCACGATCTCGGCGGAGCCTTGAGCGTTGCGCTCTGGAACTACATGGGGTGGGACAACGCCAGCACCATTGCCCAGGAAGTGGATAACCCACAACGCAATTACCCGCGCGCCATGCTCGCCGCCACCGGCTGCGTCATGCTGGTCTATCTCATTCCACTTGCGTCGGTATGGGCGGCCGGGATTCCCGCAGCCCGCTTTACGACAGGAGCCTGGGCAGATGCGGCGACGCTGATCGCCGGGTCATGGCTGGCGCTTGCCGTGGTTTCAGCCAATGCACTCGACAGCCTGGGCAGCTTCAATGCGTTGACGCTTACCCTGACCCGGCTCCCCTACGCCATGGCCGAAGACGGCCTGTTGCCCGCCATCCTGCGTAAACGCACAGCACGTGGAGTGCCGTGGGTCAGCGTGATCCTCTGCACGACCTGCTGGGCGCTGGCGCTGCAGTTCACCTTTGAACGCCTGATCTCCATCGACCTCGTGCTCTATGGAGGCGCGCTGGTGCTGGAGTTCCTGGCGCTGATCATTCTGCGCCGCAAAGAGCCTGGCCTCGAACGCCCCTTCCGTGTTCCCGGCGGAATGGTGGGAGCTGTCCTTGCCGGACTAGGGCCGACTGTTCTCATCCTTTTCGCAATGTGGGCCGCACGTGACGAAATGTTGTTCGGCATGAACGCGCTGCTCTTCGCTCTGCTGGTTGGTGTTGTCGGATCCCTGATCTACTTCGTGGCGCAATTCGCCTACCGCAAACAACCGCAGCCTGAATAAAGACGCAAAAGACGAAAGGCCGGGAGCGTTCGCCTGAACGCTGCCGGCCTTGTGTTGTCACGTTTCTAAGCTTTTGCTTTCTTCTCGTTTTCTTCGATGAAGCGCTGCTGAGCCTTCAACACGGTCGCGCGTGCCACTTCCGCATCGCGCCAGCCCCGCACTTCCACGCGCTTGCCTTCGAGATCCTTGTAGATGGAGAAGAAGTGCTTGATCTCCTTCAGCACGTGCGGATACACGCCGGTGTAGTTCCACACATCCGTATAACGCGGGTTGTTCGCGCCGACGCATAGGATCTTTTCATCGCCCTGGCCCTGATCGATCATGTCCAGCATCCCGATTGGCCGCACTTCCTGCAGACAGCCGGGGAAACTCGGCGCATCCACCAGGACCAGCACATCGAGCGGATCGCCATCATCGCCCAGCGTGCTGGGAATGAATCCGTAGTCGCCCGGATAGTGCACCGGCGAATACAGGTTGCGGTCGAGCTTGAAAACGTGCAGATCTTTGTCGTACTCGTACTTGGTAATGCCTTCGAGCGGAATTTCGACGACACAATTCACCACTTCGGGCGATTTCGGCCCAACGGGCAGTGTCAGGTAATTCGTCATATAGTCCTGTTTCTTTTCTCGTTGCAAGAGTTTGTAGCGGACGAATTCGCCGGGCGTTCAGATACTGCTCCGAACCCGAAAAAGACGTTCCACTAACAGTCTACATTTCCTCGCGCTGTGCGTGTTTGCGAGTGCAGGACCTCTGCCGTGTTTCGGCATTGCCGGCCGTGCCGTATTGAGAGAAAGAACAGGCGCAACAGGCGTGCGATTGCCGCGTCCGGAAAGGGTTTTCGCGACGGCCATGCGGGTGGGCTTCACCCTCGTTCACATCCTTAGTCGCACTTTCTTCATGTCCGGTGTACACGCATACTTCACGTAATCCGATGGAGAAATCGCCCCGTCCTTTGTGTGCATTGATGCTGCTCCGTTCGCAGCTTCCGCAGCTCAATGGAGCACCGTACTCCCCACGATGCTTCGAAAGAAGCTTCGGCAATGGTGTTGACCGAAGAGGGGGTGGTGACGCCATTTTCTCTCAAGGAAAATGGCCTCCTCCACTTTTTCAGAGGCCACGGTATTACCGAAACTTCTCAAAGAAGGGACAGCACCATGCACTTCAGCTCATCTACCCACGCCCAGGAACATCCCATCTCCTCCACGCTGCTGGTCGCCGCCTTCACCTGCGTGTTTTCGAGCACATTCCACGCGCAGGCATTTTCAACCGCTTCGAAATCCAATTCCATCGATCTGTTCGGCGGCTACACCAACGCGAATCCCGGATTCGGCGACAAGCGTGACATGGGCGCCACCTTCGGATTCGATTTCACGCATTACTTCAAACACCTCCCGGTAGCGCCGTCGTTTGAAGCCCGCAGCACCTTCATCAATGGAGCCATTGCCAATGAGCGGACGTATCTCTTTGGCGTGAAGGCGGAAACCCACATCGGTAATCGGTTCCATCCCTATGGCGGCTTCCTGATCGGACCTGGCAACATTCATTTCAATCAACAGAGCGCCAGCAGCTTCTTTCTGATTGGAGACAACTCCACTGTCATGAGCCTTGGCGGTGGTGTCGACATCGATCTCAGGACGCGCTGGCAGGCCAAGGTCGACTACCAATGGCAACGCTGGGATGCGGGATCGCTGCAGCACTATCATCCATCGGGCGTAACGTTCGGCGTTACGTATCACTTCCCGTTCAAACCGTTCAACTCGCATAAGTAGAAGGCTTGCCCATGCGCTTTCCAAACCGCTACCCGATGCTAGGCTTAAGAGCGAGGACCACGCCTTGCCGCACAGCCCCACCCCGGAAACCGAAGCCATCAACAACGGCAGCCGATTCGTTCGAGCCTGTCTACGTCTTCCCGTGGACCGCACGCCGGTGTGGCTCCTGCGCCAGGCCGGCCGCTATATGCCGGAGTACATGGCTGTACGGAAGCATCACTCACTGCTGGAAATCTGCCGCACGCCCGAGATCGCCGCCGAAGTCACCATCACCGCGGCGGATCGTCTGGGCGTTGACGCCGCCATCATCTTCGCGGACCTGCTGCTTCCCTTCACGCCGATGGGGCTGGACTTCGAATTCCTGGCCGGCGAAGGACCCGTGGTTCACACTCCCGTTCGTACGCTGGAGCAGGTGCAGGCATTGCGCACCGACCGCGCGGAAGAACTCAGCTATGTGGCCCGTGCCATTGAGAAAGTCGCAACGCATTATGCAGCGCCACGAGCGGACGGCGATCAGCTTGGCATCATCGGCTTCATCGGCGCTCCCTTCACACTGGCGAGCTACATGATTGAAGGCGGCAGCTCACGCAACTACATCGAAACCAAGAAGCTGATGTACGCGAGCGGCGCCTTATCGGAGAACTCCAAGGCATGGCCGCTGCTGATGGAAAAACTGGTTACGCTGCTTGTCGCCTATGCGCAGCAGCAGGTTGAAGCCGGCGCCGATGTCATTCAGATTTTCGATTCCTGGGCCGGCGCACTTTCCGTCCCGGACTATCGCGCCTACTGCCTCGAACCAACGACAGAATTAGTACAGCGCGTCCGCGCACTGGGTGTGCCCGTAATCTACTTCGGTGTCGATACGGCTTCCCTGCTGCCCACCATGCGCGAGACGGGAGCCGATGTTCTGGGTCTCGATTGGCGAATTCCCCTGGATGAAGGCTGGCGCGCGGTTGGAGCGGGATGCGGTGTTCAGGGAAATCTCGATCCTATCACACTGTTCGCGCCGGAGGATGTTTTGCGCACGCGGGTTCGTGAGGTTCTCGATCTCGCCGCCGGCAGGCCCGGACACATCTTCAACCTTGGCCATGGCATCGTTCCCGGCACGCCGGTCGAAAACGTGATCAAGGTTGTGGAGTGGGTGAAAGAGTTCGGCATCAGCAAGCCTGCACGGGCATGTGACGAAGCCACCAGCGAATGGTCTGTACGCGCCTGACAGCCTGCATCGCCGCGTGCCTTCTCACTCTGCTTTGTATAGCGGAATGAGATAAGGTCCCTCCGGGATGACAGCGACATTCGGATCTCCGGAACGCTCAATGCTGCGCTGAATCGCCTCTTCGACCGAATCGATCATCTCCACGCAGGTGAGGTCGCTATCCTCTGGACTTAGCCCGGGCGCATAAAGCTGCACGCGAAAACCGCGCGTAGCTCGAAGCAGCATTTCGGTTTGCCATTCATCGATCTCCGCGAAGGTCTGGGCCATCAGCGTTTGCAGGAAAGCTTCGCTCCCTTTCCGTTTCAGCGCTTTTTGAGCTTCGCGGAACTCCGCCGATCCCATCCCTTCCGAACATTTGGCCGCGACGATCAGCGTGCCTCCCGGTTCCAGGATGTCGAGTGGGGTGACCATACCTTTGACGGTCTGATAGTAGGTGCTGTCCAGCGGGAAGCCGGCCGCCGACGTGACAACGGTTTGAAACTTCCGCCCCACTTCAACGATGCACGAACCGCGAGCGAATTCCACCGCCGCCACGTGACTCGCAACGACTTCACCGAACGTGACATAGATCAGTTCGCGATGATCGTTAAGGACGGTGTTGACCGCGTACACATCCCCGAGCATGCCAAGGATCTCCATCTGCGTTTCATGCAGAGGATTGCCAAGCAGATTGCAGGAGCGCGCCGCGGGCGATTCCAGAAACCGCGCACTGTGAAACGTGCGGATGGTATCCGCATGGGCGACGCCGGGCACAATGACCTTGCGGCCGCCGGAATAGCCGGCCATGAAATGGGGTTCGACAAGGCCAGTCGCGATCTTGAGATCGGCTTCAACGAAGCGGCGATCGACCTTCACGCGCACTTGATGGGTTGCCGTAATACCAAGATCGATGTGGTCTTCGTCGTTCCGCGCGAAATGATTCTCCACCTTCACGGTTTCCAGCACCCACGGATCACCGATCAACTCACGAAGCTCGTCGCCTTCATTGGGACGATGCAAGCCGGTTGCCACCAGCACCGTGATCGCATCCGGCGAAATGCCGGCGGCGAGAAGTTCCTCGATCATCGGCCTCAAAAACAGGGAGTTGGGCACGGGTCTGGTGATGTCGCAAATTAGAATGCAGGCGCTGCGCTTGCTCTGCGCCAGGACAGAGAGAGGCTCCGCCCCCAACGGCGCGTCGAGAACCTGCCGTATCGCGCCTGCAGGATCAGGCAGACCAGGTTGCTCACGTTTGACCACCATGGTGGCCTGGACGCCGTCAGGAAGCCGAACTTCCAGCGAGCCCCGTCCGAACGGCAATTCAATCGTTTCCGCCACCCCGCCTCCGTGCAACATCTGCAGCTCACTCGCCAAAGAGAATTCTCAGATCGCGGACGTTATTGCCAGTGGGCCCGGTTGTGACCCCATCGCCCAGCGCATGAAAAAGAGGATAGGCATTGAACGCCTCCAGCGCGGTTGCGGCAGACATGCCGTGTAGCTGCGCACGCTCAAGCGTTGTCCCATCCACGATGGCGCCGGCGGCAGGGCTGTTGCCGTCGATCCCATCGGAGCCTGCACTCAGGATACTCATCTCCACAGAACGCTTTGAGAGTTGCGTAGCGCAATACAACGCAAACTGCTGATTGCGCCCTCCAGCACCGGCTTCCGCATCCACGGTCACCAGAACCTCGCCGCCGGAGATCACGCATACCGGTCCACGCTCGCGCACCAGCGTTTCCACCCGGTCCATCAGGTAGCTTGCGGCGTCCCTGTATTCCCAGTCATCACAGCTTATGTCGATCACCGAGTCCCAGCCGTGAGCCCGGCATATATCCGCCGCGGCTTCCAGCATCGTAGCCATCGATACTGGGCAGTCGACGTACGCGTTAGCAAAACACCGGTCATTCTCTTTGGGGGTCTCGGGGAGATCGTCGCTCAACAAAAACGAGCGAATCCGTGGAGGGATCGCCGCGAGAAGATCGCTTTCCCGCAGCAGCTTCCAACAATCCTCCCGTGTCGATCGATCGGGAACAGACGGTCCTGAGCCGATCACGTCCCATTGCCCATCGGGTACATCGGAGATCAGCAGAGTGTGCTTCTGTGCGCGGCCCGCAATGGACGCCAGGCGGCCACCCTTAACCGCTGAGAAGTGTTTGCGCAGCGTGTTCATTGCCTTGATGTCCAGACCGGAATGCACCAGAGCGCGATGAAACTCCGCAACCTCGCTCATCGTTAACCCAGCGTCGAGCGGAAGCTCGATCATGGCGGACGAACCTCCGCTGATAAGGAACAACGCGAGATCGTCAGGGCCAAGGTTTTCGAGTGCGTCCAACACACGCAGTGCTACGGCGTTGGATTGCTCATCCGGCAACGGATGGCTCCCGTGAAAAACTTCCACGCTTTCAGGCAGGCCGCCGCTGTCGCCCGCTCCCACACACACTGCACGTGACACCTTGAAGCCTGTTTCCGCAAAGCGTTGACAGGCCACACGCATCATCGGAAAGGCGGCCTTGCCCACCGCGATCACAACTACCTTTTGAATCGCGGCCGCGTGATACTCCCGGGTTCCAATGGTCAACGCACCGTATCCGGCCCGCAGGGTTTCTTCCATGCAACGAGCAATATCGATGCGCTGCAGCGTTTGAAGAAAGACCTCCCGCAGAAGCGCTCGCCGCTCCGATGCGTCAACGTTGGTCATGTGGTTTTCCATTGCAAGCGCGTTTCCGTCTGCCCTGTCACGCATTCTATGGAGAAGTCTCTCCAGGCTTCGGTTGCAGTTCCTCACGTCAAGCGAAGCATGGCATCCTCCACATCCGCCAAAATCCGACTCTGCTTACCTCAAAACAAGGTGGGCGATAGCCGGATATCGAGCCACCACTGTCACCACCAGCCCCACCAGAAAGGCGAGCACGATACTAGGCACCAGCACCAGACGGATGACCGTCCCTTCTTTCCCGTAGCTTCCTGTCGCCGTGGTGGCCACCACGACGTTCTGCGGAGAGATCATCTTCGCCATCACGCCGCCCGCGGAATTGGCCGAGGCCATCAGCAGAGGTGACAACCCAAGCTGCAGCGCGGTTAGCTTTTGCAAGCTGCCGAAGATGACATTGGACGAGGTATCCGAACCGGTAGACGCAGTACCGATCCATCCAATGAACGTGCCGAACAGTGGATAGAAAGCGCCGGTTGCCGCGAACGCCAGACCGAGTGTCGCATCCAGGCCGCAGAAGCGTGACACAAAGCCGATCGCCATCAGCGCGGCGATCGTGATGAAGGTAAAGCGTGTGGACCAGGCCACCTCGCGAAGAGTCTTGAGCGTCACGGCGAAGGGCAGTCCCATGGCAAACGCCGCCACGATCGCCGAAAGGAAGATGCCGCTTCCAGTTGCCGACAGCATATTCAAGTTGAACACGGCCGGCTCGGCTGTAGGTTGGGCCACGGCGGGTGGCACCCGCAAAACTGCGTTGTCCAGCCCGGCGATATGAATCTTGAATGTGCTGAAGCTGTCGAGGAAATGACCGAATTGAGGTGAGCCCCACAGAATGAGCCCCACGGTCAGAACGGCCCACGGCAAAATAGCCTTCAAGATGGCGGAGCGCTCCGGAGCGGCGCAGTCGGGGACCTTGCCGGTAATGTCATTGCCTTCCGCATCCAGCACCCGCGCGGGCTGCCAGAAGCGGAAGAGTAGGAGCAACGCACCAATCGTCACCGCGGAGGCGGTGATGTCCACTAGCCAGGGGCCATGCAGACGCGCGACCAGAAGTTGAACTGCTCCGAATGTGACCCCCGCCACCAGGACTGCCGGCCATACTTCGAGCATCGCCGCGAAGCCGGCAAACGCCCAGATCAACCAGATTGGAACCAGGATGCAGAACGGTGTCAGGATTGTGGCGATCGCGGAAGTCAAGCTATGGAGATCGAAATTCGTAACCCCGGCGAGGGCGACCACCGGGATGCCGAGGCCGCCGAACGCTACGGGAGCCGTGTTGGCCATCAAAGCGAACACCGAGGCTCGCAGCGGACTAAACCCAAACCCGATCAGCAGCGTTCCGCATACCGCAACAGGAGTGCCAAAGCCGGCAGCGCCTTCAAAGAACCCGCCCAGCGCGAAGGCCACCACCAGCAGTTGCAATCGGCTATCCTGCGTGATGCCTGTAAGGCATCCCTGCAACAGGCCGAAGGCGCCGGCTTTGACCGTGAGTTGATAGAGGAAGATGACCGGAAAGATAATCCAGAAGATGGGAAAGATTCCGTAGGCGGCGCCAAACACCGCCGACAGCAAACCGAGACCTACCGGCATGTGAAACATGCCGATTGCCACCAGAATGCAGGTTCCACTGGCAAGCAGTGCCGCCACATGGGCCTTCCAGCGAAGGACCACGACAGCAACCAGCAGGACGATCAAAGGAAGAGCGGCCAGCAGGCTCGAGAGCCAGAGGTGCCCGGTCGGGTTATATATCTGCCGCCACTGCGGCGCTGCAAAGGCTAGGGACAACACCACGGGGTTGGCGGGCACGGAGACCTTTTCGAGTGACGAAATTGAATACGGAAATGAATTCAGGTGTGATGATGGTCTATCCGTACCAGCCGTGTCTACAAGCTCTTGTAGTTTTTCGAAAGAACGGTTTCCTAAGGATGTATCGAGGACGAATCGATCGCGTTCGTAGAACGTGGTTCAGGACAGGAAGGCGGCAGACAGCATGCTGACGGAAGCAATCATGGCCGAATTGCGAGAAGCCGTTGGCGCGGACGGACTTATTCGCGACCAGAGCCAGCTCCAGACCTACGACTGCGACGGCTTGCTGGCATTTCGCTCCATGCCCGATGCCGTGGTGCTTCCCCGCTCCACCGAGCAGACGCAATGCGTGATCAGCATCTGCGCGCGACACAAGATCCCTTTCGTGGGCCGTGGTGCTGGAACCGGTTTGTCTGGCGGAGCCACGGCCAGCGAAGGCGGCGTGGTCATCGCCTTCAGCCGCATGAACCAGATTCTGAAAGTCGATCTGCCCAATCAGCGTGTCACCGTACAGCCCGGCGTGATCAATGCGCACGTCAGCCAGAAGGTCGCTCCCATGGGCTACTTCTACGCGCCCGACCCCTCCTCACAAAGCGTTTGCACCATCGGCGGCAACATCGCCGAGAATGCCGGCGGAGCTCACTGCCTGAAATACGGGTTCACCACCACTCACGTCCTGGCAATGACCGTGGTCCTGCCAACCGGCGAAGTCGTTCACCTCGGTTCCGAAACCCTGGACGCCGTGGGCTACGACGTTGCCGGTGTCTTCATCGGCTCGGAAGGCACGCTTGGAGTGGCCACCGAGATCACGCTGCGCATCATGCGCAAGCCGCAAACCGTCCAGGTCCTGCTTGCAGCCTTTGACACCATTGAGGCTGCGGGGCAAACCGTTTCGGACATCATCGCGGAAGGCATTCTCCCCGCCGCCATGGAGATCATGGACAAGCTCTCCATCCAGGCCGCCGAAGCCTCTGTGCATCCCAACTATCCCGATTGCGAAGCTCTGCTGCTGATTGAAGTCGACGGTCCCACGGCGGAAGTGGAGTTCCACATGGCTCGCGTGCGTGAGATGTGCCGCGGCAATGGCGCGTGGGAAGACCGTCTCGCCCAGAGCGACACGGAACGCATGCTGGTCTGGAAAGGCCGCAAAGCCGCATTCGCCGCGGCGGGAAGGCTGGCGCCGAACTACATCGTTCAAGACGGCGTGATCCCGCGCACCAAACTGCCCGAGATCCTGGAGCGCATTGGCGCCATGTCCGCCGCTGTCGGCTTGCGGGTATCCAACGTGTTTCATGCCGGCGACGGCAATCTCCACCCCATCGTCCTCTACGACGCCAAAATCCCCGGCCAGGAAGAAGTGGCCGTCGATCTTTCCACGCGCATTCTCGAAGTCTGCGTCGATCTGGGAGGTTCCATCACCGGCGAACATGGTGTCGGCAAAGAGAAGCAATGCGCCATGGGATACATGTACAGCGAGCCCGATCTGGACACCATGCTGCGAGTACGCTCTGCACTTGATCCCGATGGGATCGCGAACCCCGACAAGATCTTTCCGCGCCCACGGTTGTGCGGCGAGAAGACCGGACCCTACACACCGCATCCGCTCGAAACAGCCGGTATCGCCGAGTACTTCTGATTGCGAACCCGATGCACGCTTTACAGACTTCCGTACAAGGAAACAGGACGGGCCCAGCCTCGATGACTCAGAACTCTCATCCCGTGACGGATGCTCTCTTCACGGAACTCGCGACAGTCGCCGGCCTGAACCCGCTGGCCTCGCTGCAACGGGAAGACACCGGGGTGACCGTCTTCGCGACAGACATCCCGCAGATATCTCGGGTCATGCGGTTCGCCAATGAGCATCGTCTCCCCGTGCGCGTGCAGGGCGCGAACACCAGCCGAAGCGAATATGGGGCGGATGTCCTTGTTCTACGCATGGAACGGCTGAATGCATTGAAGGAACACGTCTGGCAGGACATGACCTGCACCGTGGATGCGGGCATGCCTTGGAACAGCATGCAGGCGCAACTGAAACAGCATGGCCAATTCGTGGCGCTCGACCCACTCCGGCCAGACACAGCGACCGTCGGCGGGGTGCTGGCGACGAATGATTCGGGAGCGTTGCGCGTGAAGTATGGCGCGCTACGCGATCTGGTCATCGGCGTGACGCTGGTATTGACCGATGGCACTATCGCAAAGAGTGGTGGCAAAGTCGTCAAGAACGTGGCCGGATATGACCTCAACAAGTTGCTGATCGGGTCGTTTGGCAGTCTGGCCGTCATTGCCGAAGTGACGTTCCGGCTGCATTCTCTGCCCAGGTCCGTGGAGACCGTCAGCATTGTCTCCGCGAATCCCACTTCGCTCGGAAAGCTGCTTCTCGAAGTGTCCGGCTCGCAACTCAGCCTTCAATCGATGCAGTTGAGAGCAGTCTCGACAGGCTTTTCTCTGGACATCTGCCTCTCGACTTTGCCGGAAGTCTTGCAACTCCAGAAAGCAGAGCTCGCCCGCATGGCCGCGGCTCACGGTCTTTCAGCGCAGGAAGCAGCACACGATGTCTGGAGTGCGCGCGAAGCTCAATTTACAACGGCCGGAGAAACCGGTGTTGCGGTGAAGGCAGCCATGCTCCCTTCCGCCATCGCCCGCTTCGCGGACTTCGTTCGCAGCCTGGGAGGCAGTTCCGTGACGCAGGCGGGAGGCCTGATGACGGCGGGCTTCAGCAGGATCACGCCCGAGGCGATCGCCAACTTCCGCGATGAACTTGAGAGTGCAGGCGGCAGCCTCACCATCCTGCAGCAATCGTCACGAGCAGCTGAACCTATGCGCGGAACCTCGTCCCGGCTTCTGCCGGTCATGCAGCGCATCAAACGTCAATTCGATCCCAACAACATTCTTGACCCGGCTGGGTTCCTGGAAGGCCTCTGATCATGTCGAACCCTTTGCCTGTCCTTTCGCAACCATCCGGATTCGACAGTTACAACCCGCCGGAGAAACAACTGGTCGACGCCTGCGTGCATTGCGGTTTCTGCCTTCCAGCCTGCCCTACCTACGTATTGTGGGGAGAGGAAATGGATTCGCCCCGCGGCCGCATCTACATGATGAACAAGGTGGGAGCAGGTCAGGCGCCGCTCAACCAGCACTTCCGCGAGCACATCGACAACTGCCTTGGCTGCATGTCCTGCGTTACCGCGTGTCCATCGGGAGTGCAGTACAACAAACTCATCGAAGACACGCGCGGACAGGTAGAGCGCAATATCCCGCGTTCCACCAGCGACAGCCTGTTCCGCAAACTTCTCTTCGCAACCTTCCCACACACCTTCCGCCTGCGGGTGCTCGCGCTCCCTTTGCTGGTCTATCAACGCTCGGGCTTGCAGTTCCTGGTGCGGCATCTTGGCCTGTTGAAGTTCGCGCCCAAGCGGCTGGCAGCGATGGAAGCCCTGTTGCCGCGTGTTCCACTGAATCCATTCCGGCGTTTGCCCGCTCATGTTCCGCCCGCGGCGCCAGCAAGACGCCGCATAGGTATGCTCGCAGGCTGTGTGCAGCAGGTGTTCTTCCAGCATGTCAACGAAGCGACGATTCGCGTTCTTGCAGCCGAAGGTTTCGATGTCATTGTGCCTCCTTCGCAGGAATGCTGCGGTGCGCTGATGCTTCACTCCGGGGTTGAGAAGGAAGCCGCCAACCTGGCGAAGAAGATGATTGCCCGTTTCGAGGCCGCGGATGTGGAAACCATCGTGATCAATGCCGCCGGCTGCGGCTCGACCATGAAGGAGTACGGTCATCTGCTGCGCAGCGACCCCGAATGGGCGGCACGCGCCGCTGCATTCAGCGCCAGGTGCAAAGACATCAGCGAGGTGCTCACGGAACTTCCACCCCGCACGAAACTTCATCCGCTCCCTATGCGCGTTGCGTATCACGATGCCTGCCATCTACGTCACGCACAGGGTATCTACGAACAGCCTCGCAAGCTGCTTGCCGGTATTCCGGAGCTTGAAGTGGCAGAGATCGAGGAGTCCCAGCTCTGCTGCGGCTCTGCCGGTGTGTACAACCTGCTGCACCCAGATCCCGCGAATGAGCTTGGCGACCGCAAGGTGAACCACCTGCTGGCAACCCGCGCGGAGGCTGTTGTCTCGGCCAATCCTGGCTGCCTTCTTCAGCTTGCCAACGGCCTGCGCCGGCAGGGTCAAGAAGCGCTTCCCGCGTTCCACATTGTGCAGTTGCTCGACGCCTCCATGCGCAACGAGAGTCTCGTTTCACCGGCGCCGCGCAGCGCGGATTGATCGACGTTACCGATAGCCCGCATCCGGCCGCCACTCGCTCTTGACATGGCCGTTACAATTGAAACCAGCAACAAACCCAAATGCCCGGCGCGCTTGCCGGGCTTATTTTTTGGCCGATATCCCGCGACAGTCCCTCCCGTCAGCGCTGAACGCATTTCCCATAAAAACCTGCCCCAGCCGCGAAGATGCTGAGGTCTTTTCGCCGGAAGGAAAAGATCCTTACGGTTGCTGCGCGAGGGTACAGCCTCATACGAAATGCCCTGGCGCCCCCTTTGTGGAGGCGAGGCCGGGGAGACTACGATAGAAGCACGCATGACCGATTCCGCTATTCTTCTGCTCGCGCACGGCACGCCTGACCGGCTCAGTGAAATGGCCGAGTACCTGGCCAAGGTCACCGGCGGCCGCCCAATGCCGCAGCACGTGGTGGAAGAACTGCAGCACCGCTATGCGGAGATCGGACTACGCGAGGAGCCTCTGCCGGAAGGCCCCCCGCTGACGCGCTGGACGCTGGCTCAGGGCCGTCTGCTTGCCGAACTCACCGGTCAACCCGTCTACGTGGGTATGCGCAACTGGCATCCGTATATCGCCGACACCGTCGCGCGGATGAAGGCCGATGGCGTCCGCCAGGCAAAGGTGCTCTGTCTCGCTCCGCAGAATTCACGTACGTCCACCGGCCTCTACCGCCGGGCTTTTGAAGCGGCGGCGGGTGACAGTTTCCGGTACGATTTCATCGCCGGCTGGGCGGATGAGCCACTGCTCATACAGGCGTTCGCAGAGCGTCTTCAGCCTGCGCTGGCTACGGTGCGAGCGCGCCATCCGCAAACGCCCGTACTTTTTACCGCACATTCTGTTCCCTGCCGCACGATCCGGGCCGCCAGCGCCTCGCAGGCTTCGGAAGGCTCGGCAGCCCGGCCTGGCGCGGCGGTACCCGCCGATGGCATTCAAAACTACGGCAGCGCTTCGGCGGGCGATCCCTACCCCATCGAATGCAAACAAACCGCCCTTGCCGTTGCGGAACATCTCGGGCTTGCCGAATCCGAATGGATGTTCGCGTTCCAGAGCCAGGGCGTCGCCGGTGCTCCGTGGCTCGGCCCGCCGGTGGAAGATACGCTGCGTGCTCTGGCGGCTGAGGGTCACAAAGCGGTGGTGATGCAGCCCATCGGCTTTCTGTGCGATCACGTCGAGATCCTGTACGACATCGACGTCAACTTCCGCGACTTCGGCCGCACGCTCGGCATTGAAATCACACGCGCGGAAAGCCTCAACGATTCGCCCACGCTGATTCAGGCGCTCGCACACGTGCTTTCCTCTGAACGTAACGCGGCCCATGAAATAGCAACGCCTGAGGCCCTCAACGCCGAGATCCATACCGCCCCGCTGCCTGAGCCTGAAATGGCAGCCGCTGGATGAAACGCATCGCCATTCTCGGCGGTGGTATTTCCGGCCTTACCGCCGCCTACGAGCTCGAACAGGCCCGCAAGCGCGGCGCAGAGATCGACTGGCATCTGTACGAAGCCACAAACCGCCTCGGCGGCATCATCTCGACCACGCGCCATTCCACGCCGGAAGGCGACTTCATTCTTGAAAACGGTCCGGACGGATGGGTGTCGGAAAAGCCCTGGGCGCGCGAACTGGCGATCGAGCTGGGCCTCGAAGACGAACTGATCCACTCCAACGATGCCACGCGCAAGACCTACATCCTGCGTACCGGCAAGCTGGAAGCCATTCCCGACGGCATGCGCATGATGGTCCCCACCGATCTCAGCGTGCTGGATGGCTCCCCACTCTTCTCCACAGAAGCCAAACTTGCCTACGCCGCCGAACCGGGGCATGCGGAAGAACTTAAAGCGCAAGCGCCTGACACGGACGAGTCTGTTGCCAGTTTCGTGCGCCGGCACTTTGGGGACGAAGTTCTTGAGACACTCGCCGCCCCTCTGCTTTCAGGCGTCTTTGGCGGTGATGTGCACAAACTCTCCGTCCGTGCCGTGATGCCGCAGTTCGTCGCGATGGAGCGGGAGCATGGATCGCTGATCCTTGCTCTGCAGGCCAAGTCGGCGCAGAGCAAGCGAGCGCAGCAGCCGATCTTCACCTCGCTCCGCAGTGGCATGGGCTCTCTGGTCGACGCGCTGGTAGCGACATTGCCGGCGGAGCGTATCCATCGGAATCTCGACACATGCGTGCAGGAGGAGGGTGGTTGGAAGGTTATGGCCGGGCGGCCATTCCGTGAATTCCTCTGCTTCGTTCACTATCGCACTCGGTCCGAGAAGGACATCTTTGAGCCATTTGATGAAATCGTTCTGGCTACTCCCCTGGATGTGACAAAACAGCTTCTTCACGCATCAGGTGCAGCCGATCGTGCGCTTCTGCCTCAGCAAGCCAGCTCTGCCATCCTGACGGCATTTGTCTGGCCGGCTGAAACCGCGAACACTTTCAATGTGCCGCCGGGCTTTGGCTTCCTCGCGCCTCAGGGTAAAGAGTCTTCCGGAAACGAACTTCTGGCATGCACCTTCGTCGATCAGAAGTTTCCTCATCGCGTGCCCGCCGACTCGCGGATCATCCGCACGTTTTTCGGGGGAAGCGCCGCTGCTTCGCTCGAGAAGGAATCGGACGAAACGATTGCCGGCGAAGCGCTGGCTCAACTCCGACAGATTCTTGGCGGGATTCCCGAGCCCTCATTCCAAACCGTGCAGCGTTTGCCAAACAGCCTGCCGCAATATGAAGTCGGTCACCTCGACCGCATTGCAGAACTCGAGGGGCAGATAGCCAGCCCCGGCGGCCTCACTCTTCTTGGCAACAGCTACCACGGCGTAGGCATCCCCGACCTGATCCGAGACGCCCGCGCCGCCGCCCGCAAGCTGATCTCTGATCTCTAATCTCTGTTCTCTCCCGCAAAAGCGTAAAATCTCCCCATGGGTATTACTCGCGAGCAGGCTCTGGATTGCTTTGCCTCGGATGATCTGATCGGCATTGGCATGGAAGCCGATGCGGTCCGCCGCCGTCTTCATCCTGAAGGCGTGGTCAGCTACATCATCGACCGCAATATCAACTACACCAACTTCTGCACGGAGTACTGCACCTTCTGCGCGTTTTACCGCCCGCTGAAGGGCAAACTCGCCGCCGAAGGCTACATCCTCGACTTCGACACGATCTATGACAAGATTCGTGAAACCGTCGAGATGGGCGGCACGGGCGTGTTGATGCAGGGTGGCATCCATCCTGACCTCAAGATTGACTGGTTCGAATCGCTGTTTACCGGCATCAAGCAGCGCTTCCCGAAGATCTGGCTGCATTGCCTGAGCGCCAGCGAAATCCTCGCCATTGCCGAATATTCCGAGATCGACCTCCGCACTACGATTGCTCGCCTGCGCGATGCTGGGCTCGACTCCATCCCTGGTGGCGGCGCGGAAATTCTCGACGACGAAGTCCGCCATCGCATCGCGCGCCTGAAGTGCGGCACCGAAGACTGGGTCAGCGTCCACCGCACCGCCCACCAACTGGGCATGCGTACTACGGCCACCATGATGTTCGGCGTGGGCGAAACCATGGAGCAGCGCGTCAACCACTTCGAAGTGGTGCGCCGGCTGCAGGAAGAAACTGGCGGATTCACCGCGTTCATCCCCTGGAGCTTCCAGCCCGGAAATACGGCGCTGGGCGGCCGTGGCTGGGACGAAGCTACATCAGTCGAGTACCTCAAGACTCTCGCCATCAGCCGCATGTATCTGGACAACATCCAGAACGTGCAAAGCTCATGGGTTACGCAGGGCCTGAAGGTCCTGCAGATGGGGCTGCGCTTTGGCGGCAACGATGTGGGCAGCGTGATGCTGGAAGAAAACGTCGTAAGGGCTGCCGGCACGTCCAACTGCACCACGGAAGAGGAGCTTCGCCGCATCATCCGTGACGCCGGGTTTAAACCCGTGCAGCGCGATACGCTTTATCGCACCATGTTTCTGAACTGAAATTTATTCGTTGTAGCTGGCACGAGCATTTTTCAATTTAGTGTCTGCGCTATTGGCTTTCCGCAGCTGTCAGTACATCGATGTCGAAACCGGGCAATGTCTTCGCGAGCCGTTTCTTCACCAGATCAGTGGCGGTCTATGTATTTGCGGCGGCCTTCTCATATTCATACTGCGTCCGATCGCAACTCTTCGGCTCGACCAGAAGCTGGTTCGGAATTCATGCCTTCTTCAATCCAGCTTCTTTGATCGCCGCCGAGATTTTTGCGTCGGGCACGCCCTGGCGACGCAGGCTCTCCGTCAGAGCTTGGACATTCGAGCCCTCCAACCGCTGTAAATCTTTTCGCAGTCCCTGACTGATATACGCCTTGATGAGTCCCTGATACCCGGAAAAACCAAGGGTCGGTGCAATCTCTTTCAGGTCCTCAATGACATGTTCAGGAATTCTGAGACTGATCGAAGTCATGACGTGAGGCTTTCCGAGCTGCTCCCGCATCTTTTCATTCGCCGTTTTCATAAAGTGTCCTCTCACGCTGAGTAGGCTCGCGCGCGGAAATAATTCGGATGTATTCACCTTCTCGTTCCAGGTGCACGACGTAGAGCACTTCGAAAGATGCGCTTAACCCGATCAAGGCTGATCGCTCTTCTTCTGGAACACTGGCATCAAGATACGTGCCAAAGCGATCAAAGAAAACCTCGCAAGCCGTTTCGAAACTCACGCGATGCTTCGCGCGATTTTCTATTGCCTTTCGTCCATCCCACGTGAATGTCTCGCCACGATAGCTGTAGAGCACATCCATAGCTCCTGTATATACTTTGTATAGACATAGATGTCAACAGAACTGCCTTGTCGCGATCGGCCGCCCTACAGAGTGAATACCTACACGTGCTCCTGTGCTAAGGTGAACGCGTCGCTCACTCACTCACTCTGAGGCCTTCCGATGACACGTCTCCGCGCGCTCGTCTGCGCTATGTTCGCTCTGCTGTTGACTGTTCCCTGCTTTGCGCTCGAGAAACAACCTGCCGCCGAATACCACACGCGCCGTGTTGCGCTCGCGGAGAAGCTCAAAGGTGGCGCCGCACTCATCTTCGCAGCCGACGAGCCGAAAGAAGAATATCTTTCCTGGCGTCAGGACGAAGACTTCTACTACCTCACCGGATGGAACGAGCCCGGGGCTGCGCTGCTGATCGAAGCTGCTGTTCCGGCGGCGCCTGCAGCCTACCTGTCACCAGCCGCCCCAGCCGAGCGCTATCGCGAGATTCTCTTTCTGCCCACGCGCAATGCGCGTATGGAGCGCTACACCGGCGTTAAGCTGGGGGCCGACACGGCAGGAGCTCCCGGAGTGGCGGGCGTCGATGAAGTGCTGCCCATCACCCAGTTGCCCCACGAGTTGGACCGTATGAGCAAGGCGGTTGGGATTATTGGCTACCTCAATCCACGCGTATCCAAGCTCTACGCAGCAACTGACGAACCGCAAACCAATGCCACACTCGCATTGCTCGCGGCTTCGCTCGGCGTCAGCGTTCCGCCGGCTCAGGAATTGCGCTCAGTCGTCGCACAGCTTCGCTGGAACAAGTCTCCGGACGAACTGGCTCTGCTTCGCAAAGCGTCCAATGCCTCCATCGCCGCGCATCGCGCGCTCTTCGCCGCGATCAAGCCTGGAGCTTCCGAACGCACCATGAGCGGTCTGGTCGACTACAAGCTAAAGGAAAACGGCTGCGAGCGTCCCAGCTATCCCTCCATCGTCGGCTCCGGGGCCAACTCCACAGTGCTGCATTACAGCGCGGACGAAAACATCATGCAGGCAGGGGACCTGGTGGTTGTCGATGCAGCGGGCGAATACTCCATGTACGCCAGTGACGTGACGCGCACCTTCCCGGTGAGCGGCCACTTCACGCCACGTCAGCGCGAGATCTATGAGATCGTTCTGGGCGCACAGCGCGCCGCAATGGCGGCATTTGTTTCAGGCAGGTCCTATATGGGCAGCCGCAACGCACCCAACAACGCCGACTCACTCGACAAGATCGCCTTCGACTACATCAACACTCACGGCAAAGACCTGCATGGCCAGCCCCTCGGCCAGTACTTCATCCACGGCCTTGGCCATTCGGTGGGCATCGATGTGCACGATCCCTACGACTACACCAAGCCCTTCGGTCCCGGCGCGGTCTTCACCATCGAGCCCGGCATCTACATTCCTGAAGAGAAGATCGGTGTGCGTATTGAGGACACCTTCTACGTCGACGCCAATGGGAAGCTCATGGACTTCATCGCCGACCTGCCGCACACCCCGGAAGAGGTCGAAGCGGCGATGAAACCTCAAGCAGTCAACGCCTCAAAGAACCACTAAAGTAAATCTCCTGAAGGCGAAAGTGCTCAAATCGTTTTCTCCCAGGTCGTCTACCGTCGGAGCCAACCCTTATGGATGAAACGGTGACCACTTCATTTGTCGTCGGGGAGGTCAAGGACGCGCACACGAGCAAGTCCCCAAGCGCCAACGGCGCGGCATATACCAGCATGGGGTGAAAGTGGGGTCCCCAGTGAACTTGTTCACTGGGGTACTGAAACCCCATGGAATAGGTAGCCATAGAGGGTGAGCGCTGAAGGCGCGACATATAAACAGCCGCGGAAGCCCAGCCTATCCACACAACCTACATGGCGGGCGAATCATATATTTCGGCAAAATTGGCGAGAGCATATGTCGGGCCTTCAGCCCTTGGATTCTATGTGGGTCTGACATGGGGCTTCACCTCCCCAGCGAGCAAAAAACAAACGCGCTCGCCGGGGTCCCCGTTACGCCCCATGCTGGTATATGCCGCGCCGTTGGCGCTGGTCTGTGCCGCAACCAACGGCATGCGCCACACCTTGCGTACAGACGCCAAGGCCGTTTTCTGACGAGGAAAACCAACCTACTCCAATCGCCTGCCGGAAACACAGCATGAATAGATTCAGCTAACCCCAGCAGAATCAATCTGATATTTCAGGCTTGACGAATATTACAAATTGCAATATCTTCATTGCATATTGCAATGAGGCAATATGCCGTCATGAAACTTTGTGACAAAATCCGTTACCTGCGTGAAGTGGAAGGCAATCTTCGCGGCTTCGGACGCGCGATGACGCAGGGCGAGCTGGTTCGGGCAATCCGCGAGGAGATGGACGCGCCGCTCAGCCAGAGTTACCTTTCCCAGATCGAAAGCGGAGCGCGGCCTCACCTCACCAATACCACGCGCCTGCTGCTCGCGAAGTTCTTCAAGGTGCATCCGGGCTACCTCGTGGATGACCCTGACGGCTACAACGTGGAGCTGCTCAGCGATCTCCGCGGCATGGAAGACAAGCTCGATCTCTGGCTGATAGGCGGAGCCGAGCGTTTTCGCCGGGACCCTGAACTACGCCGGGCGCTACTCGCCGTGGCGCGTCATGAGGATTCGCGCAGTTGCCTGCTGCTGCTCGAAAGCGTGTTGGAAACGCCGTCCCTTGCCGAGCGCCTGATGGAGCTTTTACGTCCGTCAAGCGCGGCGGCCAAGCCGGCGCCCAAACCGGAGATTGTTCCGCGTATGCAATCGGCCCAAGCAGCCGCTTCCAAGGCATCGAAGCCTCGGAAATCAACCATGAAGAAAGAAGTCAAGGAAGGAGCGCAGCGATGAACGCGACGTGGAACTGGGATGCGATTTATCTGACCTGCTTCGGCGTGGGCCTGGCATTGAGCGTGATCTCGTTCGTCATGGGCGCGGCTCACTTCCACATTGGCCATATCCACATCGGTGGACAAGGTCATGCAGGTGGACATGCCGGGAGGCTTGGCGTGGGCCGCTCTGTTTCCGGCATCTCCGCGATCAACGGATTCACCGTAACGGCATTTCTCTGCTGGTTCGGTGGCGCGGGCTATCTCATGCACCATGCAGGTGTCATCAGCATTGCCCTGGTGCTGCTGTTCGCGACATTGAGCGGTCTCGCCGGCTCGTCGCTTTTGATGTGGTTTCTGACCAAGGTGCTGATGCCTGGGGAACGCACGCTTGAGCCCGAGGACACGGAGATGACCGGCGTCGTGGGACGCGTGAGCTCCACGATCTCGGCGACTGGTTTCGGAGAAATGCTGTTTTCGCAAAACGGCGCGCGGCGGAGCATGGCTGTACGCAGCGAGAACGGGACCGCGATTGAACGGGGCGCCGAGATCATCGTGATGCGGTATGCGCGCGGTGTGGCCTATGTGCGCCGCTGGGATGAGTTTGAAGGCGGGTTGCTGCGCGATGACAGCCGCCCCGAAGAACAGGAGAGTCCCATGCGCGAGCCCTGACCGCCGCGGACAACATTTTCGCGAAGCCAGTGATTGTTGAGCTTACCTGCAGCTGGTAGACGCTGTGTCGTTCTTTCCCTGAAAGAAGAAAGTGTATGACAAACCCTTACATATTGATCGGCGGACTCGCCGTAGTTTTTATCCTTCTCATGATGGTCACCATGGCCCGTATGTATCGCAAGGCCGGCCCCAATGAAGCCTTGATTCGCTACGGCTTCGGCGGCCCCAGAGTCATCAAAGGCCATGGCGCGATCATTTACCCCATCATCCAGCACGCGCGCGAGCTTTCGCTCGAGCTCATGGGCTTTGATGTCGCGCCCCAACAGGATCTCTACACCAAGCAAGGTGTGGCGGTCACGGTGGAAGCTGTCGCCCAGATCAAGGTGCGCTCCGACAATGAGAGCATCATGACCGCGGCCGAGCAGTTTCTTTCCAAAACGCCTCCGCAGCGTGAAGGCCTGATCCGCCTGGTGATGGAAGGCCATTTGCGTGGCATCATCGGCCAGCTCACGGTGGAACAGATCGTGAAGGAACCGGAGATGGTGGGTGAGCGCATGCGCGCCACCTGCGCGGAAGACCTTAGCAAGATGGGCCTCGATGTCGTGAGCTTCACCATCAAGGAAGTCCGCGACAAGAACGAGTACATCACCAACATGGGCCGCCCGGACATCGCCCGCATCAGGCGTGACGCCGAAATCGCCACTGCGGAGGCCGAGCGTGATACCGCCATCCGCCGCGCCATTGCGTTGCGCGAATCGGCGGTGGCCAAAGCGGCCGCCGACCAGGAGCGCGTGCTCGCGGAAACCATGTCGCTGGCGAAACAGGCCGAGGCGCAGCGCGACCTGGACATCCAGAAGGCGCAATTTACCGAAGCCGCACGCAGACAGGAAGCTCAGGCCGATAAGGCCTACGAACTGCAAACCAACATGATGCAGCAGAAGGTCATCGCGGAGCAGGTCAAGGTACAGCAGATCGAGAAAGAAGCGCAGGTCAAGGTGCAGGAAGCCGAAATCCAGCGCAACGAACGCGAACTGATCGCCACCGTGCTCAAGAAGTCGGAGATTGAAAAGCAGCGCATCGAGAACATGGCCAACGCCGAACGCTCGCGCATCATCGCCGAAGCGGATGGCAGAGCCCAGGCGATCCGCGTCCAGGGTGAAGCCGAAGCCGCGATCATCTTCCAGAAGGGTGAAGCCGAAGCCAAGGCGATGAACATCAAGGCCGAGGCTTACCAGGAGTGGTCGCAGGCCGCTGTCGTGGACAAGATCATCACCAACATGGCGGACATCGTGCGCGCTATGAGCGAGCCGCTTTCGCAGGTGGATAAGATCACCATCGTCTCGACGGGCGATTCCAAAGCCGCCGGCGCCAGCAAGATCACCGCCGACATCACCGAGATTGCCGCACAGGTGCCCGCACTCTTCGAGGCATTGAGCGGCATGAAGATGAGCGACCTGATGTCAAACGTCAAGCAGATGACGCTGCGCCCCGACGGTGATGCACCCAAGAAGACGATCGACGCCAGCGGCCCCACCAACCCTCCCAAGACCCACTAACCCCTGTGGCCCGGACAGAAGTTCGTCCAGGCCGCTTGCTTTTCCGCAACACGCTGTAACCCGAAGGAGACACCATCATGGCACTCATGGAACGAGTTGCAACCCTGCTTCGCGCGAACGTCAATGATCTGATCGACCGCGCGGAAGACCCTGAAAAGATGCTGAAGCAGTTGGTGCTCGACATGGAAAACCAGTTGCTCCAGGTCAAGACCCAGGTCGCCATCGCACTGGCCGACCAGCATCTGCTGGAGAAGAAAGCCTTGGAGCATCAGTCGACCGCTGCCGACTGGCGCGCCAAGGCCGAGCTTGCCGTGACCAAGGGGGACGATGAACTGGCGCGTGCCGCGCTCGAACGGGGGCTCAGCCATCAGGGCATGGCGGATGGTTTCAGCAAGCAGGTCGTGGACCAGACCGCCGAAGCGGAAACCCTGCGCAGCACCTACAACAAACTGCAAGGCAAGCTGAAGGAAACCCAGGCTCAGTGTGAAATGCTAATTGCCCAGCATCGCCGGGCGCGCATGGTGGGTAAAGCGACCGCCGCTCGACAGGCCGCGGAAAAAGACACGCACCGGGTTTCCGGCAACGCGCTCGGCCGTTTCAAAGCGAAGGTTCAGAACAACGAAGCCGAAAACGAGGCCGGCAAGCAGATGCTGGGAAGCGATTCACTGGAAGACCGCTTCGCCAAACTGGAGCGTGAAGAAAAGGTCGAACGCCTGCTGGGTGAGCTCAAGCAGAAGCAGGCTCGGATGCTTGAGGCGGGTTGAACCGTCGACACTCTCGACACAAGGGTGCCCCATCCTTTGCGCTTTTGCAAAGGGTGGGGTCGGGACGCATCGGTCGGTATGAACGCTTGGGGAACGAAGACGATTGCGTGCTTTCGCACGCGATACCCGCCCGAATTCAGCCTGGGAACTTACGGCTTTGATGCTGTGCTGCTCGTCTTCACCGTGCAACCGCTCACGTGGAAGTCGAAGTGCGCCACATTTTCGACTTCCATCTGGACAGTTGCCGGCAGTTGAAAGCCTGAGACGGTGGCATACTGCACGGTCATGATCATGGTCATCGCCGGTGCAGTAACGGGCTCGCGGTAGCTGGCCCGAATCTCTTTGATGATCTTGCCGTGAGGCGTGTCGTCAAACAGCGGCTTCATGGCAACATCCATCTGCGGCGTATTCACGTGGATCGACTGCAGCAGAAACGCGTTGTCGAATTGTTCTTCCGCGAGAGTGCCTTCGTCCTTCGCGTACATGTGATAACCGCCTTCGTTACGTTCCACGACTGTTTTGTCGTCCGCCACTTTCACCATGGAACCGTTCATAAACTGGTTCCATGCCTGGAAGAAACCTTGCCAGGTCTGTGCCAGCCCGCTAAGCGTCTGCTTGACGCTATCTGCTTGATCGGCCGGAGGCTGATTCTCCGAAGTCCATTTCAGGCTTCCCCCACCTTGCAGGTCATCATCCACACTGAGCTTCAGAGACCGCAGATAGACCAACGCTGCGTTGTCCTCGGGGATCGTGGTACCGCTGGCCTTGTCGAGAAAAGCCTTCCAATCGAAAGCCACATCGCAATGCAGGGATTGGAGACCGCTGATCGTCGGCGTGTAGTAAAGCGAGCGCGCCTTGACAAACTCGGCGGCTGCAGTGGGCGCCGGCTTTTGGGCAGGGGTGGCTGCAGACATTGCGCAAACAGCCAGAGAAGCCAGACCTGTGCGGACGAAGGGAAAAGCCATGCGTCATGCTACCGCAGCAGCGCTATTTGTCGACACCACAGTTGGTAAACTTCATCCGAATGATCGTGCCGCTGGACGTATCAAGTTCTATCCCTGATGGAACAGTGAACGCATCGATATCGGCATACGTAACCTTGATGACCGTATGGCTCATCCCGCGTTCCTCACCCATCCGGGTATCGGTGTCCATTTGTACCAGCAACAGCCCTTTCGGAGACTCCACATACCTGGTGTCGATATCCGCGAGAATCCCCGGCCCTCGGGTCGAAAGATGGGTGATCTTCAGATCCTTGTCGAACGTGATATCCGTGATGCGGTTTTGAAGGTCATGCTCGGTGAGCACATACCCTTGCCCCTTTCGCGTCATGTCGGACGTGGAAACGGCAGGCAATAACGTGCCGTTCAGGTTCGCCTGCAGCGTGAACAGGGTCCCGTCAATCATCTTGCGAAAGGAAGCTTCCATCTTCTTCGCGGGGTCGGCTTTGTCCGGTGGCGGAGGCGCGGATTCTGTCCAGAAGACAGCGGAAGACCCTACCAGGGGCGCACGAAACGACAGGTCCACGTTCTGCAGATATCGGTGCCATGGTGTATCGGTAAGCGCCTTCTCTTCGGGAAGCTTATTGGCCGTATCGATAAAAAGCGGCCAATCGGGCCGCACCGTGCAATGGTACGAACGGGCTCCGGCAGCCTTCAGGTTGTAATACCTGGCGCGCGTACGGCTCAGCAGATTCTGCTGCTGAAGCCAGTGCGAACATCCGGTGCCGGTCGCGAGACTCAGCGATGCCAGAACGAAGATCCATATCCGGGAACGAACCATTAACTCACCTGCTCAAGCAATTTCGTGCGGCCGCAATACAAAGCGGCCACGCCCTTTTCCCGACGTGGCCGCTTTCTTACCTCGAATCTATTCTCTAGAAGCGTTTTCTTTGGGCGAAAACGACTTCAACATCTTGGCCCCTGGGTACACCTTCATGGGGAATGCTTAGAGCATTTCCCATGACCCCGTGCCCTCCCGAAGCGGCTGAAAAGGTCGTTTTCTTTGGGGAAAACGACTTCAACATCTTTGCCCCTGGGTACACCTTCATGGGAAGTGCTTTACTTCCCAACATAGCTGACGTGCCACACGCTCTTCGTGCCATCGTCGGTCACAAACATGCTGCCGTCGTTGGCGATCGTCACACCCACGGGCCGGCCCCATACATGGCCATCCGCCGTCACGAAACCAGTGAGAAAGTCTTCATAGTCACCGGTTGCGTGACCATTTTTCATAGGCACGCGGATTACTTCGTATCCCGACCGAGTAGAGCGGTTCCAGGAACCATGCTCCGCTGCGAATACATCGCCATTGAACTCTTTGGGAAACTGTCCGCCCTTGCCGGGATAGAACAACATTTCCAACGACGCGAAGTGCGGGTTCACCAGAACATCCGGCGTACGCACCTTGGCCTTAAGTTCCGGATGTTTGCCTGGGAGGCGGGGATCCTGATGCTGGCCCATATACCACCACGGCCAGCCGAAGAAGCTGTCTTCCGGCACGCTCGTAATGTAGTCGGGCACCAGGTTGTCACCCAAACCATCACGCTCATTGACGGAGCACCAGAGCTCGCCGGTGATGGGGTTCACAGCTTCACCCACACAGTTGCGAATGCCCGATGCCCACACCTTGATGAACTTGCCGTCCGGAGTGTACTCGAGCACATCCGCGCGGTGGAACTCGCGCGGATGGGTGTCGGCATCATCCACATTGGAAGCCGACCCAACCGATATCCACATCTTCTTGCCGTCGAGCGAGAACTGCACATCACGCGTCCAGTGTCCGCCGCCCGTAAGCCGCGCGAACCCCGGGAGTTCCGGCACCACCGTTTCCGGCGCGCCGCTGGCCTTCATGTCGCCCGCCTTGTAGGCGAAGCGGACCAGGCTGGTGGTGTTGGCGACGTACACCCACTTCGGATTCGCCTGCGGATAAAACGAGATGCCGAACGGATGATCGAGACCGCTTGCAAACACTTCCCTGGCCTGCGGCTTGCCATCGGCGCCCACACCACGCAGCACCACAACCTGTCCGCCGCGCGAGTCGGCCAGAAAGAGATCGCCATTCGGCGCGGTACGGATCAGGCGAGGCTCTGTGAAGCCATCCGCGTACAACGTCACCTTGAAACCCGCTGGAACCTGCGGCCAGGCGCCTTCAGGGCGCGCAACCATCTGCGCGTTATTGTTGACTGAAGATTCTTCGTTAGGCGCGGGCAAATCCGCCACCGTCAGGTGCCGCCGCACGCCGGGATGTTCCTTGGTGTAATCCGTGAAGGCATCCTGTCCCGTCAGCGTTTTCTGGGCAAAAACGATTCCAGGCATAGAGACCAGGGCGAGAGTAAAAACTGTTAGCGAGGTGCGCACGTGAAATCTCCAAGGATGAAAATTTAATTCCATTCGTGAAAGACGAAAGTATAGCGCAGCGAATGCGCTACAAGCCGCATAGTGAAATCTTACGGCCTGGCGAATCCGTTGGTGGTCGAGAGGATGAGTGCAGTGCTGTTTTGGGGCCATTCTTTTCCAGCGAAGACGGCTTTTTCATCCCCTGCCGGCACTGCGGAAGAAGGAATATGCTCTACGGTTCCGGGGTTACCGGATTCGCGGCTTGTGACGCGAGCGCTTTCAACTGGTCTGGACTCGCATAGGCGTCGAGTTCCGCGTGGGTTTTGTGCTGCTCAAGCTTGGCGCTGCCGAGGATTTCGCGCAGTGCGGCGTCCGCCGGGCTGTGCGGGGGCTCTACGCTGCCCAAGCCGCGCAGCACGCTGAGCAGCGCGGTCAGCGTTTCCACTGTCCGTTCCGCCGTTGCGGCATCGGGAGCAATTTCATCCACACGCAGATGGATCGACCCGCTGTAGCGCAGGCTGGCTACGAGGTCCGTATCTTCGCGCAGCGGCAGCTCCAGGCCGAGGATCGAAATGTGGCCATTCTGTGAAAAGGGGAGACCGATGTGCCCGATTCCCCAGGCCTGCGGCGGGAGCGGCAACCGGGGAACTTCGGAGTAGCGCGCCGCCAGCAGCGACGATCCCGGCGAACTCAACGCCGATGCTCGTGACCGATCGAGAATGGAGTGGATTTGTTCCGCGGTTGGCATGTTCGACGCCGCGACCGTGTCGTACCCAAGCTGGGTCACGCGTAATGTGCGGCCTTCGATCGGAATGCTGTAGATCTCGTGCCCGGCATAGGTCTCATGCGCGCTGGCGATGCCGGCCAGGTAGCTGTTCAGGCGTTGCCCATCGAAGCGTCCAACAAACACTTCCGAATAGGCCACCGGTCCGTTCGGTCCCTTGGGATCGGGCATACGATGCAATGCGAACGCAGCTTCATCCAGATCGCGCTCCGGCACAATGCCCGTTGCATCGATGAACTTCTGAAAATCGGGACTGCGCTTTACGGGTGAGGCATCGAAATGCGTGACCGCGCGCAACGTCTTGAACTGCATGTAGAGAATGGCATCTGATTCCGGCAGCAGACGCGCCGCTTCCGGCGGAGATTTCTGCCGCAGGATCACAACGACCGCCAGGGCGATCACCAACACCAGGGCAACCAGCAGCGTGCTACGGTTTCGCCGACGCATGCGCCTCCGCTACGCGGAAGGTAAACATCTTGCCATTGCCGTTCAGGCTGGCCGCACCCGCAGCCGCTCCCGGCGGCAGGATGCCGTACTCGCCCACGACAACGTCCTCCGGAACGTTGAAGGTGTACATACGCTTCGCAATCTTCTTCGCGGTGAAGTCGATGGAGTCGCGATCACTACCTCCGCCGCCATGAATGACGCCGCCGGTGTAGATGCGGAACTCGCGGCGATTACCATGCTCGCGGAATTGAACGAATGTGTATTCGTCAGGCGATGTGCCTTCAGGCGCGTAAATCAGAATCGGCGTTCCGCTGTTGAGAACCAGGGGCGAATGTTCTCCGTTCACCGTGCCGTTACGATCCTGCTTGATGATGCCCTGCGTGATTGTGCTCTTAATAAACCCGCCAGACTTGATGACGACCTTTTCCGTCTTCAGTGGAATCCATTCGCTGGTCTTGCGGTCCTGGTAATAGACGCCCATCTCGTCGATTTCGCCTGAAAGCGGGGCCAGTTCGACAGGTTTGGTGTCGTGGCGGCCGAGACCGGTGCCGTGAGACTGCATCAGACCGATGATTTTGTCCGAAACACCGGCCTCTTTCAGCGCAATCAGCGACTCGGCATTGGTGTCGTAGCGGCCCGGCTGAAGATCGATTGCCTGCGCAATAATCTGTTCGGAAAGCCCGGCCTTGGTCATCCGGATGATCGAATCGTTCGAGAGGGTGCTGTCGTCCGGTGTCCGCGGATGCGTGGAGACATCCGGATTTGACCGCGTGGAAATTGGGCCTTCCTGCACGGCCGCGGGAGACTGGCCCCACATGGCGGCAGGTGAAATCAGGAGAATGGCTACCAGAAAGACTCGATGGATCATGAACGTAAGGTGTCCCGGCGTCCGGTCTGCTTTGGGGGAGCGCCAACAGAATCACGCTACCACTTTTTCGGTCGCAACTAATATGTCGGGCTGGCCGATTCATCCGGCTACGCAAAAACGCAGAATTTTCTAGTTTGGGGGCTCGCAGACGTGATAAACCGTTCTTGCTTCCCCGGGATCCATTTCAACCTTTGTTTTCAGGAGAATCACCGCTATGAACCTGCTGCTCGCGCACGGCCTGATCCTTTTGTCCGCAGCCATGTACCAGTTGCCCGCCACCCCGCCCATGAAGATGGGTCTGTGGGAGACGACATCCACCATGAAAATGACCATGCCCGGCATGAACATGCCTGCCGGCGCGGGCGCACGCACGACCACCGTACGCTCCTGCCTGACCCCCGAGCGCTATGCGCAGGATCTCGCCACGTCGCAACAACAGCACGATTGCACCGTGACCAACCAGAACTTCGGAGCGGGCACGTATTCTTTCGACATCGCCTGCCCCCGCGGCAACGCCAAGGGCCACTTTGAAATGAAGTGGGAAGGCGATACCGGACACGGCA
This sequence comes from Acidobacteriaceae bacterium, assembly GCA_036498835.1. Classification (GTDB taxonomy): domain Bacteria; phylum Acidobacteriota; class Terriglobia; order Terriglobales; family Acidobacteriaceae; genus Granulicella. The sequence continues at coordinate 20,362 of DASYEV010000052.1, read as the reverse complement.
CCATGCACATGGACATGGACGCTGGAGGCCGCGCGATGTCGATGGACAACACCATGACGACCAAATATCTTGGCGCCGACTGTGGCGATATCAAGCCCGGCACACCCCAGGTCGTTCACTAGACAGGTTGTTCGTTGGATTCGGGCGAACCTCTCCTGCATCCTTCCGGTCACCAATCCGGGGCTCGAAAATGGGCCCCGGCGGCTTGGTGCACGTGGGTTTCACACGGCCTGACCAGGCGGCCATTGTGATACAGTTGTCCTTGTGCGCTGCGCTTTTCCGGCAGCGCGGTTTGCTGTAGGGCTGGCGTAGCTCAGCTGGTAGAGCACCTGATTTGTAATCAGGCGGTCGGGGGTTCAAATCCCTTCGCCAGCTCCAGTTTTTTCTCCCCATGGCATTCACAACTGCACAGGTGGCCGAGTGGTTAATGGCAGCAGACTGTAAATCTGCCGCGCAATGCGCTACGGAGGTTCGAATCCTCCCCTGTGCACCATAAGTTTTGAGGTGATTGCTTGGATATGGGTCCGGCCTCGAGCGGAAGAATGTGGGTTGCGCTGCTGGTTCTGGGCGTGCTCGCCTTCGCCGTATGGCGTACGATGGAACCGGGTCGGTATCAGCAGTTCACTTGGTTATTGCTCGGTTTCTTTGCATTTCGTACTGTTCTCACCCTGTGGGGTGTACGCAGATACGGTGACAAGGAATGGAGCAAGGCGGGTAGTCGTGGCCATGTCTGGCCTCGGCGACCGTCAAAGGGCTGATGTAGCTCAGTGGTAGAGCACTCCCTTGGTAAGGGAGAGGTCATGGGTTCAAGCCCCATCATCAGCTCCAGAATTTCTGGAACGGCAAGAAAGGGGCTCCATGCCCCTGCGGCACGCGGGAGTAACTCAGTGGTAGAGTCACAGCCTTCCAAGCTGTTGGTCGCGGGTTCGATTCCCGTCTCCCGCTCCATATCTCCGCCTCCGCGGCAAATTTCATTCACAACAGGTTGGGTTCAATAGATGTACCAGCAGGCAGCCATTCCGGTTTCCGATCCGGCGACTTTCGGCGTGATTCAAGGCGCTATCGATCAGTCTTTCTCCGCGGGCCGCGTGGCCGATTTCCTCAAATCGCTCGGCCGCGGCAAGCTCCGCATCCGCGAGTTTGAAGAAGTGCTCAAAGCCGGCAAACTGGGCCCCACCGCCGCAGCCAGCTACGCCAAACTCGGCGACGCCGACCAGGGCCAGATTCGCGAACTTTACCTCGCTTCCCTGGAAAAAGTTCCCGTGGAGCTCCGCGACAAGTACTTCAAGCTCTACGCCTACTACTGATCGGCGTCGACGTTCGAAGGCCTGCCCTGTGTATGGGATCCCCCGTCAAACGGGGCTCTTCCGCAATTTCAGGTTTTGTCGGATAATAGACAAGGCAGAGCGTGGCCTGACCGCTCGGCTTCCAGCGTCACAATTCAGGTAATCGGCAGCAGGGGCCATAAGCCCTGCGTCGCGGCGTGCCGGCCTCACGGCTTGCAAGCTGCTTGCCAACCGAAGTGGTTGGCCACGTTAGAAGGAGAGAATCACCATGCGCGAAATCATCACCCTGCAGTGCCCCGAGTGCAAGAACCGCAACTACTCGACGACCAAAAACAAGAAGACCACCACCGGCCGTCTCGAGTTCTCCAAGTTTTGCAACACCTGCCGCAAGCACACGGCGCACAAAGAAACCAAGTAAACAGCGAACAGTTAACAGCGAACAGTAGGAATTTTGGATAACCTGTTCGCTGTTAACTGAAGACTGTTCGCTGCCGTAGGGGAGTAAGCTCAACGGTTAAACTGTCGGTCTCCAAAACCGAACTTCTCGGTTCGAATCCGAGCTCCCCTGCCAACATCATTCAGCACAGCAGTTCGCACCGCCTTCGCGGCGCGGTTCCAGGACGAGCACCATGGCAAAAGCAGCCGTAGTTGAAACAAACGAACAGGGCACGGCCATGCAGAAGATCACTGCGGGGCCCGAGCGTCTTATGCAATTCCTGAAGGATGTTCGCCAGGAAATGCGCAAGGTCGTCACGCCCTCGCGGATGGAAGTTCAGAACACCACCATCGTGGTGATCGTTACCGTGTTCATCTTCGCAGCGTACTTCGCGCTGGTGGATCAGCTTCTCGGCAGTCTTATCGACAAGCTGCTGATCCATCTGACCAAGTAGTTACCCTAAACCCCTCCGCGACAGGCCGTAGAGCCCGCACGGAAGAAGGCAGAGCAATGGCAGACGAGCTCAACAAGGATCAGCAGGAAGAGAATCTCGAGGCGATCGAGACCCTTACCGGCGCTGTAGACGCCGCCGACCCCGAGACCGCCGAAGAGGCGGGAGTCGAGTCCGTGCTTCCTCCGCACAACGAGAATTTCAAGTGGTACATCATCCACGCCTATTCCGGCTTTGAGCGCAAGGTGAAAGAGTCGCTCGAAAGCCGCGTGCGTGCGTACCACCTGGAAGACCGCGTCGGCCGCATCGAAATTCCGACCGAGCCCACCACCGAGCTGCGCAACGGCAAGAAGTACACCATCGACCGTGTCTTCCTGCCCGGCTACGTCTTCGTGGAAATGGCGCTCGACAATGATCTTTGGCACGTGGTGAAGAACACCCCACGCGTCACGGGGTTCCTCCAGACGGGCGACCAGCCCAACGCGCTGAGCGAGCAGGAAGTCAATGCCATGCTCAACCGCGCGGACGTCACCAAGGAAAAGCCCAAGCTCAAGCTCAAGTTCGCCAAGGGCGAACAGGTACGCATCACCGAAGGCCCGTTTGCCAATTTCAACGGCGCCGTGGACGACGTCAACGAAGACAAGCAGACCCTCAAGGTCATGGTTTCCATCTTCGGCCGTCCCACACCCACCGAGGTTTCCTTCGCCAGTGTCGAAAAGGCGGAAGAGTAACGAAGTTTGTTTTGCAGGAGTCGCAGCCCGGCCGCTTCACCGGACCTTCTAACTCCTGATTGCAGCAGCAACATCCAATCATGCGAGGCTCTGCCCGCAGCATCAGAGAAGGACTAGGAACATGGCACCGAAGAAAGTTACAGGCTACGTCAAGCTTCAGATTCCGGCCGGCAAGGCAACGCCTGCGCCGCCCATCGGCCCCGCGCTCGGTCAGGCGCAGGTCAACATCATGGAATTCTGCAAACAGTTCAACGAACGCACCAGCAAGGACAAGGAACTCAACGGCATGATCGTGCCGGTTGTGATCACCGTCTACGCGGACCGCACCTTCACCTTCATCACCAAGACGCCTCCGGCGCCGATCCTTCTGAAGAAGGCTGCCGGCATCGACAAGGGTTCGGGAACGCCGAACAAGGACAAGAAGGGCAAGGTCACTGAGAAGCAGGTCCTCGAGATCGCTAAGCTCAAGATGCCCGACATGAACGCCAACACGGTCGAGGCTGCCGCCAAGACCATCCGCGGCACCGCCCGCTCGATGGGCATCGACGTCGTCGCGTAAGCAAGCTCACTAGAAACACAAGAGGCGCCGGTCCTGGACCGGCGCCTTTCTTATTGCCTCGTAGATTGACCGCCTTGCTTAAGGACACGACTTCAGTCGTGTCGCTACGCGATCGAGGAAAGCGGGTTTACCCGCTGAGGTACCCTTCCTTCTTTAGGGCAGTTTCGGGAATACTGCGGTCGCCCAAACAGTGGAGATGCCGTTTTCATTGGGAGCAAGCGGCTTCAGCACCCTCTACCCCAGTCGAGCAAAGAGCATGTCAAGCTCCATGACATCCTTTAAACCTTGTTATCAGGACATCCTTTACAGGTTTGGAAGGGATCGCTCTTCGGTCTACACCATTACCGGTATTACTCCGGCGGTCCTGCATCATGCGGTGCACATACACGGTGCCCTCAGTGGCTAAAGCCACTGATTATTCGCTCTTTTCGACACGACTGAAGTCGTGTCCTTAAGCAAGGCATTGTTGAATGCTGGCACTATTGGCGTCGATTGCGGGACATTCCACGTATCTCGGAACTCGCAAGGACCGCGTGCTACCTACGAGGTAGGCGGTGTTCCGCCCAGCTGCGCCAGGGTCATGCGCAGATAGCGGTGCGGATTCACGGCTGTTCCACGCACCTGGACCTCGTAGTGCAGATGGGAACCGGTGGTGCGGCCGCTGTGACCGACGAAGCCAATGACCTGGCCCTTCACCACGCTCTCGCCGGCGACGACGTTATAGCCCTGCAGGTGTCCGTACACGGTCACAATGCCGTTGCCGTGGTCGATTTCAATTTCGCGTCCATAGCCGTTGCCCATGCCCACCTTGGTCACACGGCCACCGGCGGGAGCATGTACCGGGGTGCCATCCGGCGAACCGATGTCGACGCCCTTGTGGAACTCTCCGGCGCCGCCGCCCAGGATAGGATCTTGACGCTCCCCAAACCCGCTATTGATCGGCCCCATGATCGGCCACATGTCCGGCACGTTCGTTCCGGTCACATCTGAGCTGAGGCCGGCAAAGTCCCGCAAAGCGCCCTGAATCCCGAAGTCGGCACTCGGCGGGGGCAGGGTCAGCCCCGTGGTCGCCGTGTTCTTCAGCGCATAGAAGGTGTCCAGGGACTTGTAATAGCTATCGTCGGTAAAGGAGGCGGAATCATCCTTGAGAGGCGCCTTCGCCACAGCAGCGGCCGCTGAGGGAGCCGCTGTCTTGCCGCGGCCGTGAGGCAGCGTCAGCTTCCCTGCCGTGAGACCGTACAGGGCAGAAACCTCGCCCGCCAGCGATCCCAGACTGGCAGCCTGAACATCCTTTTCGTGCGCGGTCTTTTCCAGATGCGCATAGTCCTTGCGGCTCAATGCCAGCTCATCGCGCAGATGGTTGATGCTTTCCGCCTTGACCAGCATGCGGCTATACGATCCCGCCATGCCCGCGATGGTGAACATGCCCGTAACTGCCGCCGCTATAAAGACATACACGTAACGCATCGGGATGGAAACACGGTCGACCGTGCCATCTTCTCCACGCGTGACGTATACGATGTAGCGCTTTCTCAGTTTCATACAGCTTGTTCGGGATTTCCCTTCTCGGGCCCTGCCGGAGCCTCATTCATGAAGACGAAGCAAACGGCAGCTAAGTTGACCAGCCTTCCGGCAATGCGGCAGGCACACACGAACTTCGCCAGCCATTTTCGGGCTGTCAGCACCCGGCTCAGAAGTACGTACTAGTACCAGCCCATTTTAAGGTATCGGAACCACATCCGCCAGCCCGGAAAACCGAAATCTGACGAATGGCGAGGTGCCGCAGAGGAAATGGCGGACTTCCGGCCAGGAGCCGCTCCAGCGCGAGATGCCTACACCTCCCAGGTTGACGTACCCTGCAACCATGCCTCCACGGCGAAAAAACGAGTCCCGGCCGTCTGGTGAACTTGCCCTGATCGACCTCATTCGCCGCAGGGCGGCAAAATCCGAGTCATCGTCCTCTGTTGCACTCGGAATTGGGGACGACTGCGCCATTCTGCGCCCTCGGCCTGGCGAAGAAATCCTGGTCACCACCGACTTTTCTCTGGAAGGCCGCCATTTCCGGCGGGACTGGCACTCCCCACAATCGGTGGGCCATCGCACCCTGGCACGGGGTCTCAGCGATCTCGCCGCCATGGGAGGCCGCCCGGTCAGCGCGTTCCTCTCGCTGGCCCTGCCCCGTTCGGTTGCACGTGATCCCGTGTGGCTTGAGGGCTTCCTTGACGGCCTCCTCGCGCTCGCGGCCACCCATCGCATTGCGCTCGCGGGTGGTGATACCTCGGAGTCGCCCTCCGAACACGTTCTGGCCGACATCGTCCTGGTGGGAAGCGCACCTCGGGGGCGTGCCCTGCGCCGTTCCGGTGCCCGCCCGGGCGATCTCCTGTATTGCACAGGAGCGCTCGGAGGCGCGGCCACCGAGTTGGCTGCTCTGCCGCATGATGGCAAGGGCGTGCACGTCGCCGGCCCCGGCCACCCTCATCTTTTCCCTGAGCCGCGCGTGGCGGTAGGGCAGGCCCTGCTCCGTCGCAAACTGGCGACCGCCTGCCTCGACCTCAGCGACGGCCTTTCGACCGACCTAGCCCACCTCTGCGATGCTTCCGGGGTTCGTGCCGAAGTGGATGCCGCCGGCTTGCCCATTCATCCCCTGGCACAGGCGCTTGGCTCAGAGGTTGCTCTCCACAACGCCCTGCACGGCGGCGAGGACTATGAACTTCTCTTCACGGCGCCTCCCGGCGTGCGGATGCCACGCGCCATTGCCGGTGTCCCCATCACCTGTATCGGAAGCATCCTGCCGCCCAGACGCAACACACCGAGGGTCATCCTTCGGACAGACGGCAAATCCATCCCACTTGAGCCGCAAGGCTGGGAGCATCTGCGATGACGCCCGCGACAGCCAACTCATTCCCACATCGATGGACCGCACGGGTGCTCGACAAACCGCCGCTGATCGCTCCAGCCCGGCAGTTCACCTACCCTGTCCGCGTGCCCGGCGAAGAAGAAGCCATGAACCGCGGCGCCCTGCTGGTTGAAGTCACACCGGCATCGGGCGGAACGTTTCTTGCTATATGCGCGCTTGGTTATCGCGATCCCTCATTGCCCTCGGGGATATTTTCCTGCCCAAATCCGAATGACATCCTGTTCGTCGCCGGAGGCTACGCCTACCTGGTGCCTTCGCTGGAGCCGGCGCATTGCCTTCACCTGTCATTACGGCCGGTCTCTGAACTGGTCGCCCTACAGGATCAAAATCTGCTGCTGCTTGGCGGCATCAATCGGATCGAAGCCCTTGGGCCCGATGGGCTCGCATGGAAAAGCGAGCGGCTGAGTTGGGAAGGCATCACCCTTCATCGCATTGAGGGCAACACGCTCCACGGCATCGGCTGGGACATGAGGAACAATCGCGACGTCCCCTTTGAGCTTGATCTCCAGACCGGAACGCACACCGGCGGAGGTTTCAGCCGTCACTAGGCTGTGAAGGCTAGAGCAGTTCCGGTAATGCTGTAGACCGAAGAGCCGGGGTCCCCAGCGAGCGCTCTTTGCTCGACTGGGGTGGAGAGAGGGTGCTGAAGCCGTTTTCTCCCAATGAAAACGGCATTCTCCACCGTTCGGAAAGATCACAGTATTACCGGAACTGCTCTATACGTCCAGCTGGAGCCAAGGCCGCCTGTGGCGAGCGGTCGTCTCCGCGGAGAATCCGAATGGACATACGTTCGAATTCGCGGATGCAAGAAAGCGTGCACAATGAATCGTGAGGCGCGAACCGGAAGGGCCGGGTTTCAACCCGGCCGTCAACGTCGAGCACAAAGCACCTTCCGCGCTGCCGCAGGCCGGAGTGAAGCCCGCAGGGCGCAACAACTGAATTGCCTTTACGGCTGCTGGATGTGCGCACCGTTCGCAGGACAACAAGCCCGCAGGCGGTGTTAGCACCGGCCTGGAAGAAACGGTGGGGCTCTTTTGTTCGTCGTAGCTCTGCTACGAGAGGAAATTGATGCGCACTCGACATTCGCGAAGGCAAATCAGGCGTTACGCCCTGCGGGCTTCACTCCAGCCTGCGGCAGCGTGGAGAAAACAGCTTCAGGACCAGTGCTTTTGGCCTGGTTGAAACCAGGCCCTTCCGGTTTCGTGCCTCAAGACGCTTATTGCACTCTTTTCGGTGTCCTTCAACAATTCCCGTGAAGAACAATCTCTTGAGCTCCCGTGTCTAAACATTCTCTCCCTTGAGCGCGCTGTAGAAGCTGAGCGCCGCGTCACCCTGCTCCAGCAAACGCGTGCGGGAGAGCGCGCCATACCGGTCGGCCAGCTTGCCTCTGCGAGCGTGCTCGGCGACGACCACCGCGCCTTCAGCCAGCAGTTCGCCGTACTCGCGCCCTAGCGCGCGCAGTGTCGCTTCATACTCGGCTTCCTCCACGTAAGGCGGGTCCAGGAACACGATGTCCGCCGTGTGCTTTCCTTTAGCCATCGATTGCAGCAGCTTCGCGACACCGCGATCCTCAACGGCGTAGCCTCCCGCAAGCTTGAGCGCAGCGAGGTTGCTGCGGATCGCGCGTAGTGCCGGTGGAGCTTTTTCCGCGAACCAGCAAAAGCTGGCGCCGCGGCTCAAGGCCTCAATTCCAACCGCTCCCGAACCCGCGTACAAGTCCACGAACATGGCGTCCTCGATCCGTGGAGCCAGCACGTTGAACAGGGTTTCGCGTAGCCGGTCGCTGGTTGGACGTGTATCCATGCCGCGCGGCGAAACCAGCGGCCTCGAACGGTACGTCCCTGCAATCACGCGCATCGTGTTTGAGCATACAAGCCGGAGCGGGTCCCGCCGAAACCTTAGCGAGCCGGAGTTTGTTCCGCGGCCTACAATGTCAATAGATGTTTCCGTCTTCGTTCCCTATCGGCCGTTTCATGGGTGTGGAGTTGCGCGTGCATGCTTCCCTGCTCCTGCTGCTTTCGCTCGCCATTTTCTATTCCTCCATCGTCGAAAGGAGTGCGGCACGCGGCATGGGGTTATGTTTTGCGCTGCTGTTCGCAATCGCCGTGCGTGAAGTCGCACGAGCTTTCGCAGCCGCATGGCAGGGCCTTCACTTGCGCGCGCTGCTGATCTTCCCCATCGGCGGCATCATGGCCTTCGGTTCTGTGGATAGTGACATGGAGGCCGCGACCCGCTTCGTCACTCTTGTTACGCCGGTTGCCAACCTGCTTGCAGGCGGGCTGCTGCTGGGCTTCTGCTATGGCATCGATCCCCGTGTGGACCTGCTCAGCCAGCCGCTGATTTCCGCGCATCATGTGCTCCGCAGCGTGGTGTGGGTGGAGTTCCTGCTGGGAGCGGTAAGCCTGGTACCCGTCGCGATGCTGACCTCCCGTCGCCTTGCCACTCCCCAGGCGCCTAAAGACGCGAACGCCACCGCAAGAACCTTACCGGCTTTCGATCTGGGCGCAGCCCTTGGCATCTCGCTTTTCGTTTTGGGTCTGGCCCGGTCGAGCATCTGGCTGGCAACCTGTGGCGCTTTTATCCTGTTGTCGTCCCTGCTGCGTTCAGGTTCGAGCCAGGATGTAGCCACTGCCACACAATCGCTGCGGGTGCGCGATGCCATGCAAACCGATTACACGCTGCTATCCAGTTCCGATACGCTGCTGTCCGCGCTGGAACGCGTTCTTGGCAGCGCACAGGAAATCTTTCCCATCGTCCGCGGTGACCGTCTGGTCGGTTCGATTGCGCGCGATACGCTGTCCGCCCAGCTTCGTGCGGAAGGCGATGGCTATCTTCAGGGTGTGATGACGCGCACCTTGCCTGTAGCCGGTCCTGAAGAAACGCTGTCCGCAGCCCTGCGGCGCTCCGCGGCAATGGGCACAGGTGAACTGATCGCGGTTGCGGAAGGCGGCTCGCTCATCGGCATTCTCACGCAGGCTGGAGTCGTCCGCGCCATGCAGCGTTCCGCCGCGATTCGCACGGTGCGCGATGCGGAGACAGGTGAATGAGTGGTGACTTCGCATGCGGATCAAAATTCGAAAGACCGGCCCCTGGCGCCTGGCCTATACCTGGTCGCCACCCCGATCGGCAATCTTGAAGACATCACCTTTCGCGCCTTGCGCGTACTCCGTTCCGTAGAACGCATCGCCTGCGAAGACACTCGCCAAACCGCCAAGCTGCTGCACCACTTCGGCATCTCCACGCCCACCGTCAGCTATCACCAACACAACGAAAACGCCCGCGCCAACGAGTTGCTGGAAACACTACGGTCGGGTGGCCGCATTGCCGTAGTCAGCGATGCCGGCATGCCCGGGATCGCCGATCCGGGGGCGACCATTGTGTCTGAAGCCATCGCGGCGGGGATTCCGGTATTTCCTATTCCCGGGGCCAATGCCGCGCTCAGCGGCCTGATTGGGAGCGGTCTCAACGCAGAGCGTTTCAGCTTCCACGGATTCCTTCCGGCGAAAGAAGGCCAACGGCGGTCGGCGCTGGAGAAACTGCGCGCTTCGCTTGCCGGCGCCGAAGAGCCTTCCACTCACATCTTTTACGAAACGCCGCACCGCATTCTGGAAACGCTGGCCGATGTCATAGCCGTTCTAGGCGCTGCGCATCCGGTTGTTCTGGCACGGGAACTGACCAAGCTGCACGAAGAGTTCGTGCGCGGAACAGCAGCCGAAGTGCTCACGTCACTCAGCGAACGGCCTGCCGTTCGCGGTGAAATGGTGCTATTGCTGGGAGGCACGTTGAGCGAAGCTGCGGCCGCTGCGCCCACCCTGGCCAGCGAAATTGCAGGGCTGATGAAGTCAGAAGGTCTGTCGGAGAATGACGCGCTCAAACGAGTGGCAAAAGCGCGCGGTATTGGAAAGAGTGAAGCCTATCGCGAATGGCAGCGTCACAAGCGCTAAGCAAATTCCCTGAAGGTGTATAGGAGGGCGAAACCCCTCGAGCTGTTTTCTCCCAAGTCGTCCACTGTCGTTGCCGACTCTGATGGATGAAATGCGGGGGACGGTTTCAATTGTCGCCGGAGATGTCACGAACTCCTGTACGAGCAAGTTCTCAAGCGCCAACGGCGCGGCATATACCAGCATGGGGTGAAAGGGGGTCCCCAGTGAACTCGTTCACTGGGGTACTGAAACCCCATGTAATGGGTAGCCATAGAAGGCGAGCGCTGAAGGCGCGACATATAAGCAGCCACGAAAGGCCGGCCTATCACCGCAACCTACGTGCCGGACGGATCATGTATTTTTGGCGAAATAGGCGAAAGCATATGTCGGGCCTTCAGCCCTATTGAGCTTGTGGGTGGCCTTTCATGGGGCTTCACCACCCCAGCGAGCAAAGAGCGCGCTCGCCGGGGTTCCCGTTCCGCCCCATGCTGGTATATGCCGCGCCGTTGGCGCTGTTCTGTTCCGCCACCAGCGGTAAGGGCCACACCATGGCTCCATAGCATGTGGGAATTTGTTCTAGCTACAGCGTCTCGCGACCCTTCACCCGGTCATACATATAGCGGTCGCTGGTTGTGCCCAGAGCCTCGTTGTACAGGCTAAGCGCACCGGCTGCTTCCTTCAGTTCTTCGCTGAACTTGTGCAGAGACCGGAGGATGTCCGCTGTCGCGGGAATCTCCAGGCGGCTGGTCTTCAGAAACTTCTGGTAGCCGCGGTCGGTCAGGCGTGAGATCTCGCCACCCAGCACCCATCCGGCCTTGGCCAGCAGTCGAACCGAACCTCCGTTTTCTCCCGGAGCGATCTCCGCCGCACAACCGTACTTGCTCACGCGATACGCGCCCGCAGCACGGTTTGCACCTTCGGTAGCCGGCGATACATCAAATTTCTGGTTGCCCAGTTCGGACAACACTTCGTTGAACGTCAGTTTCTTGATCTTGGTCGGCATAGTATCTCTGGACTTCTAGACTCTCTTGGCAGCGGCTCGCGGGCTGTTGCGATGCAGTAGACTCAACTCAACTGTCGCACACCCGCGCACACCGCTTCAATCGGGTGCCCGGCCGGCCGGCAAAACGCACACGGACACCATGACTTCCAGCTCCTCCAAAATTTTCGGCTCCGCGCTGCTTGACCGCATTGGCAACACGCCCCTCGTTCGGCTCGATCGCCTCACAAAGCACCTTCCGGGCATCCAGATTCTCGGCAAGGCTGAGTGGGCCAATCCCGGCGGCAGTGTCAAGGATCGAGCCGCGTCCGCCATCGTTGCCGACGCCCAGCGCACTGGACAGCTCGCCCCTGGAAAGGCGCTTCTTGACGCGACCAGCGGCAATACCGGCATTGCCTATGCCATGCTGGGCGCCGCGCAAGGTTTTCCAGTGACGCTGTGCGTGCCTTCCAACGTCAGCCCGGAGCGCAAACACATCCTGCAGGCGTACGGTGCGAACGTGGTCTGGACCGATCCCGCTGACGGCTCGGACGGCGCCATCCGCATGGCTCGCAAACTCGCCGCCGAACAGCCCGAGCGCTACTTCTACGCCAATCAGTACGGCAACGACAACAACTGGCGCGCGCACTACCACGGCACCGCCAACGAGATCTGGCAGCAGACCGAAGGTGCGGTAACGCACTTTGTCGCGGGTCTGGGTACCAGCGGCACATTCATGGGCGCCACTCGCCGCCTGCGTGAGCTAAACCCCGCCATCCAATGCATCTCCATGCAGCCGGACTCTCCGTTCAATGGCCTGGAAGGGCTGAAGCACATGGCCACCGCGATCGTGCCACCGATCTACGACGAGCACCTCGCCGACCGCAACATCGAAATGCCCACCGAACGCGCCTACACCATGGCCAAACACCTCGGTAAGACAGAAGGCTTGCTGGTCGGCGTTTCCGCCGCGGCGGCTGTGGCAGCCTGCATTGATGTCGCCGAAGCGGAAGCCAGGGCGGGGCGCGAAGCTGTCATTGTTACCATCCTGTGCGACTCCGCGGACAAGTACCTCAGCGAGCGCTTCTGGTCCGAACCTACACCGGAACTCGCAGCCGCCGACGCGGTAGACAGTGAAACCTACGCAGGACAACACGCATGAGCCTCACGATTCCCCAGGACCTCTACGACCAGCTCCGTGCTCATGGCGAAGAGACGTACCCGCACGAATGCTGTGGCATCATGCTGGGCCGTGCCGGTGAAGGCTCGAACGAGGTCGTCGACCTCATGCGCGCCGGCAATACCCGCACAGACTCCGCGCACAACCGTTACCACATCGCGCCGCAGGAACTCATCAAAGCCCAGCGCGAAGGCCGCGCCAGGGGTCTGGATATCGTTGGCTTCTACCACTCGCATCCGGACCATCCCGCACAGTGGTCGCCAACCGACTTCGCGGAAGCCCACTGGTACGGCTGCAGCTATGTCATCACGTCTGTAGCCCGCGGAATATCGGAGATTACGAATAGCTTCCTGCTCATGGGTACGGCCGAAGAAGACAAAGCCTTCATCAACCAGGACATCACGGTCACGACAGCATAGAGCGGTTCATGCGATGTTCTGCCATTACACGCCGGCAGGTAACCGCTCCGCATGACAATTCGCTGACAACTCGCGCCGCGGACCGGGCTAGTTTGTAAAGGTTCCATCCTTTACGGCTCAAGCCCGATGAACCTGCAGACGATCCATACCAAAGTCTTTGTTATCTTCCGTCGACGCCGGATGAAGCAGTTTTATGCCTTGTTTCGACCATCGGTTGACACCAGACTTCTCGACATAGGCGGTGCGCCCAACACCTGGATCGCTGAGTCGAGCTATGAGCGGTTTCCCGTAACGATGGTCAACCTGATTTACCCAGATCCGGATGTCCAACGCGATGGGCGCTTTACAGCAATAACGGGCGATGCGGCCGCATTGCCGTTTGCCAATGGAAGCTTCGATATCGCCTTTTCCAACTCTGTGATCGAGCATGTGACGACCTGGGAGCGGCAGAAGAAGTTCGCTGCGGAAGCGCGGCGAGTCGCCCCCAAACTATGGATCCAGACTCCGGCGCGAAGCTTTCCCCTTGAACCGCATCTGCTTGCACCCTGGTTTCAGTACTGGCCAAAGGGAATGCAGCGGCGGCTGGCAAGACACTTTACGTTGTGGGGTCTGCTCAAGCGACCCAGCGACGAACAGATCGATGAGATGCTTGGCGAACTGCGGTTGTTGACCTACAACGAAATGCGGGAGCTATTTCCGGATTGCCGAATCCTTCGCGAGCGCGTGCTCGGCCTTACAAAGAGTTATGTGGCCGTGCGCGGCACGTTGTGATGCAATCCCCTAGTTTTCCGTAGGCATCTCCAACCGGTCGATCACCAGCACATCGAGTTGGGCATTCTTTCTGACCAGCTTGAAACCTAACTGCGATTCCGTCGCGTGATAAAGCGCATCCGCCGGACTCAGCGTGTCGCCGGTCGATGGTCCTCCGAGCGCACTCGCGGGCACACTCAGCGTGAAATCGTAAATTCCCTTCAGGCCGGTCTCATCCACTACCTGCCGATCCGTGATGAAGTTCATCAGAAGGTTTGTGAATTCCTTCATGCTGTGACACAAGAACTGCGCCCGTGTCGCGCCATCCTCGGTCTGATTCACAACGATCTTTGACTCGCTGCCGAAGGCCGGTTCGGATGGCACGACTTTAGGCGGATCCTTGCCAAGCGTCATAGCGTAGACCGGGAAGGTCCGTTGTACCGTGTGCAGCGTCAGGTGAAAGCGCTCCGCGAGCAATTTCTTCAACATGATCTTGTCTTGCTCGACCGTCGGTATTCCTGGTATATCCGGCTCGGCTTCAATATCGAACCGGGCCTCCTTGATCCATGCCGGCCCACCATCTACCTGCCGGTCGCGTACATCGTAGGCAAATTCCAGCAGGCCCTCGACGGTAGCGTTTTTAGCGGCGAAGTGATGCACGCGAAGTCTGAGCGATCTCTGAGTCTGGCCAGGGACGCTGGGCTTGATGGTCGCCACCTCAAACGATGGATCGGCGTTGGAGGGCATCGCGGACTCCCCATGATGATCATGTGTCCATATGGCGCTTCCCTCAGCGTGCACCAGCGTTAACGGGTAGGTCTGTTTGTCTTGGGTCCAGGTCCCCATCATCGACTTCCCGTCGTCCGCCATCCGGCCCTGAAATGACACCACGAACCCAGTCAGGTTGATATCGATCTTCACGTCTGGAGCGTGAAACGTAATCGACGAGATGGGAATGCCTTCCGCGTCGCGATCGATCCGCACGAGCGCCCCACGCACCGTGCCATCCGGCCGATTGGCAAAGCGCAACATCATGCGCGGATTTTCGATGGGCAGGGTGCCTTGCCACACGCCAACCAGGGTCTGCGCACCTGCTGCCTGGGCGAGCGCAATCATCCACAACAGCCATATCTTCTTCAAACGAGACCACTCCCGAGGCTCAACCACTCATCTGCTTTCGCTGCTGAATGGACGAAAAGAAAAGGAAATCGCTCGACAATTTCTTTAGGGAATCGCCAAGTGAGTTTCGCACTTGCACCTTAATCAGCGATACTGGTAGGAATGAAGATTCACATCCCCACACCGCTGCGCACCTACACCGGAAAGCAGGAAACTGTTTCCGCCGGTGGCGCCACCGTAGCCGAGGGCCTGGAAAGTCTGGTGCATCAGTTCCCCGCCATGCGCGGGCACCTGTTCACGCCCGAAGGCAAGCTGCGGTCATTCGTCAATGTGTATGTCAATGACGAAGACGTCCGCTACCTCCCCGAAAAAGAAGGCACTGCGGTTACCGAAGCCGCCGAGCTCACGATCATCCCCTCCATCGCCGGCGGCACCGCTGCGATCCAAAGCTGTTGTTGTCCCCTCCTCTCAGGCTGTTGTCGCTAAACGCGAGAACGCCAGACTCCCGCACAATCGAATCGCCATGATGTCCAGCAGCATCTCTTAAGCTGGTCGTATTTTCCCGTTTGTCAGCGCCCTGGGAAATCCATCTCTCCCTGGCCTCGCGACCCGAGTGGTTTCGATTAGGTTGTTACCGGGAAGAGAGTGAATAAGCCGTTTTCTCTCAACGAAAACGGCCCCTCTCTCCCTCAGCGAGGGTAGACACAATCGAAGCCACTCTACACTTAGAAAGAACCACATGAGCGCCATTCTGGAACAAACCGAAGTCGAACTCCCGAAGCTCTCCAACGAAGAGATCGCCCGCTACTCCCGACACTTGATCCTCCCCGAAGTTGGGATGGAAGGTCAGCAAAAGCTCAAGGCTGCGAAGGTGCTGTGCGTGGGTACTGGCGGCCTGGGTGCGCCACTGGCGCTTTATCTCACAGCGGCCGGAGTCGGCGCCATCGGTCTCATCGACTTCGATGTGGTCGATGAATCGAACCTGCAGCGCCAGATCATTCACTCGCAGTCCACGGTGGGCAAGCTCAAGGTGGACTCCGCCGAAATCATGCTCAAAGGCCTGAACAAGAACGTCAACGTCATCAAGCACAACACGATGCTGACTTCGGCCAATGCGCTTGAGATCTTCAAGGACTACGACGTCATTGCCGACGGCACGGACAACTTCCAGACCCGCTACCTGGTCAACGACGCCTGCGTCCTGACCGGAAAACCCAATGCCTACGGATCGATTTTCCGATTCGAGGGTCAGGCCAGCGTGTTTGCCACCGAGGAAGGTCCCTGCTATCGCTGCCTTTACCCGGAGCCGCCGCCGCCAGGGTTGGTTCCAAGCTGCGCGGAAGGCGGTGTGCTCGGCATCCTTCCCGGACTGGTCGGCATCATCCAGGCCACGGAAGTCATCAAGCTGATCCTTGGCATCGGCGAACCGCTCATTGGCCGCCTTCTGCTGGTGGATGCGCTGGGCATGAACTTCCGCACGTTGAAGCTGCGCAAGAACCCGGAATGCCCCGCCTGCGGCACCCACGAGATCAAGGAGCTGATCGACTATGACCAGTTCTGCGGGATCGCACCGCCAACGTCGGCTACGGGTCCACTCGAGGTCAGCTCCCACGGCGTTACGCCACAAGGACTGCCCGAAGTTGATGGCATCCCTCAGGTCTCCGTGGAGCAGTTGAAAGCCCGTCTTGACGCAGGCGATAAGCCGTTCATTCTCGACGTTCGCGAGCCTCACGAATACGCCATCGTCAACCTTGGCGCGCCCTTGATCCCTGTGGGTCAGGTGGCCGACCGCATCGCGGAAATTCCTGTCGGCAAGAACGATGAGATCATCGTTCACTGCAAATCCGGAGGACGCTCCCAGAAGGCTTCCCTCGCACTCAAAGCCGCGGGGTTCACCAACGTCTCCAATCTCGCGGGCGGTATCACGGCATGGGCTGAAAAAATCGATCCATCCATGCCGAAATACTGATTTCGACCCCCGATACGGCATTCTCACAAGCAACACCATCCCGAAGCGCATGAGTCCAATACTCATGCGCTTTGGTTCGTTTGCCCTGGTGATACTTTTTGCCTCATCCGCTGCCAGCATGGCTCAGGTCGCCAATCCCAAGGTCGAAGTCTCCGCCGACATCATCATCCCGCAGCCGCCGCCCGACGCTCCTATCTCGGAATGGCATGATGGCCCCGGCCGCAAAGCCGTGCGTCTCGACTCGCGAGCCGCCCACCTGCGTGGGTTCCGATACGAAGGCAGCAACCCGAAGGCGCCGGAACTGATCTTCTTCAACGGCAACGGCATGACGGTCTTGAGCATGGATCGTTTCTATCGCGCGCTTGCTGCGCTCGGTCCTTCGGTAACCGCATATGACTATCGTGGCTATGGGTTCTCCGCAGGCCCCGCGACGCTCGCCGGATTCCGTGACGATGGGCTCCTGATCTATGACGCAGTTGCTGCCGCATCTCCGGGGCGCCGCGTGGTGGTCTACGGTGCATCCATGGGCACTGCCATCGCAGCGGCTGTCGCCAGCCAAAGGCCGCTTGCGGGACTCATCCTCGGGATGCCGATCGCTTCCGCGGAAGAAGAATTTCCCGTATACGGACGCCTGATCGGTTTCGGCCCCGAACAGATTGCCCAGGCAACACCTTCCTCCGAAGCTTCCACCATTTTTGGAGAGACCACGCTGGTCCGGCAATCCAAAGCGCCGCTGCTGGTTCTGGGAGGTGGCGCGGACCACATCGTCCCTGTGGCACAGGCTCGGGAAGTGTATGCCGCGAGCCCCGCGGCCAACAAACGCATGGTAGAAATTCCCAGCGCGGGACACAACGACGTCATTCTCACGTCCGAAGCCATGAGCGCAGTTGCGACTTTAGTGGGACAGTTGTCTCAGTAGGCTGGTCTCGCCGTGGAAACCCGCTGTACACTTCAGCCATTACGCTGAGGAGTGTGGCCGGTGTCGTCTATCGCTCTGCCTGCCAATCCATATACGGACATTCTCTCGAAGACGGCACAACTGCTGTTGAAAGACAGCGATCCTGACACTTTGTGCCAGGAAGTCTTCGAACAACTTCGCGAGCCGCTCGAAGTCGACGTTTACTTCAATTTCATGGTGTCCTCCGATGGCACCTATCTTGAGCTGGCTTCCTCCGGTGGCAACAAGGCCGTTCGCGATGCCATGGGTTCGCCACTGGCATTCGGCGCCGCCGTCTGCGGCCGCGTAGCGCAAACCTGCCGCGGCATGTACGTCACCGGCGTGCAGGACCGCGAGGACGATATGACGGAGCTGATTCGCAGCTTCGGCATCCGCTGTTATGCCTGCAACCCTATCCTCATTCGCGAGAAAATCATCGGCACTCTTTCCTTCGGCTCGCGGCGCCGCGACTCTTACAACTCGGAAGAGCTCGAGGTCTTTCGCCTCGTCGTCCAGCAGGTCACGCTGGCAACCGAACGCCGCCTGCAGAACGAGCGCCTCCGACACCTGGAGCAACTGGCCGCCGCCGGCCGCATGACCGCGACGCTCGCGCACGAAATCAACAATCCGCTGGAGTCGCTGGTCAACCTTCTACATCTGCTGCAGTACGAAGTGCATAGCGAGGGCGGGTCCGACCTTCTCGGCAAAGCCCAGGAGCAGGTTAACCGCCTTGCCGAAACCACGCAGAACACACTGCGTGCCTTTCGCGGCCATCATCAGCCGATGGTGCCTGTCGATCTCAGCACGCTGGCCTCGGAGTTGGTCGAAGATATCCGCCTGCCGCAGCACACACGACTGCACTCTGAAATCGAACGCGACTTATGCGTGAAAGCCGTCAGCGGTGAGTTGCGGCAGGTGCTCCTGAATCTGTTGATCAACGCGGGCAACTACACACCGCCAGGGAAAGAAGTCACACTCACCATCCGCCGCAACGGCGATCACGCCGTTATCAGCGTCAAGGATGAGGGGCTCGGCATCTCACCGGAAATTCGCGCGCGGCTCTTTCAACCGTTCTATACGACGCGCGGACATGGCGGCACCGGGCTCGGCCTGTGGCTCTCACGCGAGATGGTGCAGCGCTTCGGAGGCACACTCACCTTCGAGTCCGACCCGGACCTGCGGCCGGGCACGGAGTTCATCGTGCGCCTGCCGTTGATTCACTGAGGAAAGCCTGAACGAGCTAAGCGGAACAACCGAAGCAGCATTCGAGATGTGTCGGCGAGGATGCGTCGTAAGCCGCGGGGAGGGAGCAGAGGCCTTCAGGCCTCTGAATCAAATCGCATCTCGAATGGCTTTAGCCACGGGCCTTTTGTGCGTGCTGCGAAGGATGCATCGCGCGCGAAACCTAAGGATGCTCGACACTCCACATGATTATCGGCCAGCATTGGCAGCAAGAGCCCACGGCTAAAGCCGTTTCCATTTTCCGCTGAAAATCAGCGGCCTGAAGGCCGCTGCTCCCTCCCGGTGGCGAATGACGCATCGCGCGCACCACAAGAAGGACCACACCGGCCGCGCAGCAACTTGATCGCTACTCTTCAACTTCAGCCAGATTTACTTCAGCGCCGGCATCAGCGAACGGAGGCTGCCGTCGGTCGGCGGCGCATCCAGCCCCAACAGCTTCGCGAGCAGCGAATACACATCCACGTTTTCGAAGCTCGACAGTTTCACGCCCGCGCGTATATCCGGACCTTCGACGTAGAAAATCGCTTTCATCTGCGGCATGGTGTGCGGATTGAATCCATGGCTGCCCACATTGGGCTGCTTCTTGGGGGCGTGCACGTAAATCGGATAAGGCCCCTTGGCCACGACGACAGGGTCACCTTCGCGCGCGCTTGCGTCATAATGCAATTCTTTCGGCACATCCAGCCGGCGGTAGACCTCAAACTTCGGGTTGGGATGCGCGCGGAACTCTTCATACGCCTTCTCCGCATCCGCTTCGCTGGGCGCATACATCTGCATGCCTGTGCTCTTGAACTTCGAAAGATCCGCATACTGATCCAGCACCACCGGAATTCTGTCCGTCCCGATCATGCCGTGGTCTGCGGTGACGATCAGGTCCACCGGAAGCCCTGACGCTTTGATCCGTTCGCGGAGCAACCCAATCATCTCGTCGACATGGTGAACGGCATCGCGGGTTTCTTGCGACTCCGGGCCAAACTCATGCCCTGCGTGATCGACGTTGGAGTAGTACAGCGTGATCAGGTGCGGACGTTCCGCCTCGGGGAGCTTCAGCCATGCCGCGACCCGATCGACTCGTTTCGCATCATCATACGTATCGTCGAAGTGAAGATAGAACGTGGGCCGCACACCTTCAATTGCAGCTTCGGAAGCCGGCCAGAAGAAGCAGGCAGACCGCATGCCCTGCTGCTCCGCCAGAACCCAGATGGGCACGCCCTGGTACCACGATCCATCACCCGTGGTTTTCGAGTTGTACCTGTACTCCTCAAAACTGCGCGCCGGATCCATGAACTCCATGGCGATGATGCCGTGATGCTCCGGGCGAAGGCCCGTCACCAACGCGATGTGATTGGGGAAGGTTGTCGAGGGATAGGACGGCAGCATGCCTTGCGGAGTGCTGGCGCCATCTTTCGCCATCTCCATCAGGTGCGGCGCGCCGTATCTTTGCGCGTAGTCGTAGCGGAAGCC
>DASYEV010000051.1:0-8633 GCA_036498835.1 Acidobacteriaceae bacterium | reverse complement strand
TACTCCGTCTCGACGCCGGCTGCTGGCGCTCATCGTATCGTCATGCCGCTTAGGAAAACGAAGCTGGACCCCTTACCGACTCCATCACCTTCCGAGGAAGAAGCATTCATCGCCGACTCGGAAATGGAAGCGGGTCTCCTTGCAGGAGAGCGTGGAGTTCCTGGCAGCGATCCCTATCTGCTGGAGACGGTTTCGAGAGCCTGCGAAGTCCTGAAGTGCTTCAAGAATAACGAAGAGTCCTTGAAGCTGCGTGACATCGTGCAGAGGACCGGGCTCAACAAAACGATTGCGTTTCGAATCGTTCATACGCTTTCGGAACATGGGCTGCTGGAGCGTACCGCGAATCTAGGCTACAAGCCTAGGCTCACGTTGATGGCTTCGGGGCGCTTCCGAATCGGTTATGCGGCGCAGGCGGAAGAGAGTTCTTTCTCCGCGGCTGTAACGGCTGGCATTCGTCTCGCAGCCGCCCGTCACGATATCGATCTCGTTTTTCTGGACAATTGCTATAGTGCGGCCATCGCCCTCAAAAATGCCCAGAAGCTTGCTGCGAGTCGCGTGGATCTGGTCCTTGACTGCCAGACGCACACGAAGATCGCACCGGCGGTTTCGGCGATTTTTCGAGAGGTGGGCATTCCACTGATCGCGATTGAGATTCCCCATCCGAATGCGACGTTCTATGGAGCGGATAACTACCGTACGGGGCTGCTCGCCGGCCAGGTGCTCGGCCGTTGGGCCAAGAATAATTGGGATGGCAAGGTTGACCAGGTTTTGTTGCTCGAAGCCGAAGCCGCAGGCCCGCTGCCGCAGCTGCGACTTGCGGGCGCACGTGCTGGAGTCCGGGCCATGCTTCCCAGTCTTCCGGATAGAGCCTTCGTTTCGCTCGAGGCCCGATGGGATTTTCTACGCGCTTTTGAGGCGGTCCGTAAGTACCTGCGGCGGACTCAGGCTCGCAAGACACTGATCACGGGCATCAACGATGTCGTGGTCCTGGGCGCCCTTCGAGCATTTGAAGAAGTAGGGCGCAGCCAGGACTGCGTCGCCGTATGTCTTGGAGCCATCCCGGAAGCAAGAGCGGAGTTGCGGCGCAAAGGCTCACGGCTGATCGGCGCGGTCGCATTTTTTCCGGAACGTTATGGGGAAGACATCATCAGGACGGCACTCGATATTCTGCATCACCGCGAAGTGCCGCCTGCGGTGTACGCACATCATGAGCTTCTGACAGCTAACAATGTCAGCAAGCTGTACCCGATCGATGTTCCGCAGGATTTGCGCAGCTCCTCGGCGATGGGAGACCTGCGATAGAGCTTTGCGGAGTGAAATCCCTTAATCTTCGCCGTGTGTTAATCCGCACTTCCTATTTGCACATGAAGTTCGTGGCCTTTTGCGTATCGCCCGAACCCTTGTATCTCGGGACCTGAGGATACGGACAGATGGGCCGCGTCATAGTCACATCGCTTTCGTCCAGGCTGACGGGTGATTTGTGCTGCCATGCGACGATTGCGGAAGGTGCAACACCGTTTTCGACCCAGTTCTCAAGGTTGGAAAAGATACTGTGCTGGAGATCGTGGCTGAATGCGTTCTGGCCGAAGTCGACCGCTCCATCGCCGCCTGCACAATGCTGCATCCCGGGAATCATGTAGAGCCTGACGAACGAGTCGGGTGGCTGGCCGGCGTGAATCTCGCCGTAGTAGTGAACGATATTCATGGGTGCAATGGCCGCATCGCTCCAGCCCTGGTACAGAATGAGTTTGCCACCCGCTTTGGCCAGAGGAGAGAGATCGGTGTTGGTAGCGGCGATCGTGTCACCGACCTTATCGCGGGAAGCCTTAACCTCACGATCCACCTGAAAACCATATGGGTCCCACTTAGGATTTCCATAGACGACATCGGCAAAGTAGCGAGGACCGAACAGGAACTGGCCGCTGTTCATCAGGACGGGAGCGTCGAGCCAGCCGACCCATCCGCCGGCTCCCAACTCGCCTCCCGGAACGAACCCGGGGTAAAGGACGTTGCCGTGCGCGTCTTTCAACCCAGCGTAAAGCTTTTGCACGGCTTCGACCTGCGGCGCGGTTAAGCACCCATCGGTTGTGCCGGTCTTGCACAAGAGCTCGGCGGGATCGAACCTGCACGTCCGTGGATCTGTCAGAATCCCATCCTTCAATCCGTCCTGCGCATCACACTTCCGCAGTACCGCGGCATGGAGCAGTTCGAGTTTCGGCGCGGGAATCTGACTTCCGGGTGGGCTCATCGCCTGTAGGTTTGCTACGAATCCAGCCATGGCGAGGGTCCAGTTATTCGCAGGGGCTCCGGCGAGGATGCCGCTGTAATCTGAGGGAAATCGCTCGGCCTCCATCATGGCAGCACGGCCACCGTTCGAGCAGCCGGAGAAGTACGAGTATCGCGGCGATTTGCGGTAGAAGGCAGCGACGATCAGCTTGGCCTTTACCGTCATCTCGTGGATACCGCGATAACCAAAGTCGATCACCTTCTCCGGGTGTCCAATTGCCCATTCCGCATCGGCTGCGCCACCGATGTGTCCGGTGTCCGTGGAGGCCGTGGCATAGCCCGCCATCAAGGCCTGCTGCAGGCCACCGTATTGGAGGTATCCAGCAAAACCACCATTGCCATGACCCAGGAACTTGCCATTCCAGTTTGAAAGCGGCATCCACACTTCGATTTTGATATCGGAATTTTGCACCGGCTTCACCGATGCGACGACGCGGCAGAAGGCCGGCAAGCCCTTCAGGGCGATAGCCACATCGCCTGGAGAAAGTGAACGCACCCCCGCTGGGACCATTTGCGCGACGAGGATCGTTGTGTTCGGTATCTTCGCGGCGGACAGACCGCTACACGCCTCTGCAAAAGCAGCGGGAGTAGAACACAAAGCTGCGGCGCAGACGAAGATCCATAGCCCGGAAATACGCGGCCAGTGGCGTGGTAAAGATACTCTGCTAGTGCCGATTGAACGCTGCTTGTGCATCATGCCCCGTTTCCTCCTGGAGATTCCGATCGGGTAAAGGCTCGCTGCAGGGCAGCGGTCCATAGTTGGGTGAATTGCCTGGAGACAGCGGCCGAGGGAACCAGACGATCGAAGCCGTGATAAGCGCCAGGAGCAACATAGAACTCGGTGGAAACACCCGCATCGATCAGCCGACGAGCGTAATCGGCACATTCGCCGGCAAATAAGTCAATGGAGCCCACACCGATGAATGCGGGTGGCAAACCATGCAGGTTCGCTATGCGAGCTGGGGATGCCCCCGAAGGTGCTTTGTCCGATCCCCCCGGCACGCCCAGGAGTGCCTTCCAGATCAGGCGGTTGCCTTCCGCAGTCCAGATGAATTGTCCGGTATATGGCGAGTCCGGCTGGAGACTCCCTGTGCGATCGTCAAGCGCCGGATATTGCAGCATCTGGAAGAGCACCGGAACTTCTCCGCGATCACGCGCATAGATGGCCAGTTGCGCGGCGTAATATCCGCCGGCGCTCTCACCGCCGACTGCGATCCGATTGCGATCCACTCCCAGCGACTCGGCATTGTGGTACAGCCAGAGAAGGGCGGCGTAACAATCTTCGATCGCTCCCGGAAAAGGCGTCTTCGGCGCCAGACGATAGTCCACCGAGACGACAACGCAGCCGCACTGTTGGGCAAGTGTCTGGAGAAACCTGCTATCGCCCGCGGCTGTGCCGGCGACAAAACCTCCGCCGTGCATATGGAGGAACGCGGGCCGCTTGTGGCCCTGGGGGGCGGCATTCAGTAGGAGGATTGTTACCTCCGGCGCACCTGCAGCGCGGGGAATGCGTTTCTCGGTGATTTGCGGTGCCGGGGCGGGAAGGACAGGGGGCGACAGCAGCTTGCCCATATCTGTTTGGCGCAGTGCCTTGAGCAGGGGCACCAGCTCAGGATCCACGAGTGCGTAGATATCGTTGGGAGCGGCGGCAGGTTTCTGGGTTTGTGCGAAGGAGCGCAGAACCGCGGGCGCGGTCCCAAGCGAAAGACCCGCCGCCGTGGCGCACCCGACGAAGCGCCGCCTATCCATGGACGTTCCTCGAACGCGGGCGTGAATAGAACGGGGTGGGTTGCAGAGCGCGTCGCAGATTTGCGAAAGACCAGCGAAGCGAGCACAGCGCGAGAAGGATTGCTTTCATCGCCCGAAACTTACCAAGGTCGCTCGAAGGCGTCAAGGCAACGGCAGCCGATGCTTCAAGTTTCGCAAGGCGAATAGGAAATGACGGCGTGACCGCTAATTCCTGATGGCCATGCCTTGCTGCAGCGGCTTGCGGGCGGTTCAGGTCTTGATGGGGTTGTTTCGAGAATCGAAACACGAGGTTTTGAGGCCATCCATTGCGCACTGCCTGCGGCGTACCTTTGCGAGGAGCGAATGCAAGAGTGCAGGAGTGTTTTACGGCACACATTCGCGTTGCGAGCCGCTTTGTATATTCGAGATTTTGTTTCGGGAAGGGAACCATTGTCGGCAGGCGCAAGAGTTGGTTGACCGCGGTTTGCTGCGCAACGTATGTGTATACGGTCGTCGCGCGATGACGACTGTGCATCAGCTCCCCCGATGAGTTGACACAACCCTGTTCCAGAGGTTAACCAACCGATGAAGATTTGCAACGTCGTGTGCCACGTGACGCCGATGGCAGGTTCGTGGCTGACTGAAACTGTGGTTGCGAATCCCATGTCGATTTATCCCGAGTATTGGGAGCGGAGGTCTTCCTGGTACCGCGCGATGTCAGCCGCGGTGATCGAGGTGACCCTGGAAGATGGAACGACAGGCTGCGGCTTTGTAGGAGGAGGAAAAGGGCATGCGGTTGCAAGCCTTCTCGAAGAGCAGATGCGCGACCTGATAGTTGGCAAGTCGGTGTTCGATACGGAATTGACTCAGGAGCAACTCTATCGCGCCTCCGTGTTCTATGGGCGTGGAGGGTTGGCGCAGAGCGCGATCTCTGGCATCGACATTGCGTTGTGGGACGCCAAGGGCAAGCTGCTCGGTCAGCCGGTGTACAACCTGCTCGGCGGCAAGACACGAGAGCAGATGATGGCGTACTACACGGGAAACGATCCAGCCGCGCTGCGGGAGTTCGGGATCCGGGACATGAAGATCGCGATGCCTTATGGACCGGCGCACGGCGAAGCCGGCATGCGCAAGAATGAAGAAATCGTGGCGAAGGCCCGCGAGACTCTGGGCTCGGATGGATTTATCGCGCTGGACATTTACATGTCCTGGACTGTGCCATATGCGTTGGCGATGTATGAAAGACTGCGCGACTATCGCATCGCCTGGTTGGAAGAGCCTGTACCCCCGGACAACTACGAAGGGTACCGCCAGCTACGGCGGTCAATTCCGATCATGGTGACCGGAGGGGAACACGAGTACACGCTGGAAGGATTTCGACGGCTGATTGAGGATGGGTGCGTCGATATCGTGCAGCCGGACATTTACCGGGCCGGAGGGCCGACGGGACTTATGAAGATTGCAGCCCTCGCGAAAGCGCACCACGTTCAACTGATCTGCCACGGCATTGGAAGCCCGACATATCACTTCCTGATCTCAAACGGACCGGAGCTGACGCCATTCTGCGAGTATCTGGACATTTACCGCGGCGCCACCCAGGACTGGGTGCTGACAGATGACCCAAGGCCCTTAGAGGGAACCCTGAGGCTGGCCGACTCCCCGGGCTTCGGCTACCGCCTGAACGAGAAGGTGTTTCGCGACCAGATCGCCGTTACACCCATTTGGTAAATGGCTTGAGCCTTCGTGGCGATTGCCCGGTTCGGGAGAAAGGATGAGATGAGTCAAGACCCTTCGGGAGTCGTCCCAATTCTGCCGACTCCTTTTGCCGTCGATGGCTCCATCGATGAAGAGGGATTCGCGAGCACGATCGAGGCCGCGATTGCGAGCGGTGTCGACGGTGTGGCGCTGTTCGGTCTCGCCGGCGAGTTCTACAAGCTGACCGACGCCGAACGCTTCGATCTGATGATGCTGCTGATCGGCCGCGTCGCCAAGCGATGTCCAGTAGTGATTTCCATTACGCCACACGCGACAGGGCTGGCGGTGGCGGAGGCCCTGCGTGCTTCGGAGGCGGGCGCGGATGCACTCATGGTGTTACCGCCTTTTTTCGCGGGGACACAAACCGATGCCGCCCTGCGGCACATTGAAGCTGTCGCCTCAGCGGTGCAACTCCCGGTGATCGTGCAGTATGCGCCGCTCCAGACGGGTAAGACGATCGATGCGTCGCTTTTCGCCAAGGTGGCCGGTTCGCTTCCGAACCTGGGCTGCGTCAAGGTGGACCTGGTGCCCAGTGGACCGATGATCTCGGCCCTGCGCAGCCATGGCTTGCGTTCGATGGTGGGTTATATGGGGCTGCATCTTCCAGAAGATTTCTCGCGAGGCGCGATTGGTGTAATGCCTACCGTGTCGCTCAGCGCGGCCTTTGTGAAGCTATGGAAACTACTGGCCGCGGATGATCCGCGAGCCCGGGCGTTGCACGGCCACATGCTGCCACTGCTGCAGTTCATGATGCAGTCGATCGAGTTTCTGCTAGCGTGCGAAAAAGAGATTCTTGCCCAACGCGGCGTGATCCGGTCAGCATGCCGCCGGGAGCCGGCTGTCAATCTTGACGCAATCCAACGAGTGGAGCTGGCAAGAAACCTTGAGCATCTGACAACGCAGCTCGAATGCTACTGATCTTCACGAAACTGGCGAGAAACTATCCTCCACATACGTAACAGCTTTTCTCAGCTAGTAGGTTGCGCGCCCTCCGCTTACGTCGTAGCACTGGGCCGTCACAAACGAACAATCGGGACTGGCGAGAAAATGGACGACGGCCGCAATCTCTTCCGGCTTGCCTGTTCGCTTCATGGGAATCCGATCGGTCATGTATTGCACTTGCTGAGGCGTGAGCTGATCCAGGATTCTTGTCTGGACAACGGCAGGACTGACGGCGTTGACACAAATCCCCTCCGTGGCCACTTCCTTGCCAATCGATTTTGTCAGGCCAATGACACCGGCCTTGGTCGCGGAGTAGGGCATCATGCCGGGATTACCTTCCTTGCCTGCGATGGACGCTATATTGACGATACGGCCGTATCTGCGTTCCAACATGGAAGGCAAAACAGCTTTGCAGAAATAGAAGACGCTGCTGAGGTTGATCGCGATGGCCTGATTCCAGGCATCGGCGCTTTGCTCCCATGTCGGCGCGGCCGGACCGGCTATGCCGGCGTTGTTGACCAGAACGTCGATTCGACCCCCGCGGGCGAGTACAGTTTCCACAGTCACGTGGATGGAAGCAGGATCGGCGACATCGGTCTGCACCGCATAGGCGCCGCCTCCAATTCGCGCTGCGACCGCATGAGCGCCGCTAAGATCCAAGTCGGCAATGACAACGGTTGCACCGGCGCGCGAAAGGCGCTCGGCAATGGCTTCACCGATTCCCGCGGCCCCGCCGGTAACAATCGCAGTCTGTCCATGTAGCTCGCTCATCATATCTCCCATTGGCAGGTCCGCTTGCTGCGCGGCACCCGCGATGGATGGATTCTTCTATGGAGTAAGCCGTCGTTCAATCGAAATAGGTTGGACACGCCAAGGTTCGTAAATCGAACCGTAAGCGGCTGCTTAGAGATTTGCTTCGCGAGTTTTTCCGGGGTCGGAAGCGCGAACGCCGGGATAAAGGTTGCGAGGGATGTCCGTTTCCAGCCCTAGAGGAAGGCCGATTTAGTTGCTGATATCGAAACTTATTCCGACCGCCGTTTGCCGGTGTCCAACCCTTTCGGTTCTTGAATTGATGAAAGCCGGGCTCCTGAAATCATGTTTCGCTCTTTCTCATAACGAAACTTTCGACCCTTGGGATTTTGTCCTTGATGGGTGCTGTGGGCGTTGCTAGGTTCTGCATCAACTTAGTTGCCGTTTACCTGGCGCAGAAACAGGAAGCCCTCGGGGGCGAACACAACGCTGAACGAGCCATTGGGGCAGGATGATCGATGTCGGAATCGTACACAGTGCAGGTATTCAGAGTGGCAAGAGCGGACGTGCCTCGTCCGGAAGTTTATTGGATGGAGGGATGGACGGAGTGGGAAACGCTCTATTTCTACATGGTGCTGATCGCCGGCGGAAATGTGAAGGCTGTGATCAACACCGGCCCGCCACAGGACCTGGAAACCTTGAATGTGCACTGGCGCAAGTTTGCGGGTCCACGGTGCCAGCTGGTCAGGGACAAATCGGAAATGCCCACAGATATCTTGAAGCGTGTGGGCCTGAATCCAACCGACATCACTCATGTCCTGCTCACACCACTACAGCTCTATGCGACGGCTAACCTGGGTCTCTTTTCCAATGCGCAGATCTGCATGTCACGCAGAGGCTGGATCGAAGATGTCCTGGCGCCGCAGCCTTGGGTGCATACTCCGCGGCACCTCTCTATTGCCGACGAGACCCTCAGACACCTGTTGTTTGAGGATTCGCATCGGCTGATGCTGCTGGAAGACGAGGATCAGGTCTGTCCGGGTATCCAGGCTTCCTGGGTGGGGGCGCATCATCGCAGTTCAATGCTCTATTTGGTTGCCACAACCAAGGGCTCAGTCGGGATCAGCGACTGTGCCTTCAAGTATCCCAATCTTTTCGGTCACCCACTCGGC
>DASYEV010000050.1:0-25739 GCA_036498835.1 Acidobacteriaceae bacterium | reverse complement strand
TCCCGAAGGTAAAAAAGACGACAGGATGCTCCAATCGTCCAATTCCGCAAAGACCTCGCTTGGCTGCTTCATATGCCGACAGCATACGCCCGATGTCTACTCGGTAAAAGTGCTTAAGTAAACGCTTATGGGGCGAAGCCCCATGTAGGATCGCCAACAAGCGAAAGGGCTGAAAGCCCGCCCTATTCCAGCCTCAACCTCACAAGTAGCTTTCGTCGAATTGCCGCATGCCGGAGTCAAAAAAGCGAAGACTCCTCATCTCGAATCTTCGCCGGAGTCCGCAGCCCTACGACTCCAGCCGCCAGCGCGTAACCGATTCTGCGATACGCAAAGGTTCGTCGCTGGTGGTGGTCAGCCTCGGCAGGGCGGTGTGGCCGAATTCGAGGATGCGGCGGCCTTCAAAGAAGTCGGCGATGCGGGCTGAAGCTTTCCCGTCACCATAAGGATTGGTGATCTGGCCGTGGCGGGTTGAAAGCTTGCGGGCGAGGCCGCGCACCGCTACCTGGATGCTCTTGCTGTCAGGGGTCACCGGAATGGCCACGCCGGTGCGTATGGCCTCGTTGCGCTGGCCCGCCGCGCCCAGCAAGAGCACGGGCTTGCCGAGCGAAGGTGCTTCCTCCAGCAGGTCCGGCGAGTCGGTGAGAACAAAGTCGCAGTGGCTGAGGTGGCGAAGGAATTCTTCATAACTGGCTGGCGGCGTCAGCCGTACGCCGGGAACACGCGCAAGAATCTTGTGAACCGCTTCGGAAGCTTCAAGGCCGGGCGGCAATGGCCAGGTGAATTCGTAGAGGCCGGGAACCAGGACGGCGAGGTTTCCGATTGCCCGGCAAATCTCACCGGCGCTTCCTTCAGGCAGCGAGCGATGGCCCACGGAAACCAACACCCGGGAAACACCCGAGGACCGCGATGAGAGCGGCCCGAGTGGAAGGTTGAGGCGCTGGCAGCTTTCGTAGAGCGCATCGACACCGGTGTTCCCAGTAACCAGGATGTTCTCTTCCAGGACGCCTTCGTGGATCAGCCGCTCCTTGCTCCACTCGGTTTCCGTGAAGTGGACTGCGGAGAAAAGGTCGACAAGCTGGCGATAGATTTCGTCCGGTTGAAGCTCATCGCCCGCAGTGGAGGTGGTGTGACCCGCGTCGACACGAGCGACGTGAATGCCGGCGTAGTAGGCGGCGAGTGAGGCCATTCCGGTCATCATTGTGTCGCCCGCGACCACCAGCCACTGTGGCTTGACCTGGGCAAACACGCTTTCAAAGCTGTTGAGGAGGCGGGCGCGCAGGGCGTCCAGACTCTGGTTCGCGCCTTCGACGCTGAGATGGCAGTCGACGCCGATGTCCAGAAGCTCGAGCGCCTCGCGAACGCTCTGCGGCGAATCGCCGGCAGCGCAGACGCAGACTTCGTCCAGACCATGTGCGGCCATGCCACGAGCGCGCAGGGTACGAATGACCGGCGCGAGGCGGCGGGCTTCGGCGCGCGAGCCGGCAGCTACCAGGAAACGGCGCTCGGCCAGCGGCTGGTTCCAGCGCTGGGCGACCGCGCGCAACATTGCGAAGCGGGGTCCGGCGACCGGCGAGGAACGCGAGGAGGGCCATTCGGGTGTCGAAGGGCCGGGAACGGTGAGTGGCCACGCCGGCGGTCTCTCCGGGACTGGCGGCGCCGGCGGCTCAACTGAAATATCGGCCGCAATCGGTTCGGGCTCGGATGCAGCAGACTGAGGTTCCCAGGCCGCGGGCGGTTCGGGGGCCGCAGGAGGTTCCGCGGCTGGCGCGGGTTCGGGGGCAGCCTGAGATACGGGTTCAGGTGTGGGTTCAGCTTCCACAGCCGGCACAGCTTCGGGGATGAACACAGCTTCCGGAATGGGCACGGGTTCCGGAACGGGCACGGTTCTGGGGATGGATTCCGGGATCGCAGTGATGAAGTCGGGTTCCGCCGTTACGTCTGGCTCGGAAGCCATGGTGATAGGTTCCGGCTCGGGCATCGGCCAAGTGTGTTCCAACGGACCCGCAAAGTGAAACGACTCGTGCGGTTCTGCTGCAGGTTCGAAGACGGGATCAGGGTCTGGATCGGGAAGAACTACGTAGCTTTCCGGTTCCTCGTCTGCCTCAGGTTGAAATGTTTCGGGATCGAACCGCGTGTGTACAAGCCGGGGTGCTTCCGGTTCCTCGTGGCCAGGGGCCAACGGGGGGACGGAAACCGGTGCGAAGGAAACAGCCTCGAGAGGAGCAGGTGCTTCAACAACCGCCGCGGGTGGCGGGGGCATTGCGAATGGAGCCGCGGTTACCGGAGGTGGCGGAGGCACGCTCACCGCGAACCTGGCCCATGGGTCCGGTTCCGGTGCGAGTGGCTCGGATGGGGTGGAATAAACCGGACGCGATCCGCTGCGACGGGCGGCAGCCCACCGGTCCACAAGCTCCTCCATCTCGGAAACAGGTTCGGCAGCGGGTTGCGCCGCAGCGGCCGGAGACGCTGGAACGCGGACGGGGATAGCAGCTGCCGAAACGGGAGTTGCCCCCAGGCGAGATGCGTCGAGCGCTGCCGCGGGCCGGGCGGGAAGTGCCTGGCTTGACACGGGATAGAGAGATTTCAGGTAGCTGGGCTCCAGATGGCCTGATTGCAGATAGCTTGGTTCAAAATATTCAGGTTCCAGATCTTCGAATTCCGGGCCTTCGAATTCCAAGCCTTCATGTTCCGGGGCCTTGGCTTCCGGGCGGTCTCGTTCCGGCCTGATGGCGTCCGGCGCCGCAGTTTCCGGCTGTGGGAAAAGCGAATGGGAGTCCGCAAGGCGCTCTGCGTTTCGCAATTCGGGTATCGCGAATTCCTCCGGTTCAGCCTCGGCCGTTTCCGCGACGGTGTGCCCGAAAGCCGGCCTGGCAGTCGATTCGTCCGTTGCACTTGAAACGGAAGGAGTGTCGGCCGCCGCCGGTTCGGCTCCGGGTGTATGCAGAACACGGCGCAGGGCCGCCGATTCCGGCGACGGCTCTCCCTCTTCGCTTTCTGCGTTTCCGGCGGAGCGCTTGTTCTGCCCGCGAAGCAACCCGATGATGTCAGACCATGCCATGCGTGATTAATGTGAGAGCTGTTCCGTTCCCCCTGAAAAGCCCTCGGAAGGCATTGCTCCTCCGTAGTTTAGAGCATGACTCATGATGACGTGCCTTTGGCCGGATTCGGCGGAGGCCGTTTTTCCTTGACAGAAAACGGCTTTAGCGTCTTCGGCCTCGGGACACCTTCACGGGCCTTGCTTCATCGGATGCGGACCTGTGCATGTGCGAAACCCTGCGCCCGAACCCTGCCGCAGACTTCTTATCGGCAAATTTCTTGATAAGCGTCGACTCGAAACGAATTTAGGGGTTCAAACGAATCGTGCCGTCGTAGGTGATTCGGCGAAGCCTGCGTCTGGAAAGCCCGGCAATCGGCCGAAGCAGGATTCAGCCGGATGGATGTGACCCGGCCGTTTCGAGGCATGAAGCCGCACTGGGCGTACGGCTTTTTGAAATGCGAGGCAGCGACTTGTACCACGCATGCCATGGCGCGGTAGGATGATGCGGTAAGCTGTGACCTTAGTCAGAGCAGACTTGAATCCAGGAGCGGCATAGTGAAGACGCAGCGCAGGTACCAGGAGATTGCGGCACGAATCTCGCGGTACATCGCCGAAAATCGGCTGGAACCGGGAGCAAGATTGCCTGGGGAAATCGATCTCGCCAAGGTGTGCGGGGTCAGCCGGCCGACCATCCGTGAAGCTATGGTTGCTCTGGAAATTGCCGGAGAGCTCGAAATCCGCAGCGGTTCCGGCGCGTATGTGCGCGAAGCGGTGAATCCGATGTCTTTGGTGCTCGACTCCGGTCCGGGCCCGTTTGAGCTTTTGCGCGCGCGTATTTTGATCGAAGGTGAAATTGCCGCGGACGCCGCGTTGTGCGCTTCGGCAAGCGATCTTGCCAAGATCGAAAAGACCTTGCAGGAAATGCGCAAGCTGATCCAGTCCAAGACCAACGCGCACGTCTCCGACCGTCAGTTCCACGTTTCGATTTGCGAAGCTGCCAAAAACGCGGTGCTGGCCAACATCGTGGATGGCCTGTGGGCAGGGATGTTCGCACCCATGTATCACCGCCTCAGTCAGCGTGCAGGTCTGGAGCATCACCAGGCCGAGGCGCTGGTCGATCACGAACAGATTTATGCGGCCATCGCGGGCCGCAACCCCAATGAGGCTCGCCGAGCCATGCGCCTGCACCTCCGTCACGTGGAAGACCACCTGACCAGTGACGACGCCGCCATTCCGCCAGAAGATGGCGGCCGTAAGACAGATGTCGATGCGGAAGAAAGCGTGACGACGAGCTAGGTACTAGTTCTAGAACTGCGGCCCGCACGCCGGGCATTCGAACAGACGAGAGGCCGTCTTCCCTGGAGAAGACGGCCTTTTCTTCGCCACGCATCGAGGCACACCGCCGCCGATGATGGACTCTAAATTTCCTAGAACCTGGAACCTGGAACCTGGAACCTGGAACCTGGAACCTAGAACCTGGAACCTGGAACCTAGAACCCCGCCCTACTTCGCGAAGAGCTGGCTCAAATCCGCGAAGGCCTTGAATTCCAGTGCATTGCCCGCGGGGTCAAGGAAGAACATGGTGGACTGTTCACCTACTTGGTCCTTGAAGCGCGTGTAGGGCTCGATCACGAAGGAAATGCCTGCGGCGCGGACGCGCTCGGCCAGTGCTTCCCAATCGGATTGCGTGAGGATGACGCCGAAATGGGGCACGGGCACATCGTGGCCGTCGACGGCATTGCTGTGAGCTTCTTCTTCGGCTTCCGCGCGCGGCTTCATGTGTGCCACGATCTGATGCCCGAAGAAGTCGAAGTCAATCCAGTGATCCGAGCTGCGGCCTTCGGGGCAGCCCAGCACGGTTCCGTAAAAGTTGCGTGCGGCGTCGAGGTCGTTGACAGGAAATGCGATGTGAAACGGGCGCAATGCGGACATGGACGGGCTCTTTTCGTGAGAAATCTTGTGCGTCCATGATAGCGGTGCTGTGCTTGTCGTTGTCCTTCTTTTTGTCATACCCCACCCCATTCGGGCAAAGTTCGCCCGATGGAGACCGCGTCCGCAGGGGGACTGCTGTTCTTGCGTGTGGGGCACCGCAATCGGTGATCCCGATTGGAGATGGGCAGGGGCGGTCGCGCTCCGCGCGATACCCCACCCTTTGCCAAAAAGCGGCAAAGGATGGGCCACCCGATTTCTTTCCTTCAAAGGGAACCGAGAGGAACAGTCTCGTCCAATTACCCGCGGTGATAGCCGCGGTCGTATCCGTGCAGGTACCCGTCGCGGAAGGCGTTGCGATACGCGCCGAGGGGTCCGAGGCGGGGATCGTAGCCGGGAGTATCGTGGAAGCCGCGTGTACGGCGTGGGGCATAGGCAAAGCCGCTTTCGACATCGCGAACTCCATCGGCGCGGCCTGTTTCGAAGCCGTTGCGCTGGCCAACTTCAACAACGGGAGGCGCCTGCGCATAGGGCGGCGGAGGCGGAGCCACGGCCGCGTAATGGTTGCTGGAACAACCGAAAGTTGGAAGCAATGCAAACGAGCATGTAAGCAGGGCCGGCCGAAGGTATTTCATACGAGCTCCTCTCGCCGCATATGCGGTTTTGTTCAATGAAACACGTGATACTCACGAATAGTTGTTTCGAACTTTCGTGGGATGGCATATGGGGTACGTATCGGTTGAGATGAAGACACCATGTTGCAACGCACAGAAGAGACTCGTACGTGGAGAAGCTCAAGGCGGCCGGTGATCCTTGCGGACCACCAGGCGATCTTCCGCGCAGGCGCGGCTCGCGTTCTGGCCTCCGAGCCGGACATGGAAATCATTGCCCAGTGCGCTGACTTTCCTCAGCTCATGGATGCCGTCCAAACCTTCTCCGGCGCGCTGGTGATGTTTCCCGCCCGGCTGGCTTCCGACCTGGTTGCTCTGTTGCAGGCGATTGATCACGCAGGCTCAAAGCCCATCGTCGTCATGGACCATGGCGAAGAGTTGGACGAAACGGTTTCATGGCGCATTGCCGGTGTCGTGCACCGCTCTGTGACCGGCGCGCAGCTTGTCGACTGCCTGCGCACTGTCGCTTCCGGCGAGCGCAGCATTCAGCGCGCGATTGTGAAGTCCATGCCATCCCCGGACCGCACCGGCGACCGCGTGCTGCAGCGGCTAACGCCCAAGGAAATGCAGATCGTCGCGCTGGTCGGCGAAGGTTGCAAGAACAAGGAAATCGCGTCCCGCCTCGGCACCAAGGAGCAGGTCATCAAGAACTACCTGCGCACGATTTACGACAAGACCGGCGTATCGGATCGCCTGGAACTCGCACTCTTCACGCTGCATCACCGCGCTCTGGCGGAAGCCGCCGAGCAGGTACGGGCATCGTTCGCACGTAGCGCCTAAAGTTTCAAACCTGGAACTTGAAAGACAACAAAAGGGCGGCCATCGAGGCCGCCCTTTCGTTATGGCTGAGCGATGTTTTGAATCTACCGCAGATCTGAGCGCCAACGGCGCGACGCTATACCAGCCCAGGGCGAAGCCCCATAAGCGTTTACTTAAGACGAATTTCGGGCAAACTGAGTCTTTTGGAGCCCTACCTGTTTGGTCATCAACTCAGTAACCCACTAGATATTAGGGTCCGAGATCGTTAAGTAAACGCCTATGGGGCGA
This sequence comes from Acidobacteriaceae bacterium, assembly GCA_036498835.1. Classification (GTDB taxonomy): domain Bacteria; phylum Acidobacteriota; class Terriglobia; order Terriglobales; family Acidobacteriaceae; genus Granulicella. The sequence continues at coordinate 19,055 of DASYEV010000050.1, read as the reverse complement.
AGCCCTGGGTCCCGCGTCCAGAAAGATTGAGGGCTGAAAGCCCGACCTATAGTGACGCCACGATAGGTCGGGCCTTCAGCCCTCGGTACATTGACTTTGCGAATACCCAGGGCTTCGCCCTGGGCTGGTATAGAACGCGCCTTCAGCGCTCTGGTCGTGAAAGCCACCGACGATGTGGCTAGAGCAGTTCCGGTAATGGTGTAGACCGAAGAGAGGGTGCTGAAGCCGTTTTCTCCCAATGAAAACGGCATTCTCCAACGTCCGAAAAGACCACAGTATTACCGGAACTGCTCTAAACGACATTGTCATGATGAACCCGTTGCTTCCGGGCTGTTGTATTTCCACTCATGGCTGTAGCGCGAACCGCCTTACCTCAATTGCCGCCCATCCTTTGCTCTTCTTCTTCCGCCTGTTCATTGACGAAGCCAACCTTTTCAGTCACCGACTTGGCCTGCGTGAACAGGGTGAGGTAGTCCGGACCGCCGGCCTTGGAATCTGTACCGCTCAGGTTGAAGCCGCCGAACGGATGCGCGCCGACCATGGCGCCCGTGCACTTGCGATTGAAGTACAGGTTGCCGACATGGAACTCCTCGCCCGCGCGAGTCAGCGTCTCGCGCGACGTGGAATAGATGGCGCCGGTCAGGCCGTACTCTGTGTCGTTGGCGATGTCGAGCGACTGCTCCAGAGATTCGGAACGAATCACCGCCAGCACCGGCCCAAAGATCTCTTCCTGGGCAAGGCGCGACGACGGGACAATGCCGCTGAACACCGTGGGCTCGATGTAAAAGCCGCCTTCCTTTTCGATCGCGTTGCCGCCGGTGAGCAGGCGGCCTTCGCTCTTGCCGATCTCGATGTAGTCGAGCACGCGCTTCTGCGCGATGGCGTTGATGACGGGGCCGGCAGCGAAGTTGTCGGCGGGGTCACCGCTCTTGATAGTCGACACGCGCTCCTGCAGGCGCTCGCAGAAAATGTCGTAGATGGACGATGCGACGATCGCGCGCGAGCACGCGGAACACTTCTGCCCATTGAATCCGAAGGCTGCCGCTACAACGCCTTCGACTGCGGCATCGACGTCGGCATCGGCTTCGACGATGATGGCGTCCTTACCACCCAGTTCGAGGATCGTACGCTTGATGAACCTCTGTCCGGGTTGCACACGCGCGGCGCGCTCGTGGATTTCAAGCCCAACCTTCTTGGAACCTGTGAACGAGATGAAGTGGACCTTGGGGTGTTCGACAATGGTGCGGCCCACTTCGGGGCCTCCATGCACCAGGTTCACCACGCCAGCCGGCACGCCCGCTTCTTCCAGAAGAGCTACGAAGCGTGCGGCGACGGTAGGAGCATCAGGTGAAGGCTTCAGCACCACCGTGTTGCCGCACACGATCGCCGCACAGGTCATGCCGGCCATGATGGCCAGCGGAAAATTCCAGGGAGGAATCACCGCACCCACACCCAATGGAATGTAGCGCAGCGCGTTGCGTTCGCCGGGAAGCTGGATCGGTGTGGTGGCCGCAGCCTGACGCAGCGCTTCGCGCGCGTAGAACTCCAGGAAGTCGATGCACTCACCCACGTCCGCATCCGCCTCGGCCCAGTTCTTGCCTACTTCGATCGTCAGCCAGGAACAGAAGTACAAGTGACGTTCCCGGATCAGGGACGCGGCACGCAGCAGCAGGGAAGCCCGATCGGCAACCGATGTATGACGCCATGTGGCGAACGCTGCGGTGGCCGCTTCCACGGCGTTGTTGGCGTCGGCTTCCGTGGCCTCGTAATGAACGCCGACGACTTCAGCGGGCCGCGCCGGGTTGGTCGAAGTGAAGGTCTTTGCGGACTTCACCGGATGACCGCCGATGACCATGTCATAGGTGCGGCCGAGTTCGGAGCGGACCTGAGCAATCGCTGCGTTCATGTCGCGCAGATTGTCGGGTGTCTTGAAATCTGTAAAGGGTTCATTGCGAAAGGGGGGAAGTGCAGTCAGGTCAGGGGTTGAAACGAGGGTCGTGCCCATGCGCGGGTCTCCTTGTGCGGGCCATACGCCCGGCGTGGTTGTGCGTTCTACACGCGTGCCTAGATTACGTTTTTGCTTACGTTTTTCACGCGCTACCAGCTTAGATGATGAGGGGCGTCTATGCGGTGCGGATACCGGCGTGGGTTGCGGATGCGGTGCGCAGATTAAGCCGCATTGGGTGGCGCGTCGTTGCTTTCCGTGAGTTGGTCGGTGGCTTTGGACATGGTGGCGGTGCGGTCCAACTTATCCCAGGAGAACGGCTTTCCATCGATGGCGCGTTTTACTGTGCGGAACAGTACCCAGGAGAAGAGCTGCCGGTAAGTAAAGCGCTGCACCCAGATGTGGACCAGCAGCCAGGCGTCGCCGCGGCTGGCCGGATGTTTGCGTTCCAGCATGAAAGCCAGGCCCGAAGCCGCGAAATCGATCAGGAGAAACGCCATGAAGAACGTAAGCAGCTTGTAGAGATCGGCGGGATTGGTGGTTTCAGGGTGGAAGTGCTTGTCGATGATGAAGTGGATCACACCGGTGACGAAGATCAGATCGATCAGCGGGGAAACCAGCGGCAGCAGGATCTGGAAGATCAGGATGTTGGGCAGAGCGAACAGGCCCATGGCGCGGCGCTTGGTGATGGCCGCGCGATGTTTGAAGATGGCCTGCAGAATGCCGAAGGACCAGCGAAAGCGCTGACGAGCCAGACCATTGGCATTGACGGGAGCTTCGGTGAAGGCCAGCGCCTGGTCTTCGTAGATCACAGCGTAACCCTGCTCCAGCAGGTTCATGGTGAGATCGGCGTCTTCGGCGACCGTATCGGGGTGGTAGCCGCCGCCTTCGCGCACAGCCGCTGTACGCCATGCGCCAATGGCTCCGGGCACGACCATCACGACATCAAAAAGATCCAGAGCGCGGCGCTCGAAGTTTTGTGACGTGATGTATTCGAGCGCCTGCCAGCGCGTCCACAGGTTCACGCGATTGCCGACCTTGGCGTTGCCGGCGACCGCACCGATGTGCGGATTGGCGAAATGGGAAACCAGGCGCGTGACCGCGTCATGTGCGATCACGCCATCGGCATCGATGCCCACATACACTTCTTCGTCCGTGTATTCGAGCGCATAGTTGAGCGCTTCCGCCTTGCCGCCGTTGGGCTTGGTGAGCACGGTGACGCGGCCTTCCGCGATCTCCTTGGCGTAGGTTTCGGTGGCGACCTTGTAGGTCGCGTCCTTCGAGCCGTCGTCGATCACGATGATGCGCAGGTTCTTGTAGTTCGACATCATCACCGAGCGGATGGTGCGCGCGATGACCTTCTCTTCGTTGTAGGCGGGGATCAACACGGCGACACGCGGGTTGTAATCCGGGCCGGCGAAGTTCTTGCGTTTGCGGAAGCGGTCGATCAGCGCGCAAACGCCGATGACGATCAGGCGCGCACTCATCAGCACGTCGCCCAGGAAGAACACCGTGATGGCGAAGTGGTTGAAGAAGCCGATCAGGAAGAACGCGATGGAATCGGCTTCGGCCCAGTAACGCTGCCGCCGGGTGAGCGGCACCATGACCTGGTCGCGGGTCTGGCCAATCAACTGCGACACGGGCACGATGTCGTAGCCATGGGCGCGCAGGGCTTCAATCAGCTTGGGCAGCGCATCGATGGTGGGCTGGCGGTTGCCGCCGCCGTCGTGCATCAGGATGATGGAGCCGCGCATCCAGGACTTCGTCTGCGCAGCATCAATCTGCTGGAAGACGCTGTCGATGATTTCCTGAGGCGTTTTGCGCGGGTGTTCGTCCCAATCGTTGGTGTCGATCTTGTTGCCGACGACGATATAGCCGAACTTCTTCTGGATACGCGCGATCGGCGCGGCCTGATCGTTGGTGTCGGGTTCCTGGTCGATGGAGTAGGGCGGACGGAAATAGATTGCCTGTGCGCCCAGCTTGGCGGCAAACAGGCGCGCGGTGGCATTGAGTTGCAGGTCGATCTGGCGGTCGGAGATTGCGCTGATGTCCGGATGCGTGAAGGTGTGGTTGCCGATCTCGTGGCCTTCGCGATACACGCGCTGCATCACGCTGACGTTGTCTTCCGCGACTTCGCCAATCATGAAGAACGAGCCCTTGACGTTGTACCGCTTCAGGATGTCGAGGATCTTCGGCGTCCAGGTCGGATCGGGCCCATCGTCAAAGGTGATGGAGACTTCTTTGGGCTTGTAGCCATACTGCGAAACGGTGTAAGGCAGCGGGTAGGAATCCATCGACTCCGATACCACGCTGAGGTATTGCGAGGGGATGGTGGTGTCGTCATCCATCTCCAGGGTGCGATGACCATCCTGCGGATCGCCGGTCACGCGCAGGATGTCGCCTTCACCTTCGGTATCGACATCCTGCCCGGGAGCAACGGAGGCAAGATCGCGCGCGGGATTGGCTTTGAGCGGGTTGTCCCAAATGCGCCACAAGGAATCGTCTTCCGAGCCCAGCCGCCACAAGGCGAAGGTCTGCAGACCCAGTGCACGGGCCACGCGCATCTGGTTCAGCACGGTGACCGCGTCCAGGAACCAGACCTGGTGACGTACACCGGCGTCGACATCGTCATAGGCGAAGTGCGGATTGAGCGAAGCATCATCCAGCTCGATCTTCGCTCCGGCATCGGAAGCCGCCTGCCAGGCTTCCTGCGTGGACAGGTTGACCGCGTCGATCGCCGCCTGTTCCTCAACCGGCGGTGGCGACGCCGTTTTTACGCCCTTCTTTTTAGGGGTTGGGGCGGGCTTCAGCTTGCTGGTCCAGTCGTAGCCGTAGTTGCCGAGGGCGCAGATGATCTTATTGCGCGGCACCTGCTTCATGAACGCGCGCAGGTTGTTGGCAAACCAATCCTGTGCGGCAACAGGGCCGGGCGCGGTGCCGTCCTGATGCTGGTCGTAATTCATTAGCACAATGCCATCGGAATGCGCAGCCAGAAAGGCCGCATCGAAGTCGGGGCTGGCGACGGGCACGTTGACATAAAGGCGCAGGTTGCGAGGATGAAAATCCTCATACAAAGCCTGCACAAGCTGGTTCAAGCCGGGCTGGGCCGCGGTGGGGATGGCCTGGAAGTCGAGTGTGAGCCCGCGATAGCGCGTGTTGGCGGCCAAAAAGGCGTCGACCTGCTTCTGAAAATTGGCGCGTGCCGCGGTGTCCTGAAGAAACTGGCCTACGCTGTCTTCGAAAATGCCTTCGCGCGGGTTGTAGTTATTCACCATGGGGAAGATTTCGGTATCTTCCCTGGCTTGGGTGATGGTGCGGACGACCTTGTTTTCGCGATCGACGCCATGAACGCCCGCGTGGTCCACCACGGGGAAGGGCGTGTTGTCGGAGGTATAGGCGGTCAGCGAGCCGTCCGGCCCCAGGACGTGGAGCCACTCGGGGAAAAGAAGGTCGATCTGTTTAACGTGCTGTTTGAGCGAAGCGTAGCTTGCCGGGTCGACATCGGTATAAAACGCCGCGCGCAGACCTTCGCTCTGGTTCAGGATCACATCGGAAGGGTTGAGATCGGAACGGCGGTGTGCGGACCGGTTGAGTCTTTCCTTGATCCTGAGTTCGTTGGCGGGCGGCGCGGAAAGCGCACGGTAGCGCTTGGTCACCGAACGCAGATCCAGGGCACGCATGGGCCGCAGCCGCAGCAGGCCGATGACGAACAGCACGCCGATGACCGCGCCGGAGAGGGCCAGCAAGTCGAAGATGCGACGCAGCCGCGGCCAGCGTTTGCGTTGCGGATCGTAAAAGACTTGTTTCCTCATTCGTTGGTCGCGCGTTCTCCGAAGTTAGGATACCGTGCGAAGACGGAAGACTCCGTGAAACGACGGTGTCTTCATCCTGCTCAGCCCGTGGCCTTTATGATGCATGCATGCGTTCAGGGGTCGTGACGTGGCGAGTTGCCGGCCTTCTGCTGGCCGGTGTCCTGCTGCGTCTGGTGTTCCTGCACTTCCGTCCGCCGTTCGCCGGGGACTCGCTGATCTATGCGGACCTTGCCACCAACCTGCTGCATCACCACACGTACGCGCTAACCACGGATGGCGTCATCACGCCGACATTGATTCGTCTGCCCGGATATACGGCATTTCTGGCGTTGTGCTTTGCGATGTTTGGCGACGGGAATTTTCTCGCCGCGGTGTGGGTGCAGATCGTGGTCAGCCTCGCCGACGCCTGTCTCCTGGGTGTGCTGGCCTATCGCCTGATGGGAAGGCGAGCGGGACTCGCTGCGCTGGCCCTGGGCATGCTCTGCCCGTTTACAGCGAACTATAGCGTCACGGCGCTGACCGAAACCTGGAGCCTGTTCTGCATCACCCTCGCATTTCTTTCCGCGGAGCGCTGGTCTGTGGCGCTGCGGCAGGGTAGGGAATGGAACATGTGGCTGCTGCCGATGGCAGGGGCGCTGATCTATGCGGTGTTTCTGCGGCCGGACCGATCGCTGCTTGCGGTGGCGGTCATTCCGGCGATGGCCTGGATTGCCTTTCGAGAGGCTGGCGGATCTTTGATCAGGCGCGAACTTCCGGTGGCGGCGGTTATCGTCGCGCTGCTGTTGCCGCTGGGCCTTTGGGGCGTGCGGAACTGGCGGGTGTTTCACGTATTCCAGCCGCTCGCGCCGAAATATGCCAACGACCCGGGCGAGGAGGTCGCTTACGGCTTCCAGCGCTGGTATCGCACCTGGGCAATCGATTATGAATCGACGGTGCTGGTGTACTGGCCGTACGACGGGTCGACGGTTGATTTCAATGAAGTGCCGGCCCGAGCGTTCGATGATGCCGGACAGCGTGCACGTACTGCGGAGTTGTTCGCGAAATACAACGAGGAGACCGGGTCGACGCCTGATGTCGATGCCGGATTCGCGGAACTGGCGCGGGAACGTATTGCGGCTCATCCGCTGAGGTTTTACGTGGTGATGCCTCTGGCACGGCTGGCAGATATGTGGCTGCATCCCCGAACGGAACTGATGCGGATGCCGCTCGACTGGTGGAAGTGGCGCGAGCATCCGGGCAAGTCGCTGTTTTCCGCGATGTATGCGCTGTTGAACCTTGCCTATCTCGGTCTGGCGATCGCGGGGCTGCGGCGGTGGTCGCGGCTGGGATGGAGCGGAGCGCGCGCGCTGGGGTACGCGATGGTGGCGTTTGTGCTGTTGCGCAGCGCTCTGCTGATGACGCTGGATAACTCCGAACAGCGCTACACGCTGGAGTGCTTTCCCGTGGTGTTGCTGCTGGCGAGTTTTGCGTTGGCTCGCAGTGAGAGCGTAGAAGAAGCGCCGCATCCTAACGGCACCCGCTTCGGTGGTTGGAAGGGCTGACAGCAGACCCCTGCGGGTCGGGGTCCCCGTCAGGCGGTCTTTGCCCGAACGGGGTGAGGCGAAGACAACCAAAAGGGCAACGCAACGGCCGCAGTCACAGCCATGACGAGCGCCTAGTGCACGTTCGGTGTGGCCTTCTTGGGAATCGTGTAGGGCTTTTTATCCACGCTGCCGTTCAGCTTGATGTCCGTGTATTCCGCGGTACGGGTATCGCCGTTGGGCGCGTAGAAAATCTGCTTCAGCGAGATGCCGCGCACCGGGTCAATCCAGATGGTGACCTGCTTGAAAACGTTGGCGACGCTCGGATCCTTCGGGATCAGATCGAGCTTTTCCGTCTTCACCTGTCCGCTGCCGTCCGAAATCATTTCCGAGCCGCCATCGGTAATGGTCCAACTCTGGGATAGAGACTTGCCACTGCCACCGAAACCGAGCGTGAGGAAGCTCTGATACTTGGCCTTGTTGTCGCCGGCCTTGAAGATGTCGTCCTGATTGGTACCCGCCGTGTAGTTGTGCAGAACGTTGCCGTCGTAATTCAGAATCACAACCGGGGTCTTGCCGGACGCGCCAAAGTCCAGGGCTCCCATGCGGTCGACGCCGCCGGAACGTTCGACATAGATGGTGCCGGTATGGAGGTCGTGATCCTTTACGGCGCGCGTGTAGTTGTCGTAATGAACATTCGCCTGCACGCTCTTGAACTTCGCGCTGGCCGCATCGAGCTGGTTCAGGACCGCGGTCAGTGAGGAAGCAGGTGTCTGCGCCGCGGGCGCCGCGTGCGGTGTGGCCGCGAATGCGGCGAGCGGCAGGGCAAGAAGCGAAAGGGCAACGCGGCGGGAATACGTCAAGGTATCGACTCCATGCTGGAGCGGTGGGGACCCGCTCCGGTGCTGCATGATTTAGATGAAAGTTGCGGGAATTTGTCGCTCGGCATTCCCCATTTGCCGCATGAATTTGTCTATCTCAGGACCGTGACGTCATAGGCCAGCACCTTGCCCTTGGCATCGGCGATGGCTTTATAGCCCTGGATGGTGACATTGCCGGCAATGGGCTGAATGACGGCCAGCATGGCGTTGCGGAGGTCCGTATCCGAAGCGGCGTCGCCGAGGTCTTCCCGGCTAATCTCGTAGACGAAGCGGCCGCTGTTGCCGCTGCTTCCGGCTTCCCGCACCAGCACCTCGCTGGTGTGCATGGGAATCTTGGGTACCGGCTTGTCTTTGAAATTGATGAAGAGCGGACCCACGAACAGGAACAGCAGGATCATCGTCACCATGACGTCATAGTGGAAGGAGCCGCGTTCGTAGCTCCAGAACAGGTAGTTGCGGATAAGCCGGATCACAGGACACGCCCCAGCGACTGCTTCGTGATCACCGTCTCGCCACCCATGTAAGGCTGCAGAGCTTCAGGCACGCGTACCGAACCGTCCGCCTGCTGGTAGTTTTCCAGGATCGCAAGATAGGTGCGTCCCACAGCCAGAGCGCTGCCGTTCAGTGTGTGGACGAACTCGGTCTTGTTCGCACCCGCCGGGCGGTAGCGGATGTTGGCGCGCCTCGCCTGGAAGCTTTCGAAGTTGGAGCACGAGGAGATCTCGCGGTACGTCTGCTGCCCCGGCAGCCAGACTTCCAGATCATAGGTCTTGGCCGAGCTGAATCCCATGTCGCCGGTGCAGAGCAGCATGCGGCGGTAGGGCAGGCCCAGCTTTTCAAGCACCGTTTCCGCATCGCGGGTGAGTTGCTCATGCTGTGCGTAGGAATCTTCCGGCTTGGCGAACTTGACCAGCTCCACCTTCTGGAACTGGTGCTGGCGGATCATGCCGCGGACATCCTTGCCATAGGAACCTGCTTCCGACCGGAAGCAGGGCGTATAGGCCGTGAAGGAGATCGGACCGTTTTCGACATCAATGATTTCGTCGCGGAAAAGGTTGGTGACCGGGACTTCTGCTGTCGGAATCAGCCAGTGGTCGCTCTCCTGCAACTGGTCAGGCACGTACGCGCCCTTGTCGTCGCAGTGGAAGAGGTCTTCCGCAAATTTGGGAAGCTGTCCTGTGCCGAAGAGCGAGCGCGAATTCACCATGTACGGCGGCAGCACTTCGGCGTAGCCGTGTTCGCGCGTGTGCAGATCCATCATGAAGTTGGCCAGAGCGCGCTCCAGCCGTGCGCCCGAACCGAAATGCACGACGAAGCGCGAGCCCGAAATCTTGGCGGCGCGTCCGAAATCAAGAATCCCGAGTTCTTCACCCAGTTCCCAGTGCGGCTTCGCCGTGAAGTCGAATGTGACCTGCTCGCCCCAGGTCTTCACCAGGGCGTTGTCATGCTCGGAAGCGCCGACCGGTACATCGTCGTGCGGAAGATTGGGCAGACCGTGAAGCAGCTCGCGCAACGCTTCGTCTGCCGCGTTGGCCGAGGTTTCGAGGCCGGCGACCTGGTCCTTAAGGTCTTTGGTGCGCTGGCTGATCGCCGCTACATCGCCGCCGCTGCGTTTCACCCGGGCGAATTCTTCCGAGATCACGTTACGCTGCGCCTTCAGGGTTTCGACTTCGGTGATGGCGGTACGGCGCTCGGTGTCGAGTCGCGTAAAGTCGGCGAGGACGGAAGTGTCGCCACCACGGGCGCGCAGTTTCTCCTCGACCAGCGGGAGATTGCCCCGCACAAAAGCTAAATCAAGCATACGAAGTTATTTTAGCGTGGCGGTGGGCCGGGATTTGGTGCAGGCCCACTCATCGCGATAAAGCCGCGATGAATGGGGCACCCGCGGTTGTGCGGACAGGGAAGTAGAATTGAGCCATCTATGAGCGATTCCAAGGCTGTTCGGCGTGCCCTGCTTTCTGTCACGGACAAATCGGGGTTGGTAGAGTTTGCGCGTGTTCTCGCGCATTTTGGTGTGGAACTGGTATCCACGGGCGGCACTGCCAAGACGTTACGTGAAGCCGGCATGACGGTCCGCGACATCAGCGACCTGACCGGTTTTCCGGAAATGCTGGACGGCCGCGTGAAGACGCTGCATCCCGTGGTCCACGGCGGCCTGCTGCACAAGCGAGACAACCCGGAACACCTGCGCGCGGTGGCGGAACATGGAATCGGCGCCATCGACATGGTGGTGGTGAACCTCTACGCGTTTGAAAAAACCGCGGCACGCGAAGGCGTGGAATTTGGCGAGATCGTGGAGAACATCGATATCGGCGGACCTTCCATGCTGCGGTCGGCGGCGAAGAACTTTGAAGATGTCGCCGTGGTCAGCGATGTCGATGATTACTACGAAGTAGCCGACGAGCTGGCTGGCAGTGGCGGCAACCTCAGCCGGGAAACCCGCTGGAAGCTGGCGCGCAAGGCCTTTGCTCTGACCGCTGCCTACGATGCGGCCATCGCCTCCGTGCTGGAAACCATGGACACACCCGGCGGCGAACCCGCTGCTTTCGGCGATATGCCGGCCACTCTGCGCGTCACGGCCCGCCGCAAGGCCACGCTGCGCTACGGCGAGAACCCCCACCAGAAGGCCGCGGTGTATGTGGACGGCTCGGGCTTGGGCATTGCCAACGCCGAGCAACTGCAGGGGAAAGAACTGAGCTACAACAATCTGGTCGATCTGGACGCCTGCTGGGCACTGGTCAACGATCTGGGCGGCACGGGCGTGGCCATCATCAAGCACACCAATCCCTGCGGTGTGGGGCTGGGCGCATCCGTGGCGGAAGCCTACCGGCGCGCCCTGGCAGCCGACCCCTTGTCGGCTTTCGGCGGCGTCATTGGGATCAACGGGCTGGTGGATGCCGAGGCCGCGGCGGAGATCGCCAAGCTATTTGTCGAAGCAGTGGTCGCTCCGGAGTTCACGCCGGAGGCCCTGGAGATCCTGAGCGCCAAGAAGAACGCCCGCGTGCTGCGTATCCACCCGAAAAAGGGGGACCGCGTCCTGAAGCAGATTTCAGGCGGTTACCTGATGCAGGACGATGACGTCATCCAACTCGGCGTTGACGACCTGAAAATTACCACCGTGCGCCCGCCCACGGACGAGGAAATGGCCTCGCTGAAATTTGCCTGGACGGTCTGTAAACACGTGAAATCAAACGCGATTGTCTACGCGCGAGCCGATGAGGGTTTCGGTCAGACGGTGGGTGTGGGCGCGGGTCAGATGAGCCGTGTGGACGCGGCCCGTTTTGGCGCCATGAAAGCGGTTCTGCCCCTGGCCGGCACGGTGGCGGCTTCGGACGCCTTCTTCCCATTCCCGGATGGCCTGGAAGTCATCGCGGACGCGGGCGCAACCGCGATCATCCAACCGGGCGGTTCGAAGAACGATCTGGAGGTCATTGCCGCGGCCAACCGGCTGGGGATGGCTATGGTCTTTACCGGGATCAGGCATTTTCGGCACGGATAAGCATTTACGGGTGATGAACGGCATCGAAACCGGGAGGGAATTCGTCTAATATTCGATGAACGGTCCCAGGAACCCGCGAATGAGCCCAGTTTCCCGCACGTCCCTCCTCGCAGCCGGCTGCATGGCTGCTGCCTTTTTCCTCAGCACCCCGGTTTTTGCGCAGGTAGCGAGCACAGCGCCCGCCTCAGCCGCGACCGCGCCTGACCATTCAGTCTCGTATTACCATTACGGGCTGGCCAAGCTGTATGAGGACGAGGCCGCCGCAAGCGGCAGGCAGGACCTGGCGACTCAGGCCATTGAACAATACAAGCTTGCCCTGATCGCCGACCCGGATTCGCGTCTGCTGCAGAATGGGCTCGCCAATCTCTACTTCAAGCTGGGCCGTATTCGCGAGGCAGTGGCTGCCGCGCAGGAACAGGTCAACAAGCATCCGGATGACGCCGATGCCCACACCCTGCTGGGCCGCGTCTATCTCCGCTCGCTGGGCGACGGCCAAGGACCGCAGTCGACCGAGATGCTGCAACTCGCGATCAAGGAATACGAAAAGATCGCCGACCTGAAGCCCAATGACGTGGAAACTCACCTGTTGCTGGGACAGCTCTATGGCCTGAACCACGACTCCGCGAAGGCGGAGCTGCAGTTCAAGGCCGCGCAAAAGATTGATGGCACTTCGGAGGAAGTCGTCCTCAGCATGGCTCGCCTGTACACGGAGCAGGGTGACCTGGAGCATGCGGCGAAGGTGATTGCCGATGTGCCCCCGGGCGACCGCAGCGGACGCATGAGCTTTGCGCTGGCAGGCATTTATGACCAGTTGAAGAAGCCCAAGGAAGCGGTTGCAGCCTACCGCGCGGCGTTGGAAGAGGACCCCGACAATACCGACGCGAAGCGCGGTCTTGCCAATGCGCTGATGGCCGCGGGACAGGCTGATGCGGCTTCGAAGATATTTGGGGAAATCGTAGGCACCGATCCGCAGGATGCGGAATCGCTGATCCGCCAGGCGGACATTCAGCGGCAGCAGGGACACTATGAGACGGCGCTGGCATCGCTGAAGAAGGCCAGTGTGATCGCTCCGGACAACCTGGAGCTCAAGTACAACCTCGCGCTGACGTATGACGCTCTGGGACGCTTTGATGAGTCGGCCACGACGCTGAAGGAAGTGCTCGCGTCCACGACTTCGCCGGATGGCAAATACTCTGAGGGCGACCGCAATAACCGTGGCTTGTTCCTTGACCGCCTGGCCATTGTGTACCGCGAAGAAGGCAAGACCGCCGAAGCGGTGGACGCCTACAAGCAGATGATGGCTCTGGGTGGAGATCAGCAGGCTCGCGGTGCGGACGGCACCATTGATGCTTACCGCGATGCGCATAACTGGAAGGCTGCGACGGAAGCAGCTGCGACCGCGGCCAAGGCCATGCCGGACAACCGCGAAATACAGCTCGCTTATGCGCGCCAGCTCGGCGACTCGGACAAGGTGGATGACGCGCTCAAGCTCGCCAAGACGCAGTTGAAGGGGACACCCGACGACCGCGAAGTCTGGTTCACGATCGCCGACATCAACCGCCGCGCCAAGCGCTGGCAGGAAACCTCGGAAGCATTGGAAAAGGTCGAATCGCTTTCGACCAAGAACGAGGACAAAGTTTTCCTTTACTACTATCGCGGCAGCATCGCGGAACAGCGCAAGATGTATGACCAGGCCGAGACGGACTTCAAGAAGGGCCTCGCCATCGACCCGCACTATGCGTCGATCCAGAACGACTACGGCTACATGCTCGCCGAGCGTGGGCTGCGTCTGGATGAGGCGATCACCATGCTGAAGGCTGCGGTAGCGTTCGATCCGCAGAATGGCGCGTATCTCGACTCGCTGGCCTGGGCCTATTACAAGCAGGGTCAATTCGCACTGGCCGAAGAGTACGCCCGCAAGGCAGTGCTGCGCACCGGCACGGACCCCGCGGTGCTCGACCACATGGGCGAGATTTACGCCAAGAACGGTAAGCTGCAGCTCGCGGTGATGGAGTGGCAGAAGTCGGTGGAACTGTACGCAACCTCGCTGGCTCCGGAAGCCGACCCCTCCGATGTGGCCAAGGTCCAGCACAAGCTGGAAGGCGCCCGCGTGCGCCTGGCGCATGCCTCGCCGGCAAAGTAAGAACGAAGCAGGGAAGTAGAAGAGCCGCGACCACGAAGTCGCGGCTCTTTTGTTTCGGTAACGGTTGCCATCGTCGTTGTTGCCGCTTTTGCCGTTGCTTTTCTTGTTGTCATCCCCGCAGGGGATCTGCTGTTCCTGACTTTTCCACCTCAACTCTGTCATCTCGACCGGAGCATCATAGCTTCACCGTGATGCGTAGCGGAGAGATCTGCTTCTGTGCCCCTGCCCGAGCATGGGCGGGAGCAAAGAAGCAGGTCTCTCCGCTACGACGCTAAAGCGCCTTCGGTCGAGATGACAGGTTGAGGTAAGGATGATAGATCCCCCACAAACAATCCCTCACCGTTTGTTCAGCCTGATTCGCGCGTAGCGAGTCAGGCTGCTCAGCATCGCCCTCACTGAAACCGTCGCCGAAGGATGAAATACGTGCGCAACCCTCACCCCAACCACCAGCTACACTTAATCTCATGGCCGGTACTTTCGAAAAGCTTGCAGTGCGTGGCGAAAACGAGCGCGAGCTTTCCACTCGCGCCTGGCCTGCGCCATCCAGCGACGGCCGCGGAGGCTTCGAGCGCGACCGCGACCGCGTCGTGCAGTCCCGTGCGTTCCGCCGTCTTGCCGGCAAGACGCAGGTGTTCACCAGCCGCGCTTCCGACCACTTCCGCAGCCGCCTGACCCACACCATTGAGGTGGCCGAAGTCGCCCGGCATGTTGCGGGAGCGCTTGGGTTGAACTCGGACCTCGCGGAAACGCTGGCGCTGGTGCATGACATCGGCCACCCGCCTTTTGGGCATGCCGGCGAACGCGCGCTCGACCATTGCCTGCAGCGCCACGGTCTGCGTTTCGACCACAATGTGCACGCGCTGCGCATCGTAGAACGCTTTGAGCAGCGCTATGCGGGGCATCGCGGCCTGAACCTGACGCTGGGCGTGCGCGAAGGCATCATCAAGCACTCGCGCGACTACAGCGAGGCCGAACACCCGGAGCTGCGCGAGTATTTTCTCCATGCCATGCCGCCGCTGGAAGCGCAGATCATCGACCTCGCGGACGAGATCGCGTACCTGACCGCCGACCTGGACGACGGCGTGGAATCCGGCCTGCTGGACATTCGCCACATCCGCGACCACGTGGCCATCCTGCATCGCAGCTACGCGACCGTGCAGCACGCGCACCCCGGCGTGGAGGAAAAGTACATCTTCCATGACGCGCTGCAGGCCATGCAGAAAACACTGATCCTCGATCTCATCCGCACCACGAAGGCCAATGTGGTTGCGACGGGCGCAGAGACTCTGGGTGACATCCGTGAGTGCGGGCGCAGGCTCGCGGTGTTTTCCATGCAGGCGGAATCGGAACGGCTGGAAGAAAAGCGCTACCTCTACGACACGCTCTACACCTGTCCGGACCTGGAGCGCGAGCACGCCAAGGCGCAGGAAGTGGTAACCGGGCTGTTCGACTTCTGGATGAACTACCCCGAAGATCTGCCGGAGTCCTACTGCGGCGAGGTGGAAACCGAGGGGCTTCCGCGCGTGGTGGCCGACTACATTGCGGGCATGACCGATGACTTCATCCTGCTGCAGTACGCGGACATGCGCCGCAAGGTTCGCTTCGGCGCGGCCCGCTTCGTGAGTTCCCGTTAAGCGAGCTGTTCAGCGCGTGGCCGAACTTGCCTTCACGGCTTGAGGTTGATAACCTTACATCTGGAACATCGCGCCAGCGATCGTTGCGTCCTCGTCGTCCAGTGGTTAGGACATCGCCCTTTCACGGCGGTAACACGGGTTCGAATCCCGTCGAGGACGCCATTTCTTTTCTTGCACTTAGCGCAAACCCCGAAAAATCCTGTGGACCCACCGTGGACCCAATTTTTCATGCGCTTCGTGCTGCCAGCTGAAACTCCGCTGGACGCACCATTTCGACCACTTTCCGTTGTGCCTCTCGCTTGGCCGGCATCTGGGCCTGACTGTAAACATCCATCGTTACCTTCGCCGAACCGTGCCGTAACAACTCCTGCACCACTTTCACATCTTCCCGATTGGCTTGGAGAAGGGTGGAATAGGTGCGCCGGAAGGTGTGCCAACTGACCCGCTTTTGGATGCCGAGTCGCTTGACCACGGGTTGGATGTGGTAACGCATGACCGTTGAGAGCCAGATTGGCTGTTTGCCACGCTTTTTGCCGGCGCGTCTGCTTGCAGTTGCAAAGACGTAGTCCTCGGGGTCCCTGTACGGCGTCTCCAGATACCAGGCAAGCAAATCCCGTGCGGTGTACTGATCGAGCGGGATGCGCTTCTGAGAAGCCTCGGTCTTGCAGCGGCCTACGACCTGATCCACAACAGAACGCTGAACGTTCGCGTCGAGCCGATCGAAATCGAAGTCCAGCCATTTGAGCCCAGCCAATTCTCCTCTGCGCAAGCCGCTCGCCATGTCGAGAAAGACAAGCACGCGCTCCCGCAGATTCAACTCTGCAACGATGTTCTGGATCTCCTCAACTTCGAGAATGTCCGGAACCTTCTCCCGTTTTGAACTCTGACGAACACCAGAGCCCTTCACGGGACCGCAGATCGGATTGAACTCAATGAATCCCCAACGAATTGCGTGGTTATAAAGAACGCTCAGCAGATTGCGAATCTTCGCCTTTGAACCAGGAGCCAATCGCTTCAGCTCTGTGGGTTTGAGATTCGCTTTGGCAAGTGCCTTCCTCCTACGCCACGGTTTGCAGCGTAGGTCCCGAAGCCACTCTTCCACCATCGGAGCCTTGATCTCGTCGATCCGTATGCTTCCCCAGCGCGGTTCGATCCAGACGCTAAGGTTGCATTCGTAACGGTCCCGTGTCGAGTAGGCGCGACCATCGTCGCCGAGGTCGACAAGTTCTCTTTCGCGGAAATGAACGATGAGCTGGGACATGGTGACTGTACTGCTGAGTTCGTTTCTTTTTCCTGAGTTGATGGCCAGCCGGAACGGTGCTGCAGCTCGTTCTGCCGCAGCCTTATTTTTTAGCTGGTCAAGGTTGCCTATAACTTTCTTTCTCCGGACGCGTTCTCCGTCAGCTTGAGTTTCGTACCAGCGGAAGAGCCAGACCTGCTCTCCACTGCCATTCGCTGACAACATCACGCTCCCGTTTTGGTATCGCGCCGTCTTCAAGACGACCTCCTTTCGGGTAGGCGCGAAAGCCATCGGAACTATCTCCAATGTACCTCCAGCGAACCGCACGGAGCTGTGCATTCCACCCGTCGAAAGGGAACTTTGTCCTTCAGTTTTCGCTGACGCAGCGTTCGGAGAGCCAGTTCTGCAACTCGGATAAGCGAAAGCGCCAGCGTTTGCGCCTTCCATTCCCAACCGGATGGCCCGGCAACTCGCCTTTCCTCGCCAGCCGCTGCACGGTTGCTGGGTGCAGCTGTACAAACGCGCTAGCCTCTCGTGCAGAGACGAAGGGTTCCAACTGTGAAGACAGAGCAGAAACAGTGTGCGCCACGAATCACCTCATCCGAGCCTAGTGAGCGAAAGGAATGACCTGTGCTCATTGGGCGTCGATGTGAAACCGATTGGTTTCAGGGTGAATTCGAGAGTTTGCGTTGTCCAATACTTCTCACGTATCAGGTGATAGCTCCCGGTTATCGGAGCCCGCCGCGAGCAAGGATCATGCATGGATCGGTGATCCTTTGACGGTCACGTTGGCTGCGACAAATTTGTCACGTGCCCTCCTCCAACGCTTGGCAATCCGTCGTGTTTCTTAGAATTTGGGAGTAAATTTGGCCATTGCACAACTTTTGAAGCAATCGCTAAGTCTCTCCAGTAGCTTCAAAAACCGTGGCGCTCCATACATCGCCTTGCCGAGTTGACGCATGTACGAGTGGGCTGAGTTCCGTCATTTTCTCTATCTCCTCACCATCCTCGAAAGCGGAGGACTACGCTCCGCCGCTGAGAGATTGAACACATCCCAACCCAACCTCTCTGTCCAAGCGAAACAATTCCAGGAATTTGGATCGTTTTGTCTTTACCGAAGAGCGAAGAGTGGACGTATCGAACCCACCGCTGCCGGCCTGGCATTTGTTGGACTTGCACGTCAGGTACTGGAAGCTCGCGACGAAGCGATTGAAGCGCTTGTCGCGATCGAACGTGGGGAGGTGGGCTCTATCCGCCTGGGGTGCAGTCCCTTGGTGGATCAAGAGCTTTTTCGAACTTTGTGCGCTATGCACAAAGAGCTTTTGCCGGCGTGTCCCATTTGGCCCACCCATGCAGACACCATGCAGCTTGCAAACGAGATCCTGGTTGGCGAGATTGATGCCGCTCTGATTACGCAGCCGCTCAAACACCCTGAACTGCGCGTCGAGACTCTACGCCACGACAGCCTGGTCGTGTGCCTGCGACGAGACAGTCCCCTTGTGAAAGGGACCGCTATTCAGATCTCCGACCTGCAGGAGAATCTCGCGATTCTGTACCACCCCCAGAGGCATATCGATGCTCACGCTAAACTTCTGGACCTGCTCCAGGATGCCGGTGTGAAAATAGAGAAATTTGCCACCGCAACACATCCCAGCGAGATGCAAATGCTCGTTAAAGAAGGCTACGGTCTAGCTTTGATCCGTGAGGGTACACCGCTCGACGCCGAACTCACCACTCGTCGAGTCGTTGGAGTCGATTGGACAGTGGGTACCGCGGTCGTGTTCCACCGGGAGAAACATCCAAAAACCATTCCTCCCATCATTCGCAAACTCAGAAGGCGTGTTCGACAGGCGTCAGCTTCTTCCGTGGACCGTCCGAAAGCCGCTCCGATTCGGGCGACAAATGCAGACGCATCGACCAATCAAAGCAAGCCGGTTCAACTGCCGCTTCTTCGCTAGAGAGCTTAGAGGTCTCAGCGATATCGGAGCCGACTGTTGCCAGCCAAACGATTCGCTCAATCGGTTCCGAAGACCGGCAGATCTCCGAATCGGAACCCTCTCATAAACGCGAACGATCATCTTCAACCATCCCGATAAATAGGAAATATTGGACGCGAAACGAATCCCAACGCCATGATCTCTCCATATCTCGACCGGCTACCGGTCACTGGAGGTCTCTATGCTATTCCGTAGTTTCATCTCTGCTTCTCTCCGTAAAGGTTCCCGTTCGAGGCGGGTCGATCTGGCGCGATTCCGGCGCAACCTGTCACTTCTACTCCGCAAGTTGATTCCGGTGCTTTTGCCGTTGGCATTTGCAACCGCGGCCCATGCCCAAGGCACGATGGATTTCTCAGGTGCTCAGACGCTCATGGGGACATTCAA
>DASYEV010000049.1:0-18827 GCA_036498835.1 Acidobacteriaceae bacterium | reverse complement strand
CTCTGTCATCAAGGCCGCTCCTCTTCAAGATCCATAACTTCGTCTCGACAACGCTGTTATGCCTGAAATGAGCGGCCTTTTCCAGTACTTTTTTTACCCCAACATCCAACAGCCTCTACCCCGGTGAGAAATGCGGGCTAGCCCTGAGGGCTTGTTTCCGTTTGAGGCACGTCGCAGTTGGAGCATACCCTCAGAGGCTAAAGCCGCATTCCTGTTGCGCTTTAATGTCCGGTCTAAAGACCGGACCTACCGATTGGTGCCCCAGTCGCAATGAACCACGCGCCATCGACTTACGGGGTTTGATTTGTCTATGCCTTCGCTGTGATCCGCTTCAGCACGGTTAACGAATCGACCGCTTCTACCATTTCAAAGTTCGGATCATGAAGGATCACTTCATTGGTGAAGATGACGCTACCCGCCTGATCGATATTTCGGACCGGGCTGGAACGGCTGTCGTGAAGAGCTACGATGCCGCCTTCCGCAATTTGCGAGCTCCAACCTTCCCAATCGGCCTCTAAGCCTTCGTAGGAATGATTGCCGTCAATAAAGATGAAGTCGACCGGCTGCGGCTCTGGGGTTGCCAGACGCACGCGCGCGGCGTCCGCACCTGTCATCCGTATCCACTGCACGTTGCCGCCAGATACTTTGCCCACCACGTTGTGAGCGATCATCTGAGCCCAGCAAACGCCTACCCGGCTGCGGAAGTACGGGTCCACCGCCCACAGGGCGCCGTCAGAGGACATTGACTGGCGTAAACGGCTGGTCGTGATGCCGTGCCACACGCCGATTTCGACGAGATTTCGTTTTTCGGCGGCGAAACGGGCCAGCGTATCGCGTTCTTCCTGAGTCGTTTGCGTGGTCGCATCCGCCAGCCCCATGCGCCATAAAAAGAAATGTACAGATGGACGGTGCTGGTGGTTCCTGAGTAAAGCCGGCAAACGTGCTGCCATTTCGAAAAGACCCCGCGTACTTTCTTACCGAGTGATTGAAGGCTAACCTAAACTGCGACGAAGCTCAAACACGCCGGAGACGGCATGGGGGCACGAGGTTTCATCCAGAAAGTGCGCTGGAACCTTCTTTTTTCGCAACTGCATCGGAGAGAAGGGGTCTGAAAGGGTGAAATCTCAATGCGCGCACTCTCGCGCGATCAGGAGAAGCTTCATGAAGCCATCACAACGCCAGGGTGTTCTGTACGCCGCGGACGCGGGCAAAGCGGTGCTCGTGGCCGCTTTGTGCCTGAGCATGGCAGCGCCGCAGGCCTATGCGGCTGAGCCAATTCATGGCCATGCAACTCCTCCCGCGGTGAAGACGGTTCCTCTCACGGCACAGCAAAAGACGTTGCATGCGTTGAACCGCCTGACCTTCGGACCCAGGCCTGGAGACGAACAGGCCGTCGCGAAGATGGGTTTGGAGAAGTGGTTTGAGCAGCAGCTTCACCCCGAATCGCTGGACGACTCCGCGTTGGCGGCGCGGCTGGACCAGTATCCCGCGCTCAAGCTGAGCCAGGCGGAGTTGATCCGCCGTTTTCCTTCGCCGCAGGTCATTCGCCAGATGTCGGCTCAGAACAGACCGCTGCCGAACGATCCCGTGGAGCACGCCATCTACGCCGACGCCATGGCGATGTATGACCAGCAGTTGAAGAAGCAGGCTGCGGGGCAGGGCGCCGGCGCAAATGCCGCAGCGGGTGCACAGACCGATGCCATGATGACGGCGAATGACACGAATACCGGTGCGCAGGACGAGTCCATGTCTCCTGCGGCAGGGTCCGCAGCGGCCGGGCAAAACCAGCAGCAGACAATGGCTGGTGACCAGTCCATGGCGAACGCTGGAAAGAAAAAGCAGCCGAAGTTCAAGGCAGGGCGCCGACCCGACGTGGCTCCGATGGAGCCTGAAGATGTCCGTGCCGTGCTTACTCTGGATCCCGATCAGCGCATCGCGAAGCTGCTGGCGATGTCTCCGGACGAAATGATGAGTTTCCGCGCGGGGCTGAGGCCGGTTCAGCGCGCTCTGCTGGCGCGCGGGCTTTCGCCGGCGCAGGTGGAGATTCTCGGGGCCATGCAGGCTCCGGTGCGTGTGGTGGGCGCTGAAGCTTTGTCGTCGCGTCTGCTGCGCGATGTGTACAGCGAACGCCAGTTGCAGGCGGTGATGACGGACTTCTGGCTGAACCACTTCAGTGTGTACGCGAAGAAGAACGCCAACGAGCCGTACTATCTCGCGGCCTATGAGCGCGACACCATCCTGCCCAACGCGATGGGCAAATTTGAAGACCTGCTGGTGGCCACAGCCAAAAGCCCGGCCATGCTGATCTACCTGGATAACTTCCAGAGCATTGGTCCGGACTCTCTCGCGGCGCAACGTGTGAAGCGTTTCGGCAAGTTCGCTCCCAACGCACAGGTCGCGCAGTTCCTTCCCAAGGGCCTGAATGAAAACTACGCACGTGAGCTGATGGAGTTGCACACGCTGGGAGTGAACGGCGGTTACACGCAGAAGGATGTCATCGAAGTCGCGAAGTGCTTTACCGGCTGGACGATCGATCGGCCCTACCAGGGCGGAAGCTTCTCATTTGAGCCCAACCGGCATGAAGGCGGCTCGAAGACCGTGCTGGGCCAGACCATCTCCTCCGGTGGCGAAGAGGAAGGCTTGAAGGTGCTGCACATGCTCGCCACCAGCCCTGCGACGGCACACTTTGTCTCGAACAAGCTGGCTGTGCGTTTCGTCAGCGACACGCCCCCACCGGCGTTGGTCGATCGCATGGCGCAGACCTTCCTGAAGACCGATGGCGACATCAAGGCTGTGCTCTCCACGATGTTCCACTCGCAGGAGTTCTGGTCGCCTCAGGTGTACCGCGCCAAGCTCAAGACGCCGATCGAGTTCATGACCTCCGCTCTCCGCGCCAGCGATGCGCAGGTCCAGAACCCGCTGCCCCTGGTGCAGGCCATGGAGCAGCTCGGCATGCCGATCTATGGCATGCAGACGCCCAACGGTTATCCCTGGAACTCGGAGCCATGGGCGAACAGTAACGCGCTGGTCTCGCGTATGAATTTCGCGATCGTGCTGGGTGGCAGCCGCATTCCAGGCACGCACACCGACTGGCAGCAACTGACGGGCGAGCCTGTCGATGCTGCGAATGCACAGGCCGAGCACAAGCTGGAAACGGTGATTCTCGGCCGCCCGGCGGCGGATCGCACTCGAGAAACGGTGCTCGCGCAGGCGTCCAACCCTTCCTTGCAGCGTGACGCGGCAGAGAAGTTTGCGCTGCGTGCAGGCGACGGCGATGAGGAAACACCGCTCAACACCAACGTCCTGATGAAGAAGGTGAGCGCCCGCCAGGGACAGGGCGCCAACATGATGCGTGCGGACCTTCCGGAGACGCCACTGGATACGATGGCGGGCTTGCTGCTGGGCTCTCCGGACTTCCAGCGCCGGTAAAGCGTTTCAGGCAAAACATTTACGATAGGGAAGTGCGCTCAAAGCGTACGGTCGCAGCGATGTGGGCGGGGTGTGGGCTCATGGGTTGCGCGAGTCCCCGTCGTCCAGTGGCCCAGGACGCTGCCTTCTCAAGGCGGAAACATAGGTTCGAATCCTGTCGGGGACGCCAACGTTTTCCCACCGTCAAAAGCACCGAAGACGCTGTTATCGAAAGTGAATTGTTGCGGTATTCTGATGTCGTCAAAATCGAGAAAATGGATGCAACCAGTCGACGAAAGCGGTATCCGGCAATATTCAAACCTGATGGCGGAAATAAAACGCCGCTCAAGGGTGATACATGCCCTTATGTCAGGTTCGAACTCCACAGTGTACTTGCCGACGACCATAGAGACTATAGGCCTGCAATTTCGAAAAATCTTTGAACTGATTGCATTTGCCTCCCTCTCTGCAAATAAGAAGCTCTATGCTGCCACCTATGCAGATTTTGCGAAACACTGGCAAGCATCGAAGCTAATCAACAACTTGAAGCGGATCAATCCCGCTGGGTTTTACCCGATACCTATTACCATCACTCCAAGTTTGAAACCAAACGTGAAATCGGAGTTCTCGCGAAAAACGAAAGGGTTTCTGACGCCAGATGAATTGATCTTGGCGCATGGTCGCTGCGGAAAGCTGATGCATGCAAACAATCCGTATGGCCAAGAAATTGACTATGAATTCTATAACAGGGGTTTTTCTGATTGGTTTTCTAAAATAGTCGGGCTACTTAACGCGCACCAAGTAAGTTTGGCCGAAGACACGGCTGGTGTTTTTTGGCTCGTCCAGATTAACGACTTTTCTACCGACGACGTGTCGTATAACCTCTTTAGCCGCGTTCCTGGGGCTTAACCCGTACCTATCGCGGGAATTTGTTGTGAAGGATGTCCAATGCTTTTGGACGGTCGGGCAGCGAACGGGTAGTCTTACTCGCCCTCATTCATAGTTGACGTAAACTGACGCGGGAGATTGAACATGCTACCGGCCGCCGACGAGCCCTTATCCTTCATCATTTTTGTTGACCCAACCGCTGCTTCATCGAAACCCATCCTCACGGTCTATATTGACCCCGTGCAGAAAGACGGTGAGCTTTCCTTCGCGCTTGATGCCCCCGAGGCTTCCAAGCATGCCGAGAATGGCGATCGCGAAGCCAGGTTGAGTGTCCTTAGAGGCGTCAAGCAAATAGCGGGACAATACCGCGAGGCATTTTCGTGGGAGGTACTTCCGAGCGATCCCAACGAGGAAGCAGCGGTCGCCAACGCGACAGCCGTCCGGGCCGCTATGGAAGAGGCTGGGAATACCGATGCTGGCGGATTGGACACCTTTGTTGCTTCCTGCTGGAGAACAGCTCGATTTGCGGAGGCGTCCACCGGAAGGTTTCCAAGGGTATTTCCCATTCCGTCACCCTATTCTGACAACTGAGCTGACGGAAAGCGGTTCGAGCGCGTCCATGGCTACAATCGTGCGATGGATCGACGAGCCTTTCTTGGCGGCAGCGCCGCCGTGCTTTCGTCTGGCTTTCTCTCTGGCATCCCAGGCCAGGCACTCGCTGCGACGCCGGCCCAGACAGCTCCGCGGGAGTTGCTGACTTCGACCTTTGAGTCTCTCACCGGCTCTTTGCTGCCGGCGGGCGCGTGGCATCCTTTTCCGCAGGCGACGGACCGAGCCGGGTGGACCGCCTTGCCGCCCGATCTGCGGGATGCGATCGCTAAGCGGGCGGACGAAGCCAATACCGGCGATTGGCCGGCGCTGCTCGCCACGGAAGCACTGGAGTTCAAGCGCAACGGCAATCGAACCCGGTTTGAAGCACTGACCTTTGGCAGGCGCGCGCGTCTGGCGGCGCTGGTGCTGGGCGAATGCATGGCGGCGAAAGGCGCGTATCTCGATCAGATTGCGAATGGCATTTGGCTGATCTGTGAAGAGTCCTTCTGGGGAGTGCCCGCACATCTGGGTGCGCAGAAGGCAGGTGTCGGCCTTGCTGACGTTGCCGAGCCTGTGATCGAACTCTTCGGTGCGGAGACGGCCGCGACCCTGGCTTGGGTGGCGTATCTTCTGCCCGAAGGACTGCAATCGGTTTCGCCTCTGCTGCTGCCTCGCATCACGGTGGAAGCCCGGCGGCGCATCCTGGAGCCCTATGTCGCACGCGATGATTTCTTCTGGATGGGGCTCAACGGCAAGCCGCATCACCTCAACAACTGGAATCCCTGGATCAATTCCAACGTGCTGACGGCAACGCTTCTGCTGGAAACCGATCCGGGCCGCCGAAGCGCATTGGTCGCCAGAATCTGCCACAGCCTTGACGCGTTCCTGGCGGACTACTCGCCCGACGGCGGATGCGAGGAAGGACCGGGCTACTGGTCGCGCTCGGCTGCTTCGTACTTTGACTGCTGCTCCCGCCTGGTTTCGGCGCATGGAGGCAAAGGTGGCACAGTGCTGACGCATCCGTTCGTTCGTGCAATGGGGCACTACATCACGGATGTTCATATTGCCGGAAACCAGTATGTGAACTACGGCGATGCCCATGTGGAGGCCTCGCCGGAACCTGAGTTGATGCACCTGTTCGGCCAGGCTACCCATGACGACACGCTTGCGGCTTTCGGGTCGTTTGAGGCGTCGCGTCGAGGACTCAGGCTGCCCGACATTCACTCCGGCGGTGTCGCTTCCATGTCGCGCGATCTGCAAATGATCTTCGCTGTGGAGGAGACTCGCCGTGCGGCAAAACAGGATGCGCTGACACGCGAGTCCTGGTATCCGAACCTCGGCTTAATGACCGCGCGAGAGAAAGAAGGCTCCGTGCAGGGTTTGTACATTGCATTTCAAGCCGCGAGCAATGGCCGGCCGCATGGACACAACGATTCGGGCAGCTTCCTGCTTTACTGCAACGGAGAACCAGTCCTGATCGATGTGGGTGTCGAAGCCTACACCGCGCAGACCTTCAGCAAAGACCGCTACAAGATCTGGACAATGCAATCCGCGTTTCACAACCTTCCTCTGATCAATGGCATGATGCAGCATGAAGGGGATGCCTTCCGGGCCAGCGAAGTGCGCTTCACAGGCAGCGGTGCGCGAACAACGGTCGAGGCGAATCTGGCCACTGCCTATCCGGCTGAAGCCGGTGCCAACCACTGGACGCGTCGGTTGACGCTTGACCGTACGGCCCGCACAGTCGAACTCTATGAACAGTTCACGCTTGCGAAAGAAAGCCCGGTCCTGCTTTCGTTTATGGCAGCCAAACAGCCGGAAATCAAGGATGGGTCGATTCGCATCGGCAATGTCATTCTTGGCTTTGACCCAGCCGCGTTGCGAGCGTCCAGTGAAACCATCGCCTTGCATGACGCGGGGCTGCGTCACTCGTGGGGAGATGCCGTATGGCGCCTTCAGCTTACGGCTACGTCCCCCGTCAAAGCTGGGGATTGGAAGGTCACGTTCAAGGCGATTGGGAATTGAGCCGCGTTTTGCGTCTGGTCAATCAATCCTGTTTCGGACATACAATTCTTGCGAATGCATAAATGCTATCCCTCTTCGCTACTGGTGCTGTCAATTCTGGCGTGCTCAGTCTCTCAATCGATTGCACAGAGTCACTGTGCTCAACCGGCAACTACCGTTGACGCGAGATTTCAGCCAGGGCAGGTCTGGGCATATAGAACGCGTCCAGGCGAAGAGCACTCTACGATCACCATCTTGCGGGTTGAGAGAATACCGAAGCTGGGAATCATCATTCATATTCGGATCGACGGCGTCTATCTCGGAAACTGCGGAGGTGACTACTCTTCAACCTCGATTCAGCATGCCCCTTTCACCCGTGCGGCTCTCGAGGCCAGCGTTACAAAAAAAGTAGCGCTAGCCTCGACGCTTCCCGAATACAGCAATGGCTACGATAACTGGTTGAGTCATTGTGGCGGGGTTTACACAATCAATGTCAATGAGATGGTTGGCAACGATGATATGCAGTTTCGCCAAAGCAAAGGGTGCCAATGAAGTGCGTTACTAATGTTGTTCCGTGGGGGTTAGAGGCATGATGGATCCGCAAGCAGTATTGGCCAACCTGGATGAACTTCGGGCGTTGACCGGAACGGAAGAAGGCGCGCAGCGTCTGGCGTGGTCACCAGTGTGGCTGCAGGCGCGGACCTGGTTTGAAGAAAAGCTGAAGGCTCTGCCCGTGGAGCACCACTACGATGCCGCCGGCAATCACTGGGTGACGCTCGCGGGCGAAAGTGACAAGGCGCTGGTGCTGGGCAGTCACCTGGATTCGGTGCCGAACGGCGGATGGCTGGACGGCTGCCTGGGCGTGCTCGCCGGGTTGGAAGTCATGACGGCGTTTGCGATGCAGTACAACGGCAAACCACCCTGCACGGTGCGGCTTGTCGATTGGGCGGATGAAGAAGGTGCACGCTTTGGACGCAGCCTGTTTGGGTCGTCGGCGTTCGCGGGGACACATTCCATTGCGGCGGACCGTGTGCGCACGGACCGCGATGGCACCACGCTGGAAGCGGCGCTCAGGAACTGCGGCGTCGATGTCGAGCGGGTTGGAGATGCCGGTGTCGAGCGGAAGAACATGGCCGCGTATCTCGAGTTGCATATCGAGCAGGGGCCAATTCTGGAAAAACTGGGCAAGCCGCTGGGTGTGGTGCAGGGAACCAAAGGCGTCGAACGCTGGGCCGTTACGTTCCATGGTCAGGAAGCGCATTCGGGTTCCACGCCGATGGAGGTGCGCCGCGATGCGCTGGCGGCATGCGCCAAGCTGGCGCTGGAGATCCGGCCCATCGCTCGCA
This sequence comes from Acidobacteriaceae bacterium, assembly GCA_036498835.1. Classification (GTDB taxonomy): domain Bacteria; phylum Acidobacteriota; class Terriglobia; order Terriglobales; family Acidobacteriaceae; genus Granulicella. Next base: position 10,590 of record DASYEV010000049.1, on the reverse strand, counting down.
AGTATCCCCAGGCAGTCGCAACCATGGGGAGTGTGAAGACCTTTCCGGGCATTGTGACCGCAGTTGTGGGCCGCTGCGAAGCGACGCTGGATATGCGCGATCTCGATGCGGGCGTGCTTGCAGGCATGCTGCGCGAAGCGCGTGAAGCCAGCGAACGCTTTGCCAGCGAAGAAGGATGCTCCGTGGAGTGGAGCAAGATCTGGTCGATCGAACCCATTCCGTTCCATCCTGAGCTGATCGCAATGTGCGAGGCAGCGATTCAGGAAACCGCCGGTGAAAGTGAAGGCTTGCCATCCGGTCCGTTGCACGACGCGGCAGAGGTTGCGCGCATTGGTGTTCCGACCGTGATGATGTTTGTGCAGTCGTTGAATGGCTTGAGCCATAACCGTGCGGAAGATACCAGGCGTGAGCATTTGGAGCAGGCGGTGACCGCTTTCCATCGGCTGGCGGTGAAGACGATGGATTGGATTGTGGCCGGGTAGCGGCAAAGGCAGCTCAACAGCGCCACCACCTTCGATTAGGGTCATCCTGACCCTGAGCAACGCGAAGTGGAAGGACCCCCGTATTTTGCATGTGGCTGCACTCGTTTTGCGGACGGTCGTCTTCGGTACTTCCACAAGGCTCATGCTTTGCACCGGCGTCCCAAATACGGGGGTCCTTCGCCTTCGGCTCAGGATGACCCAGAGAAAGAGTCGAGGTAGGGCAGATATCAATGTGCCTGTGAGGGCGTGCCGGTAAAGGTGTGCCTGTGAGCTCGTGCCTCCACGGGTGCGCTTCATTCGCGCATTCCCCCTTTTTGGTGCATAATCGAGTCTTCTCAAAACGCACTGCCGTGATCGACCGAACCGCAGGCTTGCGAGAAGGGACGGGCTTTCATGCCGTCGCCGAAGGAGATGCGATTCGTTCGATGAGCGAGCACTCAGCTTTCTTCGCACAGTTTGCGCCGTCGCCTGAAATTTCAGCGCGCTTTCCGGACCTGCATCCGGCCCTGGATAGTGCGGCCGCGATGACCGAAAGCAACCGCTGCTTGTATTGCTTCGACGCGCCCTGCACCGCCGCGTGCCCAACGCACATCGATGTGCCGAAGTTCATCAAGAAAATTGCCACTGACAACCTCGAAGGGTCCGCGAAGACGATCCTCGACGCCAACATTCTTGGCGCAAGCTGTTCGCGTGCCTGCCCGGTTGAGGTGCTTTGCGAAGGCGCGTGTGTGATGCACCGCTACAACAAGCAGCCAATCCAGATTGCTCGGCTGCAGCGCTTCGCCATGGACGCACTGCATGCCAGCGGAGCGCCGTTGCCCTTTGAAGCGGGAGAAGCCACGGGGAAAAGTGTAGCGCTGATTGGCGGGGGACCGGCATCACTCGCTTGTGCGGCAGAGCTTCGCCGCCGCGGTGTGCGGGCGGTGATCTTCGACGCGCGGCCTCTGCCCGGAGGCCTCAATACCTATGGCATCGCGGAATACAAGTTGCCTCTGGCGGAAAGTTTGCGTGAGATCGATATGCTGGCGCAGCTTGGCGTTGAGTTCCAGTTCGATACCGTGGTGGACGCAGCAATGCTCGCCGAACTCGAAGCGCAGTTCGATGCCGTGTTCCTTGGCCTGGGACTGGGTGCGATTCATAAGCTGGGCATTGCTGGTGAAGAGATGGAGGGCGTCACCAACGCGCTGCGCTACATCGCCGACTACAAGCGCGGTGCGTTGACGTCTGCTCCCGAGCGCGTTGCAGTGATCGGTGCCGGCAATACGGCGATCGATGCCGCCAATGCGGCGGTTCGCCTGGGAGCGCGCGAAGTGCACATGGTCTATCGGCGCGGCGCCGATCAGATGTCGGCCTTTGCGTTCGAATATGAGCATGCCAAGCAGGAAGGCGTGAAGTTCCTGTGGCATGTGAAGCCGGTAGCTTTGCAGGGTGAAGGCGCCGTACGCGCTCTTGAACTGGCTCGCCTGGAAGAAACGCACGATGGATCGCTGGTGGAGCGTGCGGGTGAAAACTTCACGCTGCCGGTGGAGCTAATCATCCTCGCTATCGGCCAGGCAACCCACACCGAATTTCTGGCAAGCCATGGTGGGACGGCCAAGGTGAAGCTGGAGCGCGGACGCATCCTGATTGACCGGGCAACAGGGCAAACCTCCAACCCAAAGTATTTCGCTGGTGGCGACTGCACGAATGGCGGCCGCGAAGTGGTGGACGCCGTTGCGGACGGCAAGCGCGCCGGCATTGCCATAGCCGCGTGGCTGGCAACGCAGACTCCCATGGAGGCACAGCATGCCGACGCTTAAGACGAAGTTCGCGGGTATCGAGTGCCTGAATCCCTTCTGGCTGGCTTCCGCGCCGCCAACCAATTGTGGCGAGCAGATCATGCGCGCGTTCGATGCGGGCTGGGGCGGTGCGGTGTGGAAGACGATCGGCGCGCCGGTCACCAATGTCAGTTCGCGCTATTCGTCGATCGACTGGGCAGGGCAGCGCATGATGGGCTTCAACAACATCGAGCTCATCAGCGACCGTTCGACCGAGTTGAATCTTCGCGAGATTGCCGAGGTAAAGCGGCGCTATCCGAAGCATGTTGTCATCGCTTCGCTGATGGTGGAATCGAAGCGTGAAGTCTGGCACGACATGGTGCAGCGCGCGGAAGACGCTGGCGCCGACGGGCTGGAGCTGAACTTCGGTTGTCCGCACGGCATGAGCGAGCGCGGCATGGGCTCGGCGGTGGGCCAGGTGCCGGAGTACTGCGGCCAGATCACGGAGTGGGTCAAGGAGAAAGCGCGCACACCGGTCATCGTGAAGCTGACACCGAACATCAGCGACATCCGCATGCCGGCGCGTGCAGCCAAGGCGGCCGGTGCCGATGCGCTTTCGGCTATCAACACCATCAACTCCATTACCGGCATCGATCTCGAAACGCTGGAGCCAAGGCCGATGGTCGATGGCAAGAGCTCGCACGGCGGCTATTGCGGGCCTGCGGTGAAGCCCATCGCGTTGAACATGGTGCAGCAGGTGATGTCCGATCCGGATGCGGCGCTGCCTATGTCCGGCATCGGTGGCATCGCCACGTGGCAGGATGCGGCGGAATTCATGTTGCTGGGCTCGGGCACGGTGCAGGTGTGTACGGCAGTGATGCATTACGGCTACCGCATCGTCGAAGACATGGCCGACGGTCTGCTCGCCTGGATGCGCCGCAAAGGCTATGACACGATCGATGATTTTCGCAGCCTGTCACTGCCGAATGTGCGCGAGTGGAAGAACCTCAACCTGAACTACAAGGTCGTTGCGCGCATTCATGAGGACAAGTGCATCGGCTGCGAGCTTTGCTACACGGCCTGCTGGGACGGAGCGCATCAGTGCATCCATCTCGACCGCGCGTTGCCGGAGCACGACACCACCCGCACGCCGGACATGGTGACCGCGGAGAGCCGCAAGTGCATCAGCACCACGCCCATTCCGAAGCTCGATATCGGTGGCGCCGGCTTGGATGGTCCCTACCGCACGCCGTTATCGCGCATCCCGCGCGTGGATGAGCATCATTGCGTTGGGTGCAATCTGTGCTCACTGGTTTGCCCCGTGCCGGAGTGCATCACGATGGAGCAGATCGACAACGGGCTTCCCGCCGAAACCTGGGCGGAACGCGTGGCGCAAGGATATGTGCCGCAGGGCGTAACGTCGCCAGTGGACTTCAACCCGAATACATAGCTGCAAGGAGTGGGCCGTGGGAACACTGATTAAAAATGGAACGGTGGTCAACGCGTCGGGTTCTGAACGCGCGGACGTGTTGATCGAAGGCGAGACAATCGCTTCAGTTGGTCCGAACCTTGCCGCGGATGGCCATGATGTCGTCGACGCCACGGGGCTGCTGGTGATGCCGGGCGGCATCGATGTCCACACGCATCTCGATATGCCGTTCGGCGGGACCACGTCAGCGGACGACTATACAACAGGGACCCAGGCGGCTGCGGTTGGGGGCACCACCATGGTGATCGACTTCGCGCTGCAGAAGCAGGGCTCGACGATGGCCGAGGCGTTGGAAATCTGGCTGGCCAAGTCGGACGGCAAGGCCTGCGTGGATTTCTCGCTGCACATGGCGGTGACGGATCTTGGACCCGGCGACGGCTCGCAAGGGCTGCGTGAGATGGAAGAGATGGTGGCGGCGGGTATTTCGAGTTTCAAGCTGTTCATGGCCTATCCCGGCGTGCTGATGATCGATGACGGCCTGATGTTCAAGGTGATGCAGAAGGCGGCAAAGTTGAATGCGCTGTGCTGCATCCACGCCGAGAATGGAAGCGCCATCGATATCGTGGTGTCGCAGATGATTGCGGAAGGCAAAACCGCGCCGCATTACCATGCGCTTTCACGCAGCCCGAAAGCTGAAGCCGAAGCCACCCACCGCGCGATTGCGCTTGCGGACATGGCGGGCGCGGCGGTGTACATCGTGCATCTGTCCAATGAATATGCGCTGGGTGAACTGAAGTACATGCAGGCACGCGGCGCGCGGGCTTTGGCGGAAACCTGCACGCAGTACCTGGTGCTTTCCATCGAAGACCAGATGCCGGGCAAGAGCTGGGACGAAGCGAAGTATGTGTTCACGCCTCCACTGCGTGAAAAGTGGCACCAGGAACCGCTGTGGCAGGCAATTGCGGACGGCACGCTGTCGGTTGTGTCCACGGATCATTGCCCGTTCCGTTTCGCCGATCAGAAGGAACTGGGCCGCGGCGACTTTACGAAGATTCCCAATGGAGGTCCCGGTGTGGAGAATCGCCTGCAGATCCTCTGGCACTTCGGTGTGAACGGCGGGCGCATCACCCCGGAGAAATTTGTGGAGTTGAACTGCACCAATCCCGCACGCATCTTCGGGATGGGCAAGAAGAAGGGCGCCATCGCAGCCGGGCTCGATGCGGACATCATGGTGTGGGATCCGAACGCCGACTACACAATCACAGCGGCAACCCAGTGTATGGCCACCGACTACAACATGTTTGAAGGCTGGAAGGTGAAAGGAAACGCGGCGAAAGTGTTCGCGCGCGGGGAACTGGTTGTAGACAATGCGACGCAGCCGGGCAAATTCCTTGGCAAGACGGGCCGAGGACGCTTTGTACGCCGTGAGACCAACGCGGGAGGCTTTGCTTGATTCCGTCGGCCAACGCGAGCGCTGATCCCGGCGAGCCGAATAGGATTGTCGGCGGAGATGTCGCGCCCGATCCGCGCCTGTATAACAGCGATCTTGCACCAACTGAGCCCGTGCGGCGTACGTGGTCGACCTACAACTACATCGCCCTGTGGTTTTCCATGTCGATGGAAGTTACCACCTATATGCTCGCGGCCTCGTTGATTGCCAGCGGCATGAACTGGAAGCAGGCGGTGTTCACCATCCTGCTGGGGCAGCTTATCGTGCTGGTCCCCATGCTGCTGAACGCGCATGCGGGTACGAAGTACGGCATTCCATTCCCCGTGTTTGTGCGTGCCAGCTTCGGTCCTCTCGGCGCCAATGTCCCCGCAATTTTGCGTGCCATCGTGGCCTGCGGCTGGTTCGGCATTCAATCCTGGATTGGCGGACAGGCGATCTATGCCATGGTGAATGTGCTTGTGCCAGGAACCTCCGGCATGCCCGGGATTTTGTGGGTGTGCTTCCTCGGCTTCTGGCTGCTGAACATGGTGGTGGTGTGGCGCGGTGTGGAGTCGATCCGCTTCCTGCAAAGCTACTCGGCGCCATTCATGATCGTGATGTCGGCAACGTTGCTGATCTTCATGCTGCACAAGGCCGGCGGCTTTGGGCCCATGCTGACGGCGCCCAGCAAGCTCGCCAACACCCACGATTTTCTCCACGTGTTCTGGCCATCCCTGACGGCGATGGTGGGCTATTGGGCGACACTGTCGCTGAACATCCCCGATTTCACGCGCTATGCGAAGAACCAGGGAGCGCAGATTGTCGGACAGGGGTTCGGTCTTCCGGTCGCCATGGTGACCTATTCGTTTCTCGGTATCGCCGTGACCTCGGCCTCATCGGTAGTTTTCGGGGAGCCGATCTGGAATCCGATCACCTTGCTCGGACGCTTTCACCAACCCCTGATCGCGTTCCTGGGATTGATCGCACTGCTGGTGGCGACGCTGAATGTGAACATCGGTGCGAACGTGGTTTCGCCTTCCAATGATTTCTCCAACCTCGCGCCGCGGCTTATCAGCTTTCGCACCGGAGGCCTGATCACCGGCTTTCTCGGACTGGCCATGATGCCGTGGAAGCTTATGGCGACGTTCGGCAACTATGTCTTCGGTTGGCTGGTGGGCTACTCCGGACTGCTGGGGCCGGTGGCGGGCATCATGGTGGCGGATTACTTTCTGGTGCGCGGCACAAAGCTCGACACCTATTCGCTCTACCGGCGCGGCGGCATCTATGAATACACCAACGGTGTCAATCCCCGCGCGATTGCGGCGCTGGTGCTTGGCGTGCTTCTTGCGCTCAGTGGCAAGGTCTTGCAGTTCTGGAACATCGGTTCGAGCTGGAGTGTCGCGGGTTATCCCGTGGTGCACTCCCTGGTCAGTTTGTATGTCTATGCCTGGTTCGTCGGCTTCTTCGTTTCAGGCGGCTTCTATTACCTGCTGATGCTGGGCCATGCACGGCGGCCGGCTGAAGCGACGCAACAAGGAAAGGCAGCATTCGATGAGTCCCACTGACGTTTTGACCCCGCCCGTATCCGCCTCGCTTACTTCCGAAGAAGTCGTACAGATTACCCGTGAGACCAACTACGGCACCTGGCGCTTTCAAAAAGGCTGGACACCGATGCACATTGTCGACGCGGAAGGTTGCTACATCACGGACGCCAACGGGAAGAAGTATCTCGACTTCTGCTCGCAGTTGATGTGCATGAACCTCGGCCACAAGAACCAGGCGGTGATCGACTCCATTGCGAAGCAGGCGCAGGACCTCGCCTACGCCATGCCGGGCTATGCGACCAACGCGCGCGCCGAGTTGTCCAAGCTGTTGCTCGAAGTTCTGCCCAAGGGACTGAACAAGTTCTTCTTCACGACATCGGGTACCGATGCCAACGAGGCGGCCTTCAAGATCGCGCGTATGTATACGGGCAAGAGCAAGATCATTGCGCGCTACCGCAGCTATCACGGCTCAACCAGCGGAAGCATTGCGGCCACGGGTGACCCGCGGCGCTGGGCCATGGAGCCTCGCGGCAAGGGGCCGGGCATCATCTTTGGGCCGGAAGTGCATTGCTACAAGTGCCCCATCAAGCACACCTATCCGCAGTGTGGGATCGCGTGCGCGGACTACCTGGAGCACATGATCCGCAATGAGTCGGATGTCGCCGCGATCCTGGTGGAACCGATCGTTGGAACCAATGGTGTGATCGTGCCTCCACAGGAATATATGGCGAAGCTGCGCCGCATCTGCGACGAAACTGGCGTGCTGATGATTGCCGATGAAGTGATGAGCGGCTGGGGCCGCGCCGGTGCATGGTTTGCGATGGACCTGTGGGGTGTGACGCCTGACATTCTGACTACGGCCAAGGGCATCACTTCGGCGTATGTGCCTCTGGGACTGTGTGCCACCAGCGAAGCGATTGGCGACTATTTCCAGGACCACTACTTCGCGCATGGCCACACCTACGAAGCCCATCCGATGACGCTGCTGCCGGCGGTGGCGACCATCAACGAAATGAAGCGCCTCAACCTGGTGGAGCGGGCCAAAGAACTTGAGCCGTTCGTGGAAGAGAAGATCAAAGCTTTGAAGGCCAGGCATCCGAGCGTGGGAGACGTGCGCGGCAAAGGGCTGTTCTGGGCGGTGGACCTGGTGAAGGATCCCGTCACCAAGGAGCCATTCAATACCTACACCGACAAGATCTCGGGCAAGCCGCTGCTCGTGGATCAGATTGCGGGCAAGATGCTGGCCGAAGGCGTCATCATACAGGCCTGGGTGAGCCACTTCGTGATCGCGCCTCCGCTGATCGTGACGGAGGAAGAGATCACACGCGGCATCGATACGCTGGATAAATACCTTTCGATCGCGGACGAGAAGTGCGTGCCGGCACAGGAGCCGGCTTCGGCAGGTGTGACTTCAGACGCGTAGAGGATGTGGCTCGGTATCAATGCATGCTTGCGGCCGACATTGACCGATGAAATACTTCGTCTGCATTGTGTGAGATCGACGAAAGATGCTTGTCCCCTCTGCGCCAACGCATTCGCTTCGAGGACCGTTTCATCGGTTTCGAAGAGGTCACGGACGCTGATAGGAGCACGTCCTCAAGCGCCAACGGCGCGCTCTATACCAGCATGGGGCGAAGCCCCATGAAACGTGCGTTTATAGAGTCTGAGGGCTGAAGGCCCGACCTATAGACGACCCCTGAAGCGGGTTGAGGGCATGTCCTTGCCCGATGCATGGGCAGGAGCAGAAGCAGATCTCTCCGCTCCGCTTCGGTCGAGATGACAGGTTTGTGGTGGAAAGGCCGAGAACAGCAGATCCCCTGCGGGGATGACAACCAGAAAGACAACGGCGAAAGATCGTCTACCGCTTCATTTTTCAAAGTCCAGCTAGGTTCGATCGTGAACGATCAATCCGCCGCCGCATACCGTAATGCCGCACGCAGGTTCTCGCTGGTGTGCGGCAGCAGAACGTCCGCGCTGATGCCAACCAGCGTGATCCAGAACAGATCCGCGCCCAGCAGATGCAGCACCTGCATCCAAGTCGGGGCGAGTAAGAGAACGTCACCCACCCCCAGCACCACCTGTAACCCGAGCAGCATCAGCAGCCACCGGCCTGCACTCGAGCGCAGGCGAAGAGCCAGCCAGCCCGCAAACAGGACGCTGAGGATCGAGGCCGCCGGATGCAACCAGCGCATGCGCACCAGCAAAGGAGCATTCGCGGAGAAGTCCGCGAGCAACCCATCATGCAGTGAAGGTGCGGGAAACAGTGTGTCTGCCAGTGCAGCCACAGAACCCGTCGCGCCAACCAGGATGGTTGCCGCCAGGGCAAGGACCGCCAAGGTACGTGTGCCCGTATCCGCAGCGTCAGGAGAAGCCTGCGGCCGCAGCCACCACCACGTCAGCGCGAAGGCGGCCAGCAACAACAGGGTGTTCGTGAAGTGAATGCACTGCATGATCGCGCGAGCGTCGGAGGTATTGCGGTCGACCCAGCCATGGATGACGAGCGCCCGGCCCAGCAACGCCTCGGTCACGATCAACACGCCCGACCACACCGCAGCTTTGCGCGCGCGGTCGCCGCGAGGGCGGGAGACGAAGGTCCAGATCAGGACGATGAAGTACAGGGTCGAACAGACCCCGGTTGTAGCACGGTGCGTGAACTCGATGACGGTGGCCAGGCGCGGATGGTGGAGCGGAAAGACAACCCCATTGCACAGCGGCCAGTGCTGCCCGCAGCCTGCGCCCGAACCAGTGGCGCGCACCACGGCTCCCCACAGGATCACCAGCACCATAAAGGCGACGGTCAGCGCGGCGAAGCCGGCCAGACCGCGTCCCCGGCGAAGATTGCGGAGCAGCGTTGTCATGTTCTTATGATATTCCGGGGATCGATCGCATTCGTGCGTTATCCGGCGAGCTGCCGGGCACGCTCCGTCGCGCGTTTGACAGCCTTGATCAGAGTTACGCGTAGGCCACCTTCTTCGAGCTCCAGGATGCCATCGACCGTGCAGCCCGCGGGCGTGGTGACTTCGTCTTTGAGCAGCGCGGGATGGGCACCGGTCTCCAGCACCATCTTGGCCGCGCCATACGTGGTCTGTGCCGCCAACTGCGTGGCGATGTCGCGCGGTAGGCCGACGTTGACTCCGGCTTCCGCCAGCGCCTCGATGATGATGTACAGAAACGCGGGGCCGGAACCGGAAAGCCCGGTCACTGCGTCCATGTGCTTTTCATCGACGACGACCGTACGGCCGACGGTGGCGAAGATCTTTTGCGCAGTAGCAAGCTGCGCGTCTGTCACAAAGCGTCCGCGGCAGAGGGCCGCGATCCCAGCGCCGAGCATGGAGGGCGTGTTGGGCATGGCGCGAACCACTGCCACCTCGGAGCCCGCGGCTTCTTCAATGGCGCGAGTCTTGACCGAAGCGGCGAAGGAAATAAGCAGCACCCCGGGTTTGAGCGCCGGCTGAATCTCGCGCACAAGATCGCCAATCTGAAATGGCTTGACGCCCAGCAGGATGACATTGGCCTTCGACGCCGCGTCGAGATTATCCGTGCCGACCGCCACGCCCAGTTGGTTGGAAAGCATGGCAGCGCGTTCGCCATGGGCCACGGTGGCAAAGATGTGATCGGCGGGCAGCAGACCGGCCTTCAGAAAGCCCTGCACCAGGATTCCACCCATCTTGCCGGTGCCGAGCACGGCGACTCGGAGGGTCTCGTTGAGTTGTTCGGCAGCCATACGCAAGGGTAGCAGGAAGGCAGGAGGCAGGGATCAGGGAATAGGGATCAGGAGAGGCGAGGGTTTAGGGGTTAGGGTCTAGGGTTTAGCCCGCATTTCTCACCATGATTGCTTGGGGAGGAGTAAATCTGTTATGGCAGGCTATTGGTGTTGGTTTTGGTAGCTGACCTCGTTGGAGGCTGCGATTTTTCATCCTCGCTTGCCTTGTTGGGTGGGCTTGGGGGA
>DASYEV010000048.1:0-14511 GCA_036498835.1 Acidobacteriaceae bacterium | reverse complement strand
GTGACGGCGAAATAAAGCGGCAGGATGATCATGCCGCCGGAAAGCCTGCCGAAAGATCCGTTGTTCACGAGGCCTTCCTCAACTGCATCTGTCCGGGCGGAATGCTGCGAGCTACTTCTTCCTGCGAGCGACGCGGGCGGTGCTTTCGCGCACGATCAGGTCCACGGGAACGGAGTAACGAGTACCTCGGCGCTCCACATCTTCTTTGGTGTGGTTCAGCGCGCGAATACAGGCTTCCGCCATGCGCCGCCTCGGGATGCGCACGGTGGTCAGCGGCGGTTGCAACACATCACTGAGCAGCACATCGTCGACACCGATCACGGAGAGGTCGTTCGGCACGCTCAAGCCAAGGACGTGCAGGCCGCGAACCGCGCCGAACGCTGTCATGTCGTTGGTGGTGAGGATAGCTGTGGGACGGGACTTCTCCTGCATGAGCGAGATCACGGCGCGTTCGCCGCCGGCAACGCGGTAGTCACCGACCCGGACAAGGTTGGGATGAAACTGCAGGCCGGTCTTTTGCAGAGCGGCGCAGAAGCCGTCGAGGCGAATCCTGGATGTCCGCAGCCCTTCGGTGCCGCTGATGTATCCAATGCGTGTGTGTCCAAGCTCGCGGAGATGCTGCACGGCCTGCCGGTAGCCGTCTTCGAAGTCGATGGAAACATCACTGCATCCCGCCTGCACGGAGCGGCGGTCGACAGTGACGAGAGGCACTTTATGAAGAAACAGCGGCTCAATGTCCTGGGTATCGAATTCGGAAGCCATGAAAACCGCTCCGTCAACCTGCCGCATCAGCATGCGGCGCACCGACTTCACAAGCTTGGCGCTGGAAAGCGCATTGGCCAGCAGCACTTCGTGGTCGGTTTCTACAAGCAGATCCTCGAACTCGGAAAGGAACTCGGAATAGAACGGGTTGCGAAGGTCGGGAATGACCAACCCGAAGGTTTTGCTGCGGCCGTATTTCAGGGTCGTCGCAACCGGGTTGGGGATGAAGTTCACTTCATCCAGAATTGCGCGAATGCGTTTTGCGGTGTCCTCTTTGACCAGTGGCGAGCCATTGATCACGCGGGAGACCGTTGCGCTTGAAACACCGGCACGAAGCGCAATGGCACGCATATTCATAAGCGTCACTATACCAATGGGGATTGCCGGCTTTCCGCCGGAAGTGTCAGGACTGAGGGGATGAAGAGAGGAAAAAGACGGCAGGTCCCGGGTTGTGAAGCGAGACCTGCCTGGAGAAACTTTAGAAGTTGAAGCGAGCCGTCAACTGGCCAATACGAGGGTCGTTGGTTTGGTTGAAAATACCCGAGGCCGACCCGGACGAGCCGGTATTGGCCGCGCCTAGACCTGTGTTGGGGCCGCCAAGTTCGGCGGTGTTGAGCAGGTTGAAGAATTCGCCGCGGATTTCGAAGCTCATGCCTTCGCGAAGGCTGAATTTCTTGAAGAGCGATGCATCCATCAATGGAAAGTTGGGGTAACGGAGATTGAGGACGGTACTGTTAGTTTGCGAAGTATAGGCGAGACGCTGACGGAATGCGGGGTTTGGAGACTGCGCGTCGCAAGCCGTTACTGTTGGGACACCACTGGAATTCACCGTGGTGTTCACGTTCGCGATGGTTACCCCGTTGGCGCCGATCGTCTGGGTTTGGTAACAAGTATCGAATGCGCGGGCTCGCGTTGGGTTGGGTTGCGTGTAGTTTCCAATGATGTCGATGTTGCCTGGAGCTCCAACAAGCAGCCCGTTTGAGAAGCGCACAATTGAGTTCAACTGCCAGCCGCCAAGGACCAGACGCTGGTAGGCAGGCCTGGACTGGAACTTCGGCAATTCGATAATTCCCCAGACATTACCGAAGACCGTGGGCTGGCCGTCCTGTATGGAATACAACTTACCGATGGCCTGCGCATAGTTATCGAGAAAGCCGTTGTGCAACATCAGCTTGTCCCAGGTGAGGTTGCCCTGGATGGAGAAGTGATGCTTCATGGGCTTGTTGATCTGCACCTGAAGCGCGTTGTACGGCGCTGTTCCAATCGAGGAGTACTGTTCCGTCACGGAGCCAAATTCAGGAAATGGTAAGAGGAGCAGGTTGCGTGCGATGGTGGCATTGTTCAACGAAGTCGTGCCGGTGAACTTGCCGGCCATAGGGTTGGCAACAGCCGCATTCAGGAAGGCTACCTCCTGGTAACCCTGGTTGTAATACTGGGCAGGCAGCTGGTTGATGTTGTGGTTGACTTCAAGCCGGGTCGGACGTGCTCCCACGTAGGCGATCTGTAAAGCAAAGTTGCCAGGAAACTGCTGCTGCACGCTTGCCGAGTACTGCACACTCTTCGGCTGCACATGATTGGGATCGATGAAACTGATGCTCTGACCAAGCGAAGTTGCGAGGCCCAGTGAATTTCCCGTCGGCAACACCACGCCTGAAGGGAAGGGGCTGCTAAGCGAGTTGAGCGGCGCGCTGGTGTTGTAGTTGTTGTAGCTGGTCGTCTGGCTGAAGCCGGTGCCGATCGGCGTTTCCAGAGTATTGAAGTAGATGATGCCGAAGCCCGCTCGCGCCACGGTGGTTGGTGTGGCCTGGAACGCCGCGCCCAGGCGGGGTTGGATGTTGTTCAGGTCGCGAGGATAGGGGTAGCGATTGCCGGACCCTGTATATTGCAGGCCGCCATTCAGCGTGAGCCCGCTCACCGATGCTTGCAGCGGGCTGGTGCAGGTGGTACAGAAATTTGCTGCCTGCTTGTTGTAGCGCTCGGTGAAGGGCGATTCATAGTCGTAGCGAAGGCCGAGGTTCAAGGTAAGGCGGTTGCCGATGCGCCAGTCGTCCTGGATGAAAGGCGCCATGTAGATCTGCTGCAGGGCATAGGCCGCGCTGATGTTGTAGGACACTGAGGAAAAGTAGCCCAGCAATTCGTCAGCGATCGCATCGCCCGAATTCGGTTGACCGCCCGCACCCTGGCTTACGGAATTCTGCTGCGTAAAGCGGCGGTCGAATCCGAAGTTGCCATATCCGCTCTGGGGATTCTGTACGTTGTAGCGGGTCAGATTGCCTTCAAAGCCGATACGCAGGTTGTGGCGGCCGATGGTCTTGGAAAGAATTTCCGAGATCGACCCCAGCGTATCTTCGCTGATCTGGCCGCCCGCTCCGTTGGCGAGAGTCGCATAGCCATCGCTCTCGGTGGTTCCGGGGAAGGATGCGTACGGGAGGTTGTTATTGGTGATGCCGATGGTCGAAAGGTCGAAGCCCTGGTTACCCGGATACACCAGGCCGAAGGGGTGATAGATCAGACCGAAGCGCGAGTCCAGCACCATGGTGGACGAGAACTGGTGAACTTCATCCAGGCTGCCGCCACGGTTGTTGCGATACACGTGATAACCGTAGCCGCCGGGCCCAATGCCCTTCGTGAATCCCTGCATGGGGTAGTTTTGCGTCAGACCGTTACGGAAGAAGAGGGCGCTCAATTTGTCACGTTGATTGCCGCCGAAGACCTGGTCGAAACGTACGATGAACGCCGGATTGGTGCTGGGATATGAGGTCTGCGTGGAGATGTAATTCGTTCCGGTGATCGCGGCTCCTGGAACGTTCGCTGCCGGAAGGTAGCCGACCAGTGCTGTACCCGCGGGATTGAGAGCGGAAGAGATGTTGTTGTTCGCGTAAAACTGGGTACGGTTCCCGTTGGCATCGACCGGCGAATTCGGGACGTAGAGTTGAATGCCCGAAGTGCAGAAGCCGGTGTTGTCGAACGTATTGCAGAGCGCGGAGAAGTCGCCTGCCCGTTCTGCCGTCGTAGGGACACGCGAGGAGTAGTTGATTGCGGTATGGGAAGCGTACCGCTCGAACGACACCATGAAGAAAGACTTGTCTCGTCCGTTGTAAACCTTGGGAATATAGACCGGGCCATCGATCACAAAGCCTGTCTGACTGAGCTGATCGTTGTTGCGTGGCGTGCGGGTGGCCAGGTTTGTGGAGTTCTGGTTCGGTACTTTTTCCGATGTATTCGCGTTCAGATACGTGTTCTGAAAGACATAGTAGGCCGCGCCGTGGAGCTTGTTGCTGCCGCTACGGACAACCGTGTTTGTCAACGTTCCGTTGCCATGTCCAATCTGGGCGTCGAAGATCGACGTCTGGACTTTGACCTCTTGCACCGCTTCCGGTGAGGGTACGAAGCCGGTGTATGTGGCGCCAGAAAAGCGTTCTGCGGGATCATCAGGGATGCCGTTCAGCGTGAGACGGTTATGGCCGCCGCTACCGTCGGTAGTGATCTGCACGGCAACGCCGCTGAAGGGCTGCGTGAACTGGCTCGATTTGCCTTGGAAGTAGCCACCGGATCCCGTATTGATGACACCCGCTGCCAGGGTCGCCATCACGAACGGATTGCGCCCGATGTTGGGCAAGTCAGTAACTTCCTGCGTGGAAATTGTGGTCGAGATGTTGGCGGAACCCGTGTCGAGAAGAACGTTGTCGGCACTGACTTCCACTGTCTCCGATGCGGTGCCATTGACCAGCTGGAAGTCGACGGTCTGCAGTTGGCCGGCGGTCAGAACGACATTGGTCTTTGAAGTTGTGCGGAAGCTTGCCGCCGTGGTGGTCACCGTGTAGGTGCCGGGGTTCAGAGCCGCGAAGTTGTAGGAACCTGCATCGTTGGCCTTGACGGTCGTTTTGTAGTGTGTGGCGGTTTCTTCCGCGACCACGGCCGCGCCAGGGACCTTCGCACCGGTCGTATCGGTGACTTCACCCTGGATGCTGCCCAGGTATCTCTGCGCCTGGAGGCTGGGTGTCCATGTGAAAGGAAGAAGCAGGAGGGAGACGATAAGGGCGAGGCGGATTCTCGTTACGCTGACGATATGCATGGATCATTCCTTGGGAAGTGATGAATGCATCCGTATACATTTTTGCACCTGGCAATTTTGTACACGTGTGCATTTTGGACTCCAAATGTGAGCGAGTGAATGCTATGACTCGAAATCCGCCCCTGTCAACGTAATTTTAGAAATTGTTTCACGGCTGACATTTGCGGCACGTCCTGGGACGAGGATCAGGCTTCCATCGCATGACCGTGAAAGGGCATGAGGATCCGCGCG
This sequence comes from Acidobacteriaceae bacterium, assembly GCA_036498835.1. Classification (GTDB taxonomy): domain Bacteria; phylum Acidobacteriota; class Terriglobia; order Terriglobales; family Acidobacteriaceae; genus Granulicella. Next base: position 9,443 of record DASYEV010000048.1, on the reverse strand, counting down.
GCGCCAGGTTTCACGCGGCCGAATGGAAGCCGGCTTTGCGCATGGCGGCGCCCACTTCGCTGTTGCGAGCGAATGTTTCCCATACGAATCCGGAGCGAAGATTCTCCGCCATCAGCAGGCCGATTCCCTGGTCGATGCCGAGTACGTCGGGATCGTACCAGTTCGCATCCGGGTGAAACGCGTCGCAAAATCCGTACCGGCCCCAGGCGCGGTCCCCATACTTTTCCTTTAAGGAGCGAAGGACGCGAAGGCAATCCGTGGGAAGAAACGGCAGTGAGCCTGCCGTCGCATAGGGCACAACGGAGCCATCGAGCCTGCCCAGCCGCGGCGGACCGCCCCACGCGGTGTAGCCATGTTGCGAATCCGATGCGGAGATGCCCCAGTAGTCGGGTGAGTAGGGTGCGCCCAGGCTCAGACAAAAGGCTTCATGCGCTCGTGTCGCGGTGATGGAGTTGTCGAAGTAGTTGGCGAACTGATCCCTCTTACCGCGGAAGTCGAACCAGGCGTGCGAGTACTGATGTGTGAAGAGAGGGTCGTTGCCGCTGATGTACTCCATGCCGTCGTAATGGATTACGGGACGTTCCCAGGCGTTCCAGCAGGCTGGATCCACGGGGTGGGTGGAAGAGCCGAGCGCGAGCAGATAGATCATCATCAACTCGCAGTAGTGGTTCCAGCGCGCGTCGATGAAGCCCTGGTTACGATGCCAGCCCATGGAGAATGTCTTGCCGCCATTCAGCATCCACGGCCAGTCCACACGCTCATAGATGGTGGTCGCCCAGCGCACGACGTCGGGATCATGGTGAAAATACGCACGAGCGGTCAGCACACCGCAAAGCAGCAGCGAGGTGTCAATGGAAGATACCTCGACGTTGTTCCATGGTTCCATCGTCACGATGTCGTTGAAGTGATAGAAGAACCCGTGCTCGTGGGGAAGCGTATCGCAGTGGAACTGCAATGTGCGTTTTACCTGGTCGAGTAGAGCAGGCTGCGGCTGGTATCCGCGCTTGTCTGCAATGCACAGCGCCGTAAGGCCGAAACCCGTTGCGGCAATGCTGCTGATCCGCTGTCCGTCGCGGTCGCCGGTGTTGTTCCGCGCGGCCGCTCGGTCCAGCACCTGACCGGTCTTTTCACCTGCCTGCTCGACGAAGAACAGGCAGGCGCGCCGCTGCATATCGTCGAGAAAGGCTTCGTCAGCGGCGGACAATCCACTCGCTGCGCCGGTAAGGCTTCGCGCGAAAGCTGGTGACAGGCAGGAACCTACGGCTCCTGTGGCAAGCAGTTGCAGGACGTGCCGGCGATGCATGGAAGCTTACCTTCCTGGGGAATTTCTGAACAAGCGTGCGAGCATTCCCTCAGCGGCTAAAGCCGCGCTGATTCTAAGTAATTTGCGGCGGGACTGAAGTCCCGCCCTTCAAAGCAACACCCTTGTTCAGGGCTTCCCTAGTAGGACGACTGCCAGCCCGTGGGCCGGCACGGTGATCGAGAGCTTACCATGCGACAGATGTGCGTGTTCTGCGGGAGCCATTGCCCCAGCGGCCTGCAATTGCGCAACCTGCTGCGGTGTGAGGTCGCCGGCAGGCCGTCCCATCGCATCGAACGCCTTCACAGCGTTGCCATGATCGTCATCGACGCGCCAGATCTCTACGGCCGCACCCTGAGGGACATCGCGAAGCTCCAATTCAAAGGTCTTTGGATGACCTGCGGGACCGGACGGTTTCGTATAGGTGGCGCCCGTTCCAGTCGGAGGAGCATAGTCCCAGAGCGCAACCGCCAGGCCGCCATGAGCACGGGTGGTTGCGAGTGCGGACTCGGAACTCACCGCGATTCTTTTCTCGCCAAGCATATGCAGCGCGTGGAAGATGTTGAGTGCGGGCTTGGGAATATGGTCGGCGGCGACAAGACCGAAGCCTCCATAGAAGGGTGAGCGCACGACGCCCTGCTCTTCAAACACATCGGAGAACGACCAGTAGCTCATCGACTCAGTCAGCCCATCGCAGAGGCGGATGTTGTTCGCCATCCATGGACCCATGTAGGTGGAATCCGTAACGTTGGGCTCATTCGCGTAGCTGGCGTTGTACTCGGAAAAAATCAGTGGAATGTTGGGATAGGCTGAGTTCTTGATCTGCTCGTGCACCTTCATCACCGAACGCCATACCATTTTGTCGCGTGGAATCTCTTCATGCGTACCGAAGACATCCTCAGCCTTGTCGTTGGCGTAAACATGTGTGGAAACGAAGTCTACCGGCACGTTTTCCGCTTTCACATGGGCAAGGAAGGCATCGACCCAGGCTGCCTGCGCGGTTGAGGGTCCGCCAATCTGCAGACGCGGTGAGACAGCCTTGATGTCGCGGGCGGTGTGGTCATAGAGATCCCAGTACGTCTGCTGACGGGGTTGTCCGCCCCAGAAGTCCAGGTTGGGTTCGTTCCACACTTCGAACTTCCACTGCGAGACTTCACCGATGCCATAGCGCTGAACGAGATGTGCGGCGAATGCACGGATCATGCCGTCCCACACAGCATAGTCCTTCGGCGGCGAGACGTTCTGCTTGTACCAGAAAGCGTGCAGCAGGTTGGGATCCGCCGCCATCTTCTTCGGCATGAAGCTCATTTCCACGAAGGGGCGAATGTGATGCGCCAGCAGGCCATCGTAGATCTCGTCGATGTAGGAGAAGTTGTAGACGCTGTTGTCGTTGGCTTTGATTGCGTTCTGGCCGGGGTTCTGCGTCTTGCGGCCGGGATCGTAGAGACCCACCTCATCCATGAAGATGCCGTGGAAGCGTACGGCATTGAAGTCGGTGACCGCGCGTACCGTGTCGAGGTCTTTGCGATAGCTCTCCCGCAGGGAGAGGATGGCGCGGCCCGATCCAAACGTCGTCTCCCAGAAATGAGGAAAGGGCGTGGTCTGCGCATGGGCATCAATCACCAGATGTTCGACATTGGCTGCATCCGGTGCAGGCGGCCTCCCCGCGTTTTGCGCCACGAGCGCGGTTGCCAGCGTAAACGATGCGAGTACAGGGGCCAGATGTCGTAGCTTCATGGTCTTACTCCAGTTTGTTTGAATGTGCCTGCTCCGCTCCGCCGACATGGAGCAGGCAAAGGGCATTTCGTTCGAGATGCAGATGGATGGCCCCATTTGCAAGTGGGTGGCGTTCAGGCGCCGGTAGTGCGGAGTCGCGATTGATCTGTTCAACCTGTTCTGGCTTTGGATATACGGGACTACCCATCGCCTGCCATAGCTTCACCGGATTGCTGTGGTTGTCATCAACACAATCGAGGGAAGTGGCGGCGTTTTTGGCGATGCCGCTGAATTGCAGCGAGACTTCTTGCGGACCGCCCGAAACCTCATTCTCGACCGGATTCCACACCGCGACTTCGAGCGATCCGTCGGCAAGCCGGGTGACGATCGCATTCTTTGTAGCGTTGGCAATGCGCTGATCGCCAAGCCGGTGCAGCAGGGCGAAGTCATAATAACTGGCCTTGTTGATGCCGCCGGTTGCACGCAGGCCGAATTGACCATCGAAGGGCTTGCGGGCTACGCCGCCTTCTTCGAACACATCGGAGAAGGTCCAGAAAGAAAGATAGTCCACGTGGCCATCGCAGGTGCGAATCGCCTCCGCCAGTGCCGGGCCAACGTATGGGGTGTCGCGAAGACGGTGGGCGCCGGGCACATTCCATTCGGTCCAGAGCAAGGGGAGGTGCGGATTCGCGGAAGCATCGATCTGTTGCCGCACATGGGCCACCGCGGCGCAGGTGCGGTCTTCCTCAGGAATCACATCGTCGGTACCGATCAACCGTTTCACGGGTTCATCGTCATATCCATGCGACGAGACAAAATCGACCGGCACTTTGTTCTCCGACGTGAACTTGAGGAAGTCAGGAATCCATGCAGCGGCGGCTGTTGAGGGGCCACCTACACGCAGACGAGGGCTGACCGTTTTCAAAGCCTTCGCCGTGTGCGCGTAGAGATCGAAGTACGACTCCTGGCGGGGAATTCCGCCCCAGAAGTCGATGTTGGGCTCATTCCAGACTTCGAAGTACCACTGCGCGACTTCGTCGATACCGTAGCGGTCGACCAGATGCTGTGCGAACGCCTTCATCAGATCGTCCCAGCGCTGCATGCTCTTGGGAGGGGAAACATTCTGCTTGTACCAGAACGGATGCAGCGCATCAGGATTGAAGGCGAGCTTCCTGGGCATGAAGCTGATTTCGACAACCGGGCGCACACCCTGGGCCAGCAGGGCGTCATAAATCTGATCGACGTAGGTGAAGTTATAGAACGGTTGGCCGTGCTCATCCTCGTTGTACACGCCGAGCTCATCCTGGAGAATGGCGTGAAAACGCATGTAGCGGATTGCGGTGACCGACTTTACCGCATGGAGATCGTCACGATAGCTCTGGCGCAGGGCGAGTGCGGCGCGGCCTGACCCGAACATCTCCTCCCAGAAATGAGGGAAAGGCGTGCTTGCTGCGTGGGCATCGATCTGGATCGTTTGCTGTGCGGAGAGTTGCGGCGCCGTAAACATTGCCAGTGAAGTCACAAGTCCAAACAAGCCGAGCGTTGACTTCCAAAGCATCGCGTCCTCGTACATCGTTTCTTACAGCGTGGCGTTATTGTTCCAAAAGAGCGAAAGGAAAGAGGGTGCGTCCTGGTTTAAGAAGCACCCTCCTTTCTGCTGCACGTCAGGTTAGAAGCTGAACCGGGCCTGGAAGTCGATGACACGGCCGGAGAGCGGCGTGACATCGCGGCCGAAATTTCCGGCGGTGATATTGGTGGAGATGCTGCCGGGGTTGAGGTTGAGAAGATTGAACAGGTTGAATGCATCGGCCCGGATTTCAAGCTTGGCGTTTTCACCCAGGATGCGATTGTTGGGCAAGCCGAAGCCCTTGGACAACGACGCGTCTACGTCCCTGTAGCTCGGCCCCGTGAACTGGTTCCGGCCCATATGGGGCATTGTCGGAAGTGATGCATTGCCGTTGGGGAAGCCGCCGCCAATGGGGGTAACTGCAGCGGTGTAGTTGGGAACGAAGAAGTAGTTGTCGCGATAGGTATTCCCGGTAAGTGTGTTGGCTCCCTTGTTGGGGAAGTTGCTGGCCGCGGTATTGGGCTGTGCGATGAACGCGGAGTTGCTGCCGCTATGTCCAGCTCCGCCCTGGTATACCGGCCGAAGATTGGAATAACCGCAATTTGAGCAGTACAGCGATGCTCCACCATTGGTGGGATAGGTCGGGTTCCAGGGGAAACCCGTGTGGAATTGGAAGATTCCGGTCAGCGTCCAGTTGCCGGCGATTTTCTCCATCCAGCTGTGGCCGTGAAACAGTACAGGCTGCCAGACGCCGAATGCTTTAAAGGATTTCTCCACATCGAACTCGGAGCGTCCATACGAAGCTCCTGGGCTTAGGGGAAAGTATTCATCTTCGTAGTACGGTCCGGAACCATCCGTGTCCAGGCTCTTGGCCCACATGAACTGGGCGTCGGCCGAGAAATGATGGACCATGGGGTGCTTCAGTTCGGCCAGCAGAGAGTTATTGTTTCCGAAACCGGCATTGGTCCAATAGTCGCCGCCGGTGACCAGCGGATTGAGCGGAACACCAGCCACGATGCCCGCGGCATTGGGGGTCTCGTGATTGATGACATTGCCGGATGCGCTCCCCTGGTAGCCAAGAGAAGCTACGAGGTTCGGTCCGAATTCATACTCTGTATCGAGGGAATAGTGCTGCGCATAGGGAGTGGGTAAAACGCCATTGAAGTTGCCAAAGGCGACGATGTTGGCGTTGCCGGCGGTGGGCAGCCCCGCGGTGTTGAATGTTGTGATGGTGTGTGGGTTGGAGGCAAAACCGTTCAACGAATTGGCGTTGCTCGAAACTCCGTACACGATGTTGACACCGTTGCCGGGATCGATCGGTGTGTTGTATTTGAAGTCATAGTAGCTCTGGGTTGGCGGATTATTCCCTGCGTTGGCTGTAATGGCAAGTTCTTCCTGATTGAAGTTCAGACCGTAGCCGCCGCGGACGACCATCTTGTTATGGAACCATTCAGGAGCCCAGTTGAAACCGACTTGAGGACCGAAGTTGCCTTTCTGCGGCTTGTAGAGATTGCCGCCAACCTTGATGGCAATGCCGGTATAGAGACTTGATCCAGTGCCGAATTGCACGCTGCTCAGGTTGTTCTGCCTCGTGGTGAGCGAACCGAAATAGGAATACCGCAGACCTGCGTGAATCGTGAGGTTGGGACGGAACTTCCAGTCATCCTGCACGAAGAAGCCCCATAGGCCTTCACGATCGTCCGACCGCGTGCCGCCGGGAAAACCGGTGACGGGGTTGAACGTGCCGCTTTCCTCGCGTGGAGCATCATTCAGGAAATCCCAGACGTTGTAAAAGCTGTAGTTGGGCCGGCCGGTTGGGTTGTTCAGGTAATGAAGATTGGTGTAATCGCCGCCGAACTTGATGGTGTGACGGCCGCTTATCTTGGTCGCGACGTCCTTGTACCCGTACGTCCACTGGTTCAAATCGCTGCCCAGTGAAGAGCCGAACTGTCCAATGCTGATGGATCCAATCTGGTCGATGTTGTCCTGCGGAAGGCCAACGGGTGCCTGCGGGTTGGACGTGATCTCATTCCAACGCCAGCCGGCCGCGTTGGCGCGGGCTTCGTTCACGAACGATGGGGAGAAGGTGTGATTCCAGATCAGAGAGAACGCATCGTTGATCTGATCGTGGTGGAACAGGTTATAGGCACGCGCGCCACCGTTATAGAAGGTGCTTCCCTGAGGAACCCAGTACAGAGCGAACGTCAGGCGGTCGTTCTTGGTCACGTTGGCGTCAACCCGGCCGTTGTACTGCCGGTAGTACTTGGAAACCGGGCTGGATGTCACGTACTCCGCGATATCAGCCGTGTTGGTGAGACCGCCGCCGATACCGCGCGTGGTCGTGGTGCCGCCTTCACTGGGATCGTGCGTGCCCAAGGTTGAGGAAAGCGGGGAGCCGATGTTGAGACCCTGTCCGGCGATGGTGCGGCAGTTGACGTTTTCCGTAAGGCCGGCCGTCGCGCAGGTCACATTGGGAACCATGCTTGTGCTGCTGACGGCTCCGCCTGGGAATGTCAGGAATTTGGAGGCAATACTGCTGGTGCGCCCGAGCGCTTCGAAGGCAGAGGTTTCATACCACCCGGTCGGGTGGTCGATGCTCTCCAATGGAGAGGCCTCATAGGCAAAGAAAGCGAACAGTTTGTCTCTCCAGAGCGGACCGCCCAGGCTGCCGCCGTACTGATTGAAGCGGGCGGTGTCGCGCACCGGTGCACTGTCACTGGATACGAAGCGGTTGTAAGCGTTCAGACCAGGGCGATGGACCGAAATGAAGGCGCTGCCATGAAGCTGGTTGGTACCGCTCTTCGAGGTAACCATTGTCTGTGCGCCGCTAAAACGGCCGTTTTCCGCGTCGTAATCGTTCGTGACGATGCGAACGTTGTCGACGGACTCTTCGGTTGGCGTGATGACGGTCGTACCACCCCAGACCGCGCTCACCGTGCTGATGCCATCGATGGTGATGCCGTTATTTCCGTAGGCCTGGCCATTGGCATTCGCTTGTGGGCCGTTTTCGGTGGGCGCCTGACCACCGTTTCCGGAGCCGCCGGGACCCTGATTACCCGGGTTGGTGAAAACACCGCCACCCGCGCCCTGCGAACCATCGCTGATGGCGCCCGGAACCAACTGGGTGAGCGTGAAGACATCGCGACTGGCAGATGGCAGATGCTCGATCTCGTTCGCGCTGATCGTGCCGCCGATGTTGGAGGTTTCACGATCAATCGCGGGCAGCGCAGAGGCGTCCACTTCAACCGTTTCGGTTGCTCCGCCAATAGCAAGCTGCACATTCACCGAGTTCGCCTGTTCGGGAATGAACTGCAGGTCGTTGAGAACCTTCTTCTGGAACCCCGCGTGTTCGACGCTAAGGGAGAAGTGATCCGCGGGCAGCGCGTTGAAATTAAAGACGCCGGCAGGATCGCTGGTTCTCACCGTGGTCTGGTTGGTTCCGAGATCCTTGAGTGTGAGCGTCGCGCCCGGAATCACGGCGCCGTCTGGATCGGTTACGGTGCCTTGAACTGAAGTTCTGAACTGCGCGTGGGCCGCCGAGGCGCAGAGCACTCCTCCCAGGAGTGCCAAGCTGATCTGCCTGGGCCAGGAATGCTTGATGAACGTCATACTGCCTCCAAAGGGTCTGTCCGGACCTAAGCTCTCCGTGCCCTGAAAATCCTTTAGGCAAACGTTTGAGCAGTATGGAATATGCGCCCGATGGAAAGGTTCTGTCAAGCTCTGCCCGGAGCAGATGCGGTTCTCTTTATGATGTGAAAGACTCGTCAAGTGAAGCCTGACAGTGAAGGCCAGCATCAAAAACCGGCGCGCCGCGCGTCCCTGACGACTCTTTCCGCGCATATCGGTCTATCGCCAGCCGCGATTTCCCGCGTGTTGAACGGCTCTCCGGCGGCGAAGTCGATTCCCAAATCGACCCAGGATCGAATTTTTGCCGCGGCCAAGCATTTCAATTACCGCCCCAACAGTGTGGCGCGGCAGTTACGTCACGGCCGCACCTCGACCATAGGCGTCATGATTCCCGAGGTTTCGGAAGGGTATGCCACGGCTGTTTTGGCGGGCATTGAGCAGCACCTGTTGCAGGTGGGCTACTTCTACTTTCTGATCAGCCATCACCATCGTGAAGAGGTCATCGAGCGTTCGCAGAGCATGCTGCTGGATCGCTCGGTAGATGGCATTATCGCTATCGACACGCCGCTGCGTGAGGCGCCCGTCTTGCCCACGGTTACAGTTTCATGTCCCCAAACCCATGATGGCGTCATGAACATCGTGCTGAATCATCGGCGAGCTGCGGAACTCGCCATCGATCACCTCGCCGGTCTTGGACATCGCTCCGTGGCGTTTATCAAAGGGCAAGCCTTCAGCTCCGATACCGAGTCGCGCTGGCAGGCCATCCGGCACGCTGCCGCCAGAGCCGGGCTCACGCTGAACACAAAGCTGGTTTCGCAACTTGATGGCGATGCTCCCACTCACGAGCCGGGCTATTTCGCGGCGCAACGTTTGCTGGCGTCCGATGACCCGTTCACCGCGCTGTTTGCCTTCAACGATGTTTCCGCGATCGGTGCGATTCGTGCGCTGCGTGAAGCCGGCCTGCATGTGCCTCAGGACGTGTCGGTGGTGGGATTTGATGATGTGCAGTCGGCCGCGTACCAGAATCCCAGCCTCACTACGGTGCGTCAGCCATTGCGCACCATGGGCCTGCTGGCTGCTGAAGCGGTGATTCGCCAGATTGCTTCGCCGGGGCAGCATCCGCCCTCCAAGCAACTGATGGTGGACCCTGAACTGGTGGTGCGTGAGTCTACGGCGACATGCGCAAAGAAAACGAAGAAGCGTTAGTTACAGCGACGCTTCATCCCAGCTTTT
>DASYEV010000047.1:0-15224 GCA_036498835.1 Acidobacteriaceae bacterium | reverse complement strand
GTTCCTCTGCGTGTCCTCGATCTGCCTGACCCCGGCCTGCCAGGCCCAGCAGGCACAGGTGATTACTTTCACGCAGCCGCCACCGGCTCAGGCCTTAGCCGGAACTTCCGTCATCATGATCGCGACCGCGTCGTCAGGCCTACCTGTCACATTCAGTGTCGTCAGCGGCCCGGCCAGGGTAAGTGGCGTCAACGGCAGCACGCTCACGTTCATCGGAGTCGGCACGGTTGTCGTTCAGGCTGACCAGGCTGGAGGCAATGGCTATTCCGCCGCGCCCTCCGTCCAATCCGCCCCCATCAACGTGCAGCTCCTTACCGAGCCGGTCACGACAAGTTCAGCCTCGATTCTGACCACCGTCACGTTTTCTGCCACCGGCACGCTTGCGCAGATGGCCGCCGTTACACAAGGTAAGCCGAATCTCGACTTCTCTTTGCCTCCCGGCGCCGCTGCGGACCCTTCACGCTGTACGGTCGGCGCTGCCTATAGCGTTGGACAAACGTGCCAGGTGGCGTTCGCCTTCAAGCCGACGCACCCGGGTATACGTTATGGCGGCATCACGCTTTCGGACGCCTCGGGCAACGTGCTCGCCAACGCATACATATACGGCTGGGGTGTAGGCCCTCAGGTGCTCTATGAGCCCATCGTGCAAACGATGATTGGCAACTCGTTCGGTCTGCCCAGCGGAGTCGCGGTCAATGGCTATGGCGACATTTTCGTTTCGAATGTTGCCGGCAGCGGAGCCGGGCTGGTGGAGCTCGCAGCTAACGGCGCCGTATCCATCATCGGGACCTTCGACTCCGGTAAGGATGTCACCGTCGATGGCAGCGGAAACGTTTTCTTTGTGACCGCCGACACCCTCTACGAGATTGTCGCCGTCAACGGGAGAGTCGATCCCGCGTCCGCGGTGATTCGTACTCTTGCTACGGGTTTTGCGGTTAGCGGAGGCGGCATGTCCGTCGATGGCAGCGGGAACGTATTCGTCGCGCAGAGCGACAGCAGTAGTTCGCTGCAAAATCCGACCGGCCTGGTCTACGAAGTGCTGGCGGTCGACGGTGTGATCCCCACGGGCGCCGCGAAGCAAACCATTGGCCCGACCTTTCCGGGTCCCACCGGCGTCGCAGTGGACAGCAGCGGCAACGTGTACATCTCGGACGAATTCGCGCGCGGTGTGTTTGAGCTGCTGGCCGTGAATGGGCAGGTGCCGGCCTCGCCCGTCATCCGAACGCTGGGTGTCGGCTCGGTCTTGCCCAGCAACATCCGGCTCGACAATACCAACGACATCTTTATCTCGGATGCGGGCTACCCCGGCGTGCTGGAATATGTTGCGGTCAACGGTGTGGTCGATCCTGCCACGCAGCCCAAAGCTATCGGCTCCGGGTTCAACCAGCCAAACGGTCTGCTGGTCGACGGCGCAGGCAACGTCTTTGTGGCGGACGCCGGCTTCCCCCAGATCGTCAAGCTGAATTTCTCCAGCGTGCCCACACTGAACTTCCAACCCACGATCGTGGGGCAGACAAGCACCGACAGTCCGATGGCGGTCACCTATACCAACGCCGGCAACGCGGATCTCATCTTCGCGTCGCCCGCCGTTGGCAACAATCCGGCAATCGGGGCAGGGGACTTCGCGCTGCTTCCTTCCTCGACCTGCCCGCAGCTCAAACCCGGAGACCCGTCCGCTGCGCTCGCTATCGGCCAATCCTGCACGGATCAGATCAGCTTTACCCCGCAGGCGGTGGGCCCTCGCTCTTCGACGCTGTCGACCACGGATAACGACCTGAGCGTCCCCGGCTCTATGCAGGTGGTCGTGCTCAACGGCACCGGGATACTGAAGACTCCGACGATCGCGTTCAACGTGAGTGACCACTTCGTGGACGACCCGCCGTTCACGGTGATGGCCACATCGGACTCGCCTGCGCCGATCAGTTACAGCCTCGTCAGCGGCCCTGCCTCTGTCGCCGGAGCAACGGTCTCGCTTACCGGGACAACCGGCATCGTGACACTCAAGGCCAGCCAGCCCTCCGTCATTCCGTACGACACCGGCAGTGCGATGACGTCGTTCAACGTCATCAAGCATTCGGAGACGATCAGCTTCACGCAACCGGCGACACCGACCTCGCTGCAGGCGTCCCCTGTGAATCTGCTGGCGACCGCCACCTCCGGTCTGCCGGTTACGTTCAGCGTGGTTTCCGGTCCTGCAACTGTCAGCGGCAATCAACTCACCTTGACGGGTTTCGGGCAGGTGGTGGTCGCTGCCGACCAGCCGGGAAACTCCATCTACAGCCCGGCGCCCACGGTCACGCGCACACTCATCGTGCTCGACACGCGTGTCACGGTGACGCTGAACGCAACCCCCAACCCCGTCTTCCTGCTGAACCCGGTTACCTTCACGGCCGCGGCCACGTCACCGGGCGGAATCCCCACGGGCACGATCACGCTGCTCGATGGCAACGCCACCTTGGCCACGCTCCCCGCCGGCAACGGCAGTGGCGTGACGTTCACCACCTCGGCGCTCACCCTTGGCACACACACCATCACCGCTGTGTATGGCGGCGACGCCACGTTCGCCTCAAAAACCAGCACGCCCCTGAATGTTCTTGTAGAGGACTTCAGCCTCACCATCAGCAATCCGGCAGTCACCATCTCGCACGGCGGTACCGCCGTGTATCACCTCAATGTGACGACCATCGGCGGCATCAACATGGCGTCCACGATTCAACTCAGCATCGCCGGCAACCCCGACCACTCGGTGCTGACGTTCGATCCGCCACAGATCGCCACCGGCAGTGGAAGCACCAATGTCACGTTGACCATACAGACGCCGAATTACCCGGTAGGCCCATGGGAGCTGTCATCGACACACCGCGGTGCAAAGGTCTTCCTCTCGCTTACCTTGTTAGGCCCGATCATCTTCTGCCTCGGCATCAAGCGCCGCCGGCGCGGTTCTCGCATGCCTACGCTTGTGGTGCTGCTCGCGTTGCTGGTGAGCGCATCCACCATCCTGGGTTGCGGCACGGGGTGGGGAACACAGCCTTATTCCATGACCGTCACTGCGAGCTCAGGTGCGCTATCCCACAGCGTCGCCGCCCATCTTGTTTCACAATGATGGGGGTCTAGAGCCTCTGTACAAGTCCTATCTTTGAGGGGGGCGGGACTTCAGTCCCGCCGTAAGGCAAATTCCCCGAAGGTGTCTGGACGCCGAAATCGCCCAAGCCGTTTTTGTCTCAAGGAGAATAGCCTTCAACGACGCTTATCGACTCCGCGGTATCACGAAATTTCTAAGTGAAGTCACTAGCGATGCGGTTGTTCCGTCGGTCCGCTGCCGGTTCCATCCGGCGCCATCTAGTTATTGTTGATAGGTTGATCGCGTGCAGGCTGGTGGGCGCTCCATCCTGATTGGGGTGCGCAGGCAATCTCTGAGCGTTCGCCACTGGCCTCTCTGCAGCCAAACTCGCTGCGATCACGAAAAGTCAGCGCTATGGGGCTAGAGCAGTTCCGGTAATGGTGTAGACCGAAATGAGGGTGCTGAAGCCGTTTTCTCCCGATGAAAACGGCATCCTCCACCATTCGGGAAGACCACAGTATTACCGGAACTGCTCTAGTTACCCAGAGCGCATGGCAGAGTTCTGTGAACATAAATTCGAGCGGTAAACTCCGGAATGTCTCCAGAACTACGTCCCAATTGAAAAGGGGCGGAAAGAAGAACGTAAGAATATTGCCAGGGCATTATATCTTTGTTGACAAAGCAGCCTTTTCGTTCGAACGTTATCGCAACTAGCTGAACCGAATCGATGTGCACTCGGAGAGTCGTATGAGTCAAGCACAGCTGTTTTCGCCTAAAACGCATGACTTCAGCAAGCCCGTCGTTCGAGATAGACCACGGCGAGCCGTGCGTTTTCTGCCAGTCATCATTCGATCCAGCACCGTCTGGGCCTCTTTGGCGGCGATGCTTCTTTTAACCTGTCGTCTGAGTGCACAGCAGGTAAGCCCGCCACGGGAGCAAGGACGGGCGCTGATAGCGGCATTACAAAGAATCGGTTGGATGGGCATCCCGTTGTCAGCGGAGGCTTCGGGGCGCCTTGTGTCACAACCAAATTCAAGCGCGAAGGTCAGCACCGTGCATGTAGTGGCGGCGGCGGGAAACAAACTCCGGATGGAATACGGAGGAGAAAAGGGCACGGCAACCTGGGTGATTTTGGGCGATGGAGGGCAGTCTGTCTCCGCGGATGGAAGAAAATCACCATTGCCCCAGCATATAGCGGGAACTGCGCATCAATGGATGTTTCCGTGGCTGATCGGCGATCGGTGGGTTGCAAATGCACGGACAGTGGAAGCTATCTCCGACAGCAACCCGGAAAGCGGAAGAATCGGCTTCAGGGTTCAGAGCGGTACTGCACGTGCTCAATTGACACCCGTCCCGGTCCGCAGCCAAGTTCAGTCCATCTCAATCTGGTTTCTTCCGGACGGAACCCCGGATCGCGTCACGTATACCCTCCCATCGCAGGATAATCCTTACTCCAACGTGGAAGTCACTCGTGTTTACAGCGAGTGTAAGCGGGTTAATGGCATTGTGGTGCCCTTTGTTGAAGACGAATTCATTGACAAGGTCCTTGTGTCGCATTTGCAATTTGACCAAATCAACTTAGGCCCAGTAGACGATTCAAAATTTACTCTTCGCTGAGTTGGATATGAGAAAAATCGCCTTATTGGTTACCGCGCTGCTATTGCGCAGTGTTTCAGCCCAAGTGCCCTCCGTCCAGATCAGCTCTTCCAATGAGGGCGGAGTTGCTCATGTCGGCAGTATGGTGGCTCCCGTAGGTAGCGTGAATGAAGCTACGGGAACGCTGAATGTTTCCATCCCGCTGATCACCCTGCCGGGACGAGTATCACCGTTTACGTTGACCCTGCAATATGGCAGCAAAATCTGGCAGCCGCATGTCTCCTTCAATAGCCCGACCAGCGCGATCACACAGTGGCAATTTGAGGCCGCCGCAGATCGGGTTGGAGAACTCGGATGGCACCTCAATCTGCCCTATGTCGAAGGTGGCTTACCGACCTACGACAGTAGTGGAAGTTGGTGGGGATATGGCGCCTTTGTGATCACGCTTCCGGATGGTGCAAAGCGTTCGGTTGGCGGAAAAGGCTCAGGCTTATATTCAGAGGATGGAGGCGGCCTGAGATTCACGCTCTCGGGGGGAACCAGCCTCTCCGACCCTCCTCACGATTATGTGGTGACCACCGCCGATGGCACCCGCTATGGCTTTCCGAGCGGGGGATACCCCGCTACCATCACCGACCGCAATGGAAATGTCATCTCCATCGATTGGTCGACGGGCACGATCACCGATTCAATGGGACATCAGATCACATTGGATATCTCGACCTCTGGCTATGTTTCAACGACCTACGGAACGAACTTCTTCAGTGGGGTCCATTACAAAGATGCCGACGGAAATTCTCGTGCGATCACGTTCGGCATCACGGATGTCACACTTTTTTCGGGCTACACCACCGCATTGAATCCGACTTCGGGCCCATTCGCCAAACCGGCCCAATGGGATGATATCTGCTCGAACAGTTGCTACTCCTTTTCAACCGTGTATCAGCCGGTTCAACAAACCTACAAGATGCTGACGTCCGTTACATTTGCGAATGGTGATGCGTTCAGTTTTTCCTACAACACCTATGGCGAGATCACGCAGGTGAATTATCCATCGGGAGGTTATGCCACATACGCATATACCGCCAAAGATCATGGCCAGGCGTATTGGTACGGCTATGATGACGTTGATACGGATTTCCGCGAGGTGACGGAACAGCGGGTCTGCGCCAAATCCTCCTGTTTGTCGAGCGAAGAGGTCGTTACCGCATATACCCCCGCAATTGACTCGACATCCATGAGTAACGCTTCCAATGACGTGGTCATCACACAGAATTCGGCGCTGCTTGGGCACACGAAGACAGTATTTGTAGAGAGCACGATCGACGAAAATGGTTATAACGGCGCTTTTCAGCAATCGAAAACAACCTACGCCGATTCAGGAACAAGTAACCCGGTCCGGTCTACGTATACGGAGTATCAGTTCTGGAATGGCAGACCCTTCCTTCCCAGCACACTAACAACGTATCTCTGTGATTCCTCTTCATCGGCAGTCGCGAGCACGACGACATACTCCTACGACACAGCCTCCACGTACATTTTGAGTCCTTCGTCTCCGTCTTATGCCTACACTTCGCGATCGCCTGGGTTTGAAACGCTGGCGGTTGCGCCCAATGTCACGGAAAAGGACACGTACGCCTATCATTCCTCCTCTACATGTGGTGGAGCTCCAACCTCGTACGGTACGCTCATCAGGGCCGACGTTACTTCGTACAAGACCTCGGATTCGAATTATGGATTCGGAACTACTCTGAACGCGCCTACTCTGCCTGTGAGTATTTCCGTCAAGGATGGTTCCGGGACCGTTATGTCCCACTCCGCCTACGAATACGACGTAACGTCAGGGGATGCTTATCATGCAGCTTTGACGTCCTCGGGGATTTCGTCCAGCTATCATGTCACGCCTGCCGACTCTGTTCATCGCGGAAATCTGACAAAAGCCAGCACGGATAAGGATGCATCGAACGTTGTCACGAGCTTCAACGAATATAACGATGCCGGTCAGCCGGTCGTCAAATTCGATGCGAATCACAACGCCACGCAATATACGTACGACACCGCATACCCCTATCCAATCCGTACCGATTCGCCGGTAAGCGGCATATCCAACTATTACGGCTACAGCGCCTATACCGGTCAGATGACCTCACAGCGAGGTCCGAATAGCCCCACCACCAGCGACCCGCAATTCACCTATAGCTACGACTCCATGATGCGGCTTACGACCGCAACCATGCCGGATGGCGGAGAAGTTGTATTCACGCGTAGCGCGTCGCCCTCGACCTGGATACTTCAGAGGACAAAGACCGGGACGAGCGGTTCGCCTACGTACCTCTACGAGTGCCTGATTTTTGATGGTTTGGGCCGACAGATGGAGTCACGTAAAGTGCCCGCAACCGTCACGTCGTGCTCGGGGAGTGCGCCGACCGGGAGCTTGGTGACCACTACTGTCCTGGATGGTATGGGAAGATCGTCGCAGGTTTCGCTTCCATACATTGCTGGATCTGAAACTCCTGTCTATACCGTGACAGCATACGACGGGGCGGGAAGGGTAAACAGCCTTACGCCTTCCGATGGAGGAACGCCCCAAACACTGACGTACTCTCTCAATGCAGTCGATACATATGATGAATCAGGCAATCATTGGCGGCGGTCGACGGATGCGTTGGGAAGGCTTACGCAGGTACTGGAGCCGGACCCTGCGTCCAACGCGCTTTCGCTTGAAACCGACTACCAATACGATCCTATCGGCAACCTGAACTGCGTGGAGCAACATGGAGGTGCCAGCGGGACAGGTTGCTCGTCCTCAAGCAGCAATGATGCAACAAGCCCGTGGCGCGTTCGCCGGTTCGTCTATGATCGCCTCTCGCGATTGACATCGGCAACAAACCGCGAGGCGGGAACAATTACCTATACCTATGACGACAATGGGAACGTGCTGACCAGAACCGATGCACGCAGCGTTGTTACGAACTACAGCTATGACGCGCTGAACCGGCTGCTGAAGAAAACTTACACAAGCGACAGTTCGAACACACCTACTTCCTGTTACCTGTACGATTCTGCCGCCGCTACGGATTCGAATCCCAAGGGCGTACTCACTGCGGAATGGACGCAGTCCAGCACTACCTGTCCATCGTCTGCCCCGTCTGGGGCCTACACACTCAATATTCTTGCCAATCACGACGCAAACGGAAGGATTCAGAGTGATCTTCAATACCCCACGGGGGCTTCGTCTACACAGTTCCCGGTGGCTTCCGTTTATTCATTGAACGGTGAGCCCCTCTCGACGACTCTGCCATTGGTACCCGGCTCAACGAGTCTCACGCTGACGAATCAGTACGACACCTTGGATCGCCTCTACGAAATCACGACGGATTCATCGTTGATGCTGTACGGTCCTGTGAGCGGCGCCACACAATTCTCCGGCGTAGGCCCGGTCCGTTACGGGGTGGCAGCTTCAGGTTCGGGGTCTCCTGCGTTTGATATTCAGCGGACGTATGATGCCAGGGCACGCGTACGTACGCATGTGGTTCATGGTCCTTCGGTCACCACTGCGGCGAGCAATGCTGTTGGCGGCATTCTGGTGCGGGGAAGCGAACAGACCTCTACGGCCCCCGGAACGTCAAGCACGGCGGTGTTAACACTGGGGGGAACCATTGGGTTCGCCTACAGCGACGATTGCGAATGCCACTACTGGAATACAGGCACAGTGACAGTCACAGTCGACGGATACACAGGAGTCGGGCAATTCCATTCCAATACCTCCACGGCAGCGCAGGCGGCAACCAGCCTTGCTGCCAGCCTGAATGACCCATCTTCACCGGTGACGGCTTCCGTGAGCGGCACGACGGTGACAATTACGTCCAAGACAACCGGAACCTCCGCAAATTACTCATTGAGCTATGGCTATACCATCGACGATCCAAATGGCACAGGGGTGGGCATCAACTTCACGTCCACTCCCTCCGCCATGACGGGCGGAGCTGCGGGCACAACGGTTTATGACAGTGGCTCGGCCAGCTTTACGGTCAGCGGATATACCGGGACCGCTACATGGGGATCCGGCTCGACCGTAACCAACGTTCGCGATGCATTCGCTTCCGCGATGGGCACGGTGCTTTCGGGAAGCGGCATCAGTGTCACGACGGTGGGGACAAAATGTCGTGAAGCTCACGGGCGGGTCGTCGAACCCCGCAGTCATGGCGGGCGCGGTCAGTTATGACACCACGCACTTCTCTTCGCCTTCATTCACGTTTGCCATCTCCGGCCTTTCTGGTGGAAGCGGTGGTGGCACGGCGGCTTCGTTAATCTATCAATACGCGATTGAGGACAGTTCTGGGAACTCAGGATATGCGGCGAACGGGAACATTTTGCGCTCTACGGATTCGGTGGCTGGGCCCTGGAGCTACACGTATGATCACCTCAATCGGTTGACTGCTGCGGCGGTGCCCGCCGGCGTGTATCAAGGTTTGATCATGAACTGGAGCTTCGACAATTGGGGAAACCAGACCGCACAGACCGTGCCGTATGTGTCCACGGCTGGCGACCATAGCGCCACGTTTGGCTATGACAACCGTATGGCTTCGATGGTGCAGGCGGGCAGCGGCATCACGCCGGGGTACGATGCGAGCGGGAACCTGACTTCCGACGGGTTGAACACAATGCGCTATGACGCCGAAGGGCGGTTGTGCGGCGTCTACGATGTAGCGACCTCCAGCTACACGCAGTACATCTACAATGCTGCGGGAGAGCGGGTGGCGAAGGGGACAATTTCGTCCTCGCTATGGTCGGCGCATGGATGTGACATCTCGGCAAACGGCTTCTCGGCGACGAACCGGTATGTTTTGGACACACAGGGAGGAATGGTATCGGAGGAGACCTACTCGGGAGGCACATGGACCCGGCAGCATACTGACTTCGGCGTGGGGCCGGGGGTTCTGGCCAGCTTGGTCCACAGTGGTGGGAGTGACACATGGCATTACAGCTTTACAGACTGGTTGGGGACGAAGCGCGTGCAGGCGGATGCTTCGGGCACGGTCGAGTCCACCTGGGCAAATCTGCCGTACGGCGATCAATTATTCCAGGCATCTGGCTCGTCCGATGCAACCGAGAGACACTTCACCGGTAAAGAACGAGATTCCGAAACCGGCTTGGACTATTTTGGGGCAAGATACTACGGGGCGAGCGTGGGCAGGTTCACCTCGCCCGATTGGTCGGCGAAGAGCGATCCGGTTCCTTACGCGCGACTAGGGGATCCTCAAACACTGAACCTGTACGCCTACGTCATGAACAATCCCGTGACACGAGGGGATGCTAATGGACATGCACCAACATCACCCTCACTGCAAGCCATTGGCCAAGGTTTAGGTGAGTATCTTGTTGGTGATGGAGAAGTCCAGAGACAGCAACAGAGAGGAACACCAGCCCCGAAGCCTCCTCCTTCTCCTCCCGCAGCACCGGCCCAACAAGAGCAACTAATCCTTGTCGCAACCCAAATTGACTACAATCAAGAAGCGCAAATTTTTCATATCACCTATCGCGTGAGGACATCAGACGGGAAGAAACGACCAAATTCGAGATGGTTCGTCTATGAACATCAAACTGAAGGTGGCGGCGGTCGGGTTTCTTGGGGTCCGAAAGACAATGTGTCCCCGGGACATAAGGGCGAAGTCAATGACTATGAGAATCAATTTTCGGACAGCCTTGGCGGTGGTGGGCTAAATACAGTTCAGCATTTCACAATTTCCAAGAGCAACGTCTATGACCCAGCCAAACAGGTCCCAATCAATATCCTTTTCGGCGGGGCAGCACCGGTAGCGCAGCAATCGATCGTTCAGGGGCCGGCAAACGGCCCGCTCTCGATTGACGGAAAGACCAAGTTATCTCCGGGCGGTCCGGCGCTACTACCGGGTGAGTTCTAGGATGGCACACAATGAGAAAACACTACTTGAAAGTGGCGACGCTGATAGCTTTCACGTTATCTCTTCCGGTCGCTTTTTGTTCCAGTCAGGCAGACGGGATGTATCAAGAGCGGCGCGCGAGTGACCTGATGACGCGGTTACGAGAGGCTATACCAGGAAAATTTGGTGAGGATAACCTGTCGCCAATAGCTAAGGAATTTTCCCGGTTTAAGGGAGAGCTGCCGCCAGCAATTGCTGGAAAGTCGGGAGCGCGCAGGATAGGATTCCACTTCGACAATCTGGAGCTCCATCAAAGAACAGGAACTCCTTATGCAACTTTTGACATTGACCTAACGTTTGAGCACGGAATTCTTGTTGCCAAAGCCGCTCGGCTAATTGCAGCAAATGGTTTTTCCGTTGACGTGATGGAAGAAGTACGAGGGTATGGTTATCCCGAAGGGAGACCTACTGATCGACCATCTCGAGTTATTCATAGCTCTCATCTTCCTGATGGAAGTTACACGCATATCAGTATTGACACAGACACTGGCAGTTCGACAGTACAGCTACATAAAGATTGGTATCTAAACGCCGGATGTCTTTCTCTCCCCGGAGGCTGTAAAGACGCTCGAAGCATGTTGGGAGTGAACGTCAAATTGCAGGCGCAACTCCCGGTTTCTGCTCAAGCATCGCCAAGTGGCTCAGCGTCTAACATCTCTTCGGAGATATGTAAGCAGCTGAAGTCGATCAAGCATATGCCCTTTGGAAAGGAGCCGACGAGCGACAAGCTATACAACCGCTTGGTCGCTCAAAGAGAAAAGGTCGTACCTTGTCTCATCGACGAGCTCACGAATGAAGAAAGGATGACCGATCCACGGCCTGATCCAACAATAGAAGACTTTCGAGTTGGAGATTTGGCTTTCTTCTTGTTGCTCAAAGTCACTGACGTTCCCTTTGAACAGATGCTGCCACAAGAGGTTCGGGAAAAGGTGAAACAGGATGGCGTCTACGCGTATTTCGAATTTACGGAGACGCATGCAAACCGGGTAAAGCTGCAGGAAAAGTGGAGGGAGTGGCTAGCGGGGCGGAAGAAGTAGAGGCGTTTGGAGACACAGGAAATGTGAACCGGGCAATCTGTATGCCTTTCCGATTCGGCTTTCTACACCGCCCGAAGGCTAAGAGCAGTTCTGATGTTCAATGGCCCCTGCAGCTCAGCGCAGATCGGCCGGTAAAGGCGCCGCCATAAATTTCTCGATGTCGGACGCTTCAAGAGGAACGGACTTCGAAAGATCCTCGTAACCGTCCGGCGTGATCAGCAGCATATCTTCCAGGCGGAAGCCGATGTGCTCCTCCGGCAGACGCAGTTCGGGTTCGATGGTAAAGATCATCCCCGGTTCGAGTGTCTTGTACGTGCCGTAGACATCGTGGACCTCCATGCCGACAGCGTGACCGAGAAATCCTCCCCGGCTTTTGCGGAAGCCGTCGACGAACGCGAGAACCGCGGTCTTCAGCGCAGGATCGGTAAAGGGATAGCTCGCCACGATCGCATCCATCTTCTCAACCGCACGCTTCGTGATCGTGAGAGGTTCTTCGTGGACACGGATCGAGGTCATGAGCGCCTGATACAGGCGGAGATAGATCGTGTAGCACTCACGCTGATGCGCTGTGAACTTCCCATTCGCGGGGAAGATCCGCGTCACGTCTGAGGTGTAGTTTTTGTAATCCGGAGCGTAGTCGTACTGGATCAGGTCGCCGTCGGCAAGCCGCGCCGTGTTGTAGTGGTAGTGCGTGTACCACGTGTTCTTCCCGGTGGCGACCAGCGCAAAATAGGCCGGGCCATAGGCTCCGCCCTTTTTGAATTCATACTCGGACTCGGCTTGGAGTTGATACTCAAAGAGCCCGGGTTTGGCCGCGTGCATTGCGCGCAGGATGCCGCGGTCCGCGATGTTCGTGGCCTCGCGCATGACCGCGATCTCGCGCTCGCTCTTGATGGCTCGCAACTGGTCGAGAATGGGATCCAGGTTGCGAATCTCCGACCGGGGAGCTACGTCCATCAGGTGGATCCGGAACATCTCCTCGCGTCCGGGTCTGCCGTCCCAGGCATCTTCATGATTCAACCTGTTGAGCAGGGTAGTGTCGTAGGAAGAGGCGCTTCCCAATGTCTCGGGACGGAATGGCGTATAGATCGTCCTGCCGGCGCGCCCGATTGCGGTCATGACGGCGGTCAATTCCTCGCGGGGAAGAACCTTGTTGACCCCGAGCTGGCGGGCGCTTTCCTCGCCCGGATAGAGCGCACCGGGGCCGTACTTCGACGACACATCGAGGGGTTTCTCGGAGAGCAGAAAAATCGTCGTCTCTTTGGTGCGGCCGTCGAGCAGGGCAATCGCGCGAGCCTCCACCACGCCGGTTAGATAGAAGAATTGATTGGCCTGGCGAAATGGCTGCTCGCCCGGCCGCTCTGTCGTGCCTTCGAGGATCGCGACTCCGTCGCCGATCGCTTCGAACACCTTCGCCCGGCGTGAGGCGAACTCCTCGGGAGGAAAGGCATTGCGAAAGACAGGCTGCGCCGGCGCACTCGCCGGAAAGACAAGAGAGACCGCCAGGGTGCAAAGCAAACTGCCGGCCATCGCGAACATCCGTACCTTCTTCATCATGTCTCCTGATGCCGCTGCACTTTGCTGGCGCAGACGCACCCTCATCGTCGATCAGACTCTCTTTTGGATACAATAAAGCACTTTTGCCTTCAGCGGCATCTCAAGGAGATTTGCTCGAGCACGGAATCAGGGAATACTCACTTGCTCTAAGGTGGTCCTTGCTGTGCTCAAATCCAAACACCATGCATGATGCAGACCTGAACAAAGACTCGGATGAAGCGGCGATCCTTCGCGTACGCGAGCATTCCAATCGCTCGATTGCGAGGCGGAATTTGCTGGGCGTTGGAGATTCCCTGGCTGAGGACTATGTCGGAGTTATTGGTAACGGCACCTTCGTTCCTTCGCGCGCCGAGTATCTACGGCTGTTCAAAGAGGGCTTCGACCGCCCTAAGCAGAGCATGACGTACGTGCGGACGCCTGAAGTGGTCAGCATAGACAATGATCGGAACCTTGCAGCCGAGAACGGCGGATGGACAGCGACACTCCCGTCCGGTTCTGTCGCGTTCACCGGGTCCTACGCCGCGATGTGGCGGCGCACACAGGAGGGCTGGAAGATCCGATCGGAACTCTTTGTCACGCTTGGTCGCGCGCTCTAAGCTGGAGCGCTGTGGCCGCGTGGAACGGGACAACTCCCCGGCGATTCGGCGTTTCCGAAATTCGCCCGGGAGTTCTTAGCTCGCTTCCGCTATTGAAAGCTTTGTGAGTTTCCGGGTGAGCAGAATTCCAGCGATGAGGAAGTAGACCGCTCCAAACACGGCATATCCTCCCACATCCTTAATGTGTTGTTTATCGAGAAGGCCGCCCGCAACGAATGCGCCGCCCGCAATCATCGACTGCGCGCCGCTCAGGATCATCGCCCACTGGCCGCCCAGCTCCTGCTTCCGGCGAATAAGACCGGCAACGAGTTGGAGCACACCGGCGCCGAGCGCCCAGGCACCGAAGATCGCGACGGAATATATCGGTTGGTGAACCACGGTCAGTGCAATGCCGATTGCGGCCGCGACTCCCAGGAGTGCATTGATGATTTGCGAAGTGCGTGCATTCCCCGACTGCGCTGAGGTCTTGAGGTCGTACACCGTGCAGGCAACATCCCACAGCGGGTAGAGAAAGAAAAGTATGGCGGCGATTTGAGGCTGCTGAACCGCGGTTGCAAGAACGCCTGCCGCCCAGATCACCTGAAAAACAGTGCGGACGAAATAGAGGTTGCGCAGAGAGCGGGTGGAATCGATCGAAATTGTTCCCATGGTAATGTTTCCTATCTTCTAGTTGGTAGGTAATTGAAACATAGAGAGCCAACGCGAAACTTCCGCGACGGCCCTACGGCTTTGCTGGAGAAATCCGGTTCAGCGCGGCGTGTGTCGCACTTCGGAAGACATCACAATTGTTCACGGCGCGTGCAGAAAGCATGGCTCCGTGCAACACGGCGATCAGCACTTGAGCCTCCGTTGCGACGGAGCTCTGCAGGTGCATCGCCCGCGTCCTGGATCCTGTTTTGAGCGTTCGCTCAAACCACTCGGTGAGTATCGAGAAATGCAGACGTACTTCTGCCTGGACTTCTTCGGGGAGAGAGGGCATCTCCGCGCCCAGAAGAGCCCCTATACAGAAGGAGACCGTCTGACCTTCGATACACCCTTCCCAGTATTTGAAGTAGGCTTTGACACGCGCCAGCGGGTTTTCAATCTGTTGATCAAGCGTTTCGAGCCCTTCACGGATTCTGGCGCGGTGAGCCCGCAGAACAGCAGCGACCAGCCCCGCTTTGGTTGGGAAGTGATGGTGGATGCTCGCCTTCCGGATCTTCACGGTCTCCGCGATATCGGCGTAGCTAAAGGCGGAATATCCTCGATCCGTCAGGAGATCGTTAGCCGTTTTGAGAATTCGTTCTGACGTTTCGCCCTGCATACACAATGAGACTACCGACTAGTAGGGATGGATGCAGATTTTTCTTTCTCTTCGGGGGAGCGAAGGACAGGTGTGTGCGGTCATTCCAGGGTTCAAGGCGGAGGCAGACGG
>DASYEV010000046.1:0-12631 GCA_036498835.1 Acidobacteriaceae bacterium | reverse complement strand
ATGGAATTCGTCATATTGAACTACGAAAGCTTCAGGACTTTTTCGATGGCTAGCCGCTGTTCACGGTCAGGGTCAGACACCACATGGATGTCGTTGTTGAAGATGAGCGTGTCGCGGGACTGGACCGTGTACTTTGGCCAGCTTGGCAATTTCGAATTGTTGGGATCGCCGGTGCGTGCGAACGCAGCCCATGTTGCGCTCACCTTGTCTGCGAGCGGTTGCGCTGTTGGCATTTGGTCTACGCCCTTAGGCGCAGCGTTGATGTTGTCGAAAGCGAAAGGTATCTCTTCGCTATGGGGGGAGTGCAGATGGCCGCCTCCGGCGGGCGTTTCCCAATCGAAGCGGTACACATAAACGGGCGCGCCTCCCTGCACCGCTTTGCGTTTCGCCAGCTCGCGGGTGTAAACGCCTCGCGGACACTCCGTGCCGATCAGTATCCAAAGGTCCCACGGTGTCGCGGTTGGGTACGACTTGCGAAAGGTCTGGATGACAGCCGCCGGGTCTGTGCGGAGGCGCGCGGTAGCGCGCTTGATCAGACCATCCTCGTCCAGGGCCATTGATTCCGCGGTGGGGCGGTCAAAGCCGGTTTCTTCCGTCCGATTCCAACCGATCATCAAGGGAACTTTCGAAGAGATACCGGGGGCTCCCGGATCCCAGGGATGCCGCGGGATCACATGGCCGTCAACCATCGGCGTGCCGCTGGTTCCTCCGGGCTCGCGCGGGGTGACCTTCTTGACGACTGCGGCATTCGCAGTCATCACGCGATCCAGCGGAACCTGTTGGAGCTTGTGCGCTTCACCCGGCTTGAGCCCAAGCTCGGCCAACAGAAGATCGGTATTGTGGGTCGCGTCTTCCTTCGTTGTAAGACGCAGCACAGCGCCACTCTCAATGATGGCACGGTGGAAGAGGCCGTGAGCCGAGGGCATCGCCATGACGGTCGAGACTTTCCGTCCTCCACCCGACTGCCCGGCAATTGTGACCACGTCCGGGTTCCCACCGAAGTTGCGGATGTTTTCGCGGACCCACCGCAGCGCCGCGACACAGTCCATCATTCCAACCGTGCCGGAAGGCGCGAACTCCCGCCCCGCAGCTTCCCCGAGATACGTCGAGCCAAGCACGTTCAGGCGATGGTTGATCGTCACCACGACTGTGTCGTGTGCGCGTGCGAGACCAAATCCCGCAGTGTCGCTTGCAGAGCCGGTACCGTAGGAAAAACCGCCACCATGCAACCACACAAGAACCGGACGTGAGCCGGTGAGCGAGGGCGTCCAGACATTGAGCACCAGACAGTCTTCGCTTTCAGGTAAAGCCCCGGGACGGCGGGGAGCGTCGCCAACTGTTTGCGGAGCGTTCGGACCGTAAGCCAGGGCATCGCGGACACCGGTCCAGGCAACGGGCGCCTTTGGAGGAAGAAAGCGATTGGCGCCGGCCGTGTTTGCCCCGTAAGGAACTCCCTTGAAAACCTTCACTCCACCGGCGAATGCACCGCGCACCTTACCGTAGACGGTTTCTACGATGAGCGATGAATCTGCCGCATAGGCAAAAGGTGAAGTGGTAAGCGCTGCTCCTGCCAGCACCACCGAAGCGTTTTTAAGAAACGCGCGTCTTTCCATCCGGTTGTCGGTCACCTGACGATGTTCTCCTCATTCTGCGCGCTGCCATCGCCTTGTCTAGAGCATTTCCCATGATGCCGTGCCCTCCCGAAGCGGCTGAAAAGGTCGTTTTCTTTGGGGGAAAACGACTTCAACATCTTTGCCCCGGGGTACACCTTCATGGGAAATGCCTTAACGGACAGCGGGCAGAAGTAAGCGATTGTTGTAGGAGCAAATTCCCTGATGTTGCGGAGCCGATCAAGATCTGTGACGGTCGTTTTCCTTGGGAGAAGACGACTTGAGCACCTTTGACTTGCTATACACCTTCAGGGATTTGCCAGAATGACGTGAATCCTAGTGATCGGCTTCCACGACGCACAAGGGGCCATATGTCTCAAATTCAAATAGGTCAGATGAACTATCCAGACAAGGACACACGAGCTCTTTGAGGAAAGAGGCTTCTCCTACGTTCACCGGCTTTCAGGGAGCCTCATGCCTGGTTCTGGCTATCTCACGCTTGCAAGTGGAGCTCGTGCCGGAGAGATCACGAACTCGGATACGAGCAAGGCCCAGGCGCCAATGGCGCGGCCCGCAGTTTGCTCACCATGGAGAACGGGCGAAAATGCCAAAGCCGTTTTCTCCCAATGAAAACGGCCTCCTGAAATCCTTCTGGGACCGAAGTATGAGCAAACGGCCATATACCAGCATGGGGTGAAAGTGGAGTCCCCAATGAACTTGTTCACTGGGGTACTGGACCCCCATGGAACGGGCAGCAATAGAAGACGAGCGCTGAAGGCGCGACATAGAAGCAGTCACGGAAGCACGGGGTATCACCGCAACACACATGCCGGACGAATCATGTCTTTTTGCCGGAATAGGCGAGAGCATATGTCGGGCCTTTGGCCCTTTAAGGAACTGGTTGATCTTTCATGGGGCTTCACCTCCCCAGCGAGCAGAGTACGCTCGCCGGGGTCCCCGTTACGCCCCATGCTGGTATATACCGCGCCGTTGGCGCTGGTCTGTTCCGTCACAAAGAGTCAACCTTGGCTCTCGATGCCAAGACCGTCTCTTATCAGGAAAACCCTCAATCGCAAATCGACACCACAGCACAAGGAAAGATGCTCCCGTACGACGTCAATCAACGCTGGAGAACATGCCCGAACTTATTGTTGGCGACGTCGCGAAGGGACATGCCCCAGGTCCAGTTGCGCGGGACGAAGTAGCCGGCATCGTTGAGCCTGGTTGCGTACTCCCTGAACTCGGTCAAAGTGTCCAGCGTCGAGATCGAGGTGTAGCGCGACGTCAGCGGGTTCGAGCAAAGCGCGGTCGGCTGGAATACGGTGAGCGGAAGGCCGTCGCCTTTTTCCATTTCCGCGGATGTGAGGGCGGCGTAGACATTGTTGCGGTGCGACTCCGCGTTGTGGTGCACACGGCGCATAGCCGAGTTCGCGCCGGTCGCGCCCATCTCAATGTTCAGCTCGTTGATGCAGCGGAGGATGCGAGGGGTGAGGTTGCCCATGTCGGGATGCTCGGCCGCGCCGGCCTCCTTGCCTTTGCCCTGAAAGGTCACCTTGGTGTTGCCGCCGGCCGGGCGTGCGCCGGTGTTGGTCGCCATGTTCATGACCATGTCCATCCTGGAGCCGGCGGGGAAGCTCAGGCCAGGCTGAACGCCTTTGCCCGTGAAGTTGAGGCCTGGCTTGCTGATTTCCTTCTCGGAGCGGCCCATATAGCTCGCCCAAGTGGGACATATGGCCATGAGGTCGTAGTCGCCGGTCATGGGGCGGTTGTTCGCGCCCGCTTCGCTGGAGGTCATCATCATCAGCGGCGTGCCGCGCTTCTTCAGGAGCATAAAAGGATTGGTGCCCTGGTGGTCGTCGAAGGCCTCGATCGCATAGGCGCCCTTCTTCTCGTCGAAGACGGCGCGAAAGGCGTGAACCTTTCTGTCGCCGCTGCGCGTGGCGGTGAGGATGAGGTCCTTGGTGCCGGCGACGGGAAAGACCTGGTCAATGGCCGTGCGGGCGGGCTGTTCCGCCTGCCTTGTCCGCTGGATCTCGATCTCTTTTTCGGTCAGCGTGAGTTGCACGGTGCCGGCAAACTTGTGGCCCAGGCCGTCCATGTTCGCGCTCACGCCATTCGCAGCGGCATTGGTGTTGTGGCCGACTTTGCTGTAGTAGCCGTCGAAGGGAACGAAGCCGGCCTGGGGGCCCCAATCCGAGCTCTTGCCCTTCACGTGGAAGTTCTTGGTCGGGTAGCCGAGCTCGATCCAGCGCAGGGACCAAGGGCCTGTCGAGCGATAAATGATGACCTCATTCAAGCGCTCGGCGACCTTGAAGCTCGCCGTCATGTCGGAAAGCTTCATTCCGTTTTCAGGGTGTTTGAAGGACGCCTGCAGTCCGTAGCATGCCATGGATTGTCTCCGTCGACTAAAGTTAGATTTGTGATTGCTTTGCGGAGGAAGTATACCTAGCCGGACCTGCCGGACACTACAGGTTCGAAGTTAATTTTGGAAACGGGGGGAAGCGGACCGAAAAACCCCGTTCGTCTCGCCCCGGGTGCTCGACACACGAGACAGCGAAATTCCCGTGCGAGCTCTTCGGGCTGTGAATATGTATTCGATGGGCGCAGCGGGATTCGAAACTACGACCTCCACCGTGTGAAGGTGACACTCTACCACTGGAAATCGCGAGGACAGACTGGACGTAACCTCATCCGTTCGAAAGGGTGTTCCGTTCGTTTGAGTCGCAGCAATCGGGGAACGCACTACAGAAAGTGGCGCTATTCTTGCGGGAACGTTCCGTCCCGTTCCCAGTTCCCAATCCCTCCAAACAATTTCGCGCCACCGAGGACGACAAGTTTTCGACCGAGGTTTCGGGCAAGGCACACAGGCTTCGCCGCCACCACGGTTCTAGAACTGCAGCTTCGCTGAGAACTGCAGAAGACGCTGGTTCGTATTCGTTGCAACGCTTGAAACCGTGCCGATTGTTGTCGAGGTCGTCGTCGCGGCGGCGGGGAGACCAAGGGTTGGATGATTGAGTACGTTGAAGGCATCCACACGTAGCCGGAGACTGAGCGCCTCCCAAATGGGAAACGACCGTGTCACCGATGCGTCCACATCGTTGTAAGTCTGTGCCTGCAGCATGTTGCGGCCGGAGTTGCCGAGTGTGCCCTGGTTCGGCGTCACGAAGGCGCAGGGGTTGAACCAATGGGCAGCATTGCGCACGCTGCTGGGTGCCGAACAGGAAGGATTCGAGGCAACCGCTCCCGCGGTGTATGGGTCGCCAACGATGTTCGCGCGTTCATAGGTGTTGCCGTTTCCTGTATTGCCGATATCACCCGCGGACGTGACGGAGAAGTTCTGGCCCGACCGCAAGACATAAATCGTTCCCAGCTCCCAGTTGCCCAGCACGTAGTCCGCGACCCCGTGCCCTGTCGAGAACTTACGGCCCTTACCCACGGGAATGTCATAGGTAAGACCCAGTGTGAGCTGCTGAGGCACGTTGAAACCGGCTACGCTTCGGCTGCCGCGCGGGTTATAGGGATCTTCGAGAGAGGCGCCCGTACCGGCATAAAACAACTCGGACATTCCCTCATCGATTGCCTTGCTCCAGGTATACGCAGCGTTGTAGGCCAGGCCGTCTCCAAGACGCCGGGTCAGCGATGCCTGCAGGGCATTGTAGGAGCCGCTTCCCGCGGCGTGGTCCCACTTGTTAGGTATGGCATACGGGAAAAGTTGTCCAGTCGGGTTGTTTCCTGCTCCATTGCTGTAGGCGGACGGATTCGCGTTGTACTGGTTCTGACGAGTTGTGAAGGATGTCGTCGAAAGCGTACCGGTGTTGTAGTACCCTCCGATATCCAGACGATGCGACTGTGACCCAACGTAGTTCAAAGAAAACACCGTGAAGCGGTCGATCTGCCGCTCGAAGCCAACGTTCCACTGTTCGGAGTATGGATTCCTGGTCCGGGGATCGACAAAGTAGTTCACCGTGGAATAGGGGTTGGCTACGGGGAAAATGCCCGTACTGGAACCAAACGGATTCTGCGCCGGGGTGTACGTCTGCGAGCCTGGAGTATTGAGGCTGTTCAACGCAAGCGTGCCAATGTCCGGCCATGACCCTTGGAAGTTCTGCGCGATTTGCGTAATTCCCGACCAATCGTCGTATGTAATTCCGAAGCCGCCGCGAACCGACAACTTGTCGCTGATACGGTATGCCAATCCAAGGCGTGGCCCAAAATTCATTTTGCTGCCGTGCATGATGTTCCCGTTCTGCGAGACGATGACGTGAGCAGGCAGCGTAGCCGATGGCAGGCAAGGCGCATGGCCGCGGCTTGCGCATGTCGGCGGAGCAACCTGGAGGATATAGTTACCGGTGTTGAAGTCCCAATCGCCCGTCTCGATGCTGCCCTGGTTACCAACGGAACTCCACGCACCATACTGCGGCCAGACCGGACGGTCATAGCGAATGCCGATGTTCGCCGTGAGTTTGGGTGTCACTTTCCAACTGTCCTGCACGTAGGCACTGCCGATCCCACCGACACGCATGGTGACATGTACGTTGCGCTTGTTGGCATTGTTCGGTTCATCCAGCAGGAAGTCCACGAGACCGTTTCCGGTCTGCGCGCCGGCCTGCGCCGCGGTAAGACTGGCAGGCGAACCCGGCTGCGGCGCACCGCCGACCAGGAAGTTCGAAGTGGAAGCGCCCGTAAAGCTGATCTGCCCCTGGCGAATCAACTGCCCGTAGTTGACCTGATCCCATCCGCCTCCGGCCTGGATCGTGTGCCTGCCCAACACAGCGATCACTGTGCCCTGGTACTCGTGGGTATTGTCTTCATCCGGCGAAGGCGTGTTCACTTCGCCCCCGCTAAAACCGCCGGTAACGGCAAGGTTCGTAAGCAGCGTTACATTGCCAACGAACCCTTGCGAATAAGAGGGATCCATTCCATACACTGCCAGCGCGATGTTAGGGACGTTGAACGATGTCGTGGTGTCGTACTCCACATGATTGCGCCCATACTGCAGTTGCAAAGTGAGCGTAGGGGTGAAGATATGCGACCACGTTCCGCCGTATTGCTGTGCGAGCAATTGCGAACTGCTGAACAGGTGCGGCACCGCGGAAGGGGAAGAGCTATAGCTCTGCCAGCCGCCGTAACGGAAGAAAAGAAAGTCCCGGCTGCCGATGTGCTGGTCGATGCGGCCCGTGTAGTTGTAGGTGTCGTTGTGGGTGGGTGTCGGCAGGATTCCGTTGTCCACGGTCGGCGCAATGCCGGGGATCGTGACCGGCGGTCCAAAGACCGCATTGATGAACGCCACCGCGTGGGGGTCCATCTCGCTTACAGGGATCTGATTATTTGCGTAGTAGGGGCGGTTTGACGTGGCATTGTGATTGCCGGTCGGGTCATAGAGCTGGCATTTGGATGTCTGCAAACTGGAGGCGTTTCCAATCGCACAGCCCGTGGAAGCGGGGCTGAAATCACCAGAGGTGAGATTCTGCGGACCACCCCAGGCAGATTCACCAAGCTGCGCTGCCGTGGGCTGCAGGTAGTACGCCTGCGAAGCTTTGGTGTAATGAAACCCTTCAAAGCCCACCTCAAAGAACGTTTTGCCGCGGCCGTTGTAGAGCTTTGGAATCATGATCGGACCACCGGTTTGCGCGCCGAACATGTTTTGCCGGTATGCACTTCCCGCAGAGGGAAAGTATGTTGAGGAATCGAAAGCGTTGTTACGCACAAACTCCCATGCCGAGCCGTGCAGCGCATTGGTGCCGCTCTTGGAAATGATATTGATGACGCCACCGGTTACCTGGCCATACTGCGCGTCATTGTGCGTATTGATCTTGAACTCCTGGATCGTGTCGATGATCGGGGGAACCGAGTACGTGTTGTACCAACTGTTGTTGTCATTCAGACCATCCACAAGAAACAGGTTGGACCGGCTGCCTTGCCCGTTGACCGACGGAATAATGTACTGGTCGCCCGGATAATTTGCGGTGTTGCTCGAAGAAGAGTTCTGGCCCACATTCACCGGCGAAGCGCCTGGCGTCAGCATCAGGAGCTGGGTGAAGTTGCGGCCGTTGAGGGGAAGATTGTTGACTTGCTCGGTACCGATCACCGTGCCAAGCTGAGCCGTGCTGGATTCCACTTGTGTCCCGATGGCATCCACGGTGACCGTCTCGGTCGTAGAACCCACCCTCATCGTGACGTTGACATCGACGGCCTGCGCCACAACAACGTCGAAGGCCTGTATGTTCTGCCGCTGAAATGAGGGGGCGGTGATCGTCAGCGTATAGCGCGCAGGAGGAACCTCGACGAAGCTATACCCACCGCTGCCGTTGGAAACGGTGGAACGCGCCACATTGGTGTCCACGTTGGTCAGCACAAGCTTGGCCCCTGGCAGCTTCGCCCCGCTCGCGTCGGTCACAGTCCCGGTTACCGCCGCGGACGAGCTCTGGGCGCCTGCACGAGTTTGCAGGGCAACAAGACAAAACACCACAGCGCTGAGGATGGTCCAGAGCCTTGATGGCTTTCCGATTCGCTTGATGGACATAGGTAAACACCTGCGTTCTTCCAGGAGTGACGACGCCGCAGATCGTAAAACCGGGAGAAAACGAGTGTCAAGGTTAATTTTTCATTTACGAGTTTCTTTTTTCACTTGCAAAACGTCCAACGCACGGAAATTCAACGCATCTCCCCGTGATCGGCACTTCAGAAGGGCGGTTTCCGAATATGGCAGCGCCTACCCGGACAGACCTCTCCCGCTTCCGGATTGACAGCAGCTTCCCAGGAGATGTGTTTCAGAAAACGCGGGCGCGTTGCGCTCTCAAAAGGAGAGCGCGCGAATCCTCATGCTGCCTTCAGCAGGAAGACGGCATGCAGCGGCGCTGAAACGCCACGGTACGAGAAGCTCGCACTAGCGAACCACGCGGTCGAGGTAGCTTTCCACCCTGAGCGCCCAAAGATGTCCGTGCAGCTTTAGTCCTGCATCGTTCAAATGCACACCTTTGCCGTTGTCCTGACGGTAGGTTGCAATCAGCGAATCGGTGTCGGGCCCTTCGAGAGCAATGCCGCTGTGCCACAAGCTGCTTTGCGCTTCGCGCAATTCAGGTGTTTGGGGATCGGTGGGCGAGTGATAGCTGGCTTGCGCAACGAACCATGGGATATTCCAGCCTGCTCGCCGGCGCGAGGTTTGGATGACATCGGTCAGCATGTGCCTATACGTGCCTGCGGAGATATTGTGGCCCGGCTGTTGGTGCGCATCGGATTCCCCCTGATGCCACAGCACCGCACGAAACCCGTGTTTACCCAATTGGCCGATGCGTGTCATCAAACCTTCGAAGAGCGTGCCATCGCTCACCAGAACGCCTTGAACATCCTGGTGAACGTATTTGGTCATGGATGGCATCACGGCCACCGGCCTGTCAGCAGGCAGCCACTGGCGCACGCTCGTGGATCCATGGCCAACGGATGCAATACCGACCGGCAAGTGATAGTGGCGATAGAGCTCATCGCCGAATGGAGGGATGAAGCTTCCCTTCTGGCTGTGGTCCTGTGTGCCGGGTTGAGGATCATTGGCAATTCTCCAACGCGTGCCGTCAAAGGTCGTGACCATCCCGGTTGCAATCGTCTGCTTCGTCTCACCGTAGTTCGTCGAATTCGACTGACCACAGATGACGAAGACCTCCCCAACACCGACGTGGGCGACAGAGTCCTCCGCGATAAGGCGCCCTTGCCTGAGAGCTCGTATTTCGAATGAATAGAAGCCTCCTGCAGGTGTGTCGAGATCTGCACGGAAGTCGCCTGTCGTGCGCTGGGCTATGAGCTTCTGCCAACGGCCCGGCAGCGGCCCGGCAAGAGAATCACCTCGCAGACGGACTTCAAGAGCGTCCACGGGTGGTGCAATGCTGCCACGAACCTGGATGACTCCGTGCCGTTTGCTGCTGCGCTGAAACACCTGGTAGTCCTGCGGAGATGTCAGGAGAAGGTGCGCATTGAGGGCGGTGGCATCCTGTTGGGCATGCGCCGCGAACGGCAACAGCAAAGCACCTGCGCCGATGAAGACAGCCACGAGCGTGGCGAAGCGGTGTCTCAAGAACGGTCACCGCATCGCATAGCGTAAAAGGCCCTCGGAAACGAAGTCTGCATATAGGGATTCGCTTTCACCAA
Source organism: Acidobacteriaceae bacterium (assembly GCA_036498835.1). Taxonomy (GTDB): domain Bacteria; phylum Acidobacteriota; class Terriglobia; order Terriglobales; family Acidobacteriaceae; genus Granulicella. Next base: position 2,882 of record DASYEV010000046.1, on the reverse strand, counting down.
ATAGTCTGTAATTTTTACGAAGCAAAGTTTCATTTTGCAAATGAAATGTCAACCATGATACTTTGCGCTCGACGCTGTATTGCGAAATTGAGCTCATTTCTATGTCTCGTCCTATGAAAAGCCGCCTCTCCTCATTGATTCCCGCAATCGCAATGACAACTGTGTTCCTGGGCTGTGTTGCGCCATCCATCTGGTCGCAGGCAACTACAGGCAATGAACCGCTGGGCCTGGGGCCGGCTGCATCACAGGATGCCGCTGCCATCCATGATGCGGAAACCGGCTGGTACAAAGACGCCCTGAAGACGCGGGAACAGCGGCTCGCGTGGTGGCGGGAAGCGCGCTTCGGTTGCTTCATCCACTGGGGCGCCTATTCCGTCCTGGGTGGCGAGTGGCAAGGCAAACCCAACCCCGGCTACGCCGAACACATCATGCGGGTCGACAAGATACCGTTGAATATCTATCGCGAGCAGGTGGCTGCGAAGTTTCGGCCTGACGATTTCAACGCAAAGACCTGGGTAAGCACCATCAAAGCTGCCGGCATGCGCTACGTCATCATCACGGCGAAGCATCATGACGGTTTCGCCATCTGGCCTTCGAACGTGAATGGCTACAACATCCGTGACGTGGCCCACTTCGGGAGGGACCCGCTGCGGGAACTTGTCGATGAAGCTCGGCGTCAGGGCCTGCATGTCGGCTTCTATTACTCCCATGCATTCGATTGGGAAGATCCCAACGCACCCGGCAACGATTGGGACTACAACAATCCCGGTGGAGACCGGAAGCTCTTTGGTGGCGCGGAGTGGTACAACCAGCATCCGGAGTTGCTGCCTCGAGTAGAAAAGTACGTGCAAGGGAAAGCCATTCCGGAACTCCGCGAACTGATCTCCCGTTACCATCCCGACATCCTGTGGTTCGACACACCGAGCAAGCTGCCATTCTTCCAGCAGATCGAAATCGTCAAGGCGGTGCGATTGGCAGACCCCGATGTGGTGATCAATGGAAGAGCGGCACGTGGCGCCAACCTGAACTTCGGGGATTATCTGGACACCGCCGACCGTCCCGCGGAGTTACGTCCGACGGCTGGAGATTGGGAAGCCATTCCCACAACCAATGAATCCTACGGTTACAACAAGCTCGACAACACCTTCAAGCCGGTCAGCTACTTCATCCAGCTCATCGCAAAGGCCGCGGCGAAGGGCGGCGACATCCTGCTCAACATCGGCCCGCGCGGCGATGGAACGTTGAATCCTCCCGACGTTTCCATTCTTCAGGGAATCGGCAAGTGGATGGACGTGAACGCCGCGAGCATTCGAGGCACGGAGCGCACGCCACTGGACCGGCAGGCCTGGGGGGACTCCACCCTGCATGGCAACACGTTGTACCTCCATATTTTCGCGTGGCCGGCAGACGGCAAGCTCGTCGTTGGAGGGCTCCAAGGCGAAGTGAAGCACGCCTACCTGCTTGCATATCCCGCGAAAAAGCCTTTGCGCACAAGCCGCGCGAATCCAACCGATCTGCGCATCGACCTTCCTCCAACCGCACCCGACAAGGCGGACAGTGTTCTCGTGCTGGAGATGGCCGGGCCCATCACCGGCGTGCCCGGACGGCTTCTTGCTTCGAACGCCGGCAACAACCAACTGCTCGCCTTCGACGGCATAACCGATGGCAGCGGCTTCAGTTACGGTGACGGCAAAACCAATCGAGACTACATTACCGGCCTGGAAAAGCCCGGTAACTCACTTCACTGGGATATCCGTTCCGACACCGCGGCAGACTTCGATGTCAGTGTTCGCTACAGCACACCCAAAGCGGCTCTTCCACCAGGCGCCCACTTCACCTTGACGTACGGAGACCAGACGCTCCGCGTACCAGTCGAAGCAACGGAAAACGACCACACACCCAGAACGTTCCATGCCGGTGTGCTGCACCTGCCTGCGGGCAACGTGCATCCGCTGCGGATCATGCTGGAATCCGATAGGTCCCCGGTCTATCTGTTCGAACTCTCGCTACAGCCGCGCGCGTCGACTGGCAGCCGTTAGAGCGACTGAAGCTGCCTGAGAGCAGACTCGCCGAGAGAAGCACCTTGTTCCCTCGCCTGGTGCGTGTGGGCTCTCCTCAGTCACCGGAGCCGTGTCTATCCGGTACGACCTCCTTACTTCCTTCTCCGACCCTTGCAACGGAGTCGTGCCGATGAGGTACAGGCAAAACTCGCTGAACCTGGTATCAACGAACAGGATGTTACGGACGCTGTTGCCTGGGCTCGCGAAAGCGAATGAACCGCCGCGTTGTCTTCGACACCAGAACGGTCCTCTCTGCGCTGCTCTTCAAGAACGGCAGGTCGCGTGGCTTCGGCCTCATTGGCAGGAGGGTTATTGTCTTCCGCTCATCTGCCGCGCAACCGTCGCAGGACTCACACGAGTTTTGTCCTATCCAAAATTTCGGCTGAGTGTCGCAGATCAACGGGAGCTCTTAGCGGACTACCTGCCCTGTTGCGAGACTGTGGAACTCACGGATAAGTGTCCGGCAGTCTGCCGCGACCCCAAAGACCAGCCATTTCTCCATCTGGCTCAGAGCGGCAAGGCCGAACTCCTGATTTGAGCATTTTCGGTAATACTGTGGTCCCAGAAAGATTCCAGAAGGCCGTTTTCATTGGGAGAAAACGGCTTGGGCGTCGTCCGCTTGGTCTACACCATTACCGAAAGATGAATATCAATCTTGCTCAGGCGAATAAATGGCGATAAGATGGAAGGATGGCGATGCGATCGAGCAAGAAGGGCAAGCAGGTGATGACGGTGGGGCAGTTCCGGGCATTGTTTGGCGACGAGCAGCAGTGCGGGGATCAGTTGACACGCCAACGCTGGCCGGAGGGGTTTGCCTGTCCG
>DASYEV010000045.1:0-36385 GCA_036498835.1 Acidobacteriaceae bacterium | reverse complement strand
AAAACCATCAAGCATTAGGGAAGGTTTTCGCACTGCGCTGTTCCCGGGTTGTCGTCGCCAGCATAGCTCTACTGATCACCGTGTTCTCGATCGAGATGCCTCAGGTCCCCGCAGATAGCACGTGTATCCGGCATCCTTAAGGCAATTCAGTCGTTACGCCCTGCGGGCTCCACTCCAGCCTGCGGCAGCGCGGAAAATGCGCACTGTACGCGCGCTTTTCGGCCGGGTTGAAACCCGGCCCTTCCGGTTCGTGCCTACGATGTCGAGCACGCCATTCATTTAGTTCCGAAGTTCCTTCAACGCCGCATCCACCCGGAGGCGGCGTTCGGCTGTCAGGGGCAGACGCGGCAGACGCGGATGGCCACCGAAGTATCCATTGAGATCACAGCCGTATTTCAGGCCTGCTACCCCAAGCTCCTGCATCAGGGCGTCCGCCGCTTCCAGCCGTACGGCTTTCTCGGCTGCCAGTGCCGGATCGCCATCCTTGAAGGCGGCCAGCACCTCGTGACACCCCTGCGGCGCGCAGGTAGCCAGAGGAGGCATGACGCCTGCCGCCCCCGCCTGCAACAGGGACAGCATGCCTGCGGCGTTTCCAGCCCCCACGATCTGGAAACCGACCACTTTGGTGCGAGTTTTGACCGCGGACCTGGGAGGCGCCACCGCGACGGCCGCTCCCCCGCCCAGTGCATCCGCGGAAACAAACGTGGCCGCACCCTCGTGTTCCTGCACCAGCATCCGGCCTGTGACAGGAGTAAAGACAGTGGTCACCGTAACCTCACGTTGAACATCGCGCGTGGCTTCGGCCGCCGCAGCGAGGCTTTCCAGCGTCAGAGCGGGGTCATACATGCCGATCACATTCGGGTGCCGGCTAAGGGACGCCACGGCGTCCAGGGACAGGCCGGCATCCTTCCACAACATCACCGGCAGCGGCGAAGCATCCGCTACAGCACTGAAAAATAACAGGATGGCCTCCACGCCGCTTTCGCGGCGCAGGGTTTCCACATTACGTGGCGAGGCCAGCAACACGGCGTCAAAATGGGCTGCGGCAGCCTGCTCCGCAAGCGCCAGCGCGCCGTGGACGCTGTCGCGTTCAATCCCGGCCACCAGCACCTTTTCCTTTGCCGCGGCGGCGCCAATGGCCCGCAGGGCCTCTGCCGTTTCGGCGTCGGAAAGCGAGCTTGCCTCGCCCCCGGGCGCCAGGGCGACCAGCGCGCTGGCCGGCGTCAGAGAATAGCGGGCCACATTATGTTCAAGCTTCCGCAAATAGCTCTGTCCATCGCGGTAAAAGGGGAGCGCAAGAGGTACGTGGAGACCTTCGATCAACATAGTTCTTCTCCAGTGTAGGCCGGGCAGCGTACACTCAAACCATCTATGGCAGAAGAGATTGAATTTTCCCAAGGGAAGTCTCTGGCGGATCTGGGCCGTGATGCTTTCTGGTTCCTGGTTCACACAGTCATCGCGCTCGTCGTGCTCTTGCTTCTGTGTCTCGTGATCTCCGTGTTCCACCCGGATCCCGACGCCAGCGGTCCCAAGATTATTGCGAGCTTCCTCTCGTTCCTTGTGCCACTTTTTGTGGGTCTGGCCGTCGTCAAGGCGCGGCCCTCGGAACCTGCGGCCTATGTCTGGCTCGCGGGCGTCTTGATCTTTGCCATCGCCTGCGTGTGGGTTCTGGACCTGCCGACGGGCCCCGGCCTGTGTGAACATTGCGGCGCTTTCGACAAGCTGTGGCGCACTTTGACGCCGCTTTCAATCGGCAATGGCAGCGGCCTCATCGGCGGCCAGGGTCTCGCCATCGGCACCTGGATTCCGTTGTCCCTGATCGGTTATTCCGCAGGGGCACGTTTCGCGCTCAACAGCTAGAGCAGTTCCGGTAATGGTGTAGACCGAAAAGAGGGTGCTGAAGCCGTTTTCTCCCAATGAAAACGGCATTCTCCACCGTTCGGGAAGACCACAGTATTACCGGAACTGCTCTAAATCCTTTCTGGTACGCAAAAAGCCCATCGCCAGAGCGATGGGCTTTTTACCGCCTGATGCAACGGCTTCTACGCCGTCACCGGATCCTTGCGTGACGCATGCAGTTCCTGCAGCGAGCACACATGGTACTCGCCTTCCTGCAGCGCCTCGATCCCGTCGGCGGCAGCGCGGGCGGCAGCGAGGGTTGTGATGGTGGGAACACGCGCGAGAACGGCGCTGCGACGGATCGCCTGTTCGTCGAAAACGCGCTCCTGCCCGCGCGGAGTATTCACAATGAGCTGGATACGGTCGCCCTTGATGTAATCCACGACGTTGGGGCGACCTTCATTCACCTTGTGCACCGACTCGACTTGCATTCCGGCCGCTTCCAGAACCTCGGCTGTACCGTGCGTTGCCACCAGCCGGAAGCCCAGTTCGATAAAGCGCTGGGCAAGCGGAACAACGTGCGCCTTGTCGTGATCGTTGATGCTGAAAAACACCGTGCCTTCACGTGGCAGATGGAGGCCGGCCGCGGTCTGCGCCTTGGCGAATGCTTCACCAAAGGTCGAAGCCACACCCATAACCTCGCCCGTGGAACGCATCTCGGGACCAAGGATCGGGTCGACGCCCTGGAACTTGCCCCAGGGGAAGACCGGCGATTTCACGAAGAAGTGCTCACCCGTGGCGAGATCCTTGCCGCTGGCTACCTGCTCCGGAAGCAGATCGCGCAGCGTGCGTCCGGTCATCAGGCGCGATGCCACCTTGGCCAACTGGATGCCGGTCGCCTTGGAAACGTACGGCACGGTGCGCGAGGCGCGCGGGTTCACTTCGATGACATAGACGTTGCCGCGTTGGATGGCGAACTGCAGGTTCACAAGACCCACCACCTGAAGCGCCAGTGCCAACTGACGGGTGTAAACGCGGATGGTTTCCAGCACGTCGGCAGGCAGGTCCACCGCGGGCAGCACGCAGGAGGAGTCGCCGGAGTGCACGCCGGCTTCCTCGATATGCTGCATGATGCCGGCGATCACGACGTCCTTGCCGTCACAAAGCGCGTCGACATCGACTTCCTGGGCTTCTTCGAGGAAGTGGTCGATCAGCACCGGCCGTTCCTGCGAATACTCGATCGCCGTCAACATGTACTGGCGCACCGCCGCTTCGTCATACGCGATAACCATGGCGCGGCCGCCGAGCACATAGCTGGGCCGCACCAACACCGGGAACTCCACGCGCCGGGCTCCGGCCAGGGCTTCTTCCACGTTGGTTGCAATCGCTCCCGGAGGCTGCGGAATACCGAGCTCTTCAATCAGTTTGCCGAAGCGCTTGCGGTCTTCCGCGAGATCGATCGACTCAGGCGATGTACCGATGATGGGCACACCCGCGGCCTTCAGCGGCAGCGCGAGGTTCAGCGGCGTTTGTCCGCCAAACTGCACGATCATGCCAATCTCCGCACCTCCCGAAGCCTCATGCTCATAGACGGCGAGCACATCTTCAAAGGTCAGCGGCTCGAAGTACAGGCGGTCGCTGGTGTCGTAATCGGTGGAGACGGTTTCAGGGTTGCAGTTGACCATGATCGTCTCGTAGCCGTCTTCGCGCAGTGCAAAGGCCGCGTGGCAGCAGCAATAGTCGAACTCAATGCCCTGCCCGATGCGGTTCGGCCCTGAACCCAGGATGATGATCTTCTTCTTTGCCGTAGGCGCCGCTTCGTCTTCCTCGTCGTAGCAGGAGTAGAGATACGGCGTGAAGCTTTCAAACTCCGCCGCGCAGGTGTCCACCAGCTTGTAAACCGGCTTTACACCGAGTTCCTTGCGGCGGGCGCTCACAAGCTCCGCCCCCTTGCCGTCCAGCCCGAAATTTGCCGCGAGCCGCTCGTCCGAAAGGCCCATGCGCTTGGCCGACTGCAGATCGAATGCGTCGAGTTCCTCCAGCTTCTTCTCGGACAACGTCTTCAGCTCGTCTGCGATCAGCTTCATCTGGTGCAGGAACCAGGGATCCATACCGGTGCGATGAGCTGCTTCGCGCACCGTCATGCCCTGATCGAAGGCGTAGCGCAGGTACGGCAAGCGCTCCGGACTCGGCGTAACCAGGCGCTGAATCAGGCGGCGCGGATCAATGCTGTCCGCAGAACCCTTCTTGCCGGTTTCGAGAGAACGCACGGCCTTCATCAAGGCTTCGCGGAACGTACGCCCAATCGCCATCACTTCGCCCACAGACTTCATTTGCGGGCCGAGCGTTTCGTTGGAGCCCGGGAACTTCTCAAACTGCCACTTCGGAATCTTCACCACCACGTAGTCGATGGTCGGCTCGAAGCAAGCGGGTGTGGCTTTGGTGATGTCGTTCTGGAGCTCGTCCAGCGTGTAGCCCACAGCGAGGCGCGCGGCGATCTTCGCAATCGGAAATCCGGTTGCCTTGGAGGCCAGAGCGGAGCTTCTCGAAACGCGCGGGTTCATCTCGATCACGGTCATGCGTCCGGTCAGCGGATTCACCGCGAACTGCACGTTGCTGCCGCCGGTTTCCACGCCGATCTCGCGGATCACGGCAATCGCCGCATCGCGCATGCACTGGTATTCGCGATCGGTCAGTGTCTGTGCAGGAGCCACCGTGATGGAATCACCGGTGTGCACGCCCATCGGATCGAAGTTCTCAATCGAGCAGATGATGACGACGTTGTCTTTCAGGTCGCGCACCACTTCCAACTCATACTCTTTCCAGCCGAGCACACTTTCTTCCAGGAGGCACTCGTGAACTGGCGAAAGATCCAGGCCGCGAGAAAGAATTTCCATCAGCTCTTCGCGGTTGTAGGCGATGCCGCCGCCTGAACCTCCCAACGTGAAGCTGGGACGGATAACAACCGGGAAGCCCAGATGGACCGCGAACTCCAGGCCGTCGCGAATGTTGTTCACGAGCTTGGACTTGGGCATGTCCAGCCCGATCTTGGTCATCGCATCTTTGAACAGGAGACGGTCTTCCGCCTTCTTGATGGCTTCGAGCTTCGCGCCGATGAGTTCCACGCCAAAGCGGTCGAGCACACCGCTGTCAGCCAGATCCACAGCCAGGTTCAAGGCCGTCTGGCCGCCCACGGTAGGCAGCACCGCAAACTTCCCTTCGCGGCCCGCCATGGCCTCGCTTTCGACGCGCAGAATCTCTTCCAGATACGCGGTCGTCAGCGGCTCAATGTAGGTGCGGTCGGCAACGTCAGGGTCGGTCATGATGGAGGCTGGATTGGAGTTCACCAGCACAACTTCATAGCCTTCCGCCTTCAGCGCCTTGCAGGCCTGTGTGCCTGAGTAATCGAACTCAGCCGATTGGCCAATCACAATCGGACCTGAGCCGATTACCAGAATCTTCGCGATGTCATTTCTGCGTGGCATGTGTCTTCTACTTCCAATCCATCAAGATGCTTTCGGGGACTTCAGCCCCGGACTGCTTGTTTGTTTCGAAACCCTGTGCGGCAGCTGAGGCTACTGGATGGTCTGCACTAGGAGTTTCTTCTGCGATATCGCTTTGAAGGGGCGGGGCTTCAGCCCCGCCGTCCAGTGATCTCTTATTCAGTGGCTTTAGCCACTGGGGGATTGCGTCCAAAGGCAATCCTGCATTTCGGCCACAAAAGCGATAATTCTCAACCCGTAGCGAATCGACGTTCTTCTGGATGTAGGCGAGGTCGTGCTGCCAATCCTCAAAATCCGGAATGCGGTGGTCGGAGTACCCCTCTTGCCAAATATCTCCCTTCCAGGCGAGCTCACGCTTTACCAAGAAGGAGAAACCACCTTTGAGCAAGCCTGGACCCCTCTCAAGCGCTCCCACAGGCGTTATCAGCAGATGGATGTGATCGTGCATGACCACAAAATCATGAAGCTGGAATTCGTTTCGATAGCGTTGAACGATATTGAGAAAAAAAACCGCCCAAGTCTCATTTCTGAAAAACGGAGTTCGTTGTGCCGTTTGGAACGTCACGAAGTAGGTCTGCTGGTTGTTCCTTGCAGGTTCGCGGCGCGGTCGCACATCTCCCTCAGGGGCTAAAGCCCGGTTCTTCTTGGTCCATAAATCGGCGGGGCTAAAGCCCCGCCCCTTCAAAACACAACCCTCAACAAAAGTCTTTGCAACAAAGCTCGGTACGCATCACTTCTTCCACTCTTCCATCATTTTTCTGAAGTCGCGGAACAGGTAGTGCGAATCGTGTGGGCCGGGGCTGGCTTCGGGATGGTACTGCACGCTGAACATGGGGTCGGTTTTATGTTTCAGGCCCGCGAGCGTGTCGTCGTTCAAATTCATGTGCGTAACGGCCACATCGTCCGGCAGCGACTTCGGATCGACGTTGAAGTTGTGGTTCTGCGCTGTAATCTCCACCTTGCCTGTTTCCAGGTTTTTGATGGGGTGATTGCCGCCGTGGTGACCGAACTTCAGCTTGTAGGTTTTGCCGCCCAGTGCCAGGCCGAAAAGCTGATGCCCCAGGCAGATGCCGAACATCGGCTTCTTCCCCTGCAAATCGCGGATATTCTGTTGCGCGTAATCCAGCGGTTCCGGGTCGCCGGGGCCGTTGGAAAAGAAGATGCCATCGGGATTCAGGGCGAGCACGTCCGCCGCAGGTGTGCGCGCGGGAACCACCGTGACCCTGCAGTTTTCGCGCGTCAGCATGCGCAGAATGTTCTGCTTGATGCCGAAGTCATACGCGACCACGTGCAGCGGCGCGGAAGCTTTTGCATCCGCCACCGGCAGCAGCGGGTCACCGGTCTCATTGCGCGGCTCGTCCGCGTCCCAGGTGTAGATCTGGGTCGTCGAGACGACACTGGCAAGATCGGTGCCGTCCATCTTCTTGTGGGCGCGAGCCTTGGCCACCAGGGCATCGGTATCCGCGACATTCGTGGAGATGATGCCGCGCATCACGCCATTGGCGCGCAGATGCCGCACCACAGCGCGCGTATCGATCTCCGCGATGACGGGAACGCCGTTGCGTTCGAGGTACTCGTCGGCAACCTGGGTGGATCGCCAGTTGGAACTGATGGGCGAGAACTCGCGAACAGCGAGCCCTTCGATGTAGGGCCGGGTCGACTCGGCGTCGGACGGCGTGGTGCCGTAATTGCCGATGTGCGGGTTCGTCAGCACGACGATTTGGCCCGCATAGGAGGGGTCGGTAAATATCTCCTGGTACCCGGTCAGTGATGTATTGAAGACCACCTCGCCGACGCGTTCAACTTGTGAGCCAAACGCTTTGCCGCGGAAGAGGCGTCCGTCTTCGAGGGCGAGAATTGCCTGCATTGCTTCTCCCCAGCGGAGTGGATTTCATTAAGTCTAACAGGCTATGGGGCAATGCTCCTCAGGCTTTCCCACACAAGCGAAAAGGGCCCGGCGCCAGGCCGGACCCTCTCAAGAAAATGCCGCCCATTAAGCCCAGCGGCAGACCCGATGGTGATGCCGGTAATAGCAATGCCGATGACGATGCTGCGCTTCAGCGGACGTGAAAGTACCAATGGTGACAGCAAGAGCGAAGAGACCGAGGATGACGCGCTTCATGAATGTATTTCTCCTGTCGCGGCGGGTCGATCTTTTGCCTACCTCGACGCCCGACACTGATTGAGAAGCCTACACCCGACGTAAGGTTTGCCGCTACGCGGAAAATCAACCAATATCCACAAGTACCTGGTCAGCTACCACCTGCAGAGGCAGAACATCCACGCGTGCCCTCTCCGGCGGCTCCGCAATACCGGTGCGAGTGTCGAACGCCCAGGAATGCCATGGACATACAACTGCCTCCCCTTCCAGCCATCCCTGCCCCAGGGGCCCGCGCCGGTGTGGACACCAGTTATCCAACGCGGCCAGGCGGCCGTCCACGTTGGCCAGGCAGATCGCAACGCCCTGCGCTTCGGCTTCCTTGACCTCACCCGGCGCAGGCGCCTCAGACACCGCACACAAACGCACCCACTGCCCCACTCGCACTCCCCTTCTTCATTGTCGCAAACGTGAGATGCTGAACAGGACGGGCCCGAAGCGGCTTCGATTGGGGCTTCTACAGAAAGAACGTACACAAGCCGTTTTCCCCAAAGAAAACGGTCCTTTCTGAAGTTTGCAAGGCACGACACAATCGAAACCGCTTTGGACCCAACCCTTTCAGCACATGGCGCCTTCATCCAAGCATCGATCGACCAAGCCCCAATCCCCTCAGAAACCCGCTTCCACGCATCCCGAAGTCATTGACCCGCGTTGGGTGGTGAAGGCCCTCGGCATCGTCGTGGCAATTGCGGCGCTATGCGGCTATCTGACGCTTTGCGGACTTTTTTATTACGGGCAATGGCAGTTCGCTTTCACGCCCTCGCATGCTGTCTCCCATACACCGGCAGACGTTCAACTTGGATTCGACCCGATTCGCTTCGGGGCGGACGCGAGCGGTCAGCCTCAACTTGACGGCTGGTGGATTCCAGCGGATGTTTCCATGGACCCAACCGTATTGCTGCTGCACGCCGGCACAGGCACCATCTCCGATGCCCTGCCCGAGGCACGCATGCTGCATGATGCCCGCCTCAACGTGCTGCTCTTCGATTACCGCGGCGCGGGTAAGAGTGCCGGACAGCATCCCACCGAAACTTCGGCGGAAGCGGATACGGATGCGGCGCTCAGCTACCTGACGGGTTCCATGCACATCCCCGCAAAGAACATCCTGGTCTTTGGCGAAGGCATCGGAGCTTCGCTGGCCGCCCGCTTGTGTGAGGAACATCACGAACTCCCAGGCATCATCCTTCAAAACGCGGACGGCGATCTGCTCCAGCGCGTAAAGCAAGACAGCCGCGCCCCCATGGTTCCGGTAGGGCTGCTGTTCCACGAAAATTTCCCGCTGGCTGCGCGGCTGCACACGCTTGCAACACCGAAGCTGTTGATCACGACAAGCGCGAGCAAAGCGCCTCCGCTGAACTTTCAGGAAGCAGCCGATCCGAAGATGACCGTCGAGATTCAATCGTCCAGCGACACGGCCGCGCTGCACGCGTCGCTGCGCCGGTTTCTCGATACGTACGTCGCCCGGCCTGTACCGGTTCTTACAACAACTCACTGACGATCTCGGTGCGATCGACTACTCGAACAAAGCAACGAACATCAGAGTTCGCCGCAACCTTCCGGCGAATGTTAAAACAGTGTGAAATACACACGGTCCTCCATAAGGCAACGCTCTTAAAGGCTTGAAGGCCTCCGATGTTCCGGGGCCTTCAGAATAGGTGGGGAGGGTTGTGCGGATAGGGGATGCCGGTTGCCGTGGGGAGTGCTGGTCCGGCGGTTGTGTTGCACTTGTTAGGACGTATCTTCGGCGAAAAAGTTGTGTGCGGCGATAGCCATCAAGGTTCATTCACTACAACATCTGTGGGACCACAACGAAACGCGCGTCATTTCACAAAGGAATGACATGTGTGGATCACAATGCAGACAACCTTTTCCAATCGGAGAAAACGCTATGCGAAGTTGAGGAACTTCGCAGGCGAAACATTCGCGCCCGGAAACACAACGTCCAACGAACGCGAGCCAAGCGTTGTATAAGCCGCTTCACCGAGCACGTTTCGGAAGTCGGTGGTTACCGTGAGATCGCGGCCTTCATTGAGTTGCTCATTGGAAAGGCCGGGCCACTTGCCATACACCTTGCCGCCTTTCACCTGGCCTCCGAGCACGAACATGACATTCGCGTGACCGTGATCGGTGCCGCCAGTGCCATTCTGCCGCGCCGTACGTCCAAACTCTGACATGGTGACGAGCGTGATGTTTTCCGCGTCATCGCCCATGTCTTTCCAGAAGGCTGCGATGGTCTCTGAAAATTCGCGCAGACGATTCGCAAGCTGACCATTGGCCGCGCCCTGATTCTGGTGCGTGTCCCAACCGCCAATATCGGAGAAGGCTGCCTCGACGCCAAGATTGGCTTTCAGAAGCTGCGCAACTTGTTTCAGGCTGTTGCCGAACGCGGTGTTGGGATAGTTCGCGCCGGCCGATGGCTTGTAGTGCGCGGGATCGGCGGCCTTCAGCATCTTCACCGCTTCGAAGGTCTCCTGGCCGGTGCCGTGCAGCATGGCGTCGGAACTCTCGTCATACATCGCCTGAAAGGCATTCGAAATCGGCGAGGTCGTCGGCCCTTTGCCGGCAACGGAAAAGTCATTCAGGTTGGACACCGCAACTGCCGGAATCTTTCCCTGCAGCGTGCGAGGCACCTGCGTACCCAATGCAACGGCACGGAAAGGTGACGGCTTTTGATCGAGCTTTTCGGCTTGAAGCGCGCGGTTCAGCCAGCCATCGGGTGTGATCTTCAAACCCGGTGTCCCCGACTCCATGTAGTCCTGTGCGTCGAAATGAGACCGTGTCGTGTCCGGCGAGCCCGCCGCATGAATGATCGCCAGGTGACCCTGGTCATAGAGCGGCTTGAACGCAGCCATCTGTGGATGCAGACCAAAGAAGCCGTTGAGGTCAAGCACCTCGTTCTGCTTGATCGCGATGCCGGGCCGCATGGTGTAGTAGTTCGGCTCGGCATAAGGCACCACGACATTCAGGCCATCACAGGCGCCGCGCTGGAAGATCACAACCAGCTTTTTGCCGCTGGCGGAAGCGGTGGTCATTTCCGCATAGATTGATCGAGTGAGGAAGCTCGGAATCACCGAGGTGCCCACAAGCGCAAGCGCACCACCGCGCAGAAATCCGCGGCGTGTGACCGTATTGCGGCGGACCGCATCGCGCCCATGCATGTCACATCCCCAGTCGCTCGCATCCGTAAAGAACGTTTTTGCCATGGCGGACCTCGTTCGATCTCCCGCGGACGCGGGAAGCTCTTCCTGTTTTGACCCTTCGTCCCCTGCAAAGTTGCCCGGAGACGCGTTAATCCATCGGCAGCAATTCGATTGTATGCAGGTGAGCATGTGCGAGCCCACTCATCGCGCCAAAGGCTGCGCGATGAGTGGGGCACCCAGACCGTGGCTATTGAGAATGCGGGAACAAAAGTAGCTTCCCGAAGCAGCTGAAAACCTTGGACAAACGGCAAAGCCGCGCCCCGTTCGGAGCGCGGCTTCGTCACTTTGTGTTCCCTATTTCAGCTGGCCGAGGAGTGTCTGGACAGCCTTCTCCAATTGCACATCCTGCCCTTTCTCCGTTTCACCCAATGGCTGAAGCTGTTCCACGTCGACCGGACGGGGATGCAACTCCATGTCTTCCCCACGCGTGTCCTTGATGCGGTCGCCGGGGACGCGGACGCTGGATCCATCGATCAGACGCTGTGCGCCGGTAAAGATGATCCAACCGGCCGTCGGCGTGCCCACAACCTTGCCAAGGCCAAGGGTGCGGTAGCCCTCTGTGAAGTCTTCGCCATCGGAGAGCGTCGACTCATTGGTGACCAGCACCGTGGGCAAACCAAGCGCGCGCTGACCGAGCGATTGGCGGCTGGGCACCGTGGATCCGTCGCGCGGCGTCATCATCAGGTAGTTCCGGCGTGCGAACACGTCGATCACTCGTCCATTCACATATCCGCCGTTGTTGTTCCGCACGTCAACGACCACGCCTTGTTTGGACTGGTTCACCACATCCAGGTCGAGATAGAGCTGCGCCAGATCCGCGTCGCCCATCGCGGCGATGTGCACGTAGCCGAGCTTGCCGCCGGATACCTTGTCTACATACGCGCGGCGCTCTTCTACCCAACTGCGATACAACAGGCCCGATTCGATCTGGATGGTTACCGGACGCACGATGGCATCGTGTTTCTTCGCTTCATTCCCGCCTGGTGCAGTCGAAAGCACCACACGGCGATTGGCCTTGTCTTCCAGGAGAGAATCAAGATTGGTCTTCGGCCCGATCGCTTCGCCATCCACAGCCAGCAGACGGTCGCCGGTGTGAATGGAACCCTCAATGGCGGCAGGCCCCAGAGGAACCACTTCACGCACAATCAGCCTGCCCGAGTCTTCAAACGGAGCGCGCTCGAAACGCAGACCGAGTCTCCCCGTGCGCACGGCAGGCACAGACGGACGGTTGATGCCGGAATGCGAGCTGTTTAACTCGCCGATCAGCAGGTTGATGTCGCGGCGAAGTTCGGGGCCGGTGCGGGCACCGGCAACATAAGGGCGCCATTCCTCACGCAGTTTGCTCCAGTCATGACCGTTGAAGTCGCCGCGGAAGAAGCGATGCTCCAGCGTGGTCCAGGCTTCATCGAATACCACCATCTTTTCGCGATCGAAGTCGACATCCACGGCGGCGCTCAACTGCACCGGATGCGGCATGCGCGTGTCCAGTGAGATGGAGCGAACACCCGCAGCGCCTTCACCACCACCCCCACGTCCGCCGCCGCCTTCGAGATAAAAAAGCTCCTTGGAATCCGGAGTGAAGGCGAGGTCGTTTTTTCCGCCGGGTGTCGAGGTCAGTTGGCGAGGCGAGGCTGGCTCGCGCGCCAGTTCATCCAACGGATAGGTGTAGATATTGAACTGCCCCGCGACCTCCGCCAGGAACGCCAGCGTCTTGCCATCGGGACTGATCACCGGGAAGCGCACGCCAAGGCCTATCGGCAGCAACGTCAGGCGTTCGCGAATACCTTCAAAGACGATCCGGGTCGGCTCCACCGGCTTCTTTGCCGCCGCTGCCGCGCCGCCACGGCGTCCCGCCGGCGCGGCGCCATCGCTGGGCACAGCTTCTTTGGGCGGCTCGGGCGTACTGCCCGGAGTCTCCGTGGCGGGACCAGTGTGCGTCTGGTTTTCCGGGTTTGCAGGCGTATCCGGGGCGCCCGGGGTGGACTGCTTGCGGAACAGATCGCGAAATTGATCCTCGCGGAAGCTGGGCACATGGGGAATCAGATCCACACGTGCCAGTTGGGCCTGCTCCGCACGTTGCGAGGTGTCGAACAGGATGTATTTGCCGTCCGGCGACCACGCGATGTGGGAACCGTTCTGACCGTTGGCGAGGAAGGTGACCTGCTTCCCAGGTGCGCTGCCATCCGCGGGGACGACCCATAAGTTGTCAAAACCGTTGGTGCCCAGGGGCAGATACACGATCCAGTGCGAGTCGGGCGACCACGCGAGGTTCGACCCATACTCATTGATCTCGCCGGTCGCAACGACATGGTCATGAAGGCCGTTCAGCGTGAGCACGTGCAGCTCTTTGCGATTGCGCAGGTAGGCCACCAGCTTGCCGTCAGGAGAGTAGGACGCGTTCAGGTCGATATCGCGGCCATGGGTCAGGGCGCGTTCGCTGCCCGTGCTCTCGTCGAACTCGTAGATGCTGGAGCCACCGTCGCGCTGCGAGAGATACAGAACGTGGGTCGAGTCGGCCGACCAGACCGGGTCAGACTCCGATTCGACGGTGCGGGTCAGGCGTTGCGCTTCCCCACCCTCCTTCGCACCCGCGGCGAAGATATCGCCATGTCCGGCGACGGCGATCTTCTTGCCGTCGGGAGACAGCGCCAGATCGCTCCAGCCTGTGACCGCCATGTGGCTCACACCGGGCGAACTGGGCACGCCGCGCAGAGTGATGTGGACGGGCTCGGCCTTACCGCTATGCGCATCCATGCGCCAGATGCTGAAGCCGCGCTCGAACACCACCGTTGAGCCGTCATACGCGATCGATGGCCACAGGCAGCGGCCGGAGGTGAAGTGCGTAAGCTGCTTCGCAGCGCCGCTGGCGGAATCCGCCGACCACAGGTTTTCCGAGCCGGACTTGTTACTCATGAACAGGATCGAATGCCCATCCGAAGACCACATCGGCCACGCATGCTTGGCATCCGCCGGCACCAGCAGACGATAGCTGGTATCTCCCGTTGACGACGCTCCTGCCGGCTTCAGCCAGATCTCGGTTTCATCAATGTGCGCTCCGCCGTTGCGCCACCACTGCGAGCTCGAGATGCCCTTAGCCATGAACGCAACCGTTACGCCATCGGGAGAAGGCGCGGACTCAAACTCATTGATGTAGCGTTCGCGCGAAACTTCCAGCGGCGTTCCGCCGCCCGAGCCGACCCGGAAGATGTCCCCCTGACCGGCGACATCATCCGCGGTCGAGGTGAAGTAGAGCCACTTGCCGTCGCGAGACCATGCATCAAGATTCGAAGCGCTGTCAGAAAACGTGATGCGCTGCAGCCTGCCGGTTGCGAAGGTCAGCACATAGATGTCGCCGCCGCCTGTGCGCGTCGACATGAAGGCCAGCCGCGTACCGTCAGGGGAATACAAGGGCCGCGATTCTTCCGCCGGGTCGGAGATCAGCAGATGTGCATCGCCACCGCCCGCAGGCACGGTCCAGATGTCGCCACCGGAGACAAAGGCAATCTCTTTTCCATCGGGAGAGAGCGAAGGTTGTGCCAACGACGGAAGAGATTCAGGCGTTTTTTGCGAATACGCCGGCAAGGAAAGACCGAGAGCAAGCAAACACGCAGCAGACATGGAGAAGGAAATGCGCACGAATCCTACCTCGAATCACAAGCTGAAATTTGGGTCTGCCCAGTATAGCTTCGGGAGCCGACGAAGGGAGGGTACGGGCATCAGGTGCGACTCATGATTCCTGGGAATGCGTGTGAGCCATTGTGTTCAGGTTGGGTTTCGGTGACAGGGCGTTCGCATCGTCGCCGCCAGCAAAATACTGGGATCCTTGGAGAAAGGGAACGCTAAGCACCAGCCCTTTCAAGGTCTCCAATTTCATCCGATGGAAGCTTGGAGGCGTCTGCGGCAGCAGATCGTTTTGCTTAAGGTCACGGGTTCACCCGTGACGTTCAAATTCAAGACGACGCGGGCTTCAGCCTCGGAGGAAACCGTTCCAAGGCCGCGACAGGACCTCACTGCGACTCCAGCATCTTCTCACGCTCGATACGGGCACCTCAGCGGCTCAAGCCGCGATATACGACACGGTGAACCCGTGTCCTTAAGCAAAACAAATGCCTCATGCGACGCTCTCACGTAGCGTTTTTAACTATGAGGAAGACGCCTTGAAAGGCCTGACGCGTAGCACCGGAGCGGTTCAGCCAGGCAATACCCAAAATAAAGAGGCCGTCGCAGTTGCGACGGCCTCCTGGATGGATCGATGAATAAGTCTTAGGAGAACGAGGCGATGGCCGAGGCCTCGTCTTCACTCACATCGAATACCGTCAAAAGCTTGGTGATAACGAGCAGGTCCTTAACCTTCTTGCTCAGGTTCAGCAGCTTCATCTCGCCGCCTGCATTCTTTACCGTGGTGTAGCCGCCCACCAGTTCGCCCAGACCCGAACTGTCAACATAGCTGACCCCACCAAGATTGACCAGAATCTTCTTGGAACCTGCCGACAGCGCGTCCGTCAGCGCGCTGCGCAGCTGACCGCTTCCCTCACCCATCGTGATTTTTCCGCTGAGGTCCAGTACCGTGACGCCCTCAACATGCCGGATCTTGATATCCATCTATTTGTCCGCCTCCCGTGTGGTTCTGTGCTTTTTTAACGTGATTTCCGTCCCCGGAGTCAACTGGCGAAAGTGTACCTCATCCATGATGGCCCGCATGAGAAAAACGCCTCGGCCGTGCGTGCGCAACAGATTCTCTTCGGCTAATGGGTCCGGAATCTCGTTTGGATTGAACCCCGAACCCTGATCTCCGATACGAACACTCAACGCGTCATCGGTCAGATCGAAATCGGCCGTGACCTCTTTGCCAGGATCGTATTTGTTGCCATGCACAACGGCATTCACCGCGGCTTCGCGACAAACCAGCGCGATGTGACCGATGTCGTCTTCGTCAAAGCCCGCCTTCTGGGCAAAGCTTTCCGCCGTCTGCTCAACGGCTTCAACGCTCGGCAGCACCGAAGCTAAATGGAGAGTTACGTGATCTGTCGTCGGTTCGGTCACAGGCGTCCGAAATGATTAAGATGAGCAACACCGCACTTCCGAACGTATCCGGAAGTACTTGCGAGCAAGTGTATCGTATCTCCGCGCCATGAATGACCCATCGGCTCGGACTTTCGAGGTAGAACAGTTTCCTCAAGGTAGGAAGCGTGCCGGAGCCGTTCGTGCTGATGAAAACGGCGGTCTTCAAGATTTTCGAGGATTTTCGAGGGCTTCGAGATCGCAGCCTGAGGAACCGCTCAAGATTTCCGGTCATGCCTGGCGCGCGAGCAGCATCGTCATATCGTCGGGCTGCTCGGAATCACCGATCCACTGCTTCACGGCGCTCAGCGTATCCTTCGCCAGCGTGTCTAAATCCTTGGCACGATTGGTTTGCACAAACGCCTGCAGGCGTTCTTCGCCGAACTCTTCTTCGCTGTTTTCCGGCTCGGTCAGGCCGTCGGTAAAGGCCATGAGCAAATCTCCAGACCGCAATTGAACCGTGGCTTCCTCGTATTCCAGGTTGTCGAACAAACCGACCACCGATCCGCCGCAGTCCAGTTTGCGCACGCGGCCATCGGTCGAAAGCAGCAGCGGGGCGAGATGACCGCCATTGCTGTAGGTCAGGTTCCTGGTTTCCGTATCGTAAAAAGCCAGGAACAGCGTGGCGTATTTCTCCGGCTGCGTGCTGCGAAACAGATGGCGGTTCAGGCAGCCCAGGAGATGGGCCGGGGACGTCATCTTCCCGTGATCCTCTCCATTGCCCAGGGTGAAGGCGCGCACGGCGGAATGCAGCGACGCCATCAGCAGCGCCGCGGAGATGCCTTTGCCGCTGATATCCCCCAGCGCGATACAGAGCTGATTGCCTTCGCCGAAGATGAAATCGAAATAGTCGCCGCTCACGGTGCGCGCGGGCAGACACATCGCATGGACATCCAAGCCTCCACCGTGCACAGGAGAAGCCGGAAACAGGTTGCGCTGAACTTCCTGCGCAATTCTGAGTTCGTTCAGGAGGCGATCCTTCTCGCGCTGCTGGATCAGCAGATCCTGAATAGAGCCCGCCATGGAATTGAAGGAGTGGGCCAATGCTCCAAGTTGATCTTCCCTCCGGATGGGAACTCGATGCGCAAGGTTGCCGCGATCGATTTCCGTTGTGCCACGATACAGTTCGCCCACCGACTTGGTAATGGTCGTGCTCAGCCGCATCGCCATCAGCAACGCAAAGATCTCAAGCAATCCAAAAAAGATTCCAATAACGATCAGGCCGACCCGGAAAGCCAGACCGGTGCTCACCGAGGTCGCAAAGAGATGCGCATATAAAAGGGTCGGCCGCGAAATAACCGCGACCAGCGAAGGCAGGCGGGCTCCGGTTTCCCAGGAGACCACTGGGATCGGCGCGCTGAAAAAGACTCGCCAATCGAAAAAGTGCTCTGCCGGGGCTAGCGGGCTTCCGCTTATGAGCCTGAACTCCTGGCCGTCATTCGTGTAGGAACCCCGTGGACTGCCTGGCTTATGGTCGCTGGACCCGCCGATCCTGACATGCGGCGTCCTGGAGACCTGGGGCTTTGTGGGAGCTTGGGGCGGCTTCGCGTTCGGTGTGCCTGAACCCAGCCGATCAGGCGCCGTGGGAACCTCTACCCCCTGGCTGAGATGGATCGCAGGCCCTTCGGGCGTTTCCGGAGCTTCCGGCCTTTCAGGCGTTTCCGTGGCCTCATCCCGTTCCTTGAGGTCGGAATTGCTGTAGTGAAAGCCGGGGAGCACGGAAATCCGGCCCAGCCCATGGGCGATGGAATCGAGTGTGCTCCGCTCGATTCGCATGCTGCCAAGGACGGAAGTCGTGCGGGAACCGTTGGTTACTGTTGCCAGACTGCAGAGATAGAGGCGTCCATTGCTCGAAACCACACCTTGAAACGGCGCATGCAGCCAGTCTTTCTGGGGCTCACCGTCAAAGGGCGACGTGCCTGCTTTGCCGCCCAGGGCGCTGCTGGGGAGCGCACGCCAGACTCCGTTTTCCAGATGGGCAAGGGAAACACCGATCTGCCCGGCTCCATGCTCTTCGGCCAGATCGACCACCGCTTTGGGCTGGTCATTGTGGGAGCTGAGGTAGGTGGCCACATTCCCAGCTTCGCTCCCTACCTGGCGGTTGCCTTCTTCAAGCAGCGAGAGCGCAGTGTTGGTGGCGTATTGCCCGGCCAGAACGTACGCCGCGATACTCGCCATGGTCGCAAACAACACCACCGGCGAAAGGCCCATCAGCAGATAGGTCAGGATGAGCCGGTTGCGGACCTTCCAGAGCAGACGCCGATTGATGAAGCGCAGCGCCAGGACAATCAGAAGGGGGCCAAGCACCACGCAGAGGAGGCCTACGATGAAGTAGCTCACCCCTTGGAAGAATCCATGAAAAACACGCCCCAGCACCAGCAACAGTACGCAAACAGCGGTAAGGCGGTAGGAAAGCCGCCCCACGCGAGTCTTGGGTTTATAACGGATTACCGTTTGCAACTTCTGCCCGAAGCCCGTGGGCATGTCCCTGACTCTCCTGATGGGGCTGCTGGTTCGTTTCCATCACTTTACAGCAGTTCAGCCCCGCGTTTCCTCCGCCCCTGTCTCCGGGCATACCGGATGGAGGGAACGTTCGCCGGTTCATCGGCGCCGAAGACACCGAATTCGCCAGGCAGCATGCCGCCTGACGCCAGCGGCGCGGTCGCTGCCGGCAGGAAACATCGAGTGGCCCCACCGGCTTCCACGTGTGGATGGGAGCGGTTGCGTGCCCGAGAACGTCGAAAGAGCATGGTTTCGGATGCATCGTTCCACCGACAGGTGCAGCACACGAATAAGTCGCATGACAGCAGATATCTCGCGGACAGCTCATCGCAGTTAACCAAAGTTAAGTGCTAACTCGCGAATAGCAGCGCCACTAACAAATCCATGATCGAGTTATGTACCTGGTTTTCCACAGAACGAGTTTTCGAAGAGCTGCACAGCATCACCGTCAGTCGCGCTTGTCGGCCAGCTAAGGCCTGCATACTTCTTGCAATTCAATTCTCACAACGACTCAAGGTGCGTTCCAAAGTGGCACCAGTTCAACTTTTCCAGAAGCTACGACATTACCCGCAAATAGTGAAGACAGCCCGCATTGACGCCATAAATACAAGATCGCAGTGGATATCATCTACCAAAACGATGGTAATCAAAAAGTAATCTGCCTCTGCCCGGCGTCCGTCGATAGCAGCAGTGTTCCTACCAAGAGATAGGCATGGATCGTGACCAAGAACGGCCGGTGGCTTCTCTATTCCCACTTTCCATCGGAATAAGAGGAAATCCAAAAAAATATCGGATTAAGCTATTGAGTCTTCTGGGGGTTGGGTTAGACTACGCCCTGTCCGAAAAAACTGTTTTGGAGACTCACATGAAGACCTTGCTGCGTCCGGTCGCCTATCTTGCTCTTTCTCTGTTTGCGGTGTGTGCCGCAAACGGCCAAGCCACCCGTACATGGGTGTCCGGCGTCGGCGACGATGCAAATCCATGCAGCCGTACCGCCCCGTGCAAGACCTTCGCAGGCGCCATCTCAAAGACCGCAGCCGGCGGAGAGATCGACGTGCTGGATCCTGGAGGTTTCGGAGCTGTCACGATTACCAAGGCCATCACCATCGACGGCAGCGGCGGCAACGTAGGGAGCGTTCTCACCGCTAGCGGTCAAGCCGGATTTACGATCAACGCGGGGACCTCGGACGTGGTGACACTACGTAACCTGACCGTCACTGGCATCAATCAGAGCACCTCGCCCGGGTCAAACGGCGTCAATATCATCCAGGCGAAGGCCGTTCACATCGAGAACTGCACCATCGCTAATTATGCTAGCAACGGGATCATCGTAAACGCCTCGGCCGCTTTGAAGCTCTTCATCGATCGTTCCTTTATCCGGGACAATACGGTCTCAGGTGTGACCGTCGCCAACACCAGTTCAACGGCAACCCTGGCATCGGTGTCCAACAGCACATTCGAAAATAATGGCGTGGGAGTGCTGGCTGCCGGCAATAGCAAAGTGACGGTTCAACAGGTCATTGCGAGTGGAAATACCGGCGCCGGATTCCAGTCCGATGCCAGTAATGGCCCGTCTACGATGAGCGTTCTCAGCTCGGTCTCCTCCAATAACGGAGGCGCGGGACTGCAGGCCTCCAGCACCGGTGCATCTTCCGCTGTCATTCGCATCAGCGGCGTGGGGCTGTTCTCCAACGGTTCCGGCCTTTCCATCGGCACGAACGGCAATATCTTCTCCTACGGCGACAACGAAGTTACAGGTGGCGGAACGGTCACCAGCACAATCGCCAAGCAATAGCATTTTCAACCGGCCGGGACTGCGTCAGCCGGTCCGATACAGTCCTCTCCGGGGTGGAGGTTAACCCTCCACCCCGGAACCCATCTCCCTATCCGATCACGTTGACGACCTTCTGGCCGATCGACCTTCTGCGCGAAAAAACTGGTGGTCGACCATGCTCGTCGCGACGCAAGCTCCCGCTGACACCGTCAGCGTACGCACTCCTCATTTCTCTCCAGAGTTCGAACTTGTCCTGGCGTCCTGTGCCTGTTCGATCAATCTCGACGATCCTGACTCCGGTAAGCTCCTGACCTCCCGGCTTGCGAGCCCGATTCAATGGCCCGATGTCCTGCGCATCATCGAGAGGCATCGCGTCCAGGGATTGGCTTATCGCGTACTCGGCAGTCGAGACGAGGTTCCGGCAGCCATCCGGCAACGGCTCGCCGAAAGTGCACGCAAGGTAGCACAGCAGAATGTTTTTGCGGCTGCCCACGCCGCACGCTTGTGCAAAGCTTTCGAGTCGGAAGGTATACGCGTCGCTGTGCTGAAGGGTCTTCCCCTGGGCATGAAAGCTTATGGCGATCTAAGCGTGCGCCACAGCAAGGACCTGGATCTGCTGGTCGCACCCGATGATGTCGACCGCGCGACAGAACAATTGCAGGACATGGGTTATGTGCGGCTGACACCACATAACGGACTGAGCCCAAAGCAGGAAGCCTTGTGGCGGATACATAAGAAGGATTTCGCGTTTCGGCATCCGCTCAGCGGCAGCGAGGTAGAACTGCATTGGCGCCCGTTCGATAACCTTCATCTGCTGGCGGACAGTTTTCCCGCGGAAAGCTACCAGCGGGTAGAAATTTCCCGCGGACTCAGCCTGCCGGCACTGAGTGATCGCGAATCCCTTCTGTATCTCTGCGTGCACGGCGCACAGCACGCATGGTTCCGTCTTAAGTGGATTGCAGACATTGCAGCGCTGGCAGCCCGGCTGACTCCGCACGAACTCCAGGACGTCATGAGCCTTGGCAAGGAAATGGGCGTCGAGCAGACATTGCGTCTGGCGTTGATGCACACTGCCATGCTTTTCGGAACGCCAAAGGAGAATTCGCTGCGGCCGGCCACCCGCTTCGAAGGCTCCCTGATGAATATCAGCGTTCGCGTTCTGCTGCGAGGCGGCGCCATGGAAGAACCGAAAGACGTGCCTTTCGGTCTAACTTGGATTTCGCTTTTCCAGTTTCTTTTGAAACCCGGGGCGAAGTACTGGTTTGAGGAAATTTACCGGTGGATGATTTCCGGGAACTGGGATCCAGCAACCGGCAGACCCCAGCCTTCGATGGCTTCCGCGCTTTTACTCATTCCTCGCTGGGTCAGGCGGCACTTCATCCTGCACAAGAGTGTCGCCGGCCCGCCTATGTAACCTTCGCTCCAGCGGCAGATGGGCTGCCGGCTTCCGATGCGCTTCTGCGCAATAAACCGGAAAGATAGCCGGCTGCCTTGATCCCGTAGTAAGCCCATCCGAGCAACCATCCAAGCGTCAATGCCGCCAGGCCTGGCCGGAGTATTTCGCGGCGCTCGCGCATGCGCCGGGCGACAACGCCATAGTCGTATCGGACTGTGTCCGCTAACGTGCGGAGCGAAGTGTCTTCCTCCAATCCTTTGTAAAACTCCGCATCCTTCCCAGCCGCCCAGGCACGATGAATGAAACCGAAAACGCCGGGGGGCGGCGGATGCGTCGCCCGGGCGTCCGTGTGCTCCTGAACGGTGATACCCACATTCAGCAGCGTTTGACCGAGTTCTCCGCATTGGCCGCGATAGGTTGGCAGTGTGGGAAATGGGAACCTGAGAAAGAGGGCTCGCCGAAACGCAAGGTTGTTGGAAGAATAGCGGCGCAGCGGTTGAATGCCGCGGCCGTGGGTGGCAGGAGGAAAGATCCAGCACAACGCCATGGCCATCTCATAAAGACTCACGTGATCCAGGTGAGTGGCGCCAAGCATAACGGAAACCGTCCAACTGTTAAATGCCGTGAGCAAATTGCGAAGCCAGCCTGGGTCGGCAACCAGATCCGTATCGATAAAAACGATCACTTCGTTGACTGAGCTGCGCGCACCGATGTTTTTCTTTTCGTAATAGTGGGTGCCGTCCGGTACAGGAATCGTATGGAGATTTGCGGTCCACCCATCCGGCCCTGCGGCACGGTCGAAAATGGAACGCAACTCGTCCTCGGTCGTCACGTGCCGCTCAAAGCAGACAATCACTTCAGGGGTAGAGCTGAACTCATGCCGCAGTTCGGTGATCTGCTCGTTGATCGCGCGCAGACCGCGAATCGCACGCTCGATCCCGCCTTCTTCGACGGTTTCCCACTCCAGCACAAGCGACGGTGTCGGCAGCATCTTTGCGTTCATTGGTTGTCCCATACGACTCTCGATTTCACGGTGGTGTGATCCCCTCACGCAGGCAGAGTCAATCAGTCCATCTTGTCATGCAAGCCGCCTCAGACGATCAGGCGCCTGCGGAGAAACGCCCATGCGCTCCACAGGAGTTTGTCCGAGGAATACATCGCCGGAAGCGGGCTTCTCGCACCAGGAAGCGATTAGATCGGCTCCTTTCGAAACCGGTCCGCTCCAACGAAGAACGGCCATCTCCACTTCAGCCGAAATCTGGCACGAAATTTCGAAGTGGCTCTGAACGCATTCCAGGCCGGGAAGGTAGTTCTGCTTATAGGTATTCGCGGCCAGCGCCGCTAGCCGCGCCGGCCCCACAAGCGGAACCGCGCCGCCATCGGTTCCACGTTCGAGGAGGGCGACGTAACCGAGCCGCACCGGCCTCATTTGCGTGTCCGCGGGCAGAAGGTACTTGTCCCGGCCTCCCGGTAGAGATCTCAGGTTGCCCGTATTGATCGCAAGCCGCTCGCACGCGTCACGCCATAATTTGAGCCCGTTCCGGCTGGGCCAGGCCGTCACAGAGCCGGAACTTCGATCGAGCGGTGTTACATCATCGCCAAGCAAGGACCACCCGCGCCGTACGAGTTCAACCGCAAGCGTCGATTTCCCTGCCCCGGAGTGTCCGGAGATGGCTACCGCAAAGTCCTGGCCGGGTGGGATAAGACACGAAGCATGCAACGGCAAACCGCCGCGTTGATGCACCAAAGCCGCCCGCGCGGAACCGGAGAGGAATTGCTCAATTTCAAAGGGGTCCGCACCTGCTTCACGAACAAACTCAATCAGTTGCCCACCGGTGATGAGGAAACGTCCAACCTGAGGCACAGTCTGGAGCAGCGCACCGGGCTTCGCGATGGAGAAGCCGCCAACGCGGATCGCGCCTTCAAGTGTCTGGGGAATCCACGACACCTCACGAATTTCAGCGCCCGGAACACCCGGGACAACGGTCCCCGGTGACAACGCTTCATCCGTTCTTGCAGGTTCAAGAGAAAAGCTGGGCATGAGATACATTCCGGCAAGCCGTGGTACGAGCATGATTCATGATGCCGACTCCTCGTTGTCCGTGCATTTTTCATGACGCTGGGTACGCTTTGATGAGAAATGCACAGACAGCAAGGCTTCGAACGCGGCGTGGTGTGTCATTGACCACTTCCACCGCGCTCTTCACCAGGCTTGAGTAATAGACGATTGGAGATTGAACTGCGGAGATTACCCCGACCTTCGCATAGTGCCACCATGGCTTCTGTGCCTGATGACCCTACGAACCAGTGCGTTCCCTTCGTTCGGTCTGGGCTCGTCTGTCAGCTTACGAAGCGCAGGTAGCAAGATCCGAATTCTGGCGTGCGTGCGAACCAGCCAGTGTGACGCTCGCCACGTCCGCGACTTTGGCTTCCGGCTTTTGCCATGCCTGGCGTCCATCGGGGGTATTGGTCAGTGAAGCTTCGGATTTCGACGTATTCTCGACGTTGTTCATAGCACCTCTGTCTGAAATTGGCAGATATTCAGTACGAAGGGCGTTTCACCGCTCCCCAACTGAGCGAGCAGTATAGCTAAGTTGAGGCATCGCAAAACAAGGAAGTTTTTAGGATATTTCCGCGGCAGGTGGACGGCGCTTGATAGACAGTCCTCCTGATACCGAGACGTCGGAGAGTTCGAAGAATGCCGTTCCCATTCGGGGAAAACGGTCCAAACGTCCCCTCGTTGGTCATGCGCGTTGAGATTGTTCTGGCCCCTCCGCCGCCATCGTCCACCTCGGGAGCGCTGCAATCATTCAGTACCGTCGCGCCACGATGATCCAACCTCGGGATCTTGCTTGAGTTCAGGCGAAGTATGTCAGCAAAAAAAGCGCGACATCGCAGGCGCGATCCAGTTGTCCCGTCAGGAAGGCGGAATCTTGCCCGTTGGCGATAAGGCCGATGGCATGTTCGATTGCCGGGATATCCAGGATTTCGCAACACGCTGGCGATGCCCCCATGCTGTCGATCAACTCGCGATAACGCGGTATGTTCTGACGCATGGCACACGCGTAGTCGGCAGCCTGCTGGCCCGCCGTTCTGCGAAAACGAACAGCGTCAGGCAAGAGATCACGGCCAAGCTCCCGGGCCAGGCCGCGCCATCTGCCCATCGCGGTAAATGCGGCTAATGGAAACGTGAGCAGCACCTCCAACAATCGGCGATCTGCCGTGGGGTCTCGTAACTCGACCCCCCATTGAGGCAAGGTATCCGCCGACCACAGCATGGCAGGCGCGGTAGCCCTGCGGACGAATTCCTTCCGCAGCCTGGCAGGCCCATGGCGGCGTTGAAGAGCCTTCGCATGCTCTTTCCTGAATTGGGGCGCGGTAAGGTGGGCGAAAAGAGTTTCGGGGTGAAGCCTATCCCGCCTCCGCTCCAGAGCGCTTTCGACGAGTCGCTGCGACATCAGGCCTGTGGCAACTGTTTTCCAAAGGGCCACACTTTCACCGCGGCGCAGATTCAAAGCGAGCCGTGCCGCCATCCCCCAATGCAGCTTCAGGAAGAGTTCGCGAAACGCACCCAGACCCGAGTGGCTGATGCCGAAGTTCCCGTGCGCTCCGGTCAGAATGACTCGCGAGCCGCGGGCAGATGCGCTCCTTGCGATGCTCTCGATCCACAGATGATTCGCGCCATTCCGTATCGGCGTTCCACTTCGCTCATGGATAGGCCGCATGAGGTCGAGCGCAACACGCGCATCGCTTCGCAGGATCACGTGGCGCAGGTTTTCGTGAAGTGCGGCCGTCTGCGCAGCGTAGGGCGCATCGTCCGGCTCCCATCCAAAGCGCCTGTAACTCTGATTCGCTGGATCCGGAGCGGCCGTATACACCGTCATGCCCTCTCCGGCCGTCCGTATCAGCTTTGCCGCTGTTGCCACTACAAGGCTGGAGTCGAGGCCCCCGCTCAAGGTTCCACTAACCGGTGCGGATGCTCGCAAACAGCTCTGCACGGCACGTTCGAAGAGCTCACGAGCGTTTTCAACATAATCTTCGGATTGCCGAAAACGCACGACCGGTTCGCTGGAAGGATTCCACCAGGGAAAGACTTCAGTCCGGGACGCGCGCCAGCGCAGCGCATGACCACCCGCAAGTGCCTGCAGCTCGAAAAAAGGCGTTCGCGTTCGAGGGCCACGGCCTTCCGCCAGGAGACCGAGTGTGACGGGATCAACCGAGGTTGTCACACCAGGGCACTTGCTCAGCGCAGCCAGTTGCGTGCCCAGCAATAGCCGCCCGCCGTCGTCGCGATAGAACAAGCGGTAATGATTTCGATGATCAACCGCGCAGAAGACCTGGCCACGGGACCGGATATACGCGGCGAACGCGAAGTCGCCGTAGACGTGATCCAGACACGCTTCACCCCACTTCAGAAAAGCTTGCTGCAGCAGGAAGGAATCAGGGGTTTCTTCGGCTTTCTGCGCAACCGAGAGCTTTCGCAACAGTTCTTCACGGTTGTCGAGCCGCACCTGGCAGACGAAGAGCGTGTCACCATCCTCGGAGAGAAGAGGCTGCCGGTCGAAGCTATCTTCCGCAAGCAGACCGGGAACACGCACCACAGCTGCCGCAGGCAAACGGCCGTGTGCGCCATCACTCGTCCAGGTCTTTGCCGGGTGTGGCGAACCTGGAAGGAGCTCTCCAACTTTCAGTTCCCATCCCGGTTGCATCCCCGGGCCGACACTCAACGCGAACAAGGTGCTATGTTCCTCGCCGCTGGTTCGCCGGCCCGGTCGGGATGGTTGTCGAAACGATAGATCGGTGTGAAGCTATGCATCTCGTTGCGACCCACGACCACCATGCCGCCGGCTTCCAGCCAGGCATGGGCCTTCAACGTGACACTCTCATTCGGCATGACGGAAAGAATCAGGACTGAGGGAACTCCTCGCCGGTTCAGAAGAGTCTGCCCCGCGACTGCCTGGACCAGGCAGGTTGGCTTCCACGGCAGGTGACGGCAGGCTGCCAGCAGAGCGTGGCGCACATCCAACGCAGCGCCCGATGCATCGCCCTCGTGAGGCGACGTTGCAAGTGGCCGCCCCAACCGGGCTGCAATCCTGGGAAAGGGCGAATGTTGAACGCACCACTGCGCGTGCAACAAGGCGCCGATGGCCTGGATCGCTCGTCCGTAATGTGCGATACGGGAACGCACTGGCTGAAACAGTCTCCTGCGATTCGTTCAATTGCTGCTTGGTATCATCTTATCTGTGGCTCGCGGCGGATGCTCGCGGCATTGGAATGGGGAGAGCAGCATGCAGGTGGAGTTCTTCAAGCGGGTGCCCGAAGTCGTGGAGGCCAAGGCCGGCGACCAGACGTTCCTGCTTCACGTCAACGATTGGGTTTACCTGGAACTGAACGAAAGCGCCAGCCGCATCTGGGCGCTACTGGAAGATGCGAAAAGCGTCGACGACGTGACGTCCGACCTGGTACGTGAGTTTGCCGTCTCGCCGGAAACCTGTGCGGCCGAGACTCGTGAGTTTCTCGACCTGCTGAAAGAAAAGCATTTCGTTTCCGTCTCGTAGAGGCTTGTTAACTCAAGAACTCAAAGCCCAACCTCGCGAGACTTCTCACTCATGCAGTTTCGTAGAGCTTTTCGCCTTGCTTAAGGTCACGGGTTCACCCGTGACGTACACGGCTCGAAGGGAATGGGCTTCAGCCCCTGAGGGGCCCGTTCCAAAAGTCGTCACCAATCTTCGTTGATTTCTAATGTTCTACAGATATCGGCAAGGGGACCTCAGCGGGTAAACCCGCTTTTTGCAGGCCTTTTCGGCACGGGTGAACCCGTGCCCTTAAGCAAAACAAGTCTTCGCCCTGTAGCATCTCTCAGTGGTTCGAACATTGCGAACGCCACCGGACCGATTCGGATCGACCTAGTGATGGGCGTGCCCTTCCAGAGCAACAGCTTCTTTTCTCTTCCAGAATTTTCCCGCCACCGCCCTGGCTAAATCCGCCAGCCATAGCGGCACGAAGAGCAGGGGCGTCATTCGCTGAAATCTGTCGTCAATGAACCGGACAAGCCCATCGGGCAACGCCGCCCATTGGCGCATCCACGCCCACGTCCGAACCATTCGCCTGCTCATCATGGGCGGCAGCGGGCTGGAACGCAGCGCCACCGGACATGCCGCGGCAAAATGTTCCAGATCTTCAGGCAAGGCTCCGGGCACCTGCTCCGCGTACCACCATCCGCGATGGTGCACGCCATGCTCTTCGCATAGAGCGAGATGAGGCGGGTACATGCCGCGATCCGTTGCCCACTCTGCATGAAAAACACGGCCAAGCTTGCGTGCAAGCATTGCCGAAGGATCCGTCGCCGTCAGGTGCCGGCCGGCATCCTTGAGCACGGGCCGCGTCACCCCTGAAAACCGGACGCTATAGGGTGACTCGCCCGGATGGTCTCGAAAGAAGCCGATGGGAGTCGCCACAGCGGAACGCCCGCTCCATCGGCTGGAAAGCGAATCCCAGCCGCTCAAGCGAAACCGCGGCGCGGCGAACGCGAACGGCTGTGCCCGATCGATGCAGCAGGTGGACGCCGGCGCCAGAAGGTTGATGCGCTGATAATGCCGGGTCATCTCCAGCCGGTGGGGCTCGCCGATCCCTTGGTCCCGCAGCCAACGCAATGCGGAAAGGCTGGGTATTTCATCGGCATCCGCAACCAGAAGAATATCCTCTGGCGCCGCTTCGGAGAGCGCGAGAACAATTGCATTGCGCTGCACCAGGGCACGCTGTTTGGGGCTGGAAGATGGGTTGCCGAGCGCCTTCAATTGAATAGGCCGCAGTTTGGCCGCGGCCCAGGCAAAGCGGTCGCGATGCTCCGCGAAGGTGAAGGGCTTCGGATGGCCGCGGTAGGTTTCGCCCGCTTCCACGAGGACAAAGAAGTCGGTCTCGTCATAGTTCTGGCGGAGACGGAATTCCAACAGGTCGAGTTCGCCGTCGAACAGGAAGCTGTCGTAAATACGGCGAGACCTGGACATGATGCGTTTCAACAGAGTAAAGCAGTCCGCAAGCACTCGAGGGTCAGGACCCAATCTTAGTTACTTGACGGCGGCTCCACGCGGTCGACGGTCATGACATCCATCACATCCTTGCGTTCCACGAGTTCCAGGCCCAATTCCCCCTTGAGCGCGGCCTTGAGGACTGCGACCGGGTCCGGCCTCACGTCTCTTCGCTCGTCGTCGACGTAGGGTCTGAAATCGATTTTCAGATCATAGCGGCCCGGCAGGCCCGTGCTATCCGTGAGCGGAGCGCCCAGCGGATCGGAAAGATACGTCGCCAGGTCGTGCATGGTCATCGACCGGCCGATCATCCCGATATCGCTGTTTTCGTGGTACCCCTCACCGTCTTCTGCCGAAGGCTTCATTTTGATACCGCCTTTCGCCACTACCATGGCGTAGACCTTGAGTTCCTTCTTTTCGAGATGGAACGCAAGCTGAAAACGGTCATGCAGCAATGTGCGCAGCATCATGCGCATCTGCTGCCTGGTCGCATCCGGAGCCGCCTTTGCCGTGATGTCGTAGTGCACATCTTTAAGCGAGGACGGGCCAGCGATGAGACTCGGTGGGACTTCATAGGCCAACTGGATGCAAGTGCTGACGGTAACATCGCGCATCGTCAGAGTGCCATGGGCAAACTCGGTTTTCCCGTTGTGCTCGAATTTGACCTCCGCCGCGCTTGGCCGGATCACCGCGACATCGAATGTTTCCTGGGCGAGACTGACTTTCGCGAAAAGGACTCCCACGACAAGCAGAATTCCCAACGTTACCGTGCGGTTGGTCCTTCGTTGTGCGGCCATTTTCATCAGCATGATGCCATTCCCCACCTTGATTAGGTTCTACGGCGCTTGCGCCATGGTTGTTCCATGCCCGCTGGCATTGAAGGAGAGCCTCCAGGTTTACAAATGCCGCTTCGGGGATGGATGCTAGGAGTCGCGAATATCTGAGTTCACCTTTGGAACAATTCCCGCGCTGGAGTCTGCCATGCTTTCCCGCCGTACCTTTCTGCAAGCCTCCGCCGCCACGGCTGCACTGGCCGGCTTGCCGGTCAAGTTGAACGCTGCCTCGCCCGCGCACGACGCGGAAGCATGGCCGGAGAATGGCACGCTGTTGTCCGATGAGGGCTGGAGCCTTTGGCTCGACACGAAAGCCGCCTGGGCAAACGACGATATTTTCCTGCCGGAAGATGTGGCCTGGCGCGATGGACGACTTACCGGGAAAGGTGAACCGCTGCCGGTCAACCCGCCTTCCGGTGGTTGGAATGCGCTGACACCGGAAGCGGGAAAGAACGTCATTCTCCCCACCAGCGTGGAACAACATTTCTGGGGAAAACATGGTGCCGGTTTGAATGGCGAACCACGCCCTTACACGCCCGAAGAATATCGCTACGCCGCAGACACAAAGAATGGCACACAGCCGGTGCAGCCGCCGGCTGACGACTCCGTGCCGCAGAATGGGGCCTACTTCGGCGTGTCCTGGTGGTACCGGCCGATCGACATTCCAGCCGCGATGCATGGGAGACAAATCCTTCTGCACATTCGTGGAGCTCACCTCCGTGCGGAGGTCTATCTCAATGGCCAGCTCTGCGGGTACAGCATCATGGAGGAACTGCCTTTCGAAGCCGACCTGACGCACGCGGCAAAACCCGGAGGCTCTAACCTGCTTGGGATCCGGATCACGAATCCGTTTGGCCGCTTCGATTGGGTGGATGGCTCGAATGCGAAGTGGGGCAAGGTAGCACTCTTTCGATCGCACGGATTTGGCGCACTGGATCGTGGAATAACCCTGCGGTCAGCGCCGCTGGGAGTGCGTATCGACGACCTGTGGGCACTCAACCTTCCTTCCGCAAAAACCATCGAGGCTTCTGTGACGCTCGCCCTCCACGGGGACAGTCAACTGCATAGCGGCACGGTGACGTTTGAGGTCGTTGACCCCGCCAGCCAAAAAGTTCTGGCAAGCGTGCGCGGAGAGGAACGCCGCGATGCCATGACTCTCCTGAGCAGACGGTACAGCGCACGGATTCATTGTGAAGCCGCGGAGATTTGGGATCTTCACTCCCCGCGTCTCTATATTCTGCGGGCGCGGCTTTCCGGTCTCCCCTCAGAAGCTGACGAACGCGTTGTCTCCTTTGGTTTCCGAAGCTTTGCGCCCGCCGGTATCGGCGCCCTGGGATCCGGCACCAACGCGATCTTCCGCCTGAATGGCCGCCGTATTCGCATCTATAGCTCCATCTCCTGGGGTTTCTGGGGACTGAATGGGATGTTTCCCGTTCCGGAGCTCGCGGAGAAAGAAGTGCGCGCTGCTCGGAAGCTCGGGCTGAACTGCCTGAACTTTCATCGCAATCTTGCCAAAGAAGACGTGCTGCGCTGGCATGACAAGCTCGGCGTCCTTCGCTATATGGAGCCGGGCGGCGGCAAGCTTTCGATCGGCCGGCTGCCCGCCAACACGCAAGTCAACGCCGCCGGCATCGTGATGGAAAAGCCTACCAGCGAAGCCGACAAATTTGCGCAGCGCTTTATGTTCGTCAAGTGTGTGGAGATGGTGAAGGCGCACCGCTCTCATCCTTCGGTCATCGAATACTGCCTGCAGAACGAGATTGGCGCGGACCTGAAAAACCCCGCTACGCTCGAGGTCATTGAAGCCATGCACCGCGAAGATCCAAGCAGGATGGTGGTGCTGAATGACGGCTTCGTGCAGCGAGGCGCCGCGCAGGCATGGTTCGAACCGTGGAATGACGAAATGAAGTCAGGTCCGCTGCATCGCAGCGATGAAGAAAAATACGGAGCCTTCTGGAACAACCACCAGGGCGCCGGAGACCAGTGGTACGACGAGTTCTACCAGTCACCGAGCAAATACACGTACCAGGCGCCCTATAAGGAAATTCTGACCGAGTTTGGCGAGATGGAAGGCTGCGCGCGGCCGGACAATCACTCGCTGATGGTGCACCAGATCACCGGAACCTTCAAACGGTACGGAGGGGACTCTTACGACCTTCAGGATCACCGGGAGATTGTCGCTGGCTACGAACGCTTTCTGGACGCCTGGGGTTTCCGCAAAGCTTTCCCCAATGCAGAAAGTGTCTTCGCCGCGGTTGGTAGAACCTGCTACGAAAGCTGGATGAACTACATGGAGAACGCGCGCATATCCGATGAGCTGGATTTCGCCGCAATTTCCGGGTGGGAGTCGACGGCAATCGAAAATCATTCGGGCATCGTCGACAATCTACGCAACTTCAAATCGGATCCCAACCTGATTGCCGGATCTCTGCTACCCATCAGGCCCATCGCGAAACAACGTTCCGCCTGTATCGAACGTGGACAGCCTGCCACCTTCGATCTGTATCTCGCCAACGATACGTCACACCCAGCCACAGGCACCCTTCGCTTCAGCATGGTCACGCCTTCCGGCAAGCTGGAGACCTTGACTTCCCTGCCCGTCCCCGCACAGGTGCCCGATCAGTTCAGCTATCTCCTGAAAGAAGGCTTCATCACCCCGCCGCTTACGGAGCAAGGTCTGTACCGGTTCCGGTTTGCGATTTCGTCTGTTCCATCCGCGACACAAACCAAGGAGATCTGGGTCACGGGCGTGCAAGGCGCCGTTTGCAAACGCAGCCTCCGCGTTGCTGTGTCAGGCGTTTCCCCTGCCACGCGCAAACAGCTTGCAGCTCTCGGCACGACTTCTTGCCTTGAGGTTCTCGATTTCAAACCTGGCGATCGCTATAACCTCATCCTTTCTGCAGGACTGACCGCAAAGACATCCACCGAGCAAAGCGCAGGCGAAACCACAGGCGAAACTATGCCCGTGATGAAGCCCGGTCATGTGCCCGAGCCCGGCGAAGAGCCAACCACTCTGCAACTCGGTCAACTGGCGAATGGGATTCTGGATGCAGTGCGATCGGGTACGCCCTTGCTGGCGATTCCGCAAAGCGACACGCTGTCTGACGGCCTCGCCCAACAACTCGCACATGCCGGTGCGTTTCAATACCGCGGCGCTGTGGGAGATCTCCGCGCGCCGTGGATGGGCAACTGGTACTTCGTGCGCGAACATCCGCTCTATGCCGGCCTGCCGGTGAATCAGGCGATGGGCTTCTTCTATCAGGTGAAGGGACGGCAGGCGAACGGAGTGCTTGTCGAAGGGCCTGGCGTTGAAATCGTATCTGCCTATTCTCGCGATCATGACCGGAAGATCGGTGCGGGAACGGTTACCTGCCGCCTTGGAAAAGGCAAGGTCGTGTTCCACCGCTGCCCTGACTTCCATCCCGTATTGCAGGCGAGGTTCCTCGCTAATACGATCGGCTGGCTGGTCGGAACTAACTGACCTGAGCGCACTCCGATCCCCCGTTCCCAATGCCCATCACCCCCCGCAGGCGGCGGTGACGTAACAGATGGTTCAAAGGACGTCACATCTCGCCCAATAAAAACTAACGCTTCAACCATCGCATCGGACAATTTGCGCTCCTAATCAAACCGAGGAACGTTACGATCCGAGAGCTGTTGAGATCCGCGAAAATTTGCCTTGCGAGTCTCCAACGACCTAGCATCCAGCCACGCCAGCGGGAGGATAGACATAACAATCTCCGCAAGAATCATCGCGAAAATGAGCATATAGTTATGGCCCAGCAGGTAAGGGTGGGCCGCCATCACGATCCCAGCATGGGCGGCAACAATTAAAAGCACAACGCCGCGGGCAATGCGATCCACCAAAAACGGCCACGCAATATTGAGGACCAACCCCACAAAAGCCACTGTCCAGGTTGCAATGCGCAACACGTCGTGAAATCGAGAATTGGGGGCCGACGCAAACGCCAAACAACCAACGGCGACCAGAATATATTTCAGTGCCCTGTGGTCTCGTTCACGCTCAACTTCTTCCAACTCGTCTTCTTCCAGCTCATCGTCGTCCACCTGCTAGTCCTCCGGGGGGGGGCAGCAATCAACGTGCGGGTTTCTCCAGAGGCTGATCGATTGGCGCAGGCTTTCCAAAATCCGGTCTGCCCGATTTATCCCACGTGAAGCGTTGAATGCGCGGCGAGCGATGATTGCCGCATCCCTGACCAGGTTGCGGATTGGCATGATAGATGATCCAGTCTTCCTTGCCATTGGGCGACTTGAAGAAGCCGTTGTGGCCTGGGCTAAACGCGCTTGAGGCCGCATCCGTGCTGAGAAAAGGATGATCGAGCTTGGTCCAGGACTTCGCATCGAGCGGGTCGGCGCTCGCGCTCGCTTCCAGTACACCGAGCGAGTAGTTGTCCGTCCAGCATCCCGATGCCGAATAGACAATGAACATCTTCTTCCCATGCGCGAGAAACTCAGGGCCCTCATTCACGTTGACGTGGCGGCCAGGGAGATCGCCGTGCTGCTCCCAGACATACGTAGGCGCCGAGATCAAGGTGCGCGGCGAGTCAATCGTCCATGGATTGCTCATGTGCGCGATGAAGAGATCCTGCTCTCCATCGTGATCTTCTTTCCAGCCAGACCAGACGATGTAGTGCTGGCCGTGAACCTCAAACATCGTGGGATCGATCGCCCACTTGTCCGTGGTATCGCTGACCTTGCCCTTGAAGGTCCATGTGCCTTCCATGGGGTCATCGCTGTCGTTCTCGACCACGAAGTTGCGGTGCGTCGCGTTCTTGCCGGCATCGGCGGCGAAGTAGATGTACCATTTGTTGCCCCAGCGATGAAGCTCCGGCGCCCACAGTTCCTTCGACCACTCATGCCCCGGCTCAGGCGTCCACACGGCCTTTTTCTGCGCGTGATGGAGGTCGGTGATATCCGTCGTTTTCCATAAGGTGAGGTTCGCGCCAGCCGTGTTCGAGTAGTAGTAGAACCCCTTCCACTGCACCACCCAAGGATCGGCGCCACTGTCGAGCAACGGGTTCTTAAAGGTATCGTTGGTCGTGGAAGCAGATTGAGAAGCGGCTACTTCTGAAGCCGCGTCTTCTGAAGCCGCGTCGCTAGCCGTGGCACGCGGCGTCCCATTTGTGCCATGCGTGGCGGCACTTGCTGCGGTACCGGTGAGAAGAAGCACACTCGCAAGAGCCAGGCTTTGAAACAAGTTACGCATCATCTTCAAGGTCGATCGCAGCCGCAGAAAGCCTGCGCCTTTCGCAGGCTATTCTACAGGTCCCTCCAGAACGGCGCGCCGTCCGGAAAAGGCTTATGCGATCACCTTGAGCCGCTTCAATTGTTCATCGATTTCCGGACGCACAATCACGCCCGCCTTGATCTCCTGCATGCGCTTACGTTCCGAGTCCATCTTGCGGATGGAAGCCTGTGCAACCTCTTCGGCGTCGTTCAGCGGAACTACCGTGACGCCGTCACGATCGGCAATGAGGATGTCTCCTGGACGAACGGCCACTCCACCACAAGCGATGATGGTCCCGATTTCGCCGCCGCCATCCTTGTTGCAGCCTCCAGGGCAGATTCCCCTGGAATAGACAGGAAGCTGCAGCGCTTCCAGGGCTTCCACATCGCGCACACAGCCATCCACGATGACGGCACGGATTCCCTGCAGCAGCGCGCTGGTGGCCAGCAACTCGCCGAAGGGGGCGCTCGCAACAACACCCTGCGTATTGACCACCAGGATGTCCCCCGGCTGAGCCAGCGCAATCGCTTTGTGGATCATCAGGTTGTCGCCTGCGTGGCACCACACCGTCAAAGCGCAGCCTATGACACGCGGCGAACGCCACACCGGACGGATGCCCGCGTCCATTGCGCCGAACCTCGACATGCTGTCGGCGACCTGTGGACTTGCGGCTTCGCCAAACGAATCCAGCAGGGAAGCTTCCGGCCTCGGCCATTCTGTTCTTACTCGAAACCCTACGCTGCCTGCCATGGATGGCTCCTTCGTACAAAGTCACTTATTCCGCAATACGAATCGATGTTGCGCAATATAATACGCGTGAGAAACCACTGTCAACGCAGACGGCGCGCAGCTTACCGTAGAATGTCGGAGTTATTCGAACCAGTATGAGCACAAAAACAGTCAAGAAAAACACGAGAGTTCTGGACCGCAACCTGATTGCTTCCCTTGCTCACGGTCTCACCGTTCTGGAAGCCGTAGCTGCTCATAAAGAGCCGATCCCATTGGCAACCCTGGCCACGATGGTAGGGATGAAGAAAACCAATGTCTGGCGGCTGGTGCACACCCTGGTCCAGATGGGTTATGTCCGCCAGGATCCGAAAACACGCAGTTTCCAACCTGCGCCTCGCATTCTTTCGCTGGGGCATGCGTACTTTGACGGCCTGGATCTCAAGCAGATTTCCGCGCCTTTTCTGCAGGATCTTTCCGGGCACTTCAATGAGACCGTCAACCTCGCGGTGTTGGACCACGATGAGCTTGTCTACATTGAACGAATTGGAACGTCGCAAATCATCAATATCAACCTGCATGTTGGATCGCGGCTTCCGCTCTACAACACATCCTTGGGCCGCTCACTTATCTGCGAGATGCCGGAAGACTGGGTGCGTGCCTACATGTCGCGGCTGGTGACAGACCGTGCAGCAAAAGAATATCTACGCAGCGACAAATCGGGCCTGCCCAGGCTTCTTGAAGACACTCGCAAATTTGGCTATTCCCTGAACGACGAAGAACTGGTCAAAGGACTGCGATCGATCGCCAGTCCCGTACGCGATGCCGCGAAGCAGATCGTCGGCGCAATAGGCATCGCGGTTCCATCCAGCCGTGTAACGATCGTCGATCTGAAGAAGACCTTCGTTCCGCAGCTATTGGCAACCGCTGAGAAGATATCGACGGCTTTGGGCTATCGCAAGTAGCTGAGAGAAAATCTCCTGATGCTGTGGTTCCGATAGGCAATGGAGGAGATCGTTTTCCTAGTAAGAAACAGCCTGGTGCTCGGGTCAAAAACCCGGCCTTGACCGTTTGTGGCCGGACAGAACAGCTCCCACGGCGCGGTCCGCAGTTTTGC
>DASYEV010000044.1:0-16615 GCA_036498835.1 Acidobacteriaceae bacterium | reverse complement strand
CATCTGAGTGCGCGGCAAAAAGAAGCCGCTCGCGTTGTCATCTATGGCCACAGTTGGGGAGGGTCGGAAACTGTGGCGCTCGCGAGGCGGTTGAATACGCTGAGCATTCCAGTCCTGCTGACCATACAGATTGATAGCGTCCAGAAACTGCATGAGGACGATGCGGATATCCCGCCGAATGTGCGCGAGGCGATTAACTTCTATCAGAAAGACGGGCTGCTGCGCGGCCGAAGCCTGATACGTGCGATGGACCCGCAGCAGACGACTATTCTCGGAAACTACCAGTCGTCGTACCGCAGCGCTCCGATATCGTGTGCGAAGTATCCCTGGTTTGCACGGACATTCATGAAACCGCACATTGAGATGGAGAACGATCCTGCTCTCTGGGACAGGATCGGCGCGCTGATTCGAACCAAGTTTCTCGAGGAGCGATGACGCTCATCATTTCGATGGCCTTTTCGCGAGCAAATCCAAGCCTTCGGTGTGATTCATCTCGATACCGAGCAGGTGAGCAACCGTTGCCGCGACATCGACAAGGTGCCCTCGCGGCAGGCGCACATGAGGAATGCCGGGGCCCATGGCTGCGAAGGTTGCGTCCATATCCTTCGCGCCGGGGAAATAGCCATGCGACCCACTTCTGGAAGCGGAAGAAATCCACGGGCCGGAGTCTCCGGCATCGACCAGAAATCCCGACTGCATGCTGACGGCTGCGAAACAGTTGGAGTATGCCTTCGCCTCCTGCAGTTGTGTCCGGTCGAGCACCCGGTCGATTCCCCATGAACCGTCGCGCTGCATCTGCTGAAACGTTCTCATGGCCAGGTCGATCGCCTCATGGTCTTGCGGATCGTGCGCTACCAGGCCAAACGCGCCGCCTCCACCGTAGGGGGCGACGCGCCATGCCGTCTCCGGATCCTGTTTACCGCCGCGCAGTCCCAGACTCGCCAACACTGCGTTGGGGTGAAACGTTTTGCTGACCGGGAAAAAGCCATGATCGCTGACAAGAACAAAATCGGTGTTGTCCTTGAGGCCTTCCTTCTCGACAGCCTCACGCAGAACACCGATGTCTGTGTCGATCTTTTTTCAGAACCTCATACGCTTCCGGACTTTGCGGGCCATTCTTGTGCTCGGCATGGTCCAGGTCCTGGAAGTAAATCATTAAGAGGTTGGGTTTTCGCGTTTTGATCAGAAACAGCGACATCTCGGTGATGACCTGCTCATTGAAGGAGTTGCTACCTGTGGGCAGGTTTCCGTACTCCTTTTCAAATTCGGCCACAAGCCCCGGAGTCGCAACGGCGCGATACAGAAGCCGGTCGCGATAGTTCCGCATTTGCGTGTGATTGGGAAAGTCGGCATCCATCACCGCGGTTGTTGTGGTCGGCCAATACACGCTGGCGGTCCGTAAGCCGGCTTCATGAGCCGCGCTCCAGAGGGTCGGCACATGAATGAGTTCCGCATATTCGTTGGCGCTGTCGGAAGCATTCATCTTCCGTTCCGGGTCGAAGGCATAGTTATCCAGAACACCGTGGACCGCGGGTGATACTCCCGTAACGAGCGATGCCATCGAGGGCGCCGTAACAGTGGGAAATACGCCAATCAGGCCTTCCGAGACGGCCCCTTCGGCATGAAATTTGGCGAGGTTCGGCAGGCTTGTTTGTTTGGCCGTCAGAGACGCGAAGTCAACGCCACGCAAACCGTCAATCGCAATCAGCACGACATTGCGATGCTGGGCGCGCAAAGGCATCGCCAGGCAAAGCAATGCCGTTATACGGAGGGCATGTCGCATGGAACGTTCACCTGCTTCCGGAAGGGGCATGGTTATTTTCGACCTTGCGCGTTGAGATGGTGTAAACAAGACGGGGAACCCTTCAGGAAAGGGCTCCCCGCCGCTTGATCAGCGGGCAAGATCCTTTCCAGCCTTAGTTTTCATGGGCTGCGAGGTCTGCATCCTTGCACTGCGCATCGCTGACAACCGGATTGCAGCGAACGGCCGCATTGCCTGGAAGTCCTACCTTGTATCCGGAGATGTAGGGTTCGGCAGACGGATAATCCGTGCTGATCATCTGAGCCCCACTCCCCAGCACAGAGTCCCGCCGGGATTCCGATAGATGTGTCCCCACATCGGATCGAGTGCGGACAAGATATCCCCTGGCGACGATCTGATTGATCGTTGCGGCCGAAGAGTCGTTCTGTTCAACGAAGGCGGCGTCCGGAGTTCCAGGATCGGCATTGGTAAATAAGACCCTGCCTTTCAGGGATGGATGGCCTTCCAGGTACATCGGCCCCATCTTTTTCTGGTCCATCAGGAAGATGATTTTTCCGCGAGCTGAGGCGAGAGTAGGCCACTGGCCCGCGACAACAGCTTCGTTGAGAGTTGCATGATCGCCACGCACATCGTCGGGGAGAATCATGTCTGCCTTGGAGAAGACGGAGCGGATCTCGTGGTCCAGGTCATCGAAAACGGCCGGGGTAAATGCCTCCGCCGTCACCGTGGGAATGCCGAGATTCGGTTGCGCAACCTTGGTCTCCACCAGGATGAAGATGGGCACATGCTCTGGGTGCGCTTTGGACCACGCTCGAACTTCCCGCAGGCACGCTGTAAAGGGCTGGCAGTTGCTTCGATAGTCGAAGTCCTGTTCGTGCATGACTTTGAATCCGGGCTTTTCCATGACGTGCGGAGGAGCGAAAGGCGGATCCTGTGGCAGGCCGGCCTGAGCGATCAGCAGTTCGCTATAGGGGTGAGCGAAGAGGCCGCCCTTGGTATCCGCGAAAATATCGAGCTCGATCTGGCGAACGCCGGAGTTCAGTTGCGTTGTAAGCGAAGGGTGATGATAGGTGCGGCCAGCGAACAGTTTTGCGTTTCTCTTCGACCAGTACTCAGACGCACTTGGACCAGGCTTCAGGTGATAGCTGTTGTGTGTCCCGATGACCTGGATCTGGTTGAGGCGCACACCGGAAGCATTTTGCGCGCCGGACTTCAGGACAGGGAGAAGCATCATCGCGCCGGCGAGAGCGGAAAACACGATCGTGCGCGATAGAGAGAACCTGCAAAGCATTTCAATACCTCATTTTTCCTGGATGTCATAGATGGGTGGGTGCACGGGGATACAGCTTTCCCGGTGCACGGTTCGGCGGTGGATTGAGCGAATTCCCTCACAGAGTGAAGTATTCGAGAGCTGAGAACGCCATTTTCATTGGGAGAAAAATGGCTTCAGCACCCTCTCTTCGCTATGCACCTTGAGGGAATTTGCTCTAGAAGCTGAGTTTTGCGGCGACCTGCAACTGGCGAGGGGGATAAAACGATGTGATGGTGCCGAATGCGCTGCTGCTGCGATCAGCCTGCGGCCCATGATAGTTGGGGTGGTTGAAGGCGTTGAACGCCTGCACGCGAAAGTCGAGGAGAGACTTTTCGTTCCACAAGTGAAATCCCTTATGCAAGCCGAAATCCGTCTTGTAGAAGGCGAGGCCTCGTACAGAATTACGCCCCGCATTGCCGTAGGGCATGGTGACGTCTGTGGGTATCGCTACAACCGTCGAATTGAGATAGCTGCCGATCTGGGTGGACGTCCGGACGCGCAATCCCTTCGGATTGACAGGGTTTGCCGTCACATTGGGGCGCTGCGTCAGAAGATCGCTCACATCGAAGGTGGCCGAGGGATCGTACGACAGGTTGACGGGTTGACCACTGGTCGCCGTATTGATCACAGTGAGCTTCCAGCCTCCCAAAACGCCTTCTGCGACAGGACCGATGTGGGCTCCAAAGCGGTGATGATGTCCGAAGGGCAGGGTCCAGACCGCAGTGACGGTTTCATTCAGCGGCTGGTTGTAGGCCGAGGGTCCACGATCTCCCAGGGGATTGGCGAGGTTGATTTTCGAGTTGTCGTTATTGCCCGTATCCAGATGGCCTGCAACATTATCGATCGCACGGGAATAGGTAAACGCGTTGAGCAGATAGAGGCCGGCGGAAAAGCGGTGCTGCAGCTTGACCTGAAGCGCGTTGTATTTCAACATCCCCGCCCCAATCGACTCCTCGATAGCCGTGAAATTGGCGATCGGACGCCGCGCCAGCAGACTGAGCGTTTGACCCGTGAGGTTGGGTCTCGCCTGGTTGAGATCGGCAAGCGTCCAGATCTTGACGGAGTGTTCCCCAACATAGGAAACCGTCAGAACGGTCTGAGGCCGCAGTTGACGCTGAATGTCCAGGTGCCATGTCTGCGTGTAACCCGTAGCGATGTTCTTCGGGATATAGCGGACCTGCGACAGCGCCGTGTTGAAGTATTGCGGGCTGGTGAATCCATCCGGATAGCCTTGCTGCACGGTCCGGAAGCAGCCAATGAAGTTGTTCCCGGTGCAAAGCGGCTGCGGGGTTCCCGCGCTGTTTGAAGCAAACGGAGCTACCTGCGCCACCGTGGAGTTGATGATGTACGGTCCGTTATAGGCGAGCAGATTTTCGCCGCCCTCACGGTTGAACTGAATGAAGCTCAAACCGTACGCCGACCGGACGACCGTTTTTGGGGTGACCTGGTAGGCAAACCCGAATCGTGGAGCGAAGTCCAGCTTGGGAGTGTGAACCAAAGCTCGCTTGTACATGGAACCTGACGAAGCGAGGACCATCGTATTGGTTTCAGGGTCGAAGTTAGACAGGTGGTCGTTATCGAGAAATTGGGGTGTCACCAGCTCATAGCGGAGGCCGGCGTTGATGGTGAGGCGCGGCATAGGCTTGAGATCGTCCTGTACATAGAGGAAATTCATGTACTGGCGATAGTTCACGACCGCGAAGTTGTTGAGCTGATAACTTGCACGCGCTCCGGTAAGAAAATCCGCAAGATTCGCGTCACGGGACGAGGTCCCGCTGCCATTCGAACTGAACGACCCATTGAAACTCTCTTGTCCGTAGACGGGGTTGAAGTCATCGATCTCCGTTCTCAGCCCGATGAATTCCCAGCCCAGCTTGATGCTGTTGCGTCCTCTCAGGATGGAGTAGTTCAACTTCGGATTCAGCACAAAGGGGTTCTGATACTGAAGCGACGTCGTGCCTGGTCCCCATGCAGTGAAACTGCTTACCGATTCCGTGCTGAGTGCACGGATCAGCATGGGATCGGATGGAAGGCCGGGAATGCCGGCCTGTGTATTGAGGCTTTCCTGTCCGGAAAGATAGGGCGTCTTTCCACCCTGCGTCCAGGTGAGCCCCAGGCGGGCATCGAGGATCGAGCTCTGCGTGAACATGCGGGTTACGCCAAGCGCAATTTGCGTGTTGTAGGCATGAATGGTGCCGTTACCTCCGGAACCGGCTGGGCCCGGAATGGAGGTGGCATCAACGTTGTCGCCCCGGTGGTTG
This sequence comes from Acidobacteriaceae bacterium, assembly GCA_036498835.1. Taxonomy (GTDB): domain Bacteria; phylum Acidobacteriota; class Terriglobia; order Terriglobales; family Acidobacteriaceae; genus Granulicella. The sequence continues at coordinate 11,280 of DASYEV010000044.1, read as the reverse complement.
CTATATCTCCCGAAAAGGATTGTGTTGCGGTTCAGGTAATAATCCAGACGCACATCGCCCTTGTTGTCCGCGAGAACGGACCTGGGCACCGAGACAAAGTTGTTGGATATGACGGTCGGAACGTTGGCATGCGGAAGCGCCGCAATCACCAGTTTGGCCAGAGGCGTCCAGTCGGACATCGGTACGATCCCATTCGAATACACCGTGCCGGTTATGGGATTCCGCAGCGGCATAGGAAGGCCGTTCGTCTGCAGAAAGATTCCCTGCCGTTCCATGTCGGTCGGTACTGTGACGGCCGTGTAGTTTGCGCGGATCTGGCGGGTTCCCTCGTAGTCCAGGAAGAAGAAGAGCTTGTTCTTCAGGATGGGGCCGGAGTAGGTGCCGCCAAACTGGTTGCGGATCAGGACGGGCAGTTGCTGCTTTCCAGTGATGGCATCCGTGGGGGGAGTAAACGGTCCTCGCGCATTCAACGAGGTGTTTCTGTTGTACTCCCACAAGCTGCCACGGTAGCGTTCGGTGCCGCTCTTGGTGGAAACGTTCACCACGGCGCCGGAGGCGCGGCCGAACTCCGCACTGTAGTTATTCGTCTCCACGCGAAATTCACTGATCGCATCCGGAGACACCGGAACAGCCTGGTTCGAAAATCCCTGGTTGGAGGTGCCGTAGGCGTTGTTGTCCAGGCCGTCGAGAAGAAAGTTGTTGAACTCGGAGCGTTGGCCATTGACGTTGAACGAGGCGTCACGGTTGGTTACAGAATCGTTTCTGAGGTCGTTGGCGCGAACACCCGGCACCAGCAGGGCAAGATCGCCATAGGCACGGCCGTCCAGTGGCAGGCTTTCGACCTCTTCATTGGAGATGACGGTTCCCGTGCTGCTGGTTTCGCTTTCCAACTGACTGGGCGTGGCATTCACCGTCACGGTTTCGGCGACGTTGCCTACCTTAAGCGCCACGTCGACTCGCTGGCGAGCATTGACGGTGACGACGAATGCCTGGGTCAGCGCTTCACTGAAGCCCGAGGAAATGGTGCGGATCTGATATTGGCCGATACGGACATCCGTGAACTCATATTGCCCATTGCTATGTGTCTTGACCGAGGCGATCGTCCCCGTTGCCGTGTTGATCAGGTCGACCTCCGCCCTGGGGACCGGAGCTCCGCTGGGGTCGCGGACGTAGCCCAGCACCGAAGCAGTCTCGAACTGAGCATGGGCCGGGCTCCATCCGGAAAGAGACATCAGGATGCACAGGAGGAAGGCGCTCCAGATGTAGCTCCTCCTGAATGGGGATGCGAGTGAGCGGCTATTCGAGTGATGCGAATGATTCGAGTGATCCGTGAGCTTCATATGACCCTGAATATCCCCTGGGAGTGAGGCCGAGGCAGGGTCAAGGGGATACACGGGGAGTCAAACAGCCGCCGGCGCGAGAAACGAGTTCGCAACCGTGGTCCGAAACGGCTGAAACTACAGGCGGGGTTCGACCCATGGGGAGAGATCCACCTTGGCGCCGACCTTCCGCAACCCGGCGACTTCGAGGTCGTTTGCGCCTTTGGAGAGCCTGCCCGAGGGCACTTTCGCGATCTCCTCGATTGCCGCGATCGCCGCATTCTTCGGGGCGTGGAAGGCGACTCGAACGATCTTCGTTGTGTTCTGCGAGCGGGTGGCGTTGCGCGTATCGTCCAACTTCGCTACGAGGGCCGGTCCATTCACGGCCAGTGCTGACTCCCCGCCTCTCCCTTTGTGTGCGTCTCCCACGTTCGCGAGTTCTGGCGACTGAGACGTTGGCAATAAGTTGCTTTCGAGCTGGTTCCGATTTTGCCCTTGCGTGAACGTTCCATTGGTTTCGGAGGAAGGATGGGAGGCGCCAGCCATGTTCGACGCAGATGGAAAGGCGGATGCCGGATAACTTCCCCTCAAGTCCGCAAGCACCATCACCAGGAGCACGCTCAGGAACGCCGTAACACCCTGCACTCTGCGGTTCAAATACCAGGGCATGAGATAAGCAGACGGCTTTTCCGGGGTGCTGTGTTGCGGGATCGACTCGGTAACCGGAATGTCATCGGCCAACTTGGTCAATGGATCCGCGTCAACCGGAGCGGCGAGAAGCTCTTTATCCATCTCATCGTCCTGGCGTTCGCAATCTTCAAACCGGGGGATATAGGACCCCTTGGGGAAGACGATACGGATGCTCTCGTCTTTGCCTTCGCCTGTGTAAAAAAGCTCAAGCTTTTTTCGCATACGCCGGATTGTTACCCGGACAATGGGGTCCAGCTTGGTGTCATAGCCGGGGTCCCGGCCAAAACACGAGATCCCGATTGTCGTTTCCTTCAGGGCCGATTCGTCCCCAGCCAGCGTGCTATTCACACAAAATGCCAACGTTTTGGCGATACTGGGGGACCCGCTGAAATAGGGCGAGTCGAGCAATCGTGCCACGTGGGCGGTGACTTTTTTCCGGGAGGACATGGCCGAAAGCATAGGTCGCTATCGTGAATGTCGCGTCAATAGGCGTGCGTCGGCCACCTCTGGGAGCGGCCAGGTGGCCATACAGCATGCGAAAACGCAGACAAAGCCGCTGCGGTTTTCTGGCCCGGCAACCTGCAACTGCCGCACGGGATCGCGTATATCGCTGAACAGCGCCTGGAGCGGTTTCGGTTATGCCGTGCCCTTGAAAACTTCAGAGAAGGCCGTTTTCGTCAGAGGAAAACGGCTTGTTCACACTCCCTTCCGTAAACACTCCAATCGAAACCGCTTTATCTCACAGGTTTGAAAGGGCGTGACTCCCCTGTATCCCCCTGACACTCCCTGAACCGCGTTTGCAGGGCTATTCCAGTACTATGCCTACCTTTCCTCCACGCCTTCTTTCCCGTCTGACACGACGCGCTCTCTACGTGACGGCCTTTCTCGCCGGCGCCGCGGCTCCGCTGGTGGCGCAATCCTCCTTTCAGTACGTTCCGGTGATTTCCAATTACGCAGGGCTGGCCACGACAGTCTGCGCAAATGCAACGGACTCGATGGGGGATGGCTGTCCCGCGACGCAGGCAAAGTTCGGCGGTGTCGTTGGAGCTGTAACCGATGGAGCCGGCAACCTGTATATCTCCGACGCAACCAATAACGTCATTCGCCGGATCGATGCCAGGACCCAGGTCATCACGCTTGTCGCGGGTGGCGCCACGACCGTCTGCGCAGCGGCCACCAATTCGGTAGGTGACGGCTGCCCTGCAACTCAGGCAACGATCAATGGCCCCCGCGGCATACGGTTCGATCCTTTCGGCAACCTGATCATTGCCGACAGCAATATCCATCGGATCCGAAGTGTCAATGCGCAGAGCGGCATCATTACGACGATTGCCGGAAACGGTGTCGCCGGAACCGCCGTCCCGTCCAATACCTCCCCCAAGCCCTCCAACCAGACGCCGCTGTCCTTTCCCTACGACACCGCATTCGATGCCCAGGGAAACATGTACATCGTCAACTACAAGGGAGCGAGCTTCGTCTCCGTGGTGGCCGCGATTAATGGCGCCATCGACCCTGACCACAGTCTTGCCTACAATCTGGCCGGTACGGGCGTCAATGGCGTGCAGGGCGTTCCGGGCGTGGGGACCGCGGGGCAGGTGTCCGGTCCGCATGGACTGACCATCGATGCGGCGGGCAATCTCTATGCGGCCAATTACTCCGACAACACCGTGCGCATGATTACGTCGCCACTGGTCGGCGGCAAGCTCGATGTCACTGCTTCGCGGATGACCCTTATCGCTGGGCAATCCGGCAAGGCAGCGGGTGCGGGCGCTGCCGTCGGCGATGGCGGTCCGGCAACGGGCGCACTTCTGGCTGGGGTACAAGGCGTTCAAATAGGCCCGGCGGGAGAACTCTACGCCCTGCAGGCCACCGGCTCGGTCGACCGCATCAGCCGGATCGACGCCAATGGCGTCATCAATACGTATGCCGGGCTTTCCGGTACCAGGGATACGACCGGACTCGTTGGAGCCAATGGGCCGGCGCTGACCGCCCAGCTGGGCGGTCCTAGCTGGGGGACATTCGATGCTTTCGGGCATTTCTATGTGACAGCCCAATACAGCATTAACGTCTATTCCATCTCTCCCAACAATCGCTTTCCTATCACCGCTCTGGGAGCCGCCAGCGCATCGCAGAATGTGGCCGCTCAAGCCAATCAAGCGCTCACTCTCGCCTCGGTTGCCACTCTCCCTGCAACTTCTGAGTTTGCGATCGGCGCCCTCTCCGGATGCTCTGCCGGCGGCGCAATGGCGGCGAGCGCCTATTGCACACTCCCTGTAACGTTCCACCCCACTCTGCCCGGACTTCGCACAGCCCAGCTCACGATGACGGACAGCAAGTCGAACGTTTCGATACTTGGCCTTTCCGGCGTAGGTGTGGCTCCAGCGGTAAGTTTTGGAGGCGCTACACTTTCCACAATTGCCGGCACCGGCACAGCGGGAAATGCCAACCCCACAGGAGCGGCCATCCTGGCACAGCTCAACGCTCCCCGTGGCGGCGCATTCGATGCTGCCGGCAACCTCTACTTTGCGGATAGCGCGAACCACCAGATCCGGCGGATCGATCACAGCACGGGAGCCATCTCCAAAGTGGCGGGCACGGGCACAGCCGGCTTCGCGGGAGACAGCGCGGCAGCTACCCTGGCGCAGTTGAATACACCGAAGAACGTCGTCCTGGATGCAGCCGGCAATCTTTACATCGCCGACAGCGGCAATCACTGCATTCGCTTTGTGGATGCAGGCACAGGCATCATCACGACTCTTGCCGGTACAGGTACCGCGGGCTATACCGGCGATGGAGGTCTGGCTACCGCCGCGACCCTGAACGACCCGCAAGGGCTAGCTGTCGATGGCCTGGGTGATGTCTATGTTGCGGACGCCGGCAACAACGTCATCCGCAAGTTTTATCCCCATGGTCCCATCACCACATTCGCCGGTACCGGCGTCGCCGGCTTTGCCGGTGACTCTGGTCCCGCGGCTTACGCTCAGCTCGATACTCCATCGGCCATCGCTCTTGACCTGGTTGGCAATCTCTTCGTCGCGGATACAGGCAACTCCGTTGTACGCAAGATTTCGACGTTGGGTCAGATATCCACGTATGCCGGCAGGGCAGGTGTCAGCCAGAATGGCGGAGATGGTGGACCGGCCACCGCGGCCTCTTTGCAGAGTCCTTCCAGCATCGCGCTGGATCCCGCCGGCGACCTGATGATTGCAAGCGGTGGGGAAGTGCGCATGGTCGACAGCTTCGGCGTCATGACGACGATTGCCGGCACAGATGCCACGGGCCCTTATAGCGGAGAGGGCGGACCGGCCACCAGCGCGGTCATCCCTGCGCCAGTGGCAAATATCGCCTTGGACGCTTCCTCCAATCTGTACATTTTTGCCGCGGCGGCGAATCGCGTTCTGGAAGTCACATCGGCAACCGCTCCTATCCTGACATTCAACCAGCCGAAGGCAAGCACCAGCAGCGCGCCCCAATCGATCACCATTCAGAACAGCGGCAACAGCTCTCTTACCCTAAGCAATCTCAGTGCGTCCACCGGCTTTACGCTGCAATCCTCCGGTTCGAATACCTGCGTTGCCAATACAGTCCTGGCGCAGGGTCAGTCCTGTGTGCTCAGCATCGTATTCAGTTCGTCTACGTCCGGCGTGTTTCACGGAACGGTTACGCTGTCGGACGATGCACTGAACAGCACTGGTTCCACACAGACCATCCCTCTGACCGGTGTCGCCGGCGCCATCACTTCAACAACAACGGCCCTGACTGTCAGCGCCTCTACGGCGCCGTACGGTACCTCTGTTGTTTTGACAGCCACTGTCACCGGTCAATCGACTCCCACGGGGACGGTGCAATTCACCGCGAACGGCAAGGTACTTGGCGAAGGCACATTGGCCAATGGGATTGCAACCCTCACCCTGAATTCGCCTGGGGTGGGTTCCTATCCGATCCTCGCTGCCTACCAGGGCGATTCCGACAACACGTCAAGCATCAGCAATGGGCCGGTATCTCTACTCATAACCCGCGCCAGCCTGACAGTAACCGCAACTAACGCCACAAGGCAGGGAGGAGACGTCAATCCCGCCTTCACCTACACCGTCACAGGATTTCTAAACGGAGAGAGCGCAAGTGTTCTCGCAGGAACGCCTCTCGAAACGACGACGGCAGTTCAAACGTCGCCTGTGGGGAGCTACTCCATTGTCATCACGCAGGGAACGCTGAACGCCGCCAACTACCAGTTCACATTTGTGAATGGGACGCTCACCGTCACCACGCCGGTTCCCGACTTTGCGGTGTCGGCGAGCATCGCGAGTCTTACGGTCGCCAGTGGCCAGTCGGCAGCCACGACGATCACCGTCAGCCCTCTTCACACGTTTAGTGGAACCGTCACTCTCAAATGTTCGAATGTGCCGGTTAATGTGGTTTGCACGTTCAACACGAACCAGCTCACCGCGGACAGCACGGGCACTCCGCAATCGACACAACTCACGATCGGAACCAATGCGCTGTCCCAGATCGCCGGCCTGGAAAGAACGACGAGGCCCCCAGTGGAAAGAGTTCTATTTTCTGTTGCTTTCCCATTCCTGGCGCTCGCGGCCTTGCTATCTGGAAAGCGGAAAAAGGCAATGCTCACCGCATTGCTGAGTTCAGCCGCGCTCTTCCTGCTGCCCGTATTGGCCACCGGCTGCACAGTCTCTGAAAAGGCACTGGCTGCACCTGGGAAATACAACATCACCGTGACTGCGGCCGACTCAGCGCATAACATCTCACGCGACATAGGCATTACATTCACCATCAACTAGAGCAATTCTCCCGATGCCGTGGTTCCGATCGGAACCACGGCATCAGGGATTTTGGTTTAACAATGCGGAACCTTCTGTCGCCTCGTTCGTCACACTGGTACCTGTACGATTGCGAAGTCATTTCCGGAGGGTATCTGAAGGCGTTCGCTGCACTGCTGCTATTCACTTTGTCACTGCAGGCGTCTTTCGCATATGGACAGACCAATGAGTCTGCCCAGGCTCAGCCAAATGCACTTCAAGTTCGTTCGAACCTGGTTGTTCTACCCGCTCTCGTGAAGGACAAAGCGGGCAAGCTGGTTTACACCTTGCAGGCAAGCGATTTCGTTCTGACGGACGACGGTGTCCCCCAGAAGCTCTCGCTTGAAGAGGACACCGGTGGAGAGCCATTGTCCCTCGTCGTTGTGATTGAGTCTGGAGCGGCCAACAAATCAGCGGGATGGAAACTGGAGAACAGAGAGAGCGACCCAAATCGCCTCGAGATATTGCCGGGGCTGGTAGATACAGTAGCCGGCGATGTTCCGCGCAGCATCGCGGTGGTGGGATTTGACAGTCATCCCCAACTGCTTCAAGGGTTCACGGGCGACATGGCGGCGGTAGGCGAGTCGATCCGGGACTTCACGAGCGAGGACGATGGTGACCATGGCGCCGCGATTTTAGATGCGTTGTCCTTTGCGGTGAAACTGCTGCGCCAGCAGCCAACTGGCGGCCGTCATGCCATTCTGCTGGTCAGTGAAACGAACGATCGAGGAAGTGAAACGCCGTTGGCTGAAGCTGTTCGCCTGCTCGCGGAGACGAATACAACGATCTTCAGTGTTGCCTATTCAACGGGGGCAGCGGAAGCCTCTCGATACGGGCATAAGGAGCTTCCTACGAAGCGTGCCCAGCATCCCATGACGGGCTCGACGCCGCCTGTGCCGATCCACGGTGCACCGAATAGTGCAGCGGAAGCCGCTTTAGCGTATCTGACCGGCGGCGTATTTCTGGAAAACCCAGATCCCAACCCTGCTGGAGGCTGCTTCAGCCAGGACTCCCGGCCTGAAGCGGATCAGGCTCAAAGCAAGAAGGAGCGTGCGTACGATTGCCTTGGACAGCTTGCGGCGCCACTCGCCCTGGCGAAGATGGCGGCTATCGCCGCACGTGATGGCATACGCCAGAACACCCCGAAAGCGGTTGCGCGCCTCACTGGAGGCGAATACTTCGCCTTCAATGATCCCAGGAGCCTTGAGCGGGATCTGCTTACGATCTCCAATCATCTGCCGAACCGTTATGTTTTGAGCTTCGCTCCTCACGAGCCGCACCCGGGCATTCACGCACTCGAGTTGCGCGTCCCAGGATTGCAAGGCGTGCAGGTGACGGCTCGAGCGAGCTACTGGGCTAACCCATTGCAGTGATCTTCGGGTTCGTCTGCTTGTATGGTGCTGTCTGAGACGCATGGCAGGGGACTGCGCAGTGACCATCCGAGAATTTCATGCGTCACGATGCAGTTACTGACGCGAAGCGCGTTATGAGCACTAATTGGTACGCCTCTGGCTAAATCGCAAATCGCCTTGGTCAGCTCGACCATGATCACTGGAACAATGAATCCGTTCACGATAAGCGCAAACGGAACCGCAGATATCGCGAGCGTATCGTTTATCACCCCGTCTGCTATCAGGATTGGGGTTTTTCGGGAAAAGCGACATGTTCCTCCTCATGCGGCACTGCAACGCAGTGGACACCGCAAACAACAGCCAAGGGGCCGACTGGAACATTCAAGCTCAGCCCTGCTTCACAACTTAATTCCGGATTCCCCACTTGGAACGCGCTGGTCAGTTGCAACTAACAGGAGAGGTGTATGTTCGAGACGATGCGTATTCTAGCCCTGACAATTGCCGCGTTTGCACCCTTATCTCTTGGAAACGCGACATGTTCCATGGAAATAACCGGGCCACACGCGGATCCCCACGTCGGTGAGCACATTTCGGTGGAGTTGATCCTCAGAAATACAAGCGACCATCCAATTAGCCCCAGAGGACCAAACTCGAATGGCGTCGACACTCTGTACCGTTATGAATGCCGTGATGGTTCCGGTTCGTCCGTGCGTAGAGCAGAGACCGGGATCCTCGATTCGGTTGGGGACGTGCAGGTGCTCGCTCCTGGGGAAGATGCGAAGATCCAGCTATCGATAACGGCTGCATGCAATCTGGAAAAGCCCGGCCGTTATACCGTACAACTGTCCCGGAAGTTCTCCTATGGCAAGGAAGACGAAATCGTCCGCTCCAACATGCTCAGCATCACGGTTCTGCCTTAGGACGTGCATTCGGTTTTGCATTCTGGGAGACGGTCGTGAAGATCAGGAAGCTGACACAGATTCTCGCTGTCCTTGCCGCTTTTCAGTCCACGTTATCTTGGCCTCAAGTTGGGATTCCCGAGAAATCCGGCACATTCTCCCTGTCGATCTCTGAAGATCGTGAATCAGCCCGTAGAGCCCCTGGACTTCATCGGATCACCATATCGCTGAAACAGGTTCAGCCGGGCTTTGACGTCGAGGCGTTCCACCCTGAAGCCGAAGACATGTACGAGGCAGTCGTCACACATCACGGTGCTACCGTACCCGAGCGGAATGCCCTCAAAGCATTGGAGGCATTCCGGCATGTGGACTCTTACCCTACGATCGATAATCCGCGATCTACTGCCGAGGGACAGGTCCGGGTATCGAGTCTGGACATCGGCGACTACTACGACATGTCCGCTCCTGGCACTTATAAAGTCGTGGTAACGCGCCGTTCGCCCCCGCATGAGATCAACCGAGCGAAAAGCACCCTAGTACGTTCGAATACCTTGTCGATTGTCGTTGCCCAAGATGTGAGCGGCGAGACCGGTGAAAAACCGAACTCGAACTTCTCACTGGCGCTCGAGAGGGCAGACCCCGAGATGCAATACGCGATCAAGGTTAGTGTCGAACTCCGCAATACATCGCGCAAGATCATTCGAGAGGCCAAGTGTTGGCCGTTTCTCGGGATGTACAGGTTTCTCGTATTCCGGGATGGCCAGCCAGTCCAGGGGAACACCCAATGGGAAGAACTTGAGAAAGCGCGCGCGGACGTCAGCTGTCCAGGCAATGAAACTCTAAACGAGCTTCAGCCGAATGATATTGATGAGGACGAGATTCCCTTGAGCAACTTCTTTGATCTGACGCAACCGGGAATCTACACCGTCTTTGCCAGCAAGGAGACTGCCCCTTGGACCCCTTCCAAGAGCACAACGGTACTGTCGAACGCGATCAATTTCAACGTCGTGGTACCCGCTAGCCCCGGAGTTACCCTTCCAGACGCCGGGAAGGAGAATTGATTTCGCACGCTTGCCGAGAGCATGACGGGTGGCGCTCAGTCGAACGGGCGGCTACGAAGGTGGTTCGATCAGGCGGTGCGCCGCAGGAGACGAAAATCGACCGGAAATAGAGGCGGCGGACATGAGCGGCAGCGGCAGAAAGCGAAATCGTTCGCTTTCCGCCGAGTTTCGAGTCAGATAAACCATTCCCCTCAATCATTGGACAGGCTTGAGATTGGTTACCAGAACGGCGTTGTCAAGACTCACTCGTTTCCTATCTCAGGCGTGGCGTCGATACTCTGCTATGTTTGTCGAGCAACAGCATAGGACCCTGGTGGTTCCCGGAACGGCTCTACCTCAATTCGCTCATAGCGTATTTCGAGGACCTTCAGGCGCTCTTTACCGCCCGGTGCATCGAGAACGACGCTGTCTCCCTCAGCCGATCCCATAAGCGCGCGTCCCAGCGGTGAAACCCAACTGATATGGTTGCGGTCGAGATCTACCTCGTCTGTGCCGACGATGCTCACCTCTCGTTCCACTCCAGCGGCATTGGCATAGAGCACGGTCGCGCCGAAGAAAACCTTCGCCTCCCGCAATCTCGACCTCGGCGCTTCCGGATCCACAATTTCTGCGCCTTCGATGCGCTTGGAAAGAAAGCGAATCCTCCCATCAATCTGCCGCAACCGCCGTTTGGAATATTGATAGTCTGCGTTTTCACTGCGGTCGCCATTGCCAGCAGCCCACGCCACCACCTCCGCCACGGCCGGGCGATCTTTGTTGAGCAGAAACCGGTACTCCTCTTTCAGACGCTCAAGGCCGCCGGGTGTGATGTAGTTCTTTACGTGCACCGCCGGCCGGTCATCTTTCGGCATTCTGGTAAAGCCTTTACGCATTAAGAGCAGATCCTCCTGGGAGCACATATTTTTGCAGCGGCGTTAGAGGATTTCTACGCGGGACCCCAGCTAAATGAAATCGGAGCCTTAATGTTCAGGATGTTGTGAACAGGGCAGGCGTGAGCCGCTGCTTCCAGCTTGCTTCGATAGCTCTCCTCAAGCGCTGCCGGTACGTGTACATGAACCGAGATCCTGGCAATTCTTCTTGGAGCATTGGCCATCTCTTTCTCAACGCGTGCAGTCGCTCCGGTGATGTCAATGTCGAGCGAACGG
>DASYEV010000043.1:0-17428 GCA_036498835.1 Acidobacteriaceae bacterium | reverse complement strand
CAAAAACTCCACTGCGGTGGACAACCGAGAGACAAACGGGCGCCTACGCCGCGCCGTGGGCCGGATGGCCATCCGGCTCACGGCTACGGCATCCATGTCAGAAATGCCGGTACCTATACAGATACAAGAGACCTGCTTCTGGGATGCTGGCTCGGAACAGACCCTCCCCAGAAATGGGCAGGAGCGGTCGCGCTCTCGCGCGATACCCCACCCTTGCACCCCAGCCAACAAGTTGGCTGGGGACCCCGCCTTCAACGATGAAACTGTTGAAGGATGGGCCACCCGGCTGCTCGCATCCCTCCGAAGTCCGTGCCACCACAGAAGAGAGCAGATCTCTCCGCTCCGCTGCGCTTCGGTCGAGATGACAGGGTATGGGTGCGATGCGCGAGGTGAGAGCAACGGGAATGCCTAGGACGAAGCCGGTAACGCCGTTGCCGCAGACTCCGCCGGCGCCTTCTTGCGCAGGATCGCAGCGGAAATCAGGGTGATGACCAGGCCGACCGGGAATGGTTCAAGGAAAGTCATCGCGGAGTTGTAGAGCGGGTTCTTGTACATCTCCCCATACTTTTTGAACGCCTCCGCCTGTGCTTGAAGGGCAGCGGCACTGGCGCCTGCCGCTTTGGCTTTTGCCAGTTCAAAGGCGGCGTATTTGTCCATGAAGTCGGGCATGAACTTGAAATAGATGATTTCCCACGTCAGGACATAGAAGGCGCAGGTGATCAGCGTGATGGAGATCCCGATAAGGAACGCTTTTCCGAAGGTGATCTGGCCACCTCCGACATTCTCGCGATACGACCGGATGCCGAAGAACACCAGCAGAAACGAAGCGACGATGACGGTATAGCCGAGGTAATAGGATGGCCCGATGTGGTTTTCGATCGGCAGGCTGGCGGACAGCAGGATCGAACAGAGGATGCCGGAGATGAGGCCGAAGGTAAGGACGGTCTTTTTCATGGAACTCCTAAAAGTGTTCGAGGCTTTGGTGAATTGAAAGCTTGTTGACTTCAAAGCCTGATGAAGTGGCCCCACCATACCCCGCCGGGCGGTGTCCTTGTCGTCATTCTTTCGGATGATTTTCGCGTCCGAGGCAAAAATCACCCGTTTGGACGACGCGTGGGGTGCGTTTTCAGGGCAGCAGACCGAGCTCTTTCCCGAGTTGAACGGCCTGGGTGCGCCTGCGAGCGCCAAGTTTGTCGAAGGCGCGGCTGCAATGAGTCTTGACCGTGTTCTCGCTGACGTAAAGTTTTTCCGCGATCTCGCGGTTGCTCATCCCTTCGGCGACCAGGCCAAGGATCTCCAACTCACGGCGCGTGATGCCGAGCTGGTCGCGCTTTTCTTCGTCCGGCACAAATGTTCGTGGCACGAGCTCCGGAGAAAGGGGGACGGGGACTGCCGGAACTTGAACTTCCTGGATGATGACGGTGGATCGGGGGCGAGTCAGCCGGAGACCCAGCCAGATGCCGAAGCCGGCGAAGATTGCGGCAATCAGGGCGCTGTAGATCTCGACCGAATGCTCCACGATCAGGAACCGGTACTTGATCCATTGCAGAGTAGCGATCAGCAGCCCGCCGGCCAGTCCGAAGATGAGCACATGACGCTTCATGCTTTGGCGCTCATCATAACTTGCCCGCGAGGTGGTGGCGATGACTCTCGCTCAGGCGATTTCGGTCAAAAACCGAAACCCCATCCTTTGCCTCGAAGAAGCAAGGGATGGGGTTTTGGTATGTCGTTCGCTGCCGGGCACTACATCCGGCGTCTTTGGAGGCGCACCGCCGGATAGTAGATCAGTGAACGAGGTCGGTGGGAGGAGCGATCGTTGGGGAGACTTGAGAGTCTTCCATCTCGCGGGTCTGAATGCGGGCGTCGATGAGGAACGCGATGCCGATGGCCAGCGGGATCAGGCCGACAGCCGCTCCGGAAAGAACCTCGCGGATCTGCAGGACCGTGGCGAGCACGATGAAGAAGCAGATCAGACCGACGGCCGTGCCCAGCAGAATGATGCCGGTGAGTCGAATGTTGGCGCGGCGGCGCGTGTAGTTGGCGCTGGGCCGGCCATGGATGATGGCAAGCTCGGCCGGCGTAGGCGGCGGCGCCAGACCCTTGGCGATGGCGGCAAGACGCTCCGTGCTCTCAATCTCACGGCTCCGTATGCCCGACCAGATACCGCCCAGAACAATACCCAGGATCATCAATGTGCCTGCGACCGGAACGATGAAGGGACTGTTGATAAAGGCGCCGTCGTGGAAGAGAGCAAGGGTTGCGAGCATGGGAATCTCCTGGGAGGCAGTGTGGCCTCGTTTTGTTGTGCGGTCAGACTGTGAGGAGCAGCGGAAGTTTCAATGGGGAAAGAAAAAATTAACAGCGAACAGGAAAAGCCAGAGCAGGGGGTCTAGGGTTTAGGGGCTAGGGTTTAGAAAACCCTGTCGTGACTACCCAGGGCTCGGGTGGCCCATCCTTTGCGGCTTCTTGCAAAGGGTGGGGTGTCGCGCGAAAGCGCGACCGCTCCTGCCCATCTCTGGTGCGCACTGACACTTACACCCCAGAAGCAGATCTCTCCGCTACGCGTCACGATGAAACTGTGACGCTCCGGTCGAGATGACGGGGTTTGGGTGGATTCGGATAAAAACAGATTCGGCGCGAAGAATAAGGAATTCCCGCGAAGAGTAAGGATGGCAGGAAAGCCCAACAAGCATTGCCGCCTGCTCCAGCTTTCTAAACCCTAGACCCTAATCCCTATCCCCTAGCTTGTGGCGGGAGCCAGTTTGCGGCGTTCGGTTTCCACGTAGGTGTAGCGAATGCGATGGATGACCGTCATCGTCGAAAGCACGGCCAGCACCCACAGCGCGGGCGCCATCGCTCCCCAGCGGTTGAAGAGCGCGCCGAGAATGATCAGGACGATGCGTTCGGGGCGTTCCATGAAGCCTACCTTGCAGGATCCGATCAGCGCTTCCGCGCGGGCACGCGTATAGCTGACCATCAGCGATGCGGTCATTACGAACGCGACCAGGAAGACGTAGAACAGGCGGTCGACGCGCGCGTAGAAGACCAGCAGGCCGAAGAACAGGCACACGTCGGAGTAGCGGTCGAGCACCGAGTCGAAGAACGCGCCAAAGACAGAAACCTGGTTGGTCTGCCGGGCGACGCGGCCGTCGACCATGTCGAACAGACCCGCACCGATGATGACCAGGCCCGCGTAGAGAAACATGCGGACATAGTTTTGTGCCCGCGCATAGCCGAAAAAGAACGCGGCAATCACGTTGATCAGCAGACCGATAAAGGTGAGCGTGTTTGGCGAGATGCGGGAGAGCGCGAGGCCGTTGACGATTTTTTGAAGCAGCCAGCCGCTGCCTTTACCGAATGCACTTGTCCAGGTCATGTTGCTTCGTGATTAAGTTTATCGCGTTGCAGCCATTCGGGTTTTCTGCACCGGAAATCGCCCGATTCCTTGGCTAGGGCTTGACCGCCACCGGAGGAAGTTTTGCGGCTGGGAGGGTAATTCCCAGCATTTGCGCGAAGGTGGGAGCGATCTGGCGCATGTCGATGATCTTGAGGTCACGGCCGGCAGCAACTCCCGAACCTTTGACCATGAATGTGGAGCGTACTTCCGGATGGGTAGGCAGGTAGCCATGGGCTCCGAGGTCGGTTGAGTCCACCACGAGCGGTTCTTGCAGGGCGCTGCCGGGCTGGTAGCCCGATTTGAAGTCCACCAGGAACGAAGCCTGCGGGAAGCCTCCGCGGCGGGTAAGTTCCGGCTGGGCAATGACTTCGGCGATCCCGTTGGCGGGGTCGGCGGCGGCTTTGTCGAGAATGGCTTTGACCTTGGCAAGTACGACCTTGTCCTTGGGGTCGCGGAGCACAATGGCCATGCTTCCGTTTGCGCCCCAGCCTGCGGCCTGCCAGAAGCGGACCGGCGACTCGCCTTTTGGAAGCGCGGCCGCTTTTTCGGGCTTCAGTGTGATCAGGCCTGCCTGCACCAGCAACACATCCAGATTGACGCGGTGGTGGATGGGCATGAAACCGTGGTCGGAAACGACCGCGATGCGCGCCGAGGGATCGACTTCGAGCGCGGCTTTTTCGATCTGACCGATCTGGCTATCCAGAATCTCCATCGCGGCATTGGCTTCCGGACTGAATGGCCCGTGCTGATGTTCCTGGTGGTCGAGGTCGGTGAGATGGACCAGCATCAGGTTGGGGTGAAATTTGTGCAGAATGCCGACCGCGGTTTCCGTCTTGGCGGTATCGGGATAGCTCTCACGCGTGCGTGTGACGTGGAGCTGCGTCATGATGTCGGCCGGGTTGTAGGGCGAGCCCGAGGGCGTGTCGGTGTGCTCGGACTGCATGCCTTCCGCGACAAGGTAGTCGATGGGTGCGCCGACGGTGACGGGCCAGCTCACGGCTGCGGTTTTCAGCCCGGCGGCCTTGGCCTGGGTGTACAGGGTAGGGACCTTGATGTCCTGAAAATCCCAGTACCAGACGTCGGGGTGAATGCGTTCGGGGTCGAAGATCGTATTGTCGATGACTCCATGTTCTGCCGGCCAAACGCCGGTGACGAGGGTCGTGTGGCTGGGATAGGTCACCGTGGGGATCACTCCGATGACGCCTTCCGCGTAGGTGCCATCCTTCAGGAAGCTGCGCAGCACCGGAACCTTGAGACCGTGCTCATCGGCGCGGGTTGCGTACTCAGGCTTCATGCCATCAACGGAGATGATGACGAGCGTGGCAGGCTTCTTCTGTGCCGGGACGGCGATGGGAGCGAGACAAAGCGCAATGGCGAGGAACAGGCGGAAAAGGCGCATGGTGTGCGGGACCTCTCGTTAACAGCATGCCAGAGCGCTCTGGCGAAGGGGTGAACGGCTGGGGAAATGGACGCTGCCTGGAGTGCGTGGGAATGGCAATCCCAAACCATCCTTTCCTTTCCCTCATGATGCATGGCGCTACTGGGCGCTTCAGCAATACACTTCCGTAAATCGAATTTGGAGGCTTTAGGAGATGCGAAGCGGTTGGCAGAGTATGCCGGCGCCTTTCGGGCGTGCGGTTGCAGCAGGTGTGGTTTGCGGATTTGCGGTGCTTCTTAGTGGCGTCAACGTGCTGGCCCAGGGACCTTCTCAGGGTGACGACAAATACATCTGGCTGGAAAATGTCTCGAGCCCGAAGTCGATGGATTGGGTGAATGCGGAAAACGCCCGCAGCATGAAGGTGTTTGAAGCCGATCCGCACTTCAAGGAGTTTGAAGAGGAAGCGGTGAAACTGGGCAGCAACCCGAACCGGCTGCCGATGCCGGCACTGCGCGGCGACGAGGTGTACAACTCCTGGCGCGACAAGGACCATGCTCGCGGCCTGCTGCGAAAAACCTCGGTAGCGGACTACCTGACTGCCGATCCGCACTGGAAAACGGTGATCGATTTCGACGCTCTGGGCAAGACCGAGCACGTAGGTTGGGTGCCGAAGGGCCGGAGCTGCCTGTACCCGGGCGATCAGTACTGCCTGATAGCGATCTCTGCGGGCGGCGAAGACGCGGTGACCGAGCGCGAGTTCAATCTGAAGACCGGCCAATGGGTGCCGGACGGTTTCACCCTTTCGCACAGCAAGCAGAATGTCTCCTGGATCGATAAGGACACCTTGCTGGTCGACCGTGACTGGGGCGCGGGCACCATGACCAACTCCGGGTACGCGTTTGTAGTCAAGAAGTGGAAGCGTGGCACGCCGTTGGAAAGCGCGACCGAAGTCTTTCGCGGCGCTGCGACGGACGAAGTGGGATCTTCAGGACGCGTGCTCCATGATGCTCAGGGACACAGTCTGACGATGTTTCATCGCGGTGTGACCTTCTTTGAGTCGCAGGAGTTTATCCAGACGCCTCGCGGCATCGAGCGGCTGGCGATTCCCGGAAAAGCAGGCCTTCATGGGATGATCGACGGGCGTTTGATCGTGGAGATCCGCGAGAACTGGACTCCGGCGGGCGGTAATGAACATTTCAAAGAAGGCTCGCTACTGGAATTGAAGTTGGCGGACGTGCTGAAGGATCCCGCTCACCTCAAGCCTTCTGTTGTCTTCGTGCCTACGGATAAGGAGTTCCTGGCGCAGGCGGCTGTGGGCAAGTCCCGCATCCTGGTCACGACGCTGGCGAACGTGCAGGGACGGGCGTACGTGTATTCGCCCGCCGGCGCAGGCTGGACGAAGACGAAGCTGGCGCTGCCGGACAATGTGGCGGTCAGCATCACCTCCATGAACGATACGGACGACCGCTTCTTCGTTTCCGTGACCGGATTCCTGACGCCGCCGTCGGTGTGGATTGGCGACGCGGCAACAGGCTCGCTCAAGCAGGCCAAAGCAGAGCCGGCGCAGTTCGACGCCTCGAACCTGACCGTGGATCAGCTTTCGGCGAAGAGCAAGGATGGCACGGTGGTGCCGTACTTCGTGGTGCATCAGAAGGGCATGAAGTACGACGGGTCGAACGCGACATTGCTGACGGCATACGGCGGCTTCGAAATTGCCGAGACTCCGACGTATTCGGCAGTGCGTGGCAAGCTGTGGCTGGATCGCGGCGGCGTGTTTGTGCTCGCCAACATTCGCGGTGGCGGTGAGTTTGGACCGGCGTGGCATGAGGCCGGGCTCAAGACGCACCGGCAGCGTATCTATGACGACTTCGCTGCAGTGGGGCAGGACCTCATCACACGTAAGATCACTTCAACCCCGCACCTGGGCATTCAGGGTGGATCGAATGGTGGCCTGCTGATGGGTGTGGAGATGACGCAGCACCCTAATCTGTGGAGTGCGATTGTCATCGACGTGCCCCTGCTGGACATGCTGCGTTTTGAGCACATTGCCGCGGGAGCAAGCTGGGTGGGCGAGTATGGCTCGGTCAATGTGCCCCAGGAACAGGCATTTCTGGCCGGCATTTCGCCTTACAACCAGCTCAAGCCGGATGTGAAGTATCCGGTGCCGTTCATCTTTACGACCACCAAGGACGACCGCGTGGGTCCGCAGCATGCCCGCAAGTTTGCCGCGAAGATGGCGGAGTACCACGAACCGTTCTACTTCTACGAGTTGACCGAAGGCGGACATGGGTCGGGCGCGAGCATCCAGCAGGAAGCCCAGACCAATGCCATGACGTATGTGTACCTGACGGAAAAGCTGATGCAGTAGGAAGGTCTGAAAGACGGACGGCCCGCTCGGTTGAGCGGGCCGTTCGTCTTGTAGTCCGTCACGGTTGGGGTTGGTGAAGCAGATCCCCTGCGGGGATGACAACCAGAAAGGCAAAAGCCCAAACCAACCAAGCTCCGTGGTTATTCGGCAGCTTCGTGGATCGTCGTGAGCTTCAGGATTTCGAGATCGCGTTTTCCGTTGGGCGTGACGACGGTCGCGGTGTCCCCAACCTCTTTGCCGATCAGCGCCCGCCCGATGGGCGAGGTGGTCGAGATCAGGCCCTTGGCGACATCGGATTCTTCGCTGGTCACGAGCTTGTAGGTGATGTCTTCGCCCTTGGACTCGTCATGCACCACGACCGTCGAGCCAAAACCGACCTTGTCGTGAGGGATGTTGGCCATGTTGACCAGCGAAAGCTCGCCCATGCGCTTCTTGAGCTGGCCCAGGCGCGCGTTGACGAACTCCTGGCGCTGCTTGGCCATGTGGTACTCGGCGTTTTCCGAGAGGTCGCCCAGTGCGACCGCTTTCTTGATTTCAGCGGGAAGCTCGGTCGTAAGTTCGTACTCAAGAACTTTGATCTGTTCTTGCAGGGACTTCATGATGTCTTGCATGGTCGGGGTCTGCTCACAGCGCCGCGCGGTGGTCAGCGGCGGCTTTAAGGTCAAAAGGTAATTATACGAGGGTTTGGGGGCCTGCGAGGGTCCAGGGCTTAGGGATTAGGGTTAGAACCCGTCGGGATCGGGAAGCAGTGCCGGTCCGGCCCGGTGGGCGAGAAAGGCTTCGAGCAGAAGGGTCGCGGCGACCTGGTCGATGAGGTCCTTGCGATCGAGGCGTGACTTGGAAAAGCGAGTTGTGTCGAGCAGGTCGTGGGCTTCCCGGGTGGTCAGCCGCTCGTCCAGCAGATGGTGGATGAGGTCCGGATGGGCTTCGCGAAGCTTTGCGGCGAACGCCTGTGTCTTCGCTGCCTGCGGGCTGAGACTGCCGTCTGCATGGAGAGGATTCCCAACCACCAGCGTGGCAACGCCGTGCTGGCGAATGAAGCGCGCGATCGATTTCAAGTCGGTGCGCTCCGTGGTGCGATGGATGGTGAACAGCGGTTGTGCGGTCAGGCCTAACTCGTCCGTGATGGCGAGGCCGATGCGGCGGTCTCCAACATCGAGTGCGAGGATGCGGCCTGGGGGCATGGCCGTAGTGTAGCCGCGGATTCCAGACGCAGGTTCGAAGATAGGGGCCGCCACAAGAGAAAGCAGGTCTCTCCGCTACGCGTCATGGTGAAGCGGCCACGCTTCGGTCGAGATGACAATGTGTGGGTTGGGGCAAACCACTCTAGAATTGCGAGCGAGGCGGTGTCTGTGCGGTTTTTGCGGAATCTGTTTTTGCTGGTGCTGGTCGTTGCTGTCCTTGCGGTCGGCACGGGTCTCTGGCTATTGCAGCCATATGGGCCGGGCACGGAAACGTTTGTCGATATTGCTCCCGGCACCGGAACTCCTGGAATTGCCGCACAGCTTCAGGCCGCTGGGATCATTCGCAGCCGCTATGCCTTCGAAGCGCTGCGATGGATGCGTGGCGGCTCCCTGAAGGCCGGCGAATACAGGTTCGATCATCCCGCCAAGCTCACCGAAATCTACGCGCGCATCCACAAGGGCGATGTCTACACCCGCACGCTGCTGGTGCCGGAAGGCTTCAACATCTTCGAGATTGCTCAGGCCGTGCAGGCGGCGGGGCTGGGAAGTCGCGAGACCTTTCTACAGGCTGCGCAGAAGCATACAGAGTTGATCGCGAAGTGGAGCCCGAACGCTCCCTCGCTCGAGGGCTATCTGTTTCCAGACACCTATCGCTTCAGCCGTCACGCGACCCCATTCAACATGCTCAGCACCATGGTGAAGCGATTTGGGCAAGAGGCCACTGTACTTGGTCTTCACGATGCGGATGTGGCCCGAACCGTGACCATGGCCTCGATGGTTGAAAAAGAAGTGCACCTCGATACGGAACGTTCCGTTGTCGCGGGTGTGTTTGAGAACCGGCTGGCTGCAGGAATGCCTCTGCAGACGGATCCCACGGTCGCGTATGCGTCCCTGCTGAACGGCACATGGAATGGTGTGATCCATCAGAGCGAGCTCCACTCGGACTCGGCCTACAACACCTATATCCATCCCGGATTACCGCCCGGACCCATCTGCAATCCGGGCATCGCCGCACTGAAAGCTGCGATGCATCCCGTGAAGACCGATTACCTCTACTTTGTTGCGGATGCGACCGGAGGCACACGCTTTTCGACCACCCTGGGGGAGCATGTTGAGAAGGTGAAGGGCTACAGGAAGCAGGAAGCAGGAAGTAGGAAGTAGGAGTAGGGATCAGGTCACCCGAAGACTGAGAAAGCGGCAGGTGACTTCAGCTTACCGTCTAGGTTTGGGAAGGCCGGTGAGCTTTTGGGTTTAGCCGTTCCCGTTTTCCTGAAGCCCTTCCCGCGCCTCCCCATGAGCGTATCTGCTCACACGGCACAGGTTACGGGCGTAATTCAATGGAATGAGATATATCACCCGGAGTCCCCGGGGAGAGATTTCTGCATCCTCAGGGGTGGTGCGGGCGTCGATATACTTGAACCTACGTTTCTGATGAGAAGATTTTCCGCGTTGCCGCTGCTTGTGCTTTGTCTGTCGGTCGGGATAACCGGCTGTTATAAGAGCACGCGCCTTGTCCAGAAGACCCAGGCGCCGGACAAGGTGCAGGTTGCCACGGCAACTGAGTTGGAAAAACAGATCTCCGATCGCGATGCGGCGATCAAGACCCTGACTGCCAGCGTGCAGGTAACCTTCAGCACCGGTGGCAACAAAGAAGGCAAGGTAACCACATACACCTCCTTCAGTGGCTTCATTACGGTCGCCAAGCCCCGCAATCTCCGTGTCATCATGCAGTTGCCGGTGGTGCGTTCGAACGCGGGCATCATGGTGAGCGACGGCAAGACCTTCCGGTTGGTGATTCCTCCACTCAATAAAGCGTACGAGGGCACCAACCAGGTCACCAAGCCATCGAAAAACACGCTGGAGAATCTTCGCCCTTCGGTGTTCTTCGACTCCTTGTTGATTCCGGGCGTCGGCCCGGATGACCTGGTGGAACTTACAGAATCGTCACGGATTATCCCGGGCGAAAAACACAAGCCTTCGATTGAAGAGCCAGATTACGACTTCAACATCATGAAGGTGAAGAACGGCAACGTGTTGCAGCGGGAACGCGTAGTGCACGTGAGCCGAATCGACCTGATGCCGATCCAGCAGGACGTCTATGACGATGGCGGGCGCATTGTCACCACCACGACCTACGACAATTACAAGGATTTCGGTGGACAGAAGTTCCCAACCCTGATCAACATACGCCGGCCCCTCCAGGAGCTATCGCTCAAGGTGGAAATCAGCAAGATGACATTCAACGAAACGCTGGATGAAGATGTCTTTGAACTCAAGATTCCGCCGGGAGATAAGGTCCAGAAGCTGGAGTAAGGCAGGAAAAGCAGGAAGTAGCCAGTAGGAAGTAGTTAACTCCTTAGGACCTCTGCGAAGCCTTGCTTTCTGCTTTTCTTTCTGCCATCCCTGGCCAGGAACCTAGTTTCTTCAGCTCCTGCCCACGTCAGGGGTCAACCTCCGTCCGGCAGGTCCGGTCTTCAGACCGGACATTCAAAACAGACCATAAACCCGGCTTTAGCCGCTGGGGGCATACTCTCGCCTACGCAGGGGCAGGGGCAGGGGCAGGGGCGAAAGTAGATCTCCGCTCCGGTCGAGATGACAGAGTTATGGGGAACCCCGCTTAAAGACCCTCTTCATAGCCTATCTAGAGGCCGGCGCGGTGGGCGTGGCTGGCGATTTGTTCGTTGATCTGAAGCGCGAGCGCAAGAGCATCGCGGCCTGCCTGGCCGGTGACGCGCGGGCTGTTGCGCGTGCGCACGGCTTCGAGAAAGTCCACGATCTCCAGAGAAAGCGGTTCGGCATGCGGCAGATCGAACTTGCGGAACGAAAGCCCCGGTGAAGGATGCGTAAAGCCTGCCTGGGTGGGATCCATGTTGGTGGGCTCTGCTTGTTTGGGCAGCAGCGAGGCAAGGGAGACACCGGCGGCCTGCGCGTGGGCGGCAGCCATGGCAATACGCTGCGCGGCGGCAGAATCCACATCGATGACGAACAGTTCCTGGCGCGCGAAGTCGAGCGACCAGTACTGATGTTCCTGGAAGAGCCGCAATTTGCGGACCCGCTCCGTGCTGATGCGGCTGGCCGTAAAGTTGGCGACGCATCCGGACTCGAACTCGACACGGACGTTGGCGATATCGACTTTGCCTGAAAGGACGGGCAAGCCTACCGCGCGTACTTCGTGGACTGGGGAACTCACCATGGACAATACGATGTCGAGGTCGTGGATCATCAGGTCCAGAACAACGTCGACGTCGAGCGCACGCGGCGTGAAGATGCTCAGGCGGTGGCACTCGAAGAACATCGGACGCTTGATGTGTTCGGATAAGCCCCAGACGGCGGGATTGAAACGTTCGAGGTGACCTACCTGCACGATGCGGCTGAGGCTTGCCGCCAGTGCAACGATCCGGCCGGCTTCTTCGAGCGAAGCGGCGATTGGCTTTTCAATCAGGACATCGAGACCGGCGTGCAGGAGCCGTTCGGCTGTCGCGGCATGGTGCACGGTGGGTACGCAAACCGAGGCTGCGTGCAGGTCGAGGTTGGCGGCGAGGAGGTCATCGATCGAGGCAAATACGGGAATGCCGTAGTTGCCCGCAATGTGTTCGCGCACCGATGCGGACGGGTCGACCGCCGCCACCAGTTGAATACTGCCGGGAGCAAGCGGCGCCGGAGGCGCGGCTTCGAGTTCGCGGTAGACGCGGAGATGGTTGCGGCCGAAAGCTCCGGCCCCGATAACAGCTACGCGGAGCGGGCTGTCAGCCATCTACTTACCGGAGGTGGGAGCTTCGACGGCTTCGCGGCAGCGGCTGTAAAGCTCCAGCAGTTGCGTGACCTGGTCGTCTGACTTGGCGGACGTGGCGGCGGCGAAGCCGGGCGTTGAGCCTGTCTTTGCGCCCAGGTTGGCATGAGCGGCAACGAACTTGAGAAGGTCGAGCGCGATGTCTTCGTTACGGCGTACGGTGGTGTTGTTGCTGGACTCCATAAAGGGATGGTAGCGGTTGGAAGGGAGTGGGAGCAAGGCGGGACCGGTGTCAACGGTACTCAAGGAACGGAAAGAAGCATTCATACCCCGCTACGGCCGTTCCAGCGCGGGAGATCACGGCCGTTTTGTTCATGCGGTATGGTGACTGTGGACGAGGTAAAAATCTCTTGGCTGTGCTGGCGGTACAAGCGGTTCGCAGGATGCGCGGTGGGGCGCAGAGCCAGTTGATGCTGGGGGCGGACGGCAATCTCTGGGTTGTGAAGTTCAAGAACAACCCACAGCACATCAGGGTGCTGGCGAATGAACTCATCGCGACCCGGATTGCGGAAGCTGTTGGCCTGACCGTGCCGAAATGCGATGTCGTTGAAGTAACAAATTGGCTGGTGAAGAATTCGCCCGACATGGTGATCCACAAAGAGAGAAGCGTGCGTGAGGTCTGTGCATCCGGACTGCAATTCGGCAGCAGGTTCGCGGGCGGCCTGAATCCCGGACAAGTGGTCGACTACCTGCCAGAGGCTCAGCTTCACGAAGTGAGGAACCTGAAGGAGTTTGCCGGAATGCTCGTAGTCGACAAATGGACCGGCAACTGCAACGGACGGCAGGCAGTGTTTGAACGCCAGCCGCGCCAGCGAAAATACAAAGCTCAGTTCATCGATCAGGGATTTTGCTTCAACGCGGGCGACTGGACCTTTCCGGATGTACCGTTGCGCGGCGTCTTCGCACGCAACCTGGTGTATGCACCGGTTCGAGGGTGGGAGAGCTTCGAGCCTTGGCTCAGCCGAATCGAAAGCTTCACGACAGATGCATTGTGGGCGATTGCGGAGGCGGTGCCTCCGGAATGGTACGGCGGTGATGTCAGTGTGATCGAGCGTCTGATGGAAACATTGTTGCTGCGCCGCACGAAGGTTCGCGATCTCATCACAGCCTTCCGCGAATCGAACCGCGAACCATTTCCGAACTGGACAACGAGGAAGAGTATTTCTTTGCCGGCAAGCTCGGCCCGGATACGGGATGATGAAACGACGCTGTTGATGTGATCGACGAAGGCAGGATGGGTGAAGGATGAGTCTTCGTATCGAGTACCTGGATGACTTCCGGCAACGGTGGATGGGTATACAGCCCGCGGACGAAGCGCGCTGGCCGTTGGACTGCACGCTGCTCAGCGGGCTCCGGCTTGGGCTTCGCGAAACACCGGGGTTCCTCCATGCTTCGCGCCCTTCGCTGGAGGAGTTCGAAACATGGATCCTGGAGCGTAATGGCGGAGCCATGGATCCTGGGTCGCTGGACCGTTTGCGGCGTGCTTTGGCGGGTGAGCTGGTCGAGTCCGAAGTTGGGAACCTCGAAGGTGTGGAAGGCCTAAGCAACGACGATCTGGCTCACTGGGACCAGCACGGATACGTGGTCCTGAAACGCGCTGTAAGCAAGGAAAGTGCGCGAGCTGCGGAAATGGCGATTTATGAGCATCTCGGCATGAACCGCGACGATCCGGCAAGCTGGTACGGCGGCGAGCAGGGACATACCATCTGGGTGTCATTGATCCGGCATCCTGCCTTCTGGGCGAACCGCCGCTCGCCGCGCATCGTCAAGGCATTTGCGCAGCTTTGGGGGCGGGAAGATCTTTGGGTCAACGTGGATCAGGGCGGATTCAACCCTCCGGAGACGCCAGAATGGCCCTTCCCCGGGCCGCACATTCACTGGGACACAACGGTGGCGCCGCCTCTGCACTTCGGAACGCAGGGGATCCTGTATCTCGTGGATACACCTGCGGAACAGGGTGCGTTCAGTTGCGTGCCCGGCTTTCACAAGCTTCTTGAGGGTTGGCTGAAGGAGCTGCCGGAGGGCGCCGATGCGCGCGCGGAAATCAAGACGCAATTCGAACTGGAGCCGATTGCCGCTGAGGCAGGCGATATGGTCATCTGGCACCAATCTCTTCCCCATGGAAGCAGTCCAAATCGCGGGACGAGACCTCGTGTCGCCCAATACATGAACATGATGCCGACGCGATGGGACTACAACCCAGAGTGGAAGTAAGTGTGGAGATAGACGATATGCCAGAACGGCTGCAATGCGAGTTTCTCCTCCTGCGCTATGTGCCTGACGCGGTCAAAGGAGAATTTGCCAACATTGGCGTCGTGCTTCGCGAGGCCGCCAGCGAGGGAAGCACAATGGTCCGCTTCACCCGTGACTGGAGCCGCGTCCGCTACATGGATGCCGATGCCGACGTGGAGCTGCTGGAGTCGCTGGAAGGGGAACTGGCCGTTCGACTCACGGAAGCCTCACGCGCAGGAAGCAAGACGACGATGCAATTGCTTGAAGAGTCCCTATCCAACAGCGTGCAGATGACCGACATGCGGGCGACACTCGCAGAAAGCCTGCCTGCGGAGCTCGAACAGTTGATGCGGATGTATGTTGAGCCCTTGAAGGTTCCAGGCACGAAACGCAAAGACAAGGGCCGCGCCGCTATCGCAAGCGAGATGCGCGAAATGTTTGAGCGTGCGGGCGTATGGCGCCTGATGCGCAAACGCATTGCTGCCGCGCAATACACGCAGCCCGGCGATCCGCTGAAGATCGACTGCGGCTATCGCAACGGCAAGGTGCGCATGTTTCAGGCTGTTTCTCTGGAAAGCGATGTGGAGATGGCGAAGGGGATTGCCTACTCCGCAGCTGCACTACGCGAAGGCGTGCTGCGCGCTGAAGGCGTCGAGCTGGAGCTGACAGCCATTGTGGAAGGCCAGGGGAGTGTCAGCGATGCGGAGCAGTATGGCTTCGGCGTGAGCGCGATGGAGCGCGAGCTAGTGCGCGTGTTGACGGTGACGGATTTGGAGAGAGTGGCGGAGACGGCAAGGAGAGAGCTGAGGGTCTAAGGTTTTAGGAAGTAGGAAGTAGGAGTTAGGAAGCAGGAAGCAGGAGCCATTCGCTCACCTTTCACGGTTCTTCGGCTGTTGCCTTTCTGGTTGTCATCCCCGTAGGGGATCTGCTTCTTCTCCGTATCACCACAGCTCTGTCATCTCGACCGGAGCGTGTGGCAGTTCCTCTCATGGTGTTAGGTGAAATGAGGCCGCTCAAGCCGTTTTCCTTCTGGGATGCCGGAACGGACCCTCCATGGAGATGGGCAGGAGCGGTCGCGCTGTGCGCGATACCCCGCCCTTTCACGGTGAAACTGTGAAAGAACGGGCCACCCGGTTTCGTGTGAACCGGAAGCATGGGCAGGGGCAGCAGCAGGTCTCTCCGCTGCGCGTCACGGTGAAGCTGTGACGCTTCGGTCGAGATGACAGTGCTGAGGAGGTCGAGATAACGGTGTTTGGGTAAGGATCAAAAAAGGGGCAGATCATTTCGGTCTGCCCCTTTGATTTGAGTTGGCTGTTGCGGTTCTTACCCGATGTCTTCGGACCAGTTCTCCAGATAAGCCTTGAAGTCGGACATGAATTTGCCGGCATCCGAACCATCGATGATGCGGTGGTCGAAGCCCAGTGTGAATCGCTGAATGCTGCGGATGGCAATCGAGTCATTGCCTTCCTTGTCGGTGAGAACTTCAGCTTCCTTGTTGAGGCCGCCGATGCCGAGAATGGCGGATTGCGGCTGCGCAATGATGGGCGTTCCAAACTGCTCGCCGAAGATACCGGAGTTGGTCAGCGTGAAGGTGCCGCCGGCAACATCATCCGGAGCGAGCTTCTTGGAACGGGCGCGATCGGCCAGGTCGACGATGGACCGGGCAACACCCAGGAAGCTCTTCTCTTCGGTCTGCTTGATGACCGGAACGATCAGACCCCATTCCAGCGCAACCGCGATGCCGATGTTGATGTTCTTGTGGTAGCGGATGGCATCGCCTTCCGTTGACGAGTTCACGATGGGGTGCTTGCGGAGAGCCTGTACGGCCGCACGTGTGATGAACGGCATGTAGGTCAGCTTCACGCCGTTACGCTGCTCGTACTTGTTCTTTTCCTTTTCGCGCAGCTTCACGATGCGCGTCATGTCCACCTTGAAGACGGTGTGGACATGGGCGCTGGTCGATTTGGATTCCACCATGCGCTTGGCAATGATGGCGCGCATCTTGGACATCGGAACTACCTCGCCGGGCTGAGGCGCGGACGAAGGTGCTGCCGGTGCGGCGGGCTTGGAGGCTGCCGGTGCGGGCGCTGCTGCTGGGGCTGAGGGAGCCGCGGTGGCTCCGCCACCCTGGATGTGGCCCAGGATGTCGGTCTTGGTGATCCTGCCGGAAGCTCCGGTTCCCGGAACCGCGCCGAGGTCGACATTGTTTTCGGCGGCAATGCGGCGAACCAGCGGCGACGAGCGGACGGGCTCTCCAGCAGAAGCCGCGGCTGCGGGTTGAGCTGCAGCAGGCTTCGCTTCGCTGGGGGCGGGTGCAGCCGGAGCCGCAGCGGGCTTGGGTGCGGCCGCAGCGGGTGCGCTGCCTCCGCCGATCACGGCCACCACGGTGTTGATGGTGACGGTGGAACCTTCGGGGACCTTGATCTCGGTCAACGTGCCTGCGACGGGCGACGGGATCTCGGCGTCGACCTTGTCGGTCGAAATTTCAAAGATCGGTTCATCGCGAGCGATGGTGTCGCCGACTTTCTTGAGCCACTTGGTGATGGTGCCTTCGGTGATGGATTCACCCATCTGCGGCATCAGCACTTCGGTTCCTGGACCGGCGGTACCGGACCCTGCGGCGGCAGGAGCCGTTGCTTCGGCTGCGGCTGCGATATCTTTGGCGGCGGTGTCTGCGGCTGCGGGTGTGACTGTGTCTTCCTTGGCGGCAGCGGCCTGGGCAGCGGGAGCCGCGACCGGCTTGGCGCCTGCTCCGCCCTCATCCACCGTGCAGACCACGGTGTTGATGCCGACGGTGGTGCCTTCCTGAACCTTGATCTCGCCCAGTGTGCCGGCGACCGGCGAGGGAATTTCGGCGTCGACCTTGTCGGTCGAGATTTCGAAAAGGGGTTCGTCGCGGGCGACGGTGTCGCCGGGCTTCTTGAGCCACTTGGTGAGGGTGCCTTCGGTGATGGATTCGCCCATCTGGGGCATGACTACGTCAGTCGGCATTGCAACAGTCCTCGAGTGCTGAAATTCAGCGCAATTGTGGATTATACGGCGGTAAGGCTGCTGTTCGCGCGCCGTGTGCGGTTAGCGG